>JAZPZY010000046.1:0-66303 GCA_045544955.1 Eubacteriales bacterium
GTTTTAGTCCCGCTTGAGCGGGGTTTCGTAACAAATGCATGGCTGACAGGCCAATAAAAGACGCACTTGTGCGTAGCCTGTAGTATTAGGGCTATGCCCGAAACTGAAATACCACCCGCTATGCGGGTGGATTTTTATTTAGTTTTTTGTTGAAAACTGGGATTCGTACCCGGTTTTTTTGTTATCCCGGCTCCCTTTGATATAACGAACACCACAGTAAACAAGTGCGCATATACAGTAAACGAACGTGAACAGCAAGAGAATCGTCAGGATGGAAGCCCCCCGTTTGTAAAATCCGCTCCAAAAGATAAATACTACGTAAAACACAAGCGTCGTAACGGCATAGTGCAGGAGCAGTTTTATAAATCCGTGAAACCTTGCGTTAAGAACGAGGACATTTGCAGCCGCAAGAAGCAGGGAAAAGATTAGAACCATATACATCATGCCTATGGTGGGGATCCACGCCCTCTCTATATCGGATACGATCATACCTCCGGTATAGAGCAGAAGGGTGATGCCGGTATAAAGCAGGCATCCCTGTGAAACGATTTTTTTGAAAACACTGCATTGTTGTTTTTTCAAAACTATTCTCTCTTTCAATTTCTTACTTTTCAGCATAGCACGAAATGAAAGAAATTGCAAGTGTGAAAATCATATTTTCTTGCTTTGAAAACGATTTTACAAAAAATTCATTTGTATGGCGGATCAATCCCAGAAGGCGCGGGGGAGGCGGACGGTGTTTGCAAAAAACTCTCCATCTTGATTCTTAGATACCGTGCTTTTGTTTTGCGACAGAAATTTCGTAAGTTCATACATGTCGATCCAGATCTGATTCCAGTCGTCTTTTTGCTCCGGATCAAAAATGAGTTGCATACCGTAATGCAGATGCGGAACGTCGATGTTGTTCGTGTTTTCCTTTTTGCTGTATCCTGTCATCCCGAGATATCCAATCACCTCACCTGCGTCTACAATCTTTCCTTCGTAAATGTCGCAGTATGGGTGATTTTTTCGCAAATGAGCATAGTAGTAATATCGTCTTCCATCAAAGGAGCGTATACCGATTCGCCAGCCGCCGTACTGATTCCAGCCGCAGGCCTCCACATACCCGGCCTCTACGGCAATGATGGGCGTGCCTACCGCGCCCATAAGGTCGTGTCCAAGATGATGCCGTTTGTAACCGTAAGAACGTGATGCGCCGAAATCGTCGTAGTGGCTGTAACTGTATCCTTTGGCGATTGGAGAAAAGGCGAGTAGGCCGTATCCGGTGTGTTGTTCACCGGATGCGGAGATTTCCGTATACTCGCCAAGCATGCCGTCCAATACAGCTCCATAGGCTCTGCAATAATAACCGAACAGTTTTTCGTTTTTGGCAATGCAGGAAAAGGATGCCCCTTCCGAATGTGCCTGTACTGCATCGGCGAGGTCTGCCTCCTTATACCTCTTGAAATCACCGCCGTATTTTACTGCAAGTGCTGAAAGTAATTCTATCCAGCTGAGCGGTGCATCCGTGCCATGTGCGGCTATGTCAGCTTTCATTGCATCCTGTAAGGCTTCGGACGTCACGTTAAAATCTACCCATTTAATAGGAGCAGTTGCATGCACGTGGTTGATGAACAGTGCGGCAATCAGTAAAAATTTTATAACGGCATCCAGATGTTTCTGCCGTTTTGTTATTCGTATCATGTATATTCATCCCTTTGTCCGTTCTTCGTTATACAGTTCTTGCGCATAATCTCTTTTGCATTACTATGCGCAAAGTGTTCCTTTTCTATGACTGCTTCATATTGCCAGGCGTTTTGCGACTTCGTATTGCATAAAACAGGGAAATATACATGAATATTTCGCACGGGATTGTTGACTTTTCTGTGAAAAAAATGTATAATATGCAGAGACGTGTATCCATATGTGATGATACGCTGACGAAAGAAAATTTCCGAAAGGATTTGCCGCAATGCGGCACAGATCTGACATATGACAAGACATGCGGAAAGAGAAATTGTTTTTCAGATTCTTTTTGAAAACGAGTTTCACGCAGACAACTCCTCATCTGAAATATTCAAGAACAGTCTGGCAGCAGCCGATATAAAAGAAAGTGCATACATCCGGGATACTTTTTTCGGAACCGTCGAGAATCGGGAGGAGATTGATGCCTGGATCTCGGAGTGCGCCCATAAGTGGAAACTTTCCCGTATGGCGGCAGTTACGCGTACACTGCTTCGCCTTGCTGTATACGAAATGACATGGGGCGGCGTGCCGGCAAAAGCTGCCATCAACGAGTCCGTGGAAATTGCAAAAATATACGACGATGATGCGGCACCGGCTTTTATAAACGGTATCCTGAACCAGATTGCCCGTAAAAACGGCTTAATCGGTGGGGACACTGGTGAATCTGCCGGCGGGGACGCAAAGTGAAGAAAAGACTCTTTTGCGGTGTCGATACCAGTAACTACACCACGTCTGTTTCGCTCTGCGGGGCGGACGGTACTGTATATCTAAATTACAAAAAGCTTCTTCCGGTGGCTGAAGGTGAGCGTGGCTTGCGGCAAAGCGATGCGGTGTTTCATCACGTGAAACAGCTGCAGCAAGCGGCGCAGGCTCTCCGAGAGACGTTGTCCGAACTGACCGAGGATGCCGAAATTGCAGCCGTTGGTGTTTCCGATAAGCCCCGGGATGTGGAAGGATCCTACATGCCGTGCTTTCTCAGCGGTGTTTCAGCTGCAGAAATGATGGGGGCTTCGCTTTCCGTTCCCGTGTATCGGTTTTCGCATCAGGCAGGGCATATTATGGCGGCTCTTTTCTCGGCCGACAGAGAAGAGTGGATGGACCGTGATTTTGCCACTTTTCACGTTTCCGGCGGTACTACGGAGATTCTGTACGTACGTAAATCTGCCGAAACGGTTTTTTCAGTTGAGAAAATCGGCGGAACGAAGGATATCAACGCAGGTCAGTCTATTGACCGCGTTGGTGTTGCCATGGGGCTTTCCTTTCCTGCCGGAGCAGTGATGGAAAAACTGGCGGATACGTACGGCGGGAAATTTCCGTCGTATAAAGCATCCGTAGACGGAACGTGGTGCAACCTGTCCGGCCTTGAAAACAAAGCGGTGCAGTTGTATACTTCTACAAGCGATACGGCACTTGTGAGTGCCTACGTGCTTCGTGCCGTTGGTGCTACCCTTGCCGCTATGCGAGAAGGAGTGCGTGCCATGTACGACGACATTCCCATTCTGTATGCTGGCGGTGTTATGAGCTGCGACCGAATTAAGAAGATGCTGGCGGATGAAAACTCCGCTTTTGCAGAGCCCCAGTATTCTTCCGATAATGCTGTCGGTGCGGCTTTTCTTGCACGGTACAGATTGCAGAATGATAAGTTTACAGAAACGGCGGTGAAAAACGGATGACGGACGTTGTGCAGATTACGGATGCCGGCCGTTTTGCGTCTGCCATTACCGTAACGCAGCTGAACGAATTCATAAAAGGTGTGATTGATTCTACCGCACCACTTACGGATGTGTACGTGAAAGGGGAAATATCCAATTTCAAAAACCATTATGGTACGGGACATTTTTATTTCACTTTGAAAGATGATGGCGGTCTGATCCGTTCCGTTATGTTCCGTTCCAGTGCGGGAAAATTGAAATTCATGCCCGAAGATGGCATGAAGGTGATTGCCCATGGCCGCGTTTCGGCTTTTGTGCGAGACGGGCAGTATCAGCTTTACGCCGATAGCCTGGAACCGGACGGTGTGGGGGCTTTGTATATTGCCTTCGAACAGCTGAAGAAAAAATTGGAGGCAGAAGGCCTGTTTTCCCCCGCACGCAAAAAAAAGATTCCCAAAATCCCCACAAGAGTTGGCATTATCACTTCTGCTACCGGTGCAGCTGTACGGGATATGATTCACGTGGCGGGGCGGCGGTTTCCTTATGCTAAACTTGCTCTGTTTCCGTCGCTCGTGCAGGGCCCGGATGCACCGGCTCAATTGATTTCCGGCATCCGCTATTTCAACGAGACGGGCAGTGCAGACGTGATCATTATCGGACGGGGCGGCGGCTCTCTGGAAGATCTGTGGGCCTTCAACGATGAAACGCTTGCACGCACGGTAGCGGCGTCACGGATACCGGTCATTTCCGCTGTCGGTCACGAAACGGATTTTACCATCTGTGATTTCGCCGCCGATCTCCGTGCACCTACCCCGTCAGCAGCGGCTGAACTTGCCTTGCCGGAAACGGAAGAACTGAAGCGGAAGATCAACAACATTATTTCCCGGGAAAATGCGGTGCTTTCGCAGATCATCACGAGAAAAAAGGAACACCTTGACCGTCTTTCCGTTTCCCGCGCACTGACGAATCCAATGAATTTCCTGGACGACAAGCGTATGCTCGTGGCTTCCATGGCAGAACGTCTGTCTCTTTCTGCCGGCACGCAGCTGACTCTGCGAAGTGCCCGTCTGGGCAGCGTTGTGGGAAAACTGGAGGCTTTAAATCCGCTCTCCGTTCTCTCCCGCGGCTTTTCCGCCGTCTACGATAACGAAGGTACGATCGTGAAAAAAACTGTACAGCTTCGCGTGGGCAATAAGATCACCTTACGTTTGGCTGACGGCGAGGCGGATGCCGAAGTGCGTGACGTACGGCAGCATGTGAATGATTAACGATTGATGAGGATATAGCACCATGAAAATAGATGAATCCATGACCTTTGAAACGGCTATTGCACGGCTGGAAGAAATCGTGCATTTGCTGGAAAGCGGCAACGCACCGCTTGATGTTTCTCTTTCTCTCTATGAAGAAGGCGTGGCGCTGGTTCGGCTTTGCAACACACGGCTTGATAATGCACAGCAGCGTGTGAAGATTCTTACGGTAGGCGAGGACGGAACGCTCAAAGAGCAGGATATGCCGCCCATGCAGGGAGGGAAATAAGAAAATGACCCATTTAAAGAAAGCACTTGCAGAAAATGCGTCACTAACGGAGGAGGCACTGCAGCATTATTTGTCCGAAACCTATTCCGGTGATACCATGCTTTCAGAGGCTATGAGATACGCCACACTCGGCGGCGGAAAGCGTATTCGCGCCTTTTTGACCATTGAATTCTGCCGCTTGTTCGGCGGGGACGTGGAGAGAGCCATTCCGTTTGCCTGTGCTATAGAGATGATTCACGGCTATTCGCTCGTGCACGACGATATGCCGTGCATGGATAATGATGACATGCGGCGCGGAAAGCCGTCCTGTCACCGTGCGTTTGGTGAAGCCAATGCACTTCTGGCGGGGGATACGCTTCTGACGCAGGCCTTTGAGGTTGCTCTTGTCAATCCGTACGTTTCAGATCGGTCACGCGTGCTGGCTGCAAAAGCGTTGGCCCAGGGGGCCGGAGCTTTGGGCATGGCGGGCGGTCAGTTTTACGATCTTTCCGACACGTGCGGCTCCTATGAGGAACTCGTCCGTCTCCAGCAGATGAAGACGGGAGCTTTGATCAAAACGGCTTGTCTGCTCGGTTATTATGCTGCTTGTGAGAATCCTGCGGCCGCCGATGAGGAAAATATTGCCCGCTATGCAGCCGGTATCGGTTTTGCATTCCAGATCGTAGACGATCTGCTGGACGTGCGCAGCGATACCGCCACGCTAGGAAAGCCGGTTGGAAGTGATGCCAAAAACGATAAGAAAACCATTCTGTCGTTTCTTTCCATTCCTGAGGCAGAAAAACTGGCGTCGGAATGTACTGAGAACGCAAAGAACGCTCTTTCCGGCTACGACGGTGCCGGGATTCTCTGTGACCTTGCTGATCATCTGCTTCAGCGTTCTTACTAATATTGTATTGCGAGTATTAAATTCATGAGTTTGATTTCTGAAGCTCTTTCCAATCACATGCTGGTGTGCGGTGTGGTTTCCTATTTTGCCGCACAGTTTTTAAAGATATTGATCGCCCTTGTGCGTGAGAAAAGATTGGATCTGTCTCTGCTCTTTGCCTCCGGCGGAATGCCGTCGTCCCACTCTTCCACTGTGGCCGCTCTCTGTATTTCTGCAGGACGCGTGTACGGTGTCGGATCTCCGTTTTTTGCCATTTCGCTGATTCTTGCCTCCATCGTAATGTATGACGCAGCCGGTGTCCGAAGGGCGACGGGAGAGCACGCCAAAATTCTCAATAAATTATTGGAGGATCTGACCTCCGGGGATCAGGCACGGACGGAAGAAGGGCTGAAAGAACTGATCGGACACACGCCGTTGCAGGTTGTTATGGGGGCGCTTCTCGGAATAGCTATCCCATTTATAATTCCTCTTCCGTAAAAACAGGTTGAACTGTATGAGATTAGATGCTTATCTTGCGGCAAGCGGTCTGGCGAGAAGCCGGACTCATGCACAAAAACTGATTGAGGGCGGTTTTATAACGGTTGACGGCAAGACCGTCACTAAGGTTTCTTACCCCGTTGAAGAATCGCCAGGCACACAGATTGCGGTCACCGGTGAACCCTATCCCTTTGTCGGACGGGGCGGTATGAAGCTGGAAGCTGCTTTAACGACTTTTTCTGTGGACGTATCGGGAATGACCGCCGTGGACGTGGGTGCTTCCACGGGCGGGTTTACCGATTGCCTTTTACGGCGGGGGGCCAAGCAGGTTTTTGCGGTAGATTCCGGCTCCGGACAGCTTCATGAATCGCTGAAAAATGATTTGCGCGTTGTTAACATGGAAAAGTTCAACGCCCGCACGCTGTCGCCCGTTTCCCTGGGTGTACTTTGTGATATTGCCGTGGTGGATCTATCCTTCATTTCACAGACGTACGTGCTTGAAAATATCGCTTCCGTCCTCGTGCCGGAGGGAATATACATCGGGCTTGTGAAGCCGCAGTTTGAATGTGGCCGTGCTGCATTGGATCACCGTGGAATCGTCCGTGACGTTTCCATGCATGCTGCCGCTGTCAGGCGTGTGGCAGAATGTGCCGTTTCTGTTGGTATGATGCCGGAAAAACTGATGGTATCACCGATTTTGGGCGGGGACGGAAATAGGGAATATCTTATGTTCTGCAAACGAAGTAACACGGCGTGTCACTTTGATGATTTCGAAAAACAATTAAATGAGTTGGTGAAACGTTGAATACAGTGCTGAAAAATGTAGTTTTGCTTCCGAATCTTTCAAAGCAAATCGATCCTGTACTGGTACAGAAACTGATCCTCCGCATGAAAGAGGCCGGATGCGTAATTCGCTCGGATGTAGCTTGCAGGGAGTTCCTTTCTCCTATTGCGGAGTGTGCGTATTTCGAGGATGACAGTGCCCTTATGGATGGAGCTGACGTGATATTCGTTTTGGGCGGGGAC
The DNA here is from genome assembly GCA_045544955.1 of Eubacteriales bacterium. Lineage (GTDB taxonomy): Bacteria > Bacillota > Clostridia > Oscillospirales > CAG-272 > SIG701. The sequence continues at coordinate 7,303 of JAZPZY010000046.1, forward strand.
GGATCGATAATCCAGGCAGCTCACCGCAGTGTTGGTCTTGGCATCCCTATCGTTGCTATCAATTGCGGCCGTCTTGGATACATGGCTGAGATAGAGATCGGTGAGCTGGAACTGGTGGATCAAGTGCTTGCCGGCGTGGGCACTATCGAAGAGAGAATGATGCTACACGTTGAAGTGCACCGAGGCGAGGGTATCCTTACATTTACCGCCCCGGCTTTGAACGACGTGGTCCTTACCAACGGCCCGATTCCGCGTCTTTTGTATTTTGCCCTGGTTTGCGACGGTGAACTGGTGGAGCACTGCTATGCGGATGGTATGATTTTGTCTACGCCTACCGGATCAACGGCTTATTCCATGGCGGCAGGCGGCCCGGTACTTGATCCTAGACTTGACTGCATTTGTGCAACGCCCATCTGTCCGCAGACGATGAATAATCATCCTATTATCTTTTCCGGAAACTCCGTACTTGAAATACGAAATATTAAAAGCAACGGAAATGTGATCTATCTCTCCGAGGACGGCAGAGAGTCCATGTCCCTGCAGGAAAACGATTGTATACGGATTACCCATTCTTCCTGCCGGATTCCGCTGATTCGCATAAAGAAGGGCGGCTCGCTCAGTGCCCTTAGAAGAAAACTTTCATAATACGATGGACCCGTGTGAAAAATACATATCGCTCGGAGGATTATATGAAATCGAAACGACACAACAAAATTATGGAGATCATTGCAGCACACGATATTGAAACCCAGGAAGAATTGATCGATCAGCTGAAAAGGGAGGGCTTTGACGTTACGCAGGCCACGATCTCCCGTGATATTCGTGAGCTGAAGCTGTCAAAGGTCATGTGTGAGTCAGGTAATTACAAATACGTGCTTCCTAAGACCGGTGTGCACGACGGTCAGCACGTGTATTCAAAAGCCCTGACCGGATCTATCAAAAGCGTGGACTGTGCCATGAACGATATCGTCATCAAAACGTATCCCGGGATGGCCAACGCAGTGGCCGCCGGAATCGATACGCTGCATGAGGAAGATATTCTGGGGTGCGTTGCCGGCGACGATACGATCATTATTATTGCTCACAGCACGGAAGCCGCATCCGGTATCTGCAAACGCTTACGGAAGATTGCTGCTGAATAAACGAATATGCTGCAGTCACTATACATTGAAAACATCGCCGTAGCTCGGAGGGTAAATATTGATTTTACCGACGGGTTTACCGTACTCACCGGTGAGACCGGTGCGGGAAAATCGGTGCTGATCGACAGTCTGTCTTTGATTACCGGCGGAAAGTTTCAGCGCGAGATGATCCGTACCGGGGAGGAACGTGCTCTTGTTTCCGCCGTTTTTTCCAATATAGACAAAGCCTCTTTGCCGGATGAATGTGACATTGAACCGGACGAAAACGGCGAGATAGAAGTTCAGCGAACACTGACCGCTGATGGACGTTCTACCGTAAAGCTCAACCGACGCAGTGTGCCGCTGTCGCTCCTTCGGGAGATTGGCCCTGCACTTATCGGTATTCAGTCCCAGAGCGAATCCCGCAGTCTTCTGGATAAATCTTTTCATCTTGCTATGCTGGATGAGTATGCGGAGGCGGAAGCGGTTCAGACCGAGTATGGGGAACTTTATAAGAAGTGGATGCGTTACCGTGCGGCACTGGATGAATTGAAAAATTCTTTGCGGCAGAAAAACATGCTGTCCGATATTCTTGAATATCAGGTGAAGGAGATCGACAGTGCCAAACTTTCGGATCCGCAGGAAGACGAGAAACTGTCAGTTCTCCGCACAAAAATCAAAAGCATTGAGCGTATTCAAAAGTATTCCGGATTCGTGTATCACGCACTTTCTCAAAACGATAAAGGCGTGTCTGCCGCCGTTCTTCTGCAGAAATCGGCCGCTGCATTGCGTCAGCTTGCAGACGTGATGCCGCAAGCGGAGGAGTTGGCCGTTCGGCTGGAGAATTACCGCTATGAGATTGCGGATATAGGTGAAACCGCCTATGCACTCATCAGTGACAGTGAAATCACAAATCCCGAGGCACAGCTTAATACCATCGAAGCACGTCTCAGTCTGATCGAAAGGCTGAAAAGAAAGTACGGCGAAACCATCGAGGCCATTCTTACGTTCCGTGCGGAATCGGCAGCAAAGCTTTCGGATCTTTCAAAAGGCGAGGACCGGATAGAAGAATTGGAATCCGAGATCGCAGGCCTTAGTGCAGCGCTTTCCAAAGCTGCCGGTGCGCTTTCACAAATCCGACGTGACGCGGCAGAAAAGATCAGCCGTGAGGTGTGTGATACTCTCTCTTATCTTGATATGCCGAAGGTCCGCTTTGTTGTGGACGTCCGAAGACGGTTCGACAGCAGCGGTACAGAAGATTTCGGACCGCACGGCTCGGATGACGTTTCCTTCCTCATCTCAACGAATCCCGGCGAGCCGCCCATGCCCCTTGCGAAAATCGCCTCCGGCGGTGAAATGTCCCGGGTGATGCTGGCGCTTTGCTGCGTACTCAATACAAAACGCGGTGCGGGCACGGTGGTGTTTGACGAGATCGACGCCGGTGTATCCGGCGGTACTTCCGAAAAAATCGGTATGAAACTGAAGGAACTTTCCGGGACGGTGCAGGTGATCTCCGTTACCCACTCTCCCCAGATTGCCGCATTGGCTGATTCCCATCTGCGGATTCGGAAATCTGTTGTAAATGATCGGGCGGAAAGTGCTGTGGAAGTGTTGGATGCGGACGGGCGCGTTGCTGAAATCGCACGGATCATTGGCGGCGTTTCCGTAACCGACATGCAGCGGGATGCCGCACGTGAAATGATTGAAAACAATAATAAATAAATTATTTACAAAGGAGCCGGCGTTACGCCGGGATATGACATGACTATTTTTGACGAACTGAAAGCACGCGGTCTGATTGCGCAGATGACCAACGAAGACGAAATCAAGGAACTGATCAATAACGGAAAGGCCGTTTTCTATATCGGATTTGATCCTACGGCCGATTCTCTCCACGTTGGTCACTTCATGGCACTTTGCCTTATGAAGAGACTGCAGATGGCCGGCAACCGTCCTATTGCCCTGATTGGCGGCGGCACTGCCATGATCGGGGATCCTTCCGGACGTACGGATATGCGTTCCATGATGACTAGAGAAACGATTCAGCACAACTGCGACTGCTTCAAAAAGCAGATGGAGCGTTTCATTGAATTTGGCGAAGGCAAGGCACAGATGGTGAACAACGCTGACTGGCTGATGGATCTTAACTACATCGAGGTTCTTCGTGAAGTGGGTGCCTGCTTCTCCGTAAACAATATGCTTCGTGCGGAGTGCTATAAGCAGCGTATGGAGAAGGGTCTGTCCTTCCTTGAATTCAACTACATGATCATGCAGTCCTACGACTTCTATTACCTGTATAAGAATTACGACTGCAACTTCCAGTTCGGCGGAAACGACCAGTGGTCCAATATGCTGGGCGGTACGGAGCTGATCCGCCGTAAACTGGGCAAAGACGCACACGCCATGACCATCACGCTTCTTCTCAATTCGGAAGGCAAAAAGATGGGCAAGACGGCCTCCGGTGCCGTTTGGCTGAATCCTAATAAGACCTCTCCCTACGATTTCTATCAGTACTGGCGTAACGTAGGCGACGACGACGTGCTCAAGTGTATCCGCATGCTTACGTTCCTGCCCCTGGAACAGATTGACGCTATGGACTCCTGGGAAGGAAGCCAGCTGAACACGGCAAAGGAAATTCTTGCTTACGAGTTGACCAAACTGGTTCACGGGGAAGAGGAGGCGGAAAAGGCACAGAGTGCGGCAAAGGCTTTGTTTGTAAGCGGCGGTGCCTCCGCAGATATGCCTGCAACCGAACTCACCGCAGCCGACCTGAAGGAAGGCACTGTGCAGGTTGCCGATCTTCTGGTTATTGGTAAAATGGCACCTTCCAAGGGCGAGGCCAAACGGCTGATCCAGCAGGGCGGTATTCTTGTCGGTGACGATAAGGTAGAGCGTTTTGATGCGACGCTTGCGGAAGAGCAGCTGAAGGGCGACGGCGTAATCGTGAAAAAAGGCAAGAAGACGTATCGCCGCTTCTTTATAAAGTAATGGCAGTCTACAAATACTTGCTTCTGGATGCCGATAATACACTGTTTGATTTTGACCGCGCGGAGGAAACGGCGTTTTATGCCGTTTTCTCCGCTTTGGGAATTCCGGTAACCCCGGCTGTTTACAAACGGTATCACGAAATCAACGACGATTTATGGCGGAAACTGGAGCGAAAAGAAGTAACGCGCGAACGGCTGAAGGATCTCCGGTATGAACTTTTGCTTGATGAGATGGGTATTTCCAATACTGATTTAGCAAAAAAAATCAGTCGGTCGTATTTTTCTATGATCGGTCAGCAGCGGTTTCTTTTGCCGGGTGCTCTCGACGTTTGCCGAAACCTCAGCGAAGCCTATCCGATGTATATTATCACAAACGGAAGCTACAAGCCGCAGCGATCCCGTTTTATCGGATCTGGACTTGAGCCGTACTTTCGGGACGTTTTTATTTCCGAAAAAATAGGTGCCGAAAAACCGTCGTCCGCTTTTTTTAACCACGTAATGCAGTCGGTCGGTGATGCGGATACGTCCCGGTATCTGGTTGTGGGGGATTCGCTTACTTCGGATATGGACGGAGCGATTCTGGCGGGAATGGATGCCGTCTGGCTGGACCGTAGCGGAAGTCGGAATACACGCGGACGGGATATTCCGTATATTATAGATGATATACGGGAGCTTCCTGCACTGTTGCTGCGTATAACCGAGAAATGAGGTCAGTTGTTATGGAGAAAGAACGGACATTATTTTTGCGTAATTTGGAACAACGGGATGATGTGGTCGTCCGATGTAATGAGCCTATGGCACCGTATACTTCTTTTCGTATTGGCGGTGCTGCTGATTTTTATATTGAACCGAAATCCTGCGATGCTTTGCGTTTCGTTTTCTGCCTTGCACGGCAATTTGGCATAAAAACGCAGATGATCGGCCGTGGAAGCAATCTGCTGATTTCCGATGCAGGTTTTCGCGGGGCAATGGTATCTTCCGCATCTCTGAAGGAACTTAGTCAAAACCGAAATGTGATAACGGCCGGTGCCGGCGTATCGCTGACTGCCCTTGCGAAGTTTGCCTGTGATGCATCGCTTTCAGGTCTTGCTTTCGCGCACGGAATTCCCGGAAGCGTGGGCGGTGCTGTATTTATGAATGCCGGAGCGTACGGCGGGGAAATGGCCCAGGTCCTTTTGGAGAGTACGTACTATGACACCCAAAATGACACATTCGGGACACTGACAGCAGAGGAGCATTCCTTCGCATACAGACACAGCATTTACAAAGAGCACCCGGAATGGGTGATTCTGGCTTCATCCTTCCGTCTGTCTGACGGTGACTCTGAAAAAATCCATTCCGAAATGGAAGAACTGATGCGGCGTCGAATAGAGAAGCAGCCACTGGAATATCCCAGTGCCGGCAGTACGTTCAAGCGCTATCCCGGCTATTTCACGGGGCAGTTGATCGAAGAGGCAGGCTTGAAGGGCCTTTCCGTCGGTGGAGCTAAAGTCTCCGAGAAACACGCTGGTTTTGTCATTAACACCGGCGGAGCCAGTGCGGTCGATGTGCTCACACTGATTGGTTTGATTCAGGAAAAAATTTACCGTCTTCACGGAATTAATATAGAACCGGAGATCATTTACATCCCGGAATCATGAGAAAATGACACAAGATACGATTCAAAAATCCTATGCGGATGCACTGCGTGATACGCTTGCGTCCCTTCCTGTAAAGAAGAAATGCTGTGCCTATTCCGTTAAAGATGCGGATGCCATTGCCGCATTGTCTTCTGTAATGCGGCCGGATGCAATCCGTTCTGCGGCAGAGCGGTGCAAATGTCCTTCCTGTCTGCCGCATTTCATAGCACGCCTGTTTTTGCTGTTCGGTTCCGTCACTGATCCGTCCAAAAGAAATCATCTGGAGTTTTCCTTTGAAACACGCGAAGAGTGCGAAGTCCTTGACAAAATCCTTACGGAGCAGGGAATAAGCGGCCGCTGCACACAGCGTAAAAAGCACTATATATACTATCTGAAAGATGGCGAGGCTATCGCTGATTTCCTCGCCTATATCGGTGCCAATGCGGCGGCTTTTGATTTTATGAACACCCGGATCGAACGGGAGTTCCGCAATAACGTAAATCGCCAGGTGAACTGCGATACTGCAAACATCGACAAATCGCTTCGGGCGGCTGAAGAGCAAATAAGCGTGATTTCAGCACTGAAGGAATCCGGCAAACTGCAGAGCCTTCCGCCCACTCTTTACCAGACGGCCGTGCTTCGTCTGCAATACAGCCAGATGTCCATGAAAGAATTGGGCAACGCACACGAGCCGCCGATTACGAAATCCGGCGTCAGCCATCGCCTTGCCAAAATCATGGATCTCGCAATTTCCATGGGGATAAAACCGTAACCGAATAAATACCAGATTATAAGGAGACCGCTATGGGACAGTTTGTACATTTGCATCTGCACAGTGAATACAGCTTGCTGGACGGTGCCTGCCGCATCGCGGACATTCCGAAAATAGCAAAAGAGATGGGGCACACCGCCGTTGCGTTGACCGATCACGGGGCTATGTACGGTGCGGTTGCTTTCTACCGTGCCTGTATAGAGGAAGGGATAAAGCCGATTATCGGCTGTGAGGTGTATGTGGCACGCCGCAGCCGCTTTGATAAAACCCATGATCTGGATTCCTCCAGTTATCATTTGGTCCTTTTGGCCGAGAATGAAACCGGCTATCGGAATCTGATCTCCATGGTCTCAAAGGCGTATACAGAGGGATTTTATTCCAAGCCCCGTATTGATATGGAGCTTCTCAAAGAGCATCACGAGGGACTCATCGCGCTTTCTGCCTGTCTTGCCGGTTATATCCCCCGCTGTATCGTTTCCGGTGAATATGAGGAGGCGGAAAATTATGCCCGACTGATGCGTGACCTGTTCGGTAAAGATCGGTTTTATTTGGAAATACAGGATCACGGAATTGCCGAGCAGAAAACCGTAAACCGTGCGGTGCGGGAAATTTCCGAAAAATTGGGAATCGGCCTTGTGGCCACCAATGACGTTCATTATCTGCGACGCGGAGACGCTGATACACAGGCAATTCTCATGTGCATCCAAACGAATAACGTCATCACAGACGGGCGGCCGATCGGATTTGAAACGGACGAGTTTTACTATAAAAATACGTGGGAAATGGAAAAACTGTTTTCCGATTACCCGGGTGCTTTGGAAAATACGGTGAAAATTGCGGATATGTGCAATTTTCACTTCACGTTCGGTCATACGGAGCTGCCCCGTTTCCGCCCGGAAAACGGTATGGAGCCCGGAAAATATCTGGCCGATCTTGCAGAACGGTCTTTTCACGAAAGAATCCGCACGGGACATATTCAGCTTGATGCTTCTTATCCGGAGGTCGCCTACCGCCAGCGGATGGCGTACGAATTGTCCGTTATTGAAAAAATGGGGTACAGTGAATACTACCTCATCGTATGGGATTTTGTAAATCATGCAAAATCTGTAGGCATTCCGGTAGGTCCCGGCCGTGGTTCCGGTGCGGGAAGCATGATTGCCTATCTGATCGGCATTACGGACGTAGATCCGCTTCGCTTTGATCTGTTGTTTGAACGGTTTCTGAATCCGGAACGCGTCAGCATGCCTGACTTTGATATTGATTTCTGCTACGATCGCCGGGATGAAGCGATCGCATATGTGCGTGACAAATACGGCGAGGATCATACGGCACAGATTATTACCTTCGGTACGATGGCGGCACGTGCCGTTATCCGTGACGTAGGACGTGCTCTGGGGATGTCCTACGCTGACGTAGACGAAGTGGCAAAGCTGATTCCCCGTGCTCTCGGAATCACACTGAAGGATGCACTAGCTCTGGCCCCTCTGAAAACCATGTATGAGGAAAACGAGCAGGTGCGTCGGCTCGTGGATACGGCCATGGCACTGGAAGGTATGCCGAGACACGCCTCCACCCATGCGGCCGGTGTTGTGATTACGGAACGTCCCGTTTCCGATTACGTACCTCTTGCGGTGAATAACGGGATCGTGGTTACGCAGTTCGATATGAACACGGTGGCTGATCTGGGGCTTTTGAAATTCGATTTTCTCGCTCTTAGGTATCTGACCATCATTGCACAGGCTGAATCCCAGATACGGGAACGAAATCCGGGTTTTGATATTTCAGCCATACCTACTGACGATAAACGTACCTTTGACCTAATCTCCGCCGGAAAAACGGACGGCGTTTTTCAGCTGGAATCCGGCGGAATGCGTCAGACGCTGATGCAGATGAAGCCACAGCGTATTGACGATATTATCGCTTCCATTGCTCTGTACCGGCCCGGTCCCATGGACTCGATCCCGAAATATATTGAGAACAGCAGGGACCGGTCGAAGATTCGGTATGCAACGCCGCTTCTGGCACCGATTTTGGACGTGACCAACGGCTGTATCGTCTATCAGGAACAGGTTATGCAGATATTCCAGGTTGTAGCCGGCTATACGCTGGGACGTGCGGACGTGGTGCGTCGTGCCATATCCAAAAAGAAGCTGGATGTACTTGAAAACGAACGGGCAGCGTTCCTTGCCGGTGCGGAAAAGCACGGGGTGGATGAAAGTGCCGCAAGGGAACTGTTTGAAGAGATCGTCGGATTTGCCAACTATGCGTTTAACAAAAGCCATGCGGCGGCGTACGGTATTTTATCGTACCGGACGGCCTATCTGAAAGCCCACTATCCGCGTGAGTACGAAAGTGCTCTGCTTACTTCCGTGTTGGGTTCATCCGATAAAATGGCGGAATATATTGCGGAATGTACGAGGATCGGCATCCGGATTCTGCCTCCGCACGTCAATGACAGTGCGTGGGATTTTCACGTAGACGGAAAAAACATCCGCTTCGGTCTGCTCGCCCTGAAGAACCTTGGCAGACAGTTCGTGGATTCCCTGATTGCCGAGAGATCACGCGGCGGCCGATTCTGCTCGTTTGACGATTTTATCAGCCGTATGAGTGATGTCTCTATGAACAAGCGTCAGTTGGAAATGCTGATAAAATCCGGTGCCCTGGACGGGCTGGGTGCTAAACGCAGTCAGATGCTGACGGTGTACGAGGCTGTGCTTGATGCCCGTTCATCAGCAGGCCGCTCCATGCTGGACGGACAGCTTGATCTGTTTTCGTCCGCATCGGTACAGCAGGCGTATACGCCGCCCGCCATTACGCTCCCCGATATTCCGGAATATGGCGGCAGAGATCTTCTCCGCCTTGAAAAAGAAAGCTCCGGACTGTATTTTTCCGGCCATATCCTGGATGAATACGACAGGCATTTGACCACCTTTACGCCTGATTCGATTTCCGCTATCAAGGCCTCCTTTCAGCCAATGGACGATATGGCGTATGATACTTCGCCCTCGGATGAACAGCAGGCGGAATATTCGGACAAGCAGCGTGTAACCGTCGCAGGACTGATCACACGGCGGCAGAACAAGGCCACACGCAGCGGAGAGCAAATGGCGTTTCTGACCATTGAGGACCGAACCGGTGAGATAGAGGTCATCGTTTTCCCAAAGGTACTGAACACGGCCGGTGCGTACCTTACGGTCAATTCTGCCGTGGCGGTATGGGGCAATCTTTCTCCTCGTGATGATGAGGAGCCAAAGGTGCTCTTGCAAAGTGCAGAATTGCTTATTGAAAACAGTGCGTACTCTCCCCCGGCTGCATCTCCATCGGATACAGGCAGAGCGAGTGATCTAACGCCTCCTTTGGCAAAATCGGATGAACCGACGGTGAAAAGAAACGCTTCCCCCTCCAAGTTGTTTTTGAAAGTTGACAGCATGGATAGCCTTCTTTGTCGCCGGGTGCAAAGTTTCCTTCATATTTTCACGGGATCGGTTCCAGTGGTATTTTACGATATGGCGAAAGGGAAATATCTGCAGGCGGAGCATTTCGGCACTACGCCTACGCCGTTCGTTTTGCAGGAGCTTGCCGAATTTCTCGGTGAGGATGCCGTGGTCCTTCGTTAATTTTTCAGGCGGTAAAGTCCTGAATCAGCTTTTGAAGCGTATCTTCACCACAGACGGTAATACCCGTTTTTAATGAGATGCGGTCTGCTTTCGGAAGCGTGAATACGTATACGTCCAGTACCTGCGCTGGTACGGCAGAATCTTCTTTGTATACGCCGATACGTCCCTCGTATTCTTTGAGAATAAATTTTGCTTGTTTCTCTCTGTTTCCGCTTTCCGATACCCGTATAAGTTTGCTCGCATATCCGTCTTTTGCTGCGGCATCGCACGTCGGCGGGGAAGCGGTGAACTGAAGCGGCAGACTGACGAAAGAAGCCAGCAGTGCAATACTGCCGGCCATAAGAAGATATTTTCTCGTGGAAATGAATTTTTTCTGCATATTCCGACTCCTGTATTTTTTATTTTCCCTAATATTATAGGCTTATCTTCACACTCTATTCAAAATATTGCTGTATAATAGTGTTAAAACAACACAGCAGTTCTGCTTCTTTTTCTGCTTGGATTACAGCGGATTCTGAAAGGATTGGATATAAAATTCATGACGAACAAAAACAATATGGGTAAGGCACCCGGTGGCATCGACTGGGGACGGGAGGTCCTGCGTGCTTTTGCACTGATTGGTAAGGTACTTCTGCGTCTTCTTTCATACGTATTGAACATCGTACTGACCGTTTTGCTGATCGGTCTTATCACCGGTATCATCGTATGCGGTGCCTTTGCCATCTATATCGAGAACTACGTGGATCCAACGCTGGATACCTCTCTTTTGATTGCTGCGGGAACGGATACCACGACGCGTATTTACTACATGGATTATGAAACGGAAGAGGATCGCCAGAACCGCAACGGAACGGCTGTGGAGTTGGAAGACGAGCGGATCTATGCTTCCGAAAACAGTTTGTGGGGCTCGTATACGCAGTTCCCGAAATATCTGTATCAGTCGTTTATTGCCATTGAGGATCACCGGTTTTATAAGCATAACGGTGTGGACTGGATCGGTACAAGCAAGGCGGTTGTGAACTTCTTCCTCGGTTTTGAAGAAATACGAGGTGCCTCCACTATCACTCAGCAGCTTGTTAAGAACCTGACGCAGGAAGATGAAGTGCGAATACAGCGCAAGGTGCAGGAAATTCTCCGTGCTCTTAATCTGGAAAAGGAGCGGAGCAAGGAAGAAATACTGGAGTTGTATCTGAATAAAATTTACCTTTCTAACAACTGTACTGGTGTCCGTGCGGCTGCGAACTATTTCTTTGGCAAAGAACTGGGGGATCTCACCCTTATAGAATGCGCCACGCTTGCTGCCATTGTGAAAAACCCCTCATATTATGACCCGGTCCGTTTCCCTGAGAATAACGCTGAACGCCGCTGGTGGGTGCTGGAGCGTATGTGGGAGGAAGGGTATATAACCCTTGCTGAAAAACAGAAAGCTCAAAATGAAGAGCCAGTTCTCGTTCTGAATAATGACAGCAAAGAAGATGATCCGGATACCGTCTTCTCATGGTACAAAGAATCCCTCTTTATCGACGTACGCGACGCTTTGATGGAAAAATACGGATACGATCAGTACGCCGCCAGCCTTATGATCTGGTCGGGCGGATTGAAGATTTATACCGTTATGGATCCTGATGTACAGGCGGTTTTGGAAGAGGTATACGAAAATGATACGGAATATTTCCCCTATTCCAACGACGGTTTGCAGCCGGAATCGGCCATGGTTGTCGTGGATCCGTATACCGGTGACGTCCTCGGACTGGTGGGCGGCCGCGGTGAAAAGATGAACAACCGCATTCTGAACCGTGCCACAGAGGCCACCCGTTCTCCCGGTTCTTCTATTAAGCCGCTGGCTGTTTATGCACCGGCACTGGATGCCGGACTTATAACCTTTGGCTCCGTGCTGGATGACGTTCCCGTAACGTTTGGCGACTACGATGAAGACTGGGACGTTGTTGAGACGGCTGCAAATGGTACTACCATAAAAAAGACTGCACCTGTAGCATGGCCTTCCAATCTGCCGCACACGTACGCCGGACTGACAACGGTTAACCAGGCAATTATTACCTCAAAGAACACGATCGCAGTACGTGTTTTACAAGAATTGACGATTGATAAATCTTTTGATTTTGTAAAAAATCAATTAGGAATCGGCAATTTCATCGAGTCGTATACAACTTCAAGCGGAACGGTACTCAGCGATAAGGGATTAGCGCCGCTGGCTCTTGGCCAGATGTGCTTCGGTCTTACCGTGGAAGAGATTACTGCAGCATACTCCATTTTCCAGAACAACGGCGTATACAACAAGCCCCGTACTTTCTTGTATGTGTATGACAGTGAAGATAATCTTATTTTGGAAAATGAATCCGAGTCGCGCATTGTCATCAGTGATCAGACTGCGTCCATCATGACGATCATGATGGAAAACGTGATGAATCAGGGGACCGGCACTTCCGTAACCCTTCGGAAAACGGTAGACGTTGCCGGCAAGACTGGTACGGCCGGTAACGATTTTGACCGCTGGTTCGTAGGTTATACGCCGTATTACGTGGGCGGCGTATGGTTCGGTTATGATATGAACCAGACGCTCAGCGATTTTGCACGAAATCCTTCCTGCCTCGTGTGGGATACCGTTATGACCAAACTGCATCAGAAGTATATTGACGATGCCCAGAATGGCGGCGCTCCGCTGAAGACGTTTACTCCTGCTGCCGGTGTGATAGAATGTGAATATTGTCTTGATTCCGGTATGAAGCCGGCGGCTGCCTGCAAACTGGATCCCCGCGGGCACAGAATTGCTGTTGGCTACTTCACCAAAGACAGTATGCCGGAGGAAGAGTGTGACGTACACACTCTTGTAAAATACGATACGGTTGTTGGTGGTGTCGTCCTCAATGTGGAAGACTATACCGGCGATATAACCAACCTGAAAGACGTTGCCCTGATCCGCGTAGATAACCGCGCATTCCCCATAGAAATCACGGTTACAGATGCGCAGTATGTTTACCGCGATCTTCCTGATGACGTTTTGCCGGGCGGTGGTTGGGCAGAACCGTTTTTCCAGAACGTGCTCCCCAAGGGTGTATACGTGGGAGAAACGAACGTATGGAGTTTTTACAACAAATTCTGTTACGATCACTTTGATTTCTATCGCTGGTTTGCAGAACATCCGGAGTGGAATGCCGGAAGCGAAGAAACGGATGAAGGTGAAGACGTCCCTGACGACGAATCACCGATCGATGAAGACACGATCTACAGTCATGAAGAATAGCGCTCGTTCTGTTTGACAAACTTATAAATATTTGCAAAAATTATCCCGCACAGACTTGACAATTTTGTGATTTTGTTGTATACTTTACTAAACCGATTGGTTAAATTTTGGAGGTATCTATTATGAAAAAAATCAGAATTCTTGCTTTGGCAGTTGCTCTGCTGATGCTGTCCGCTTGTGTAGTCGGATGCACGAAAGTTGAAAAAGTTACGGTTAACGCAGTCGTAACTGTTGTTGATGGTGAAGAAAACATCCTTGGCCCTGTTAACGTTGCCGTTGAATCTACTGCTGACGTTCCGGTAACCGTTCTTATGGCTCTTACCACTGCTCTTGACAATAACGAGATTGTTTACACCTGCACTGAAGACCAGCTCTCCATCTCTTCCATCGCTGACCGCGGTGACAAGAATGAGGACGGAATGGAGTACTTCTGGGAATACACCATCAACGGTGAAGAAGTTGAAACCGGTCGCGCAGGCACCAACACCTTTGAGGAAGGTGCGCAGATCGTATTTACGTATGTTTCTGAGTCTACCGAAGATCTTGCAAAGGCCGACGAAGAAGGCGACGAATAATTTTAAGCACAAGAAAAGTCCGATGCATTTACGTGCACCGGACTTTTAACACTTTTTACATAGAAAAGAGGTGCCGTATGTACGGCACCTCTTTTTTGCAGGATTTTATTTTGATTTTGCAAGCTCGTCGATTAGCTCGTGTGCTGCGGCGACAATTGCATCGTCTACCGTGCATTTGTAATTGGAGGCACGGGATTCGTATCCGCCGGCGTCATAGGCGACCTTTGTGGGGAAATAGCCAGCAGCACCGTTTATTAAAGCGCAGGGCATGACCAGGGGGAATTTGTCAGTGTCCTTTATTCTCACGCCGATCTCGGTAAAGGGTTCTCCGGGGATGCCGATCATAGCGACGTCACCAATGCGTACGCCGGTGATGTTCACATGGGATTCCGTGGGGCCGTTTTCCAGTCTGCAAATACGGTATGCCTCCGCTACTACCGTAGTCAGTTCCATGCCGGTGTAGGGAATCAGATCGTCACGACCCATGTCGTGATATTTTTTGTATTCACGCGCTAGCGGAAGCTGATCCGTCGTAGGTACATTCATCGGCAGTGCCATTGATTTTTTGATGATGTCAATGGTGTCCACGTCCACGTAGTTCACTTTATCGTATACCTGAAGCACTGTACCTGCAAGAGCACGGCCAATGAAACGAGCCATGCCGGGACTCTTCATTTCATTATCAAAGCTGATCTCTGTGTCATTCATATCGCCGCCGGTGGGGTGAACGTTGGTACTGCCCACATCTCCCTCTGCACCGTTGAAGAAAATGCACTTGGTGCCGTCCAGTGCCTTTTCCAGTGTTCTCCGCATCCAACCTGGCCAGTCGGAGGAGATCAGATCGCCGTTTATCGTGTCACCGTGCAGACCGTAGTTGACAAGCACCAGAGAATCCGCTCCCTCCCTGTCAAAACGGAGAACATGTACGCGCTGATCCAGCGTTCCGATGGGATGATCGATATTGGGGTCATCAACGGGCGGGCAGGTCTGGGCGGAACCGTCTTTCATTTTGTAAAGGCGGATGTACGCCACGCGATCCGGTGCATAGCCGGTTATGTACCCCATTTTTGTTGGACGCAGATCGTTCAGTGCCAGTTTTACGGCATCTGCAATGCGTTCCGATAAGAAAGCACAGTAGGCGGTAATCTGTTCTTCATCGCATGCAAACGTAGTGGGGGTGAGAGCCGGTCCGGTATGGGTGTGCGTGGAAGAAATAAAGATGCAGTTTTTATCAATGCCGGTTCGGGCTTCAATCTTATCACATAATTGATTTGCGAATGACTCTCTCATATGAAGGGTGTCAACAGAAATGAGTGCGATCTTCTTGTCATCAACGGAGAGAACGAGAGCCGATGCTGTCAGATCGTCTAAATAACCGCTGGCGTATCTGGCCACATAATAGCCTCCTACTGCGATTCCAAGGGGCGGATTGATGTTCACAGTGGCATAGCCGGTTTGAAATTGTGTCATGATAAATTTCCTTTGCTGTAAATATATTGGTTGGACGATTTGAGTATATCACAGACGATGCAAAAAGTCAATAATTACTGCCTCGTTTGTTTGTTGTTATTTTTCGCTTGTAAGCTGATGGATCAGCTCTTGAGCCGCATTCACAATGGCGTCTCCTACCGTGTGTTTGTAATTGGAAGAGCGTGCTTCGTATCCGCCGGCATCATAGGCGTCTTTGGTGGGGAAGTACCCGGCGTATCCGTTCACCAGAGCACAGGGCATGATCAAGGGCAGCTCATCGGATTCCTTTATTCTTACGCCGAGCTCGGTAAAAGGCTCACCGGGAATACCGATCATGGCTACGTCACCAATGCGGACACCGGTCATGTCCACAGGAGATTCCGCCGGCCCGTTTTCAAGACTGCAGATGCGATATGCTTCTGCTACTACGGTGGTAAGCTCCATACCGGTGTAGGGAATCAGATCATCCCGTCCCATGTCGTGATACTTTTTGTACTCACGGGCCAGCGGCAGCTGATCCGGCGTCGGTATGTTCATGGGAAGCGCGACCGTCTTTTTCATGATTTCGATAGTGTCTACGTCCACGTAGTTCACTTTGTCATATACCTGAAGCACAGTACCGGCGATGGCACGTCCGATAAAGCGGGCCATGCCGGGACTTTTCATTTCATTGTCAAAACTGATCTCCGTATCGTTCATGTCACCACCGGTGGGATGAACGTTGGTACTGCCAACGTCGCCCTCCGCACCGTTGAAGAAGATGCACTTTGTGCCGTCCAGTGCTTTTTCCAGTGTTCTTTTCATCCAGCCCGGCCAGTCGGAGGAGATCATCTCACCGTTTACGGTGTCTGCGTGCAGTCCGTAGTTCACAAGCACAAGGGAATCCGTGCCTTCTCTGTCAAACCGGACGATGTGCACACGCTGATCCAGCGTGCCGATCGGGTGATCGATGTTCGGATCATTCACCGGTGGACAGGTCTGAGTGGAGCCGTCTTTCATTTTGTAAAGGCGAATGTACGCTACTCGGTCCGGTGCGTATCCTGTTATGTATCCCATCTTTGTGGGACGCAGATCGTTCAATGCCAGACTCACCGCATCTGCAATACGATTGAGAAAGAAATCAAGGTAACTGTCAATCTGTTCTGCGTCTGCGTCAAAATAGTCCGGCTTCAGGAGGTGCGGACCAGTATGCGTATGCGTGCAAGAAATGAAAATACTGTCCCGATCAAATCCGGTGCTTTCTGCAATTCGGTCACAGATCATTTGGGTGAGTGGATCCGGCATTTCACAGATATCGGCAGAGAGTAGCAGGATTTTCTTGCATTCCAGTGAAAGAACAAGAGCGGAGACCGTGAGATCATCGAGAAAGCCTTTCGCGTATCTTGGGACGTAGTATCCGCTTACAGCGATACCGAGGGGCGGGTTGATATTCACAGCGGCGTAGCCGGTCTGAAACGTTTTCATAGCATATCCTCGTTTTACAGAAATTTATTTGCCTGTGATTTGAGTATATCACACTCGCTGAAAATAGTCAATAACTTCGACACAAATGAGCCCGTTTCCTTGATAAAAGATACCTGCAGATTTTTCTGCAGGTATCTTTTATCAGTATAACTTTTCTACGGAATAAAGTGCATTCAGCACGAGCCACAACTGCGGGAAGTACTTCATGATCTGCCAGATACTGCCACCTCTTAATCCGTATTCATCTAGCAATCGGAGCTTTGCATCAACGCTGCGTGCGTCCTCAAACCAAACCTCGTGTTCCACATTTTGGTTGGCAGCTGTATCAAATTCGTTATAGGTAAAGTACGGCGTTTGGGCGGTATCGTCAAATCGAATCTCTGCATTTTTCTCCGCCGCAAGATGAACTGCTGCTACGTTTGACAGTGCCTGCGCCTTTGATTCTCCACGCACATACGGCAGCGTCCAGTTGTATGCGTAATTAGGAATACCGAGGAAAATTTTATCCGGCGGAATTTCGCTGACACCGTACTCGACCACACGTCGTACGTATTCAATGGGGGCGATTGCCAGTGGAGGACCGTACGTATATCCCCATTCATACGTCATAAGTAAAACGAAGTCTGCCGCATTTCCGACGGCGGGATAATTGTGTCCTTCGTAAAGAAGTCCTTTTTGTTCTGCGGACGTTTTCGGTGCAAGGGAGGTGAAAAGAATATAGCCCTCCGGCTCCAGCCGGGAACGGAGCTTTTCCAGAAAGACCGGATAAACGTCTTTATACTGGGCAGGTATATATTCAAAATCCACATCAAGACCACCGTATCCTTTTTGCCGGATGGTGGCAAGGGCGTTTTCGATCACTGTTTCCTGCAGTGCCGGATCGGCCATAAGCGAAGCAACCAGTTCGTTTGAAAAAGTGCCGTTTTCCGTCAGTGAAGTCAGCATCATGAGGGGAACCGTGTTGTATTCTTTGGCGATGCTGATCAGTTCGTCATCACCACCGACTGGCGGAATCAGTGAACCGTCGGGACGAAATCCGTAGGTGAAAATAGAGAGATACGTCAAATAGGGAAGCGTGGTGCGAAGGACGGATCTGTCTATGTACGGATAGGCATATCCGTTCACACGCAGTGTCCCAAGCGGCGGCATTTCGTACGAAATATTCAGAGTTTGCCCCGGATAGATATAAGACCGCCCCCGCAGTGCAGGATTGTTCTGCCACAGGCTGAGAATGGACACGCCGTAGGCTTTTGCGATGGATTCCAGGGTATCACCGCCCCGCACAGTGTACGTAACGGTGGGATAGAGCAGTACAAGGGACTGACCTATCACCAGTTTTCCGGGATTCGTCAGGTCGTTGTCGATGATGATCCGTGTGGGCGTAGTGCCGTTTTTTTGTGCGATAGAGTATACGCTGTCACCCGGCTGTACGGTATATAGAAGCATCCGTAATCCCCCCCGTAGAGATGTTATTTTCATAATCAGCATATGTTCCTTTTTGAAATACGTTCATAACTGAATAAAATAAATCAATTTCCGCACAATACACATGATACGGTATATGCCGATAAAGCAATTCTATGCCGGAAACGGTGCGATAAGAACAAAGGAGTCAAACTA
Organism: Eubacteriales bacterium; assembly: GCA_045544955.1. Classification (GTDB taxonomy): domain Bacteria; phylum Bacillota; class Clostridia; order Oscillospirales; family CAG-272; genus SIG701. The sequence goes on from JAZPZY010000046.1 coordinate 25,810, forward strand.
TGCGGATTAAAAATGTGATCGGTCGTGAGATACTCGATTCCCGGGGCAATCCGACGGTGGAGGCAACGGTAATTTTGGAAAATGGAACCAGCGGTACTGCGTCCGTTCCGTCCGGCGCCTCTACCGGTACGTACGAGGCGGTGGAACTGCGTGACGGTGATAAAGAGCGTTACGGCGGAAAAGGGGTGCTGACGGCCGTACGAAATATGAATACGACAGTGCGGGATGCCATTTGCGGGAGAAGCGCTTCCTTTTGGACTGTCGATAAACTTCTTCGGAAACTGGACGGCACGGATAACAAAGGAAAACTGGGTGCAAATGCGATTCTGGCGGTTTCAATAGCTTGTGCACGGGCCTCAGCACAGTCTCTTTCCTTGCCTCTGTATCGTTATCTCGGCGGAATGAACGGTGTCCGATTGCCAGTGCCTATGATGAACATTCTGAATGGCGGCGCTCACGCCGCCAATAATTTGGACGTTCAGGAGTTTATGATCGTCCCCGTGGGCTTTTCAACGTTTTCTGAAGCATTGCGTGCCGGTACGGAAATCTATCACGCATTGGGGGCACAGCTTCAAAGAAAAGGCAAAAACACAGCAGTAGGAGACGAGGGCGGCTTCGCACCGGATCTCGCTGACACCCGTGAAGCCATTGAAGTGATCATTGAGGCCATTCGCAACGCCGGTTATGATATGGATCGGGTGAAGATCGCACTGGATGTTGCCGCCAGCGAATGGGCGGAAAAGGATAAATACAAACTGCCGAAAGCCGGAAAAAACATGACTTCTGAAAAACTCGTTTCCGAATGGAAAGAGCTTGTTCACGAGTATCCGATCCTTTCTATCGAAGACGGTGTTGGGGAGCATGACGGTGCAGGGTGGCAAATGCTTACTCGCGTTCTTGGACAGCAGTGTATGCTGGTAGGTGACGATTATTTCGTCACCAATCCGGCAAGACTGAAGGCAGGGATCGAGGCGAAATCTGCCAATGCAATTCTGATAAAGCCGAATCAGATCGGCACTCTGTCCGAAACAATGACCGTGATCCGAATGGCACAGAATGCAGGATACCGTACGGTAATATCACACCGTTCCGGAGAAACGGGGGATACCCTTATTGCGGATCTTGCCGTGGCCGTAAACGCAGGATTTATTAAAACCGGCGCACCCTGCCGGTATGAGCGAACGGCAAAATATAACCGGCTTCTGAAGATCGAGGATGAATTGGGTACGCACGGCATCTACGGAGAAAGATAGTATATTATACAAAGCCGTAAAAAGGAAAATCAGTGAAAATTCCTCTTGCAATTTCTGTTAGAATATGATATAATAACAAGCGATATATGCAAGCCGTAAAATAAGGTCATACCAGCCGGGGGAGCAGCGGGTCCTTGTACCTGAAATCCGCTATAGCAGGGGTGGATTCCTATTTTAAGGGCTGTGCCCGTGTGGTCTGCACTGTAGCAGTCTGTGTTGAGGAATGGGTCTTGCGCGATCGGCGGCTGTGAACCATGTCAGGTGGGGAACCAAGCAGCATTAAGCAGTTTAGCCGATGCGCCGCAAGGACGCCTGTTCTGAGCAGGCTTTACAGCGGCGCGTATGTGTGCAGTTCGATTTTTAGGTGTATGACCTTACTTTGCGGCTTGCATTTATTCTATATTTCGAGAGGAGCACGTTTTCATGTATCAGGCCTTATACAGAAAATACCGGCCGGCTGTGTTCGACGACGTTTGCGGACAGGATCATATTACTTCCGTTTTGAAATACCAGACGGCAAACGGACGTGTTTCTCACGCCTACCTTTTCTGCGGCTCACGGGGAACGGGTAAAACCACTTGCGCTAAAATTCTGGCAAAGGCCGTAAACTGCGAGAATCCGCAAGATGGCAATCCCTGCTGTCAGTGTGCTTCGTGCCGCTCCATTGATAACGCGAGTGCTACGGACGTTTTGGAGATGGACGCTGCGTCCAATAACGGCGTCGACTATATCCGCGACATACGGGACGAAGTTGCCTACACACCCGCTATGCTGAAGCGGCGTGTGTATATTATCGACGAGGTACATATGCTGTCTGCCAGCGCGTTTAACGCACTGCTTAAAACGCTGGAAGAGCCACCGGAGCACGTTGTGTTTATTTTGGCCACGACGGAAATGCACAAACTGCCTAACACGATCGTCTCACGCTGTCAGCGTTTTGACTTCCGTCGGATTTCCATTCCCGTGCTGGCTGAGCGACTTGACTACGTGGCGGCGAAGGAACAGATACCATTGGAAAAGGAGGCCGCACAGCAAATTGCCCGTCAGGCACAGGGCGGTATGCGTGACGCTATCAACCTGTTTGAACTTTGCAGTGGCGGCGGTGCGGCTGTCACACTTTCACGTGTGGGAGAAGTGCTCGGCCTCAGCGGATACGATTTTCTTCACAATGCGGCACTCCGGCTTGCGGCGGGTGACATGAAATCTTTGTTTCGTATTATCGCTGACGTTGTTTCTTCGTCCAAGGATATTTCTGTTTTCTGGCAGGAACTTACTTCTTTCTACCGGGATATGATGGTTGCTAAGTACGCGGACGAGCCAGCCTCCTATCTGGATCTTACGGAACAGGAAACGGCGCTTCTATTGGATGCCGTTACTAAATTTAATATAAAAACGCTGACATACCACTGTGGGATTCTAGATCAGGCTATGCAGAACATGCAGCGCTCCCCGCAGATGAAACGTACCATTGCCGAGTTTGCCTTTATGCGGATGTGCGATCCTCTTCTGGATAACTCGCCTGAAGCACTGGCCGCGAGAATCGGCCAGCTTGAGGATCGGCTCGCTATGCTCGAGATCAGTGGCATTCCTTCCGCTCCGTCTTCTCATGAACCGCCGGTGCACGATACGGGCAATACAGTGCCTTCCGTGGTAAGTACGCCGGCACCGTCTGAACCGGATGTGAACGGTGACGCAGAGTTTGATCCTGTGCCGGATATGAGTGAAGTTCTCGAAAAGTTGGGAAAGATCGACAAGCGGGCACAGAGTTTTCTTATCAATGCAAATATGCTCGTGTCAGCTGACGGAAAAAACGTGCGTATTCACACAGGTGACGATTTTTCCGCACGCATGCTGATGGATGAGAGTGCGAAAGCTGCGATTTCCCGTGCACTGGTTCTTTGCCGCGTTACGGCTGGAACGGTGGAGATCCAGGTTGTAACAGATAAAAAAAATGCTGCCATTGATCCGGCAGCGGAAGACCTATATAAAAATTTATAACCATTTCGGAGGAAATGAACATGAAAGCAAGACTCCCCAAGGGTATGGGCGGCGGTCCGCAGAATATGCAGGGCATGCTTCGCCAGGCGCAGAAGATGCAGGAAGATATGGCTACACTCCAGGAAGAACTGGATTCCCGGGAGTATGAAGTGTCTGCAGGCGGCGGTGTGGTTACCGTAAAGATTACCGGTAAGCTTGAAATCAAATCCATTGACCTGAAGCCGGAAATCGTTGATCCCGACGACATTGAGACACTTTCTGATATCCTTGTTGCCGGCGTAAACGAGGCAATCAAGAAGGTGAACGAAACCAATAGCGAAGAGATGGCGAAGGTTACCGGCTCTATCAACATCCCCGGTATGCCAGGCATGTTTTGAGTATGACGGAGTACATTGAACCCCTGCAGCGATTGGCGGATAAATTCCGCAAATTGGACGGTATCGGTGCCAAAACAGCCGTGCGGCTGGCATTCTGTGTTATGAATTTTTCGGAAGAAGAAGTGCGTGACTTTGCTGATGCACTGATTGCAGCCAAGACGGATATTTGCCTTTGCGAGCGTTGTCAGAATATTACCACGGAGACTCTATGCTCGGTATGCCGTTCCGAGGACCGGGATGAGAGCGTGATCTGCGTGGTGGAAGATCCCCGTGCCGTGATTGCTATCGAGAAGATGCATGGCTACCGCGGCGTCTATCACGTTTTGCACGGTGCTATCTCTCCTATGCGTCGTATCGGACCGGATCAGCTGAAGATCCGGGAACTGATGGCACGTATCGAGGAAGGCGGCGTGGGTGAAGTAATCCTTGCCACCAATTCCACCGTAGAAGGAGAAGCGACCGCTATGTACCTCTCCCGGCAGATTGCTCCTTACGGGGTGAAGATCAGCCGCATTGCCAACGGCGTTCCCGTTGGCGGTGATCTGGAGTATACGGACGAGATCACCCTAAAGCGAGCTTTGGATGGCCGCTATGATATGAATTGACTGAAAAAACTGCTGCACACAGATGCAGCAGTTTTTTTATCGAGTTGTCATCGGAAATCCGGACACCCTTTTTCTCATGGCGGTATCAAGGCAGGGAACTGCATTCAATTCATGCACAATGACATGTTCCAGAAGCGTTACGTGATTAGTCTCTAAATAGCGGAAAATTTCCTGAGTAAGAAAGATATCTTCAGAAGACGGACGCATGGCACCGTCCACGTGATTGTGCATCAAAACAACGTAGGAGGCCTCCATCTGTTGGCAAAGACGGAGAATTTCTTCCGGGTAGGATTCCGGCCTTCGAAGATGTTCTTCTGCCAATGTGCGGACGGTGATGATCCTGCGCTGGGCATCCATCAAAAGTACGGCGACGGTGGCTGCCGGTTTGCCGAGGAACCATTCAGTAACGTACAAATATAGCCTTTCCCACGTAACGAGCGGCTCACTTCCGATTTCTTTCAGCTTTGCCGCCCGGACACTGTCAGCTACGGTACGGATGAGTGCAGCACTGGCGGGTCCGACTCCCGGCACTTTGCAAAGCTCTTCTTCCTTTGCGTTCAGAACGGCATACAAGGAGCCAAATTGTTTCAGCAGATTATGTGCAATCGGATTCGTGTTTGCACGGGGAATGGCGTGAAACAGCAACAGCTCCAATACCTCGTGTTCTTCAAAATCGTCAAAACCGCATCGCTTATATCGGCTTCGCAGCCGGGCACGGTGCCCGGCATGCACGTTTTGCGGATCGGATTTACTCATGTTCATCCTCACTGATGTTTATTTGACTGTCTGTGCCCATGGTTGTTGACGGACGGTAGGGAATACCCAAATGATCGTAGCCCAGCTTTGTTACACATCTGCCTCGGGGCGTACGGCTCAAAAAGCCGATCTGCATAAGATAAGGCTCGTACACGTCTTCCAGAGTGATTGCCTCTTCGCCGACTGTTGCTGCCAACGTTTCCAGGCCAACTGGCCCGCCGCCGTAAATGTCGATAATCGTGCGAAGCATTCGCCGGTCGATATTGTCAAGACCCAGTTCATCCACTTCCAGCATGGACAGCGCGTCTCTTGCCGAGGCCTCTGTAATGGTTCCGTCTCCCCGTACCTGTGCAAAATCACGAACACGTTTTAAAAAGCGGTTGGCGATACGAGGCGTTCCGCGGGAACGGGAGGCGATCTCAAGTGCACCGTCATCCGTGATGGGAACGTTAAGAATACCCGCACTTCTGCGTACGATCTGTGCCAACTCTTCAGTTGTATACAGTTCCAGCTTTAATAGCACACCAAACCGGTCACGCAGGGGTGTTGTCAGCTGACCGGCTCTCGTTGTAGCACCTACCAGGGTAAAATGAGGCAGCGGTACCCGGATGCTCCGCGCGGATGGGCCTTTGCCGATGATAATGTCCAGTGCGTAGTCTTCCATGGCTGGGTACAGGATTTCCTCTACGGAACGGGAGAGACGGTGAATCTCATCGATAAACAGCACGTCTCCTTCACCCAGATTGGTAAGGAGCGCGGCAAGATCTCCCTGCTTTTCAATGGCAGGACCTGACGTAATCCGGAGATTTACACCAAGTTCGGAGGCGATGATGGCGGAAAGCGTCGTTTTACCGAGTCCAGGCGGTCCGTACAACAGTACGTGATCCAGACATTCACCGCGCAGCTTTGCAGCCTCAATATATATTTTCAAAATCTCTTTGGATTTGGTCTGTCCAACGTACTCTTCGAGAGAGTGAGGGCGGAGACTCAGTTCATTATCGCCGTCCTCGGACAGGCAATCTGTGGTGACGATGCGGTTTTCAAAATCAAATTCCGTATCCATGAAAAACTCCTTTTTTTACATTGGGAAAAGCGGTTGGATTATTTCATCAGCACAGCAAGGGCAGAGCGGATTATATCCTCCAGGGCGGCGGATGTGTCCACTTTGGTGAGTGCTGTCGTCACTTCCGGCTTTCCGTATCCGAGCACAAGAAGCGCTGCTTTGGCGTCCTCCAGTTTTCCGCTTCTCTCGGCGGAAGTCTGCTGCGGCACGTCCGGGGAGAATGACGATCCACCTCCAGGGAAGGATTTGGCAATTTTATCTTTCAGATCCAGAATAATCCGTGCGGCCGTTTTCGGTCCGACGTTCGGTGCTTTGGCGATGGCCTTGGCATCCTCCGCCGCCACTGCTGCCGAGAGTTTTTCCGGTGTCATTAAGGATAGAATGGACACGGCGGCTTTTGGGCCGACACCGGAAACGGTTATAAGCATCTTGAACATGGACAGTTCTTCCGTGGTGAAAAAGCCGAAAAGATCAATGCCGTCTTCCCGTACCTGCATGTGCGTATACAACCGCACCTGCTGCGGCTTTTCGGCAGCCAGCGGCAGTTTTGTCAGCGTGTTGGATGTAACGGTGACTTTATAGCCAACGCCGCCGCATTCCACGACGGCCACGGATGCCATGGCATCCGTGTAAATCAAATTCCCGGTAAGACAGTATATCATACGTCAGTTGTACCCCGTTTCTGTTTTCTTCGTTTGAGCAAAATTTCCCCGGTGCATATGGCGGCAAACACGGCGATTCCGGCAATGCTGATGACTGTGCCGTATTTGACGCAGTCCGGTCTGTATTCAATAGAAATCGTGTGCTGACCGTCAGAGGGCAGGGTAAAGCCCATCAGTGCATCAAGGAGTACGCATGTCTCCACTTCTTTGCCGTCAACCTTCACAACCCAGCCGGCATCGTAGGGGATAGATGTGAACATTAGCGTTTGATTACTGTCTGCATTCACTGTGCCGTAGAAGGAATCCTCCGTGTACGAATCAATCACAAAGGGAGAGGCGGATAAAGTGTTCATGGATTCCTTGAACAGTGCCTCGTCCAGATAGTAGAAGAACGGTTCATTGGTGGCAAGATACAGATCGTCACTGCGCAGTTTCAGGGCAATATCGATCTCTTGCCCGGCCTCAAACGGGCCGGCCGTGCGGATGGCGAAAGTTTCGTTTCCGAAGAAAGTGCCCACGTTATTACCGTCAATGATAAGATCTGCTTCCCGGGGATAGTCACTGGGGAAATAGACGTAAATGTAACCGCTTTGCGGTACTGTAATGGTGAAGATCACTTTCGCATAGTCACCGGTGCGCTCCGGTGCGTACTTTTTATGTCCGACAACCATGGAGGAGATGCAGTTTTCATAGTCAATATCATCGGTACGGATTGCCTGGAATACTTTTACCTGCTTTCCGGCTCCGGTCATCTCGCCGATAAGATAATTCATCCGTTCAAAGGGGGAAGTGTACAGGGGATCTCCCAGGTTGAAGGTGCCGAGCGAGCGGTCTACGCCGAATGCAACGGGAAGTGCGTACGGATTTTCGTATACGATCAGATCGCCGTTGTTGGAGAATTCACTGTAAAGCGCGGAAATGCGGTCGTCCGGTTCAGCGATCACGTACTTGATTCCGGTGATAGCATCCAGCACGGGGGTGCTTCCGTAATACTTTGTCCAGTGGGATTTGGACGTCATACCCAGTCGATTCAGAAACTCTATAACGCTGGCGTTTAGGGTGGATGTGGAGTTGGAAAGCCCGCGCATGCCCAGTGCCAGATTGTCGTTGGAGTTTCTGTGAATTGTTTTTTCCATTCGGTAGAAGGAATCGTCTTTTGCCTTAACATCGTCTACTACCGGCTGTATCCGATCCATCACGGAACGGTAAGAATCACGTGAGGACACCACCACGTCCGCGTCAAGACAGATAATGTTGTGATAACCGGCACAGAACATTTCCAGGCATACGACGATGGCCATGATCAGGGATGCAGTATGCCGTACGTCTTCCGCTTTCATAACGGAGGCTCGCAGAATAAAGAGATACAGTACACAGAACGCAAGAGAACCCCACACAGCCACCAGATCCGGCAGATTATCAAAATCCATCTTCTGCATGATCAGAAGAATGGCGGAAACGGCACCGGCGGCGGCAACCACGTATCTAAATCCGATTTCCCGGATTTTTTCAAACGCTTTGAAAGCCATCAGGATGAACACAAAGCACAGCATGAAGCTGTATCGGTAGTTCAGCCAGTTGGGACGCTGAAATCCGTGCCAGATCAGATCAAGTGTGCTGGCATTGAAGCTGACGATGAAAAATAGAATCAGAACGCCGGTAGCGACTTTCTCACGCGTTTTTACGTGGGGAGCAAAGAAATACAGCGGCATGAGAAGAAGAGTCAGCATACCGGTATACAGCAGCGGAAGTCCTTCGGGACGAACCGTATCGTACGAGCCGAAGTACATCATGGAGATCATATCGAGAAAATCAAATTTCTGCGTAAGGCCGAACGAAGGATTGGAAAACGTAGTTTTTCCAAAAGTGAGGGAATAATAGGCGGGAAGAATGATTATAGCCGCCATGGAAAGGGCGATGACGGAAAAAAGAGCGATGCGGCCGAGAGACAGGGCAAAGTGATGGCTTTTGCCGTGCGGATTTCTTTCTTCCGGCGTGCGGCTGAAGAAGTAGTAGAAGAAATACACCGCAACGAAAATGCAAGTCATATAGCCGATGTAGTAATTGCTTATGACCGCGAGAGCAAGCGTTACAACGAACAGCTTGTATTTCCCGTGCTTAATGATGGATTCTATGCCCAGAAGGATCAGGGGGAGGAAAATGACGTTATCGATCCACATGGTGTTATGCTGATAAACCACAGCGTACGCTGTCAGAGCGTACATGGTGGAGAAGATAACAGCAGCAACCGGATTTCTCTCTCTTGTCTTATGCAGGTAAACTCCAAAGGTTAAACCGCAAAGTCCCGTTTTCAAAACGAAAAGAACGAGCAGAGCCTCCGTCATCATTTCCTTGGGAAACAGAGCTACGATAAAAGACAGTGGGCTGGCGAGATAATAGGCGATGATTCCCATAAATTCTCCGCCAAGAGTACGCCCGAAAGAGTAGATGAAGCTGCCCTCTCCCAGAAGAAGATCACGCAGTGCCTCAAAATAGAAGATATACTGACCGTTCAGATCCAGTACGAGCACCGATTCCTCACCGAAAGGGTAGACACCCATGCCAATATGGATAAGCAGCATGAGGGCGGCGGGTACAAGAAAACAGGCAAGAAGATATTTGTGACTTTCAAAGAAGGCTCGAACGGCTTCCTTTTTACTTGTCTTTTTTGTATAATAGGCTTCCGGATTCTCCGAAGATACGGCTTCCGGAGTCTCATCCGGCAAAAAATCGGTTTCAGAAGAGGTAATTTTTTCGTCAGACATTTTCATTTTCCTCCGCGGGAATAATTTTTTTAATCGCTTTTTCTAATTTGAGCCGTGGCAGTACCATGTCTCTGCCGCATCCGCTGCATACGATCCGGATATCACTGCCGATCCGGTGCACGGTGAATAATTTGGCTCCGCACGGATGTGTTTTTTTCAGTTCCAGCGTGTCTCCCACGCAGATTCTCGGGATACTGTTCATGATGTGCTCCTTGAAAAAAGAAAATCACATCTTATTATACCATGTTTTGGTCAGGTTGTAAATCCTATTCATCCGTAAATCCAGAGAAAATATTGTTAACACAGAGAAAATATGAGTTTTTTGCATAAATGGTTTTGACTTGCAAGCAATTCTGTGATATAATATACTGATTAGATATTTATACACGACATATTCGGTGAACGGGAGGTTTTTATGGTAATTCTCGGTATCGATCCCGGACTGGCTATCGTTGGCTGGGGCGTTCTGTCTTACAACGGTTCCCGCTTTCAGCCGATGGCGTACGGATCTATACAGACAAAAGCAGGTTTACCAGTGGAAGAGCGCCTTTCGCAGATTTACGAAGGTCTTGCCTCCCTAATTCTGAAATATAAGCCGGATGCAGTGGCAGTGGAAGAACTGTTCTTTACTTCCAACATCACCACGGGCATCGTTGTGGCAGAAGCGCGCGGAACGATTCTGCTGTGTGCTCACCGTCACGGTGTTCCCATTTACGAGTACACGCCTATGCAGGTGAAGCAGGCAGTCGTCGGGTACGGCAAGGCGGAAAAGAAGCAGGTTATTTCCATGGTCACTATGCTTCTCGGGTTATCGGCACCGCCGAAGCCGGACGATACAGCCGATGCTCTTGCCATCGCAATCTGCCACGCGCATACCGGTGCCTCAGGCATCGGTCAATACTACAACCGCCCAACAAAAATCGGCGGAATCTCCAAAGAAAAACGGTGAAGCAGATGTTTCAAAACGACAGTTGGATTGATTATGAACTTTTGGATGCTGCCCAGGGAGAGCGTTTGGAACGCTGGGGCAAGTACATCCTTATCCGTCCGGATCCGCAGGTGATCTGGCATTCGCCTAAAAAGCATCCGATGTGGAATAAGGCGGACGGCGTGTACCGTCGCTCCAAAAGCGGCGGAGGCAGCTGGGTTGTGGCCAAAATGCCTGCCGATTGGAATATTTCCTACGGCGAGCTTACGTTTAAACTTCGTCCTATGGGATTCAAGCACACGGGGCTTTTTCCGGAGCAGGCCGTAAACTGGGATTGGTTCTCCGCTATTCTCAAAAACGCACGTAAGGCTCAGCCGGATTATCAGCCGAAAGTGCTGAATCTGTTTGCTTATACCGGCGGTGCTACCGCCGCTGCCGCCAAAGCCGGTGCGGCCGTATGTCATGTGGATGCCTCCAAGGGTATGGTCAACGCCGCAAAGGAAAACCTCCGGCTTTCCGGCTTGGGGGATGCACCGGTACGCTACATCGTGGACGATTGCCGGAAATTCGTTGAACGGGAAATCCGCCGCGGAAACCGGTATGACGGCGTTATCATGGATCCGCCTTCGTACGGACGAGGGCCGAACGGGGAAGTGTGGAAGCTGGAGGAATGTGCCTACGATCTCCTGCAGCTCGTAGTACGGGTTCTGACGGAAAAGCCACTGTTCTTCCTGATCAATTCATACACTACCGGCCTTTCCCCAGCTTCTATGGGATACATGCTTATGGAGCTTATGCCGCAGGCAAAAACAGGCGTTTTGTCAACGGGCGAGTTGGGACTTCCGGTTATGAAAAGCGGACTGTATCTTCCGGCAGGTGCCAGTGCACGCTGGCAGAGAAGTGATACGGTGCAGGAGAAGGACGATGAGTGATACGCAAAAAAAGCCGATTATCGAGGTTCGTGATCTTTCGTTTGCCTATCCCGATGAGGAGGGAAACTCTTCCGGTAAAGCACTCGATCACGTCAATCTTTCTATTGAAGAAGGTTCATTCGTTGCCATTCTCGGTCACAACGGAAGCGGAAAATCCACGCTGGCCAAAATGATGAGCATGATTCTTATGCCGGACAGCGGCAGTGTGTATATTGATGGAAAAAACATGACCGCTGAGGATATTACGGAAGAGGACGTGCTGGACGCACGCCGCAAGGTAGGGATGGTATTTCAGAATCCGGATAACCAGATCGTCGCTACCGTCGTAGAAGAGGACGTGGCGTTTGGACCGGAGAATCTGGGTCTGCCCTCTGCGGAGATCCGCCGCCGTGTGGATGAAGCCTTACAGATGGTGGGCATGACGAAATATGCACGTCATGCACCGTACAAGCTCTCCGGCGGTCAGAAGCAGCGCGTGGCCATTGCCGGAATTATAGCTATGCGTCGCCGCTGTATTATCTTTGACGAGAGTACTGCCATGCTGGATCCCTCCGGACGGCGTGAAGTAATGGATACCATTGAGCGGCTGAACAGGGAAGAGAACATTACCGTTCTCCATATAACCCACTATATGAACGAGGCCGTTCGTGCCGATCGGGTAGTAGTAATGGATAAGGGACGGATTTTGATGGACGGAACGCCGGCCGAAATCTTTAGCCACCCGGAAGAACTCTGGCGCGTGCGGCTTGACGTGCCGCAGACGACGGAACTGTTGTACAGAATGAAACAAAGCGGCTATGACGTCCGTTTGGATATTTTTGATCCCGACGGCTGTGCCGCAGAAATTTCGGCTGCGATCAAAAAAAGAAGGACGCAGACCGACCGTTAATTTTTTCGAAAGGATTCTCACAGCGTATTCACTGTGGGCGTAGAAACATGGCTCAGGTTGAACTGAAAAATATATCGTTTGTTTATGGTGCAGGAGAACCGTATGAGATCCGGGCACTGGACAACGTATGCCTTACCTTGGGCGGCTCTGTCATGACCGGCATCATGGGACATACCGGAAGCGGAAAATCCACACTGGTACAGCTTTTGAACGGTATTCTGAAACCGACCGAGGGGCAGATCCTGCTGGACGGAACGGATATCTGGGCAGAACCGAAAAAGATCCGTGACGTTCGTTTTAAGGTCGGCGTGGTCATGCAGTACCCGGAGTACCAGCTGTTTGATGAAACGGTCCGGGAAGATATTGCTTTCGGACCCAGGAACATGGGCATGTCCCAGGATGAGATTCAAACGCGCGTGCTGGAAGCCGCCAGGTTTGCCGGGCTGGATGAGGCGCTTCTTGACAAATCTCCCTTTGATCTGTCGGGCGGACAGAAACGCCGGGCGGCTTTAGCGGGTGTGATTGCCATGCAGCCGGAGATCCTCGTGCTAGATGAGCCTGCCGCCGGTCTGGATCCGGGCGGACGGAATGAAATACTCAGCAGTATCAAGGAATATCAAAGGTCCAGCGGAACCTCCGTGATTATCGTAAGCCATAGCATGGAGGACATGGCGCTTTACTGCGACCGCGTTATTGTGATGGCTTCCGGGCGGGTGTTCATGGACGGCACCTGTGCTGACGTTTTCAGCCGATACGATGAACTGATTTCCGTCGGTCTTGACGTGCCGCAGATCACCTATGTAGCAGCGGCACTGCAGAAGAACGGACTTGATATAGGCAGAGATGTATATACCGTGAAATTTGCCGCTTCCCGTATTCTGGAAAAAACGGAAAAGGAGGCGGAGAAATGAATCTGGATATTTCATTCGGGCAGTACTGCGAGGGGAGATCTCTCCTTCACCTTATGGATCCCCGGGCAAAGATCATTGCATCGATTCTCTATATCGTGGTGATCTTCCTTGCCGATAATTTGGTTTCTTTTGGGCTTTTGCTGCTGTCTGCCGTGGCACTGGTGATGATTTCCGGCATTTCACCAAGGATCATCCTAAAAGGCATGAAAGCACTCACTCTAATCATCATTTTCACTTCTGTCATCAACATTTTCTGGATGACAGGGGAAACGCTTCTCGTTTCCTTCGGAATCATTCACATCTATCTTGAGGGTATATTGAACGCGTTTATGATCGCTTTGCGTATTATTATCCTTCTGGTAGGCACCTCCGTTTTCATGACGTATACCACCACGCCGATCGCTTTGACGGACGGACTTGAGCAGCTGCTCGCCCCTCTCAAAAAGCTGCATCTGCCCGTGCACGAATTTTCCATGATGATGACTATTGCTCTGCGTTTTATTCCTACGCTTGTGGAAGAAACGCAAAAGATCATGAATGCACAGAAAGCGAGAGGTGCGGATTTTTCCACCGGTTCGCTTATGCAACGTGCGAAAGCACTGATTCCCATACTTGTGCCGCTGTTTATCTCTGCATTTCGACGTGCGGAGGAGTTGGCGACGGCTATGGAATGTCGCTGCTACACCGGCGGCGACGGGCGGACGAGAATGAACGTTCTCCACGCAGGCGCAAAAGATATTTTACTGTGCGTGGGCGTTCTTCTTCTGGGTGTCGCTGTATTATTTACAAACGGACTCGGCGGACATACGCTGTCTTTCTGAAACAATATGAATATTTTACTGAAACTGTCTTTTGACGGCAGAAACTATTGCGGATTTCAATCGCAGCCGAACGGCCGTGCCATACAGAACGTGCTGACGGATGTTTTTTCAGATCTTTTTGGTTTCCCCTGTGCGATTACCGGATGCAGCCGCACTGACAGCGGTGTGCATGCTCTGCAGTTTTGTGCCCTTCTGTCGCCGCGTGAAAAAACGGCGGATGACACCTGGTGTTCCATTCCCGTTGGCAAAGTACACCGTGCCGCGAATTGCCGTCTGCCGGATGATATTGCCGTCACTGCAGCGGCTTCCGTTCCCGATAATTTTCACCCCCGGTATGACGTGATCAAGAAAGAATACGTGTACCGTATTTTCGATTCCCCTTTTCGCAGCCCGTTCCTTTCCGGCCGTGCATATCATACGCCCCGCCGGATAGATGAAGAGGCGGTGCGGCGTATGAACGATGCGGCAGCCCTGTTTGTTGGCGAGCATAACTTTGCTGCATTTATGGCGACAGGCTCGAAGATTACCGAGCCGCACCGGATGGTTTACACTGCAACGGTTCGAAGAGAGGCCGACGGCCTTTTGACATACCGTGTGGAAGCCAACGGATTTCTGTATAACATGGTACGGATCATGGCTGGAACGCTTCTGGAAATTGCCGCTGACAGCCGCCGTGCCGACGATGTTGTGGAGGCGCTTGCCACCGGGGATCGCACGAAAGCCGGTTTTACGGCCCCGCCGGAAGGGCTGTATCTGTCGCAAGTTACCTATAATCGGGAGATTCACTGGCTTTGTGAATAATCACTGACTGCAGACAAAAGGAGGATGCATTTATGGAAAACAAACTACAGCGTGCGGATGCTGGCGGAAAACCTGCATATAATACCTATTATATGCGTGTGAGCGCTTGGTACCGGATCGGCAAATGGCTGTTGCTTCTGTTTTTTACCGTGTATCTGACTGTTATGATGCTTTCTCACAGAGAAAGTATTACCTACGAAAATCTCCTCTATTTGCTGCGTGATTTTAACGTAACCTCTAGCGTAGAGGGAGGCTTTTCCTCGATTTCCTATGATGAGCAGCCGAATATGACTTTTGCTTCGTACAAAGGAGAGTTGGTCGCAGCCGGCTCTACGGAGATCCTGTTTTTTGACGGTAAAGGCGGTGTGGTTCTTCGGGACAGTTCCGCCTGCGAAACGCCAGTGCTTGCATCCGGCGATAAGTACCTTCTTGTATACGACGAGGGGGGAACCACATTCGCTCTATATACGGCCGTCGCTTGTGTCATGCGTGGAGAAACGGATAGTTCCATACAAAGTGGTGCGATGAGTGATACCGGCGCCTTTGCAATAGCCACCCGCTCGCAGGATACCAAATATCTGGTTACGCTGTACAGTTCATCTTATCGGAAAATTGCCAGCTATTACCGGGATGCATACGTTACCGATATTACGCTTTCCTCGGACGGCGAGCGGCTGGCAATTCTTGAAATTGCCGACAGAAACGGTGTTCTTGACGGTGTGGTTACACTGTGCAGAAGCAATTCCTCCGAAACACAGGAAATCGTTCTTTCCAATCAGATCCCTCTTGCCGCTTCCTATCTCAAGGACGGCACGCTTTCCGTAGTGACAGACAGTGCGGTTCATTTTTATGACAGCAGCGGACAGGTGAAAAACGTCTTTACGTTTTCGTCTATGACGCTGTCATGGATGTCCTTTTCCGACACACGTGTTGCCGTTGTGTGTAACGAGGATATTCTCGGCACATCCAGCCGTGTGGCGGTGCTTGACAGTAACGGAAACGTCAGTGCAGATACGGTGCTTCACGAAAAGATCCATTCGGTTACTGCCTCGGACGGACAGTACGCGGCCTATGTGCAGGGGCAGAATTCCATCCTGTATCTTGCACAAACGGGCGCGGAATCGCTCGCGGCATCCTGCGCCGGTAATCTTTTGCATATTTGTGAGATATCCGCACTTCCCGTGTTCTGTTTTCCTACCGTTGCACGGGCGGCTGACACATAAGAATTCTATTAGTGACGAGGTGCATTATGAATTTCATCTTTGACGGTATTCTTCTGATTGTTTTCTTCACAGTCGTCATTACTGGTGCAAAACGAGGCTTTATCAAGTCGATCATGGGAATATGTACGCTTATTGCCGCATTGTTTGTTGCGTTTGCATTTACGCCTCCTGTGGCAAAATTTATTGAAGAAATCCCCGC
The DNA here is from genome assembly GCA_045544955.1 of Eubacteriales bacterium. Classification (GTDB taxonomy): domain Bacteria; phylum Bacillota; class Clostridia; order Oscillospirales; family CAG-272; genus SIG701. The sequence continues at coordinate 41,993 of JAZPZY010000046.1, forward strand.
GGTCCGTGAGATTTCCGAAGGAATAACGGAGACGATTCAATCTCTGACTGAAACCGATACTCAAACCTACGATTTACAACGATTGTTTTCTGATATGCCGGATTCCTTCCGGCAGATTTTGGAGAGATACGGTGCGGACGAGTCCAAACTGGCTGCGGCACTGTCGCCGCAGCCGGAAGCGGACAGGAGCGACGTGGATACTCTCGCTTCGTTGATTGCCTCACCTGTGGTGAACGCAATTTCCGGCGTTCTTGCTTTTTTGCTTTTGTTTGTTGTCACCGTGATCGCCTTGAAATTGATTACTTGGCTGCTTGATATGCTTTTCCAACTGCCGGTCCTGAAGACGGCCAATACGATGCTGGGTTTTGTGGTCGGCGTTATCAGTGCACTGGTCTGGCTATGGATATTGAGTGCACTTTCCGTAATATTTATTCGTGCGATGGCTTCCGTTTCGCCTGCCTACTTCAATGAAACTCTTATTGAAAACACAGTAATTTTGAAGTTTTTCGCCGATGACAATTTTGGCAATATTCTTCGCATGGTGATCGGCTGACCGGAATCATGTGAAGTTTCACAGTTTAAAACACAGAAAGGGACCGCTTCCGGGCGGATGCAGGTTATAGAATATGGTACTTTGTTCCCGGTGCAAGAAAAGAATTGCCGTTGTATTTGTTGCTCATCTGGAAAACGGGCAGCAGAAACAGGACGGCCTCTGTATTCAATGTGCCAAAGAACTGGGTATTGGCCCGGTTAACGATATAATCAAAAAAATGGGTTTGTCCGATGAAGATCTGGAACGGATGAACACCGAAATAGAAGGCATGCTGGAGGCTTCGGATGAAGAAACATCTGACAGTGATGAATCCGCCGACGAGGCAGGCGAAAGTGATGCTCCAGCAGAAAGCCGCGCACCTGCTATTGATTTCGGCAAAATGTTCGGCTCCATCCCCATGATGCCGCTCGGACATATGAAGCAGGATAAAAAGAACACAAAGAATAAGGATGCGGGTGAGAAAAAGAAAGAATATAAGTATCTCACCACCTACTGTCAGAATCTGACTGACCGTGCCAAAAACGGTCTTCTGGACTGCGTTGTGGGCCGGGAACGGGAACTTGACCGCGTGATCCAGATTCTTTGCCGCCGACAGAAAAACAATCCGTGCCTTATCGGTGAGCCCGGCGTGGGAAAAACAGCGATCGCAGAAGCTCTCGCACAAAAAATCGTTGCCGGTGACGTTCCGTATCGCTTGAAAGACTGTCAGATCTGCCTTGTAGATATGACTGCACTTGTGGCCGGCACACAGTTCCGGGGACAGTTCGAATCCCGTATGCTCGGGCTTCTCGCTGACGTAAAAGCCGCCGGAAACGTAATTCTTGTTATTGATGAGGTACACAGCATCGTCGGAGCCGGTGATGCGGAGGGTAGTATGAACGCTGCCAATATTCTGAAACCCGCGCTCTCTCGTGGGGAGATTCAGGTGATCGGTGCGACGACGCTGACTGAATATCGCAAACACATTGAAAAAGACACCGCCCTTGAGCGTCGTTTTCAGCCGGTAACGGTAAACGAACCCAGCATGGCGGATACGGAAGACATCCTTGCCGGTATAAAGCATTACTACGAGGAGTATCACAGCATCCGTATTCCGGAATCCGTACTGCATGCGGCAGTAACTTTGAGTGAAAGGTATATCACGGACCGCTATCTGCCGGATAAGGCGATTGATCTTATTGATGAGGCCGCCTCGCATATTTCTTTATCGTCGGACGCTTTGAACGAGAAGCGTGCACTGGCTGACCGTCGTCGGGCACTGGAAAAGGATCTGGAAGCTTTAGAAGCGAAGGTAGCGGAAGCCGAACCGGATGAAGAAACCTACAAAAAACTGGCAGACGGCAAGGTGGAGATGATTCGTCTGGAGGAGAGACACACCCTTCTTACAGATGAATGTGACAAAATCGAAATGCACGTCTCGGATCTGGCCGACGTAATCGAGATATGGACCGGCATTCCTGCGTCTACTATCACAGAAGATGAGTTCGATCGGCTGGCAAAACTGGAAGAGCGGCTTTCCGCACGTATCGTCGGACAGCCGGAGGCGGTTTCCGCCGTATCCCGAGCAATCCGCCGTAACCGCGCCGGAATTTCCTACAAACGCAAGCCCGTATCCTTTATTTTTGCCGGCCCTACCGGCGTCGGAAAAACCGAATTGGTAAAAGTGCTGGCAGAGGACCTGTTTTCTTCGCCTGAAACGCTCATTCGTCTTGATATGAGTGAGTTTATGGATAAGTTTTCAGTCTCCCGCATTATCGGCGCGCCGCCCGGATATGTTGGATACGACGATGCCGGACAGCTGACGGAAAAGATCCGCCGCCGTCCGTATTCTGTCGTATTGTTTGACGAAATAGAAAAAGCACATCCGGACGTTATGAATATTCTGCTTCAGATACTGGATGACGGTCGTATTACGGACGCACACGGAAAAACGGTCAGTTTCGAAAACACAGTGATTGTCATGACCACCAATGCTGGCTCTGCCGCTCAATCTGCGCCAGCCGGCTTCTCCGACAATCCGAATGTACAAGCGAAAGAGCGTACAGAACGCGCGCTGGCAGAATTTCTGCGTCCTGAGTTTTTGAACAGAATTGACGAGATCATTACTTTCCGTTCCTTGGATAAACAGAATTTTGTTTCCATTGCCGCGCTTATGCTGTCAGAATGCGCTGTTGCTCTAAGCGAGAAAGGTATCCGACTGACGTGGACTGACGAGGCAGTGCAGTACATTGCAGAAAATTCATATTCTGTAAAGTACGGAGCTCGTAATATGCGCCGCTATATCCAAACGGAGGTCGAAGATAGGATCGCGTCAGCCATTATTGCCGCCTATGGAAAAATAACAGCCGTAGACGTGGACGTATGTGACGGTATGCTGACCGTCCGCGGAATCTGATACGAACTATGAAAGAAAAGAAAGCCAATCTTTGGCACGCCATGGAAACGGGGGACGTGCTGTCATCTCTCCGTACGGACGTCCACAGAGGATTATCTGGCAAACAGGCGTCTCTGCGCCGCAGACGATGCGGCGGTGACAACGCTATCTGGCGCGTTCACCGTGCTTCTACCGTCCACACGGCCTTTGGTGAGTTTCTGGATTTGTCTGCAATACTTCTTTTAATTACTTCAATTGTTTCGGCTATATTTGAGCGTACGACGGAAGCCCTTCTGCTGACTGGCATTCTTCTTGTGTCTGCTACCGTGCGCACCGTGATATTTCTGGCAGCGCAGCGTGTATTTGAAGATGCTGCCCGCGCAAATATTCCGCGCGCCTCTGTTATTCGGGACGGCAAGTCTCTTACTGTATCCGCCGACTCGGTAGTGCCTGGTGATATTTTATATATTACTGCAGGCGATCCTGTTCCGGCAGATGTACGCCTCTTGTTCGGCGAGGTGCTGGTTGCCGAATCTTTCGTAACAGAGAACAGCCGCCTGCAGAAAAAATCGGCATCCGGCGTCTGTCCTTCAGATGCTGCCTGCGAAGTACGCAGTAATATTCTATTTGCCGGCTCAACGGTGATCAGCGGTTCAGCGCGGGGCGTGGTTTTCGCCAGCGGGGAAGACACCTATATTTTTGCAAAGCACGGGTATATCTCTGTCCCTGCAGGAGAAGATCTATCCGTTTTACACAAACTTTCCGGCTGGTGCCGCAATGTTTCGCTGATCATGATTGCGGCCATCCTTGTCATTTCGTTAGGCGGTTTATTTATTGGACGCGGTGAACTCACGCTGGATGTGCTCTTTTTATCGGCAGTTTCACTGGCAGTAGCATCTATGAGCGAGTTTCTTTGCGTAATTGCCGCGATTATTCTTTCCGTATCAGTACAGCGCCTTCGCACACGAAGCGGAGGTACGACGATTTTGCGCGCTGCTGATTCCATTGAATCGTTTGCAAAAGCAAAATTCGTAATCTTCTCTGACGCGAGCCTTCTGCAATCCGGCCACATCCAGTTACATTCAGCTTATATAAATGGGGCAGAGTTGACAACAGCGGAGGAACTTCGAGAAGAAGATACGCTTCGCGTTTTAACTTTGGCTCTGCTATGCCGGTTCGGATCCCTCCGTCCGCTTTCCGACGGAGCAGCCAATATCACACCAGACGTGTGTACGGAGGGCATCCGCAGGGTATACGAACAGTACCCTGAGGAGCAACGAAACCGCATTTCCGTTCCGAACGTAATTGCAGAAAATCACAGTGAAAATGTACACACAATTCTCACAAATGGTTCAGAGGGAACTATTGCATACGTGTCCGGTGAAATCGAGAGCATTTTGCCATTCTGTTCATTCGTGCAGACGAAAGACGGTGTGCATCCCTTGCGTGAGGCTGAACGCCGTGCGCTGACAGAGCGAGCGCGTTGGATGGACGGTCAGTCTATCCGCACGGCGGCAGTGGCGGTACGTGTCTCTCTCTATGACAATTTGTCAAAAATCAACGTAGTACAGACAAAAATGATCTTCCTGGGGTATTGTGCTTTTGTTAATCCGGTGGACGCCGATTTTGCGCTGATAATTTCACAATGCCGCATGAGTGACGTTCGGCTCATTGTGTTTTCAAAAGATGAAAAAGAACGGCTTTTGGTTACTAAAGCAGGTATCCTTGATGAAGATTCTCCCGTGCTGACTTCCGCCCAGGATGTAATTGCTTTTGCCGGTGATTTCCCGTCACGGCTCTCTTCTGATGATATTTCACCCAAAGGCGCCTGCGTGCTTGCTTCCGATCGATCAGCACGTGCAGAATTCGTACGTGCGATTTCCAAGCAATGTCCGAATACCGTTTACGTCGGAGATACGATTCGTGATATTCCGCTGTTCAATCATGTCTCCGCCTCTGTTGCGGCAGAAAACACGTTTTTTTCGGCGCCGCAATGCCTGCTGAGTGCGGCAGACGTATCGGTGTCCAATAAGGAAACGCCGGGAACTTCCTGTGCAGCAAGCGTTTTTGAAATCATTTCTGCATGCAAAAGTGCTTTCCTTCATCTTCGAGATGCTACGGACTACCTTTTGACGGTGCAGGCTTTCCGAATGACGCTGATGTTTGCTGCCGCTTTTCTAGGTATGCCGCTGCATACACCCGGACAGACTTTGTGGTGGGGACTGATTCTTGATTTTTCCGCTGTACTTACATTCGCCTTTGCCGGCACTTCTGATAACGCGATGTGCATACACGAAGCGCAATTATCGTTTCCCACGATACGCAAAGGAGTAGTTTTCCCTGTATCGCTTGGGGTTCTCAGCGGATTGATACTCAGCCTGGCAAATGCTTACATGATACGCGGCTATACAGAAGAAGCAGCTCTCTCTTTTTCCTATATAGGTGGGGTGGTTGTCTCTTTTCTTCTGCTACTGTCCGTCTTCATATCCAGGCGGATGCCCAGGAAACGTTCTTTTCGAATGAACGCCGCTATGCTTGTGTACCTTATTCTTTTTGCACTTACAGTAGTATTTTCGTGGGAGTTAGTACATTGGCAGGGAATCGTTCTTTTGCTATTGATTTGCACGGTGCCGTCGCTGATTCGATTGCTTTACGTTCACCTTTTTTCAGAATCAGAATGGCGCCAATCTTTCAAAAAATGAACATTTTTATCATTTTTCTCACAGTTTGGTGAGAACTTGATGAAAAAACAATTGTTTATGTGATTTTCAGCATAAAATCTTTGACATAACTCTTGTAATTTCACATGAAATGCGATATAATTATAACGTATGAATTTTTATGAAAGTGAGATATCCATATGGTGGAAAAACAGGAAGAATGTACCCATGACTGTTCTACATGTTCTGCCAACTGTTCCTCACGGGGCAGTGCAGAAATTGAAAAGGATCCGCTGCATCCTCAGAGTACGGTTAAACACGTAATCGGTATCGTCAGCGGAAAAGGCGGCGTTGGTAAGTCCATCGTTACGTCTATGATGTCCGTTCTCATGCGTCGCCGTGATAACGGCGTTGCCATTTTGGACGCTGACATCACCGGCCCCTCTATTCCGAAATCGTTTGGAACAAAGGGCGATGTTCTCAGCGACGGAAACGGCTTGATTCCGCTCACCACTACTACCGGTATTCAGATGATGTCAGTAAATCTTCTTCTGGAGGATGAAACGAGACCGGTCGTGTGGCGGGGCCCGGTAATTGCCGGCACCGTCAAGCAGTTCTGGACCGACGTGATTTGGACGGACGTGAATTATATGTTTGTGGATATGCCTCCGGGAACCGGCGACGTACCGCTTACCGTTTTTCAGTCTCTGCCGCTCGACGGTATTATTATCGTAACCACGCCGCAGGAACTGGTTTCCATGATCGTCAAGAAAGCCCTAAACATGGCGAAGCTAATGAACATTCCCGTTATCGGTCTCATTGAGAACATGTCTTACGTGAAATGCCCGGACTGCGGCAAGGAACTTCACGTGTTCGGTGAGAGCCGTGCGGAAGAGGTTTGTGCGGAATACGGTATTCCTCTGCTTGGTCGTGTACCGCTGGATCCCAAACTCTCCTCTCTCTGCGACAAGGGCATCATTGAACTGATGGAGAATGATTATCTTGACAAAGCTGCGGATGCAGTCAGTGCATTCTGCGAAAATAAATAAGTGCATGAAGCCGCTTTGCGGCGTTACATATGCTACAGCAACCCCAGAAAAAATCTGTCTTATGACAATGTAGGAGGAAAAACAAGTCATGAAAAAGAAATTGACCTCTGTGCCGTTTTCCGGTACGCCGGAGCAGAAAAGTGCTCTGGATGCAGTAATCGCACAGCACAAGGATGAACCCGGTGCTCTTATGCCGGTTCTCCAGAAAGCACAGGATATTTACGGTTACCTGCCCGTAGAAGTTCAGCAGATGATCGCTGATGGTCTCGATGTACCCGTATCTGAGGTGTTCGGCGTTGCAACGTTCTACTCTCAGTTCCTTCTGAACCCCAAGGGACAGTATCCCGTTGCTATCTGCCTCGGTACTGCCTGCTACGTTAAGGGCGCCGGCAAACTGATGGAAGAGATGGAATCTCTCCTCGGCATCGAAAACGGCGGTCTGACCCCCGATTTCAAGTTCAGCCTGGAAGCTACCCGCTGCATCGGTGCATGCGGTCTGGCTCCTGTTCTTACCATTGGTGAGGACGTATACGGACGTCTTACGCCCGATATGCTGAAAGGCATCCTGGCAAAATATCAGAACTGATTTTTCTCTCGCATAACGAATTTATTCTTGCGAAAGGATGGGTTTCATATGAAAATCCGTGAAATTCAGCAGTTGCTGAACGCCACGCTTCTGTGCGGAGAAGAGAACCTCGACCACGATGTGTTTTCTGCCTGCTGCAGCGATATGATGAGCGATGTTTTGGCTTATGTGAAGGATCAGGGCGTTTTGATTACTGGCCTTATCAATCCGCAGGTAATCCGGACTGCCAGCATGATGGACATGGTCTGCATCGTCTTCGTACGCAGCAAAGCTCCCACTGAAGAAATGATTGAGCTCGCCGATACGAGCGGGATCGTACTGATGAAATCCGATATGCGTGCCTATGAGGCATGCGGACATCTCTACACCTCAGGCCTTCGCGGAAATGCGGGTAAAGGCCATGAGTGAGCCTCTGAACTTTCATTTTAACGTGGATGGAGAAGACTTTTCTTCTGCCGGTGAGGCATCCGTTGTCGTGAAAAAGAAGCTGAGACAGCTTGGTTTCTCTCCCGATATCATACGCCGCGTTTCTATCGCGATGTACGAAGGCGAGATCAACATGGTTATTCATGCCGACGGCGGAGTTGCTGACGTAAGCGTTGACGATAACGAAATCGTTATCGTGCTGAAGGATCGCGGTCCCGGCATCCCAGACGTGGCTCTTGCCATGCAGGAGGGGTACTCCACCGCATGTGATAATATCAGATCGCTCGGCTTTGGAGCCGGTATGGGACTTCCCAATATGAAGAAATATACCGACTTCATGCAAATCGATTCTGAAGTGGGCGTCGGTACAACGGTAACGATGAAAATCAAACTGAACTGACCCCGCCGACGAAAGGTTAGGGTTTGGACATGGATACATACAAACATTCCGTTTCCCTTGACGAGAACAAATGCAAAGGATGTACCACCTGTCTGAAGCGTTGTCCTACGGAGGCGATACGCATCCGTGACGGACACGCGGTAATTCGCTCCGCACGCTGTATTGATTGCGGTGAATGCATTCGCGTTTGCCCTCATAAGGCTAAAAAACCTGTGCACGATACCCTGGAATCCCTGCAGAATTACAAATTCAAAATCGCACTTCCTGCGCCGTCTCTGTACGGTCAGTTTGCAAATCTGGATAACATCGGCTATATCCTTGGCGGACTGAAAAAAATCGGATTTGATTCCGTTTTTGAGGTTGCACGTGCCGCAGAAATCGTTTCTGCGTACACCCGGCTGTATCTCAGCCGGTCCGACATTGTAAAACCGGTAATCAGCTCCGCCTGTCCCGTGATTTCCAGAATTATCAGTATGAATTTCCCGTTCCTTTGTGAACACGTCATACCGATACTGGCGCCCATTGATATTGCCGCCGGACTGGCAAAAAAGGAAGCTTTGCGTGATCATCCCGAGCTCTCTCCCGAAGATATCGGCATCTTTTTCATCTCCCCTTGTCCGGCGAAAGTCAGTTACGTAAAGAACGGCTTTGCTGGTGAGAAAAATTGCATCGACCATGTTCTCTCCGTCCGTGACGTGTATTTTGCATTGCTGGACGCTATGCGTCAGCTGCGTGATACGGGAACGGATGAAGCGACCGAAGCCGGTATGATCGGCATCGGCTGGGCGGCAACGGGTGGTGAATCGGCGGCTGTTTTCAACGAACGCTATCTTGCGGCGGACGGCATTGAAAACTGCATCCGTGTGCTGGAGCAGATCGATAACGATGACATCCACAACCTGGATTACGTTGAGTTGAATGCATGCAACGGCGGTTGTGTCGGCGGTGCCATGACGGTAACTAATCCGTACATTGCACAGGCAAGATTGCAGTCTCTGCGACGCTATCTGCCAGTTTCTCCGAATCGTCCCAGCGAATCGGAGATTCCCGACAGTGCCATGGCCTCCGGCGGTATTCAGTACGTTCCTAGTGCTAAACTGTCAGAGAATCGTGAAGAAGCAATGCAGATGATGCGTGATATCGAATCCATCTGTAAAAGCTTGCCCGGCATTGATTGCGGCTCCTGCGGTGCTCCTACGTGCATGGCGTTCGCCGAAGACGTGATCAAGGGGGATACCAATTCCGATGAGTGCACCGTTATCATGCGAACGCTGTTCCATGAATATTTGAAAGAGCACGAGGAAAAAGCAATTCTTGAGGGACTGAAACCTTTGGTCCCCAAGCGTAAGGATGAGTCAAAAAAGCCGCACGAACAAAACTGATCCTGGAGGAATACCATGCAGTTCTCTGATCTGATGAATACGCTCTCTCTTACGCACGTCGCCGGTGATATCCCCGAGGAATTTGACGGCGTGTATGCAGGAGATCTGCTCAGCCGGGCTATGAGTCATGTGGAAGCCGGCAATTTGTGGCTTACCATCATGAACAACATGAACGTTGTGGCCGTAGCTTCGCTGACGGAAGCGTCTGCCGTTATTTTGGCTGAAGGCGTGACTTTGATGACGGATGCACTGGCGGCCGCCGCAGAACAGAACGTGTGCGTTTTTTCCTCTGATTTGAGCGTATACGAACTTTGCCTCCAAATCGGAGCACTATAACGTGAGCATGAATCGCTATTATTACGATCTGCACATTCATTCGTGTCTGTCACCCTGCGGTGACGACGACGCCACGCCGGCGAATATCGCCGGAATAGCGGCGCTGAACGGATTACAGATTGCAGCCTTAACAGACCACAATACCACGGCAAACTGTCCTGCGTTTTTTGAAGCGGCAAGAGCATACGGCGTGATCCCTATTGCGGGGATGGAACTGACTACGTCGGAGGATATTCACGTAATCTGTCTCTTTCCCACGCTTGATTCGGCTCTGGCTTTTGACAGGGAAGTGTCAAAGCACCGCATACGGATCCGGAATAAACCCGCCGTTTTCGGAAACCAGCACATTATGAACGCCGACGACGAAGTGATCGGTGAGGAGGCAGATCTGCTGATCAACGCTACCACGCTTTCGCTTGACGATGCTTACGATCTAACGCTTTCCCACGGCGGTGCCTGTTATCCGGCACACATCGACCGTCCCTCCAACGGCATGATTTCCGTTCTTGGTGCTTTTCCGGAATCCCCCGCATACAGTGCTTATGAACTGAACCGTGCAGAAGAGGACGAAGCGTACCGCGCCCGGTTCCCCTTAATCCGTGGGCTGCGTCGCGTAGTCTCCTCGGATGCACATGATCTTGGGGCCGTATCAGAGGCTGTCAACAGCTTCTGCATCGAGGATGAACCGTATTCGTCGGCTTTGGTAGCGTCTCGCTTGATTTCCTATTTACGCGGAGAGGAAGGGTTCGTCTGTGATTGAGTTTTCCCTGTACGTGCTGGATATTACCATGAACTCGGTGCGTGCCGGTTCAACCAGAATCGAAATCACGCTTCGCGAAGAAGGCGAGTTCCTGTATTTCACCGTCTCCGATAACGGATGCGGAATGACGCCGGAACAGCTTCAAAAACTTGGAAATCCTTTTTTCACCACAAGAAAAACACGAAACGTTGGCCTCGGGATTCCGTTTTTGAAAATGCTCGCCGAGATGACCGGCGGGGAAGTGCAGATCACTTCCGTGCACGAATCGGTCAGCGAGGCACACGGAACCACAACCTCCGCCAGTTTCGGACGCAACCACATCGATTTTATTCCTCTGGGAGATATGGTAGACACGGTGAAAACACTGGTTCACGGCTCTCCCGATATTGATTTTATTTATACCCACCAGACGGAAAAAGGCACCGTGTCTTTGGACACGTCCGAGATCCGTCAGATCCTCGGTGAGGATATTTCTTTGGCGGAGCCGGAAATCCTTGCATGGCTGGAAGGCAACCTCAGAGAACAGTACAACTCGATACAATAAAATTTACATATTTATGAAAGGAACAACCAAATGAAGTCTTTAGAAGAATTGATGGCGATCAAGGCAAAAATGCAGGACAAGGTTGCAATCCGCAAGGGTTCCGGTGAAACCAGAATCGTTGTAGGTATGGCTACCTGCGGTATTGCCGCCGGTGCAAGACCGGTGCTCAACGCATTCGTGGAGGCTGTCAACGAAGCAGGTCTCGCTGACACCGTTTCCGTTACCCAGACCGGCTGTATCGGTATCTGCCAGTACGAGCCCGTAGTTGAAGTGTACGAAAAGGGTGAGGAAAAGGTTACCTATGTTAAGATGACGCCCGCTAAGGCGAAGGAAGTAATCGAAAAACATATTAAGGGCGGCAAGGTCGTGGCTGAATACACTATCGGCGCGGCTAAAGCCTGAACCACAGGAGGATAAAACTATATGATTCGCTCTCATGTACTGATCTGCGGCGGTACCGGTTGTACTTCTTCCGGCAGCGTTGCACTCCGTGACAGACTTGCGGAGGAACTCAAAGCAAAGGGCCTTGAGGAAGAGATCAAAATCGTTATGACCGGTTGCTTTGGTCTTTGTGCTCTCGGTCCGATCATGATCGTGTATCCCGAAGGCACGTTCTACAGCCAGGTTACCACTGACGACATTCCCGAAATCGTTGAGGAGCACCTTCTGAAGGGACGTATCGTTGATCGCCTTGTTTACAACGATAAGGCGGCCGACGCTGAAGAGCATTCCTCTTCGCTCTCCGATACGCAGTTCTATAAGAAACAGAAGCGCGTTGCTCTCCGTAACTGCGGTGTTATTAACCCCGAAACAATTGACGAGTACTTCGCTATGGACGGTTATTTCGCACTGGCCAAGGTTGTGAAGGAAATGACGCCGGAAGACGTTATCAACACCATCCTTGCCTCCGGTCTCCGCGGACGCGGCGGCGGCGGATTCCCCACCGGCCGTAAGTGGCAGTTTGCCCGCGCATCCGTCGCTGACAAGAAATACGTAGTATGTAACGCCGACGAAGGTGACCCGGGTGCGTTCATGGACCGTTCCGTGCTGGAGGGTGACCCCCACGCTCTGATCGAGGCTATGGCAATCGCTGCATACGCTATCGGCGCTGACGAAGGTTGGGTTTACGTTCGTGCAGAGTATCCGATCGCTGTAAGAAGACTTTCCATCGCTATTGAGCAGGCAAGAGAATACGGACTGCTCGGCAAGAACATCTTCGGTTCCGACTTCAACTTCGATCTGCATATCCGTCTCGGCGCCGGCGCATTCGTGTGCGGTGAGGAAACGGCTCTGCTGACCTCCGTTGAAGGTAACCGCGGTGAGCCTCGTCCCCGTCCTCCGTTCCCGGCTGTTAAGGGTCTGTGGGGCAAGCCTACCATCATCAACAACGTTGAAACCTACGCCAACATTCCCCAGATCATCCTGAAGGGTGCCGATTGGTTCTCTTCCATGGGTACCGAGAAGTCCAAGGGTACGAAGGTATTCGCTCTGGGCGGCAAGATCACCAACACCGGTCTTGTGGAAGTTCCCATGGGTACCACGCTTCGTGAAATCGTTGAGGAGATCGGCGGCGGCGTTCCGAACGGCAAGACGTTTAAGGCTGCACAGACCGGTGGTCCTTCCGGCGGTTGTATTCCGGCTTCTCTTATCGACGTAGCCATCGACTACGATAACCTGATCGAAATCGGTTCCATGATGGGCTCCGGCGGTCTGATCGTCATGGACGAAGACACCTGTATGGTTGACCTTGCCAAGTTCTTCCTGGAGTTCACCGTGGATGAATCCTGCGGTAAGTGTGCTCCGTGCCGTATCGGTACCGTTCGCATGCTGGAGATCCTGAACAAGATCTGCGACGGCAACGGCGAGATGGAAGATCTGGACAAGCTGGAAGAGCTGGCTAACTACGTAAAGAGTGCTTCTCTCTGCGGTCTGGGTCAGACGGCTCCTAACCCGATTCTCTCCACGCTCCGTTATTTCCGTGACGAGTATATTGCTCATATCGTGGACAAGAAGTGTCCTGCCGGCGTTTGCAAAAAACTGCTTAACTACACCATCGATCCCGATAAGTGTAAGGGTTGTACTCTGTGTGCACGTGCTTGTCCCGCCGGTGCCATTACCGGTAAGGTTAAGGAAGCACACGTTATCGATCCCGCTAAGTGCGTGAAGTGCGGCGCTTGTATGGAAAAATGTAAGTTTGGCGCTATCTCCAGAAAGTAAGAAAGGAGCTTTAACGAAATGGATATGGTAAAAGTCAAAATTAACGGCATTGAGGTTGAAGTTCCCAAGAACGCAACCGTTCTGGATGCCGCCAGAGTTGCCGGTATTAATATTCCGACGCTCTGCTATCTGAAAGATATCAATGAAATCGGTGCTTGCCGTCTCTGCCTTGTTGAGGTAGTCGGTGCACGCGGTCTCGTTACCTCCTGCGTATATCCCGTAACGGATGGCATGGAGATCTTCACCAACACCGAAAAGGTAAAGGCTGCCCGCAAGATGAACCTGGAACTGGTTCTCTCCGCTCACAACAAAAAGTGCCTTTCCTGCGTTCGCTCCACTACCTGTGAGCTGCAGAAGCTGGCTAACGAGTACGGTGTGGACGAGAACTACTTCAAGTCTGACGACTGCGAATGCGAAATCGATACTTCTTCTGTTTCCATTATCCGTGACAACAGCAAGTGTATCCTTTGCCGCCGTTGCGTAGCTGCTTGTAACAACGTGCAGGGCATTGGTGCCATCGGCATGACCAACCGTGGTTACGATACCGAGGTTGCCTCTCCCAACGGCCTGAAACTGGCTGAAACCGCTTGTATCAACTGCGGTCAGTGCATCGTTGCATGTCCCACTGGTGCGCTCTACGAGCGTGACGATACTGATGCAGTATTTGCTGCCATCAACGATCCTACAAAGCATGTGGCTATTTGCGCCGCACCTTCTGTTCGTGCTACCATCGGCGAGTGCTTCGGCTACGAGCCCGGCACCGATGTAGAGGGACAGATGGTTGCCGCTATGAAGCGTCTCGGCTTCGATGGCGTATACGATATGAACTTCACTGCAGACCTTACCATTATGGAAGAGGCTACCGAGTTCCTCGGCCGTGTGAAGAATGGCGGCGTTCTGCCGATGATCACTTCCTGCTCTCCCGGATGGGTTAAGTACTGCGAGCATTTCTTCCCCGAAATGACGGACAACCTTTCCACCTGTAAGTCTCCTCAGCAGATGTTCGGTGCTATCTATAAGGCATACTATGCAAAGAAGATGGGCATCGATCCCAAGGACGTTGTATTCGTATCTGCCATTCCGTGTACCGCAAAGAAATTTGAGGTAACCCGTGACGGTCAGGACGTGGAAGGCGTTCCGGGCGTGGATTACGCAATCACCACCCGTGAGCTCGCCCGCATGATCGACGTTGCCGGCATCGATTTCCGAGCTCTCGCTGATGAGAAATTCGATTCTCCCGTTGACATCGGTTCCGGTGCAGGCGTTATCTTCGGTGCTACCGGCGGCGTTATGGAGGCTGCTCTCCGTACGGCTGCTGAGGTTATCCTCGGTACCGAGCTGAAGGAAGTTGACTTCAACGACGTTCGCGGTACGGAAGGCATTAAGTTTGCCACCTACAAGCTGGGCGATATGGAACTGAACGTGGCCGTAGCCAGCGGTACCGGCAATGCCTGCAAGCTCCTCAAGGGCGTACAGGACGGTACCTACAAGGTTGACTTCATCGAAATCATGGGCTGTCCCGGCGGCTGTGTAAACGGCGGGGGTCAGCCGTATCAGCCGGCTTCCGTTCGCAACAGTGTGGATCTGAAAGCAAAGCGTGCTGCAGTTCTGTACAATGCAGATAAGAAGATGGATCTCCGTAAGTCTCACGAGAACTCCATCATCAAGAAGCTGTACGAGGACTTCCTTGGTGAGCCCAACAGCCACCTGGCACACGAGCTGCTTCACACTCATTATGTAAAGCGCGGTAAGTAATCGTTTTCACTCAAAAAGCCGTCGGGATTTCCGACGGCTTTTTGCTGTGTCGATCATTAAATAATTGCATTTTTTTAATGAATTTACCTGTATCTATTGCTTTTTATCGCGAATATGTTATAATGTTACCGACAAGTCCAAATAGAAATTTTAGGAGGATATTATGGATAAGGTCAGATTTGGTGTCATTGGTATCGGCAACATGGGCACCTCTCATATTAAGAATTTCTTTGCCGGAAAAGTAGAAAACGGTGTTATTACCGCCGTTTGTGATCTGAAGCAGGAAAGACTGGACGCGATCCGTGAAACGTGCGGCGATAATGTGCAGTATTTCCTGGATTATCACGATCTTCTGAAGTGCGACGATGTAGATGCCGTTGTTATCGCAACGCCGCACTATCTCCATCCTGTGATCGGTATCGAAGCTTTTAAGGCCGGCAAGCACGTACTCACCGAGAAACCGGTAGGCGTTTACACCAAAAAGGTGGAAGAGTTCATGGCTGCCGCCCGTGAAAGCGGCAAGGTGTTCGGTATCATGTACAACCAGCGTACGAACCCTGCCTTCCAGAAAATGCGTGAAATCGTACAGTCCGGTCAGCTTGGCGAACTGAAAAGGTGCATCTGGATCGTTACCAACTGGTACCGTACGCAGGCTTACTACAACAGCGGCGGATGGCGTGCTACCTGGGAAGGCGAAGGCGGCGGCGTTCTTCTGAATCAGTGCCCTCATAACCTGGATATCTGGCAGTGGATCTTCGGTATGCCCAACAGAATCCGTGCTTTCTGCTCTTTTGGTAAGTACCACGATATCGAAGTTGACGACGACGTAACCGCATACGCTGAGTACCCGAACGGCGCTACCGGTGTGTTTATCACGACTACCGGTGAGTCCTCCGGTACCAACCGTCTGGAGATCAGCGGTTCTCTTGGTAAGTTGATTTATGAGCCCACAACCGGTATTCTTGAATACACCAAGTTTGAAATAGACGAGCGTAAGTTCTGTTTTGAGTGCCCCGATAGTTTCAAGCAGATTCCTTGCACCGTCGAGCAGATCAAGTTTGACAGCACCGGTCCCGCCCACATGGGTATCTTCCAGAACTTCACCAATCATCTTTTGAACGGTGAACCGCTTCTGGCTCCCGGCTACGAAGGCATCAACGGTCTGTCTATCTCCAACGCAATGATGCTCTCCACCTGGAAGAACGATTTCGTTGACATTCCCAACGATGGCACCGAATTCCTTGCACACCTCGAGGAGAAGATCAAGAACTCCACCGTTAAAAAGGCAGACGTCGCAGGCGGCGTTGCCAACCTTGACGGCACTTACGGAACTAAGTAATTTATAAGTCACAAACCGTATGCAGAAAGCATACGGTTTTTCTTTCGCTCTTGACAATTGATGTCCAGTTTGTTATAATGTAGTTGTGAATAGGGGCGGGCACCCATAAGAAAAAACGGCATTCACATTCCACAATCGAATCAACACAAGGGGGAGACACCCATCGAAAAAAATATTATTGTGATTGATGAGCAGGGAAATGAGTATGAAGCGACCTATCCCAAGCGGGCAAAAGGTCTTGTGAAAAACGGCAGGGCACGCTTCATTAATGAAAATACAATTTGCCTTGCGTGCCCTCCGGATACAAATTTGGAGGATAAACAAATGGAAACTAATAGATTAACATCGAGAGAAATATTTGCACAACTCACCATACTGCAAAAACAACTAACCGAAAACAGCCAAACCTCGTTGCACCGTTTAGGTGATGCGCTCTCTTCTCTTGAAGGCGAGGAGAACGACGCCAAGTACGAACAAGTTGCCGAAATTTGCGATGTTTTCAAAACGAGAGAGCTAACACTTTTCAAATTGCTAGAAATGTACGAAAAAATGTACGATGATATTCAGCATCGCGAAAATACAAAAACCTAATCCGTACAAGATACATTCTAAGAACTGTTGCCTGATGCCAACACACGCCTAAAGAAACCGAGCTCGTATGGAAAATCCATACGGGCTCACTCTATATATCGCACAACCTGGAGGATATTATGGACTTCACAAGACTTAACAAACAGATCGACGATTACTGCGAAAAGGAATGCATCATGGGCGTTCTCCGCGTGACGGTGCATGATCAAATCATTTATAAAAGAGAATTCGGTGTCGCCGACATCGAAACGGGTGAGAGATTCTCCGATACGTCTGCATTCACGTTTTATTCAATCTCCAAACCGCTCTGCATGCTCGGAATCATGAAACTGGTCGATGCCGGGCTTGTGGATCTCGACGTGCATCCATCAGTATATTTGCCGGAGGCGAAATGGTTTGACAAGCGAATTACGCTTCGCATGATGTTTCACCACACAAGCGGCTTGCCGGAACTGCGGGAGATTCCCGATTTTCTTGCAAAGACGGCCGGGGAACCGTATTCACTGGCGGCACGCAAGGGAATTTCCATGCTGGCAGACTATCCAATGCATTTTGAGCCGGGCACACGTGGGGAGTACGCCAACGTAAACATCATGACGGCGGCACTGATTATTGAAAACGTTACCGGAATTCCTTATGCAAAATATATGGAAAAGGAAGTTTTCACACCGCTGAAAATGGAGCGTACCGTGGTGGATGATCCTGTTATGTTCATTCCCAACCGAGTAAGCGGCCATAATCTGGATAGCGGAAAACTTGTAAAGGTGCCTAAATCCTACGGCAGTATGTTCGGTGCCGGCGATATTGTCGGCACGGCAGACGATCTTTACCGCTTGAACCATGCGATCAAGTACAAACTCCTTATCAGCGAAGACGCCTGGAACGCCGTCCTCACGCCTTCGCCGCTTAGTAAGATGGGACTCGGATGCACAATCACGCAGTGGCACGGTAAGCATCGCATTACCCATAACGGTGGTGCTTCCGGATTCCGGACGCTGCACGTACAACTGCCAGACGATGACTTTGACGTAATTTTTCTGTCAAACAGCGGCTTTGGCAACGCACGCAACGATATCCTTGAAATGATTCACGATGCATGTTACGGGAGCGATCAACCGCTGGGCGATACCTTTGAGATGGATAAAGGATATATTTAATTTTTGCGAAAAAGAACCGGCTTTCATAGGAAAGCCGGTTCTTTTCAATCTCGAAGCAGGGCGGATCTAACCGCCCTGCGATGGAGTGCCTTAATTTAAAGCAGTTCCTTTTTTGTAACCTTTTTATACACAAATTTTACGACCCATACACCGAGAAAAGCAAACAGGATACCAAGCAGTGCACCTGCAAGCACGTCAGTGGGGTAATGCACGTACAGATACAGGCGTGAAAGCGCAACCAGGATGGCAGCAATCATGGCAGGGATACCAAGGCGTTTGTCACGGATCAAAAGCACGGTAGCACCTTCCAGGGAAGCAAGCGTATGGCCGGAAGGGAAGGAGTAATCCGACAGTCGTTCTACCAACAGCGGAATCTCGCGGAGTGTATTGAAATCGTAGGGGCGAATTCTGCCCACAAGCGGTTTCAACGTCATGTTTCCCACAAGAAAACCAAACAGAAGTGCGGCCCCCATCATAGCACCGGTAGCACGCGTTTTTTTGAACAGAAGCAAAACCGCCGCAAGAAGGATCCAAAACAGGCCGTGATCACCGAGTTTAGTTATAAGAGGGAAGAACCAATCTAAAAATGCACACTGGAACGTATCCTGGATCCAGTCCAGAATACTGATTTCCATTTTGGTTAATTGCTCAAACATACTGCAATGATGCTCCTTTAATGATTATATCTGTTATAGATAAGGAATTTATCGTCAACACGACGCAAGAAATAGGTTATGTCTATATAATCCCTGTAATCTTCTGCTGCAGTTCGTTTTAGAACATGGGTAAAGGCAATACGGCAGGAGAAGGTATTCTCGTCGTACTCATAGAACTCTGAAACGCGAACGTTTTCAAAATCATAGGAATTGTGCTTGATAACGAAATACGTCTCAGAAGTACGAAGATTGCCGTATAGTTCACTTTGCGGATCCAGATAGACGGCCGGCGTGCGGAACATGGCATCATTCTGCATGTACATGGAGATCGCCTTCGCGGCTTCGATAACGTATTCTCTGTGTTCTGCGGCGAGAGATTCGCTGTAAAGCACGTCTGCGTGCAGAGCGCCGTTATCAAGTGAGGTCAAGGGACATTCACGGCCGTCCGGGGCCTTTACTGAAACGTTGTCCGGCGGAAGATACAAACCGTCCGCTCTATATTCAACGTATACGATGCCCTCAACGCCCGCAGGCATGAAATCACAGGATTTGTCTTTCGTTTCCGTTCCGGTGAGCAGGGAATCATCCAGTTCAACACCGTTCACAAGAACGGTGTACCCGCGCGGCACGGTTACGGAAACGGATTCAACAGGGGAGCAGTACAGTTCAAAATCCGTCACCTCGTAGAGAGTGAATCCTTTTTCTGTTTTTCGCTCCGATTCGTTCAGCGTAAATGAGGAAAACTTGATCCCATCCGCTTTAACTATATATCGGATCGATGTGTCAAGTCCGGTGG
Organism: Eubacteriales bacterium; assembly: GCA_045544955.1. Classification (GTDB taxonomy): domain Bacteria; phylum Bacillota; class Clostridia; order Oscillospirales; family CAG-272; genus SIG701. Next base: position 61,574 of record JAZPZY010000046.1, read on the forward strand.
TAATGGCGGAAAAAGAGACGGATTTGCCTTCAGTGAAGGAGGAAAGGTAACGGCATAGAGCGTCCTTGGTTTCATAGGGAGAAAGGGGAACGTCACATTTGCTTACTAATTCGGAAAAATCGCCGGAAGCATAATACTTTTCAAAAATGCGCTCTGCCTCATACTGCGGACGGGCTGACTCATAATCAGCAAGATAGGTTTGCGCGATGCCGATCCCTATATGGACAGCAATCACCGCAAGAATAATGCAAATGAAGTATACCGCGTAAAATATGGGGATACGTTTCTTGTGCTTCATCATTATCATCCCTCCAACCCAACCGGTTCGGGGGTTACCATAAAGAACGTTGGCATCCGCCGCGGTGTCGTAAAAGCTTTATATTTGTTCACAAGCCCTTTTAACTGATACTGGTCAAGAAGGGAAACGTCCATGTCATATTTGGTGTAGTAATCTTCATAGTACATCAAAGCAGAGGATCCGCCGTCAAGCATGCCTGCGGTGATAGCACCGTACGACACCATAATGTCGATAACGTCGTTATGCGTTGCGCCCAGACTGCTGGCGGAACGCCCATCCGTTACAAGAAGAATGACCGCCCCGTCGGCACGCTGTCCGATAGCCGTGCGCTGTGCCGTACCCGTGTTGCTGTCTGCGTAATGCAAATGCACGTTATCACCGTCGTGGTTGATCAGCACGTTGCCCGTTTGAAATGAAACGGCATCACGGATAAAGAGTTTGTCCGCACGCTCCTGTGTCATTCCTTCCGAAACCACGAGGTTATTGTCTTTATCAAATCCGATAAAAGTTTTCCAGGTATAATTGTCTTTCCATACGCACGCTCCTTTGGAATAGGTCAATCCAATAGGCGTATCTCCCGTACCCGTTCCACCAATATCGGAAAACTCACCGGCGTTGATTCCTGCGACAGCACCCTCTCGCGCTGCCACATCAAAAATCCGGGCGCCTGCCTGCCCGCTTTTGTAGTCGCTCGAGGTTCCGACGAACAAACGGGACGGATCACGGACGATCAACACGTACGCTTTATAGGTTGAACCGCTGATCGTTTCAAATAACATGCCGTCCTGCGCATTTGCCCACTCGTCGATAGACTCTGTACCGTCTTCTTCCGCACCGGACTGCTTCTGTGCAGAGGAATAATCCGCCAGCGACATCACGTCTGTACTGATCACCTTACTGTCTGCAAGAATTTGCTCCACGGTTGCATCATCCAGAAAGAGACCTGGAACCCATTTGGTGGCACTGGCCTGCAGCGCAGATAAAACGAGAAGATTCCGCACCGTAGGACTGGGGCCGTTGGCAACCGCACCACAGAGTGCAAATAACGCGTACACAAGCAAAATGACGACGGTAACACAAACGAGAGCAGTGCGACGCAGCACGCAACCGATTGTCAATCCCTTGCGTCTTTTTTCTTTAGCATGAGATGGGGTCGCTTTCACTTTTTTACGGGGAGCTTTATCCTCAACAAAGTATTCATTGGTGTGTTCTGTGACAGGGATTCTTCTTTTTCCCTTGGGAGTTTTATATACGTCCGGCACGTAAGTGCCGGAGGCTGAAAAAGCTTTCTTTGGATTCAAATCAAAATACCTTCTATTATTTTAAATTTCTGATGTTTATGCTGAGTATTTTTGAGAATTGTCAGCAAATACCCATTCACGCTGCACACGGAAGCTGAGCAAAAACAGCACAGTGTCCACAGCCAATTTCACGATAGTTTTCACAAGAGCGTATTCGCCACCAACCATGTTAAAGATAAAGGAAAACAGGCCTATCGTCCCCGAAGAGGCAAGCATAATTACAATAGCCAACACATAATACCGAACTAAAGAGGTTTTTGATGGAGCACGGCTCTTGAATACTGCCTTCTTATTCAGCGAATAGTTTACGGCTGAGGAAACAACACGAGCCGTAACGCCGTATAGCACGTCCGACCAGGCACCAAACGCCAGGAATGACAACCTTGCCAGCAAATAATACACACCCTGATCCACAAGCGCCGAAATAGCAGAACAGGAGATAAACTTCAGAATTAAACCGTAAATCCGTATAGAATCACGGATGGGGCGGAAATGTGACGTTTTGTTCTCCTCGATGTAAACGGTATGTATTTTCTCTTCCCGGTAGGGAATCGAAAGCGAACTCATCATGAGAAGCATGTTGGTTTCATACTCATAGCGGTCCCCGTCCACGGACAGCATATCCGGTAAAAATCTTGCCGGGATGGCGCGAAGGCCGGTTTGTGTATCCGAAATGCGCAGACCGCAGAATAAACGAAACACGAGGGAAGTGGTCCTATTTCCGAAACGGCTACGCGGCGGAACGTGCGGTTCGGAAAAATCACGCACGCCCAAAATCAGCGCATCGGTTTCAATCATAGCCTCGGCACAGCGCATCACGTCCTCGGCAATATGCTGGCCGTCTCCATCTACCGTGATCACGCCTTCTGTTTTGCGATTTTCGTTTAGAAAATACTGAAACGCTGTTTTCAGCGCCGCACCTTTTCCGCGGTTTACTTCATGGGTAAGCAAAGTGCAGCCTGGGAGATCCTTCGGGAAATTATCCGTATACTCCGGAGCCGAGCCGTCATTTACAAGAATAATATCGCTGAAGCCGACAGCAAGAAGGTCCTGTACCGTCTTCTTCAACTTTTCATCTGGATTCAGCGAAGGGATTACTACCGTTACGTTCAATTTGTTCACGTTATCACTTCTTTTCAAAGAATTTTATTGAATAATCCATTATGGAGTTTCCATCGTCATAAACTCATCGGAGACCGTCTTCGAAAGATAACTACGGAGTCCCTCCAGAGTCAAAGAGTTTCCGTAATAGGAAATTCCGTGGGATTTTGCCAGATCTTCCGTAAAGTCGGAAAGTCGGTATACTTGATTTTTGTAAAAAGAGTTATTGAAATAATACACGGTCGGGATAAATTCTACGTTTTCGATGGAGGAAATACCGTCGGTAAGCACCATATCGAAAGAGATCATACCGCCCAGCATATTGTAGTCATATTTCATCTCAGCGGCGAAATTCCCAAGGGAATACACGCACAGCGTTCTCCCGCCATCCTCGCGCTCGATCCACTCTACCGGCTGAATCACGTGAGGATGGTGCCCGATGATAGCATCCGCACCGTTTTCCGCCAGCAGGGAAGAGAAGTCTCTCTCAATCTGCGTTGGCGTAAACGTATTTTCCGCATCCCAATGTACGGACACAATGACAAAATCCGCTAACTCTTTTGCTCTCGAAAGCTGGGTAACAGCTGCTTCTTCGTCAAAATAGGGAACGACGAGCGGAGAGCCGGCAGGAAGAGAAAGATAGTTGGTAAAATAGGTATATGCTAAGAACGCAACACGAATACCGTTGGATTCTATCACCCGGATCGTGTCGTAATCGTTTTGATCTTTGTATCCGCCGATCATGGTAACGCCTTCTAAGCCGTTCCAGAAATCAATGGTAGCCGCAAGGCCGCTTTCACCCTTATCAAGCATATGGTTGTTGGCAATGTTGACGACGTCAAAACCAACCTCCATCAGATCGTAGCCCAGATCCTGCGGTCCGTTGAAGTGCGGGTAATAGGAAAATTCAAACCCATCGCCGCACATCAGCGTTTCCTGGTTGACAAACGCGATATCAGCTGAAGCGATCTGATCAGCCACGTTATCAAACATCGGCAAAAAATTATACATCCGTCCGCCGGCAACGGCGCAAGACTTGGCGTCACGAACGTTGCCGTAATATATGATGATATCACCGGCACCAAGAAAAGACGCTGTACGAATATCCGGTTCCGGCGCGGGTGTCGGTTCCGTCGATTGTGTATCTGCAGTGGATGTATGGATCGGTACATATGCATCCGTCGTTTCTGTGGGGGAGTCTGTTGCAGGCGGTTGCATCGTAGTTTCCGGAACGGTAGCTGCACGAAACATCGAAGAATTACAGGAAGTCAGCATCATGCAGAAGGCCACGAGACTGAAAATTAATTTTTGGGCTGAAGTGATGTTTTTTTTCATAAATCTCCCTACTTAAACAAAATACAGCGCGTCAACTCATTTAGTATAATCCTATCAATATATAATAGCACATTCATGCATAAAATGCAAGTTTTTACCGACATTTCTCACAGATTTCAGTCAAAATATATCTTGCATTTCCGTGTAAAAAATTATACAATATATAATGGTATATTTTCTGCACGATAAATGCAAGAGAGGAACGAAGTGATGAATAAACCTGCTGTCATTGCCGGCCGTGTCGCTGCCATTGTTGCAGCCGTCCTGCTGATAATTATCATTGCCGCATATGGCATTATGTGGATTTTGGTGAACGGCCCCTCACCAACCGCAAGAAAATTGTTTGTGCTTTCCGTAAAAGAAACCTCAGCCGGCGGATTCCTTGCGGACATATATCTGTCCGAAGAGGAAATTGCGGCAATCCTTGGAACAAACGCCACCGAAGCGCCTCAGGAATCTGTCGACGTCTCTTTAATTAAACTTCCGGAAACAACACAGCAGATTCACGATGTCACAGTAATTCCCCCAGTGGATACTGACACCCCCAGTGAAACGAAATCCTCGGCGGAAGAGACTACGCCCGCTGACACAAATACAGCGATTACGGAATCCGAAAATAGCGGAATCGAAGTCATTGACATTGAAGGATCCACCTATAACGGAAAACTTCTCATCATATCGGATCCGACGCGGGT
>JAZPZY010000047.1:0-23172 GCA_045544955.1 Eubacteriales bacterium
AGGGTGTTGATATCAACGGACAGAACCTTGGTATCCAGGGTGCCTTCCTTCTTGAGCTTGTCGGCAACGCCGCGGAAATGCTTGGCGGCTTCGCTCATCAGCTCGAGGGACAGGCCGGTGTCATACGGAGTGCCCTGCAGGGTAGCTACCAGGGGCTCGGTGGCCGGCTGGCTGGTACCGTTGCCCAGCGGGGACAGAGCGGTGTCAACGATGTCAACGCCTGCCTGGGCGGCCATCAGATATACCATGTCACCGGTACCCGTGGTGTTGTGGGTGTGCAGATGGATCGGCACGCCTACGTTCTGTTTCAACTTGCTGACGAGGGAGTAGGCGTCGTAGGGCAGAAGGAGGTTGGCCATATCCTTGATGCAGATCACGTCTGCGCCCATTTTCTCCAGTTCCATAGCGAGACGTACGAAGTAGTCCTCGTTATGAACGGGAGAGAAGGTGTAGCTGATAGCGGTTTCGCAGATGCCGCCGTACTTTTTGCAGGAAGCCACGGCCTGCTTCAGGTTGCGGGGATCGTTCAACGCATCGAAGATACGGATCACTTCAATACCGTTTTCGATGGACTTCTTAACGAAAGCGTCAACCACGTCGTCAGCGTAGTGCTTGTATCCGAGGATATTCTGTCCGCGGAACAGCATCTGCAGCTTGGTGTTGGGCATGGCTTTCTTGAGTGCACGGAGACGCTCCCAGGGATCCTCGTTCAGATAACGCATGCAGGCGTCAAACGTAGCGCCGCCCCAGCATTCCAGAGACCAGTAGCCTGCCTTATCAAGCAGCTCGCAGGCAGGGAGCATATCCTCGATACGCATACGGGTAGCAGCCTGGGACTGATGCGCGTCGCGGAGAATGGTGTCTGTTATATGAAGTTTCTTTGCCATAAATGTTAGTATCCTTTCTGTGGAATAAATGCGTGGATCAGCCGAACAGTGCCATCAGTACACCGGCGGCGATAGCGGAGCCGATAACGTCGGCTACGTTGGGACCCATGGCGTGCATGAGAAGGAAGTTGGACGGATTCTCTTTCTGTCCCACAACCTGGGATACGCGTGCCGCCATCGGTACGGCAGAAACGCCGGCGGAGCCGATCAGCGGATTGATCTTGTTCTTGAGGAACAGGTTCATGAACTTGGCAAGCAGAATACCGCCGGCGGAGCCCATGGCAAATGCAACGATACCCATCGCCATGATAGCGAGAGTTTTGGGGGACAGGAACGTATTGGCGGTAGCCGTTGCACCTACGGAAACGCCAAGGAGCACGGTAACGATGTTCATAAGCTCGTTCTGTACTGTCTTGTTCAGACGTTCAACCACGCCGCATTCACGGAACAGGTTGCCAAGCATCAGGCAGCCTACCAGCGGAGCGGCAGAGGGAACCAGCAGTGCCACGAAGGTGGTGATGATGATGGGGAAGATGATCTTTTCCGTCTTGGATACGGGACGGAGGGTGGTCATTACGATCTGACGCTCTTCCTTGGTGGTGAGGAGCTTCATGATCGGCGGCTGGATCACGGGAACCAGTGCCATATAGGAATAGGCCGCTACGGCGATGGGGCCCAGCAGTTCCGGCGCAAGAAACGACGTGACGTAAATGGCAGTAGGTCCGTCTGCACCGCCGATAATAGCAGTGGAAGCAGCCTGTGTGGAGGTGAATCCGAGCAGCTTTGTCCCAATGTAGGTAACAAAGATACCAAGCTGTGCGGCACCGCCCAGAAGCAGGCTCTTGGGGTTGGCGATCAGCGGACCGAAGTCGGTCATGGCACCTACGCCAAGGAAAATAAGGCAGGGGTAAATACCCAGCTTAACGCCCAGATAGAGAATGTCGATAAGACCGACGGAGATCGTCTCTCCTACGGTGACAGAGTTCCGGATGGCTTCGGCTACGCCTGCCGTTTCCAGTTCTGCCAGCAGTTCGGCCGTGACGGGTGCACCGCCAAACAGATCCCAGTGCACGTGACCGCCGGCGAAAAGAATCTCGTGGTACATGCCGGCACCGGGCAGGTTGGTGAGAAGCATACCGAATGCAATAGGCAAAAGCAGCATCGGCTCAAATTTTTTCACGATCGCCAGATAGAGAAGTACGAAGGAAATGAGGAGCATGATCAGTACTTTCCAGTTGTCGGCGATCATGGAAAATCCGGTTTGATTTAAGAAGTTAAGGATCGTTTCCATGCCGTTGATTCCTTACGCATTAAGCCAGCGTGCAGAGAACGGCACCGGAATCCACGGAGGATCCCTTCGTGGTGTTAACGGATGCGATCACGCCGTCACGGGGAGCCATGATCTCATTTTCCATCTTCATAGCTTCCAGAATGAAGAGAACGTCGCCCTTCTTAACGGAAGCGCCGTTCGTTACGTTTACGGCGAGGATGGTGCCCGGCATGGGAGCGGTGATGGATTCGCTGCCGGCAGCGGCGGGTGCAGCAGGGGCTGCAGCAGGAGCGGGAGCGGCGGCAGGTGCGGGTGCAGCGGCAGGAGCAGCAGGAGCCGGAGCGGCTGCGGGAGCAACATTTGCCTTGTCAACTACTTCGAGGGTGATTTCATACAGATTGCCGTTTACGTTTACTCTATACATTTTCATGGAGGGATACCTTCCTTTTCATTATTTTCAAATTTAATATGGGGAATGCGGTTTGTAAATGGGGGTGTGGGGGATCAGCTGATCTTGCGGAACGAATGGATCCGCAGAGCGGATACGTCCGTGCCGAGTTCTTCCGCCAAAGCGGCGGTGACGGCGGCGATGAGCTCACCTCGTGCCGGATCTGCGGCAGGGGCGGCTGCGGCACCGACTCGTCTCAGCGAATGTACGCGGATAGCGGACACGTCCGTGCCGAGTTCTTCCGCAATGGCAGCAGTGATGGCTGCCACCATCTCGCTTTTGTTGGGGATGGGTGCATCTACGGCTTGATTTACGGCAGGGGCGGCGGCAGGCACCGGGGCGGGCTTGCTTTCCGTCTTGCCTTCAAGCAGCTGACAGACTTTGCCGAGCAGCGTGCACAGGAGAATGATGCAGGTAAGGCCGATCATAACGACGGAAATTCCCAGAATCGCTACGAACAGTATACCCGGTTCTGCTGTTTCTGCAGGAGCCGCGGCGGCAAGTGCTGTGATGAAATGGTTCATGTGACACTCCTTTTCTTGGGATTTGGTAAGCGGGTGGATCAAACATAAAATGCCAATATTCCACCTTTATAATTATAACTTATTCGGCGTGAATGTCAAGAGCAATTCACAAAGTGAGGAAAAAAAGAAAAGAAGTTTTTTCGTTTGTGAAAAAAAGGCCGCCGCCGTGTAAATTTTTGCCGTAAAATTCTCTCCGGCATTGCAAAGAAAAGACAAATCGTGTATAATGATAAAAACGTACAGATTGGTACAGGAGTGTGAATATGCAGACTGTTATTTTAGGAAAAAGCGGACTTTCCGTTTCCCGTGTCGGTTTCGGCGGTATCCCTATTCAGCGGATCACGAAAGAGGAGGCACCGGCTCTTCTTCGTGCGGTGCACGAGGCGGGCATCAACTATATTGACTCCGCACGGATGTATACGGTCAGTGAGGAGTACATCGGCTACGCACTGGAAAAGGAAGGACTGCGGGATGCTTTTATCCTTGCCTCCAAAAGCATGGCACGGACGAGGGAGGAGATGGAACGGGATATTGAGATCAGCCTTCACAATTTCCGCACGGATTGCATCGACCTTTATCAGATACATAACCCCAATATGGCACAGCTTGAGCAGGTGCTGGCACCGGGCGGTGCTCTGGAGGCACTGTTTGCCGCACGGGATGCGGGGAAGATCCGGCATATCGGTCTTACCGCCCATTCGAAAGAGGTGTTCGAGCGTGCTCTGTCCTTGGATTTCGTGGAAACGGTGATGTTCCCGTACAGCATCGTGGAGACGCAGGGCGAGGATCTAATCGAAAAATGCCGGGAAAAGAACGTAGGCTTTATTGCCATGAAGCCCATGGCGGGCGGTGCCATTGAGAACGGCACGCTGGCCATGCGGTTCATCACGGCCAATCCGGCCGTCTCCGTGGTGATCCCGGGCATGTACTGTGCGGAGGAGGTGGCAGAGAATACTGCCGCCGCAGAGAATACCGCACCGCTTACCGGGGAGGAACTTTCAGAGGTGGAAAAGATCCGCCGCGAGCTTGGTGAGAATTTCTGTCGCCGCTGTAATTACTGTGCCCCCTGCACGGTGGGGATCGCTATTCCCAACGTGTTCCTGTTCGCCGGCTATCTGGAACGGTACAGCCTTTCCGGCTGGGCACACGAACGATACGCTACGCTGCAGGTGAAGGCCGGGGCGTGCATTGACTGCGGCGTGTGCGAGACCAGATGCCCGTATAATCTGCCCATTCGGCAGATGCTGAAGCGTGCAGCGAAAGAATTCGGTGAATAAAATGCAAAACAGGCACGGCCAAAACGCCGTGCCTGAAATTTTCTGCAAATCGCACTTCTTTTTTACAAAAACTTGAAATCATCCGTAATGTATGGTATAATGATACATTATAGTGTATTTTTATCCTATGGGAGGTATTACGGTGGCAAAGTATGACGTAGTCGTAATCGGTGCGGGTGCCGTTGGGTGTGCGATTGCCCGGGAGCTTTCCCGGTACAACGTGTCCTGTGCCGTGCTTGAAAAGGCGAACGACGTGGCTATGGGAACAAGCGGAAAGAACAGTGCGGTGGTGCACGCCGGCTTCAACAACAAGGTCGGTTCGCTCATGGCCCGTTTTTGCGTAGAGGGGAACCTTGGCTTTGAAGAACTGGCGAAAGAGTTGGATATTCCCTATAAAAAGAAAGGCAAACTGGTGGTTGCCTTTGACGAGGAGGATATGACCGTCCTTAAAAACCTGGTGGATCAGGGCAATAAGAACGGCTGCGTGGGACTGGAACTGATCGGACAGGACAAGCTGCGTCAGCTGGAGCCCAACGTGGGCGGTATTGGTGCCATGTGGTCCAAAAACACAGCCGTGATCAATCCGTTCCTGTATACGGTGGCGCTGGCGGAGCACGCGCACCGCAACGGCGTGGAGTTCTTCTTCAATTTTGAGGTGAGCGGAATCTGCAAAAGAGACGACGGTGTTTTTGAAATAACCGACGGCGAAAACGTCGTGGAAGCCGGACGGATCATCAACTCCGCCGGTCTCTATTCCGATAAGGTGGCCGCCATGGCAGGGGATAACCGGTATAAGATCTATCCGTGCCGCGGTGAGTATTATATCCTGGATAAGCGGGTGAGCGATTTCATCTCCATGCCCGTGTATCCGGCGCCCAAAAAGGGAATCGGCGGTCTGGGCGTGCATCTTACCACCACCGAGGACAACAACGTCCTGATCGGCCCGTCCGCCGAGTACATAGATTCCCGTCTTGACGTTTCCACCACCGAGGAGATCGGCAAAAAACTGTTTGACGAGGCCGTGCAGCTGCTTCCGCCGCTGAAACGGAGCCATATCATCGCAAGTTACGCCGGACTTCGCGCAAAGCAGACGCCGCCGGAGGTGGGCGGATTTGCCGATTTTGAGATTACGGAGAGCACGCTTGTGCCCGGACTTCTGAACCTGATCGGTATCGAATCCCCGGGACTTACCGCCTCCGTGCCGATTGCACGGTACGTGGTAACGCTTCTCAAGGATCTGATGCCTCTTTTCGAAAAGGAAACGTTCCTGCCGGCGGAAAAACGCCCGAAGCGTTTCCGGGATCTTACGGAAGAGGAGCGGGAACAGCTCTGCCGGGAGAATCCGGAGTACGGCGAGATCGTGTGCCGCTGTGAGCACGTTTCCAAGGCAGAGATCCGTGCCGCTATCGAAAATCCCCTGGGCGTCCGTTCGCTGATCGGTATCAAATACCGTTCCCGTTCCATGATGGGACGGTGCCAGGGCGGCTACTGCATGACGAAGATCGTAGAGATGCTCACGACGGAGTATGGCATGAAGCCGGAGGAGATCGAGTTTAATAGCCGTGACTCCCATCCGTTCATCGGAGGTGTAAAGGAATGATAAGCAAGGATCTGATCATCATCGGTGCCGGCCCCGCCGGTCTTGCCGCCGCCGTGGAGGCAAAAAAACAGGGCGTAAAGGACGTGCTCCTCATCGAGCGTGACGGACGTACCGGCGGTATTCTGAATCAGTGCATCCACGACGGCTTCGGCGTTATTCGTTTTGGGGAAGCCCTCAGCGGCCCGGAATACGCCGCCAGGTATTTTGACCTGTTTCTTAAAAGCGGTGCGGAGCTTGCCGCCGGGACCATGGTGCTTTCCGTGTCGCCCGATCGCGTAGTCACCGCCGTGGGCAAGGACGGCATCGTCAAATACAAAGCCGGTGCCATCATTCTCGCCATGGGATGCCGTGAGCGTACCCGCGGTGCCATCGCCGTGCCCGGCAGCCGCCCGGCTGGTATATTCACCGCCGGAGTTGCCCAGAATTTCGTGAATCTCAAGAATATTTCCGTGGGAAAGAAGATTCTCATTCTCGGCTCCGGCGACATCGGCCTGATCATGGCACGCCGGCTGACGCTGGAAGGCGGCGAGGTCATCGCCGTGCTTGAAAAACTCCCCTATTCCAGCGGACTTCCCAGAAATATCACCCAGTGCCTGGAGGACTACAATATTCCCCTGTACCTCAGCCGTACGGTGGTGCAGATCCATGGCAAGGATCGCCTTACCGGCGTTACCACTGCGGCCGTGGACGAAAAGGGAAGCGTGATCCCCGGCACGGAGGAATACGTGGAGTGCGATACGCTGATCCTCTCCGTCGGACTTATCCCGGAGAACGAGCTGACCATCGGTGCCGGCATCGAGATGGATCCCGTCACCGGCGGTGCACTGGTTGACGAAAGCATGATGACCTCGGCGGACGGCATTTTCGCCTGCGGCAACGCACTGCACGTCCACGATCTGGTGGACTACGTCTCCGAGGAAGCCGCCGCCGCCGCAAAGGGTGCGGCCGAGTATATCGAAAGCGGCGTACGCCGCCCGGCAGACGTGCCGGTGTCCGTTGCCGACGGTATCCGCTACGTTTTGCCCCGGAAGATCAGCGGTGATAGGGACGTGACCATCTCCATGCGCGTATCCCGCCCGGACCGGAATAAATCCGTGGCCGTGTACGCCGGCGATACGCTGATTAAAAAGGTAAAGCATGCAAAACTGAACCCGGCGGAAATGATCCGGATGAAACTGGACGCTGAAGCCATAAATAATGCGAAAGAAACGGGACTGGAGGTGCGGATCCTTGGCTGAGATCATTACGAGAACGTGTATCGTTTGCCCCAACGGATGTGAGCTGAAAATCACCGTGGGAGACGAGATCAAGGTAGAGGGAGCAACCTGTCCCCGGGGTGTGACCTATGGAACGAACGAGGTGACGAACCCCATGCGGTCGCTGACCACCACCGTGAAAGTGACCGGCGGAGAATTGCCCCTTGTTTCCGTCCGTACCGACGGCGTGATCCCCAAAGACATGTTGAAGGACGCGGTAAAGGAACTGTCGAAGATCACCGTCACCGCCCCCGTTACGATCGGGCAGGTGGTGTGCGCGGATCTTCTCGGCACCGGCGTCGCCGTAAAGGCGAGTAAGAACGTGGACGTGAAGTAAGTGTGAAAAAGCACAGTCCCTGATGCGGACTGTGCTTTTTCAGTAAAAATCATGAAAATGTGTCACCGCAGTGTGAAACTTGTGAGTATCCGTTGAACGGCAGCGCTTTTTGTTGTATAATAAAGACGGCAGACTGAGAAGAACAGTTATGCAGAAAGAGGAAACGACATGACCGAGAACGAGAAAAAGAAAGCCGCGAAAGCGTTTGCCGACTATTGGGCAGACAAAGGCTACGAAAAGGGACAGAGCCAATCATTCTGGCTGTCGCTTCTCCGCGACGTTTTTGAGGTAGAACATCCCGAACAGTACGTCGTCTTTGAGGAACAGGTCAAAATTGACCGTGCCAACGGCTTTATTGACGTGATGATTCCCTCTACCAAGGTTATGATCGAGCAGAAGGGTGCCAATAAAGACTTGCGTAAAGGAATCGTTCAGTCGGACGGCAGCGTGCTGAATCCGTTTCAGCAGGCAAAGCGGTACATTGTTGATCTGCCGTTGTCCGAGCACCCGCGCTGGGTCATTACCTGTAATTTCAAGGAATTTCTCATTTACGACATGGAGAAGCCGACGGGCGAACCCGAAAGCATCCTTTTGAAAGATCTTCCGACGGAATATTACCGTCTCGGCTTCCTTGTGGAGGAAAAGAGCGAACTGCTTCACCGTGAAGAGCAGATTTCCATCAAAGCAGGTGAGCTTGTCGGAAAACTGTACGATGCGATTCAGAAGCAGTATATCCATCCCGACAGCGAGGAATCTCTGCGTAGTCTGAATATGCTGTGCGTCCGTCTCGTGTTCTGCCTGTACGCTGAAGATGCAGGGATTTTCGGCGGTCATTTGAAGTTCCACAACTATATAAAAAACTGCCAGATCAAGGACGTGCGCCGCGCGCTCATTGATCTTTTCCGCACGCTTGATACGAAAGAAGAAGAGCGTGACAGGTATATCGATAAAGATCTTGCCGCATTCCCCTACGTCAACGGCGGTCTGTTTGCGGACGAAAACATCGAAATCCCGCACTTCACCGAGGAAATCGTGGATTTGCTTCTGCACAACGCCAGCGAGGATTTTGACTGGTCGCAGATCAGTCCTACCATCTTCGGCGCGGTGTTTGAAAGCACGTTGAATCCCGAAACGCGCCGTTCCGGCGGTATGCACTACACCTCCATCGAGAATATCCACAAGGTAATTGACCCGCTTTTCCTTGATGAACTCACAACTGAGTTGAACGAGATCAAGTCGGTTAAAGTGGATAAACTCCGTGTCGCAAAGGCTGACGCTTTTCAGGATAAACTGGCGTCTCTGACGTTCCTTGACCCTGCCTGCGGTTCGGGCAACTTCCTCACGGAAACGTATATCTCCCTCAGACGCCTGGAGAACGAAGTGCTGAAAATTCGCTTCAAGGAACAGATCGTTTTGGATACGGGCGATCTTATCAAGGTTTCCATCGGTCAGTTTTACGGTATCGAGATCAACGATTTTGCCGTAACGGTTGCGAAAACCGCGCTGTGGATTGCGGAATCGCAGATGATGAAGGAAACCGAAGACATTGTGGGAATTTCCCTGGACTTTTTGCCGCTGAAATCCTATGCGAATATCGTTGAGGGCAACGCGCTCCGCATTGATTGGGAGAGCGTTGTGCCGAAAGACAAGCTGAACTATATCATGGGCAATCCGCCGTTTGTGGGGTTATCCTTGCGAAATTCAGAACAGCAGAAAGATATGAATAGTATCTTTATAGACAACGATAGAGCTGGCCGACTGGATTATGTAGCGGCGTGGTACAAAAAAGCGGCGGTTTATATGAAGGATACCGCTGTACAAGCAGCATTTGTTTCAACTAACTCTATCTGCCAAGGAGAGCAAGTCCCTATTTTGTGGGATGATTTGTTGAACGATTGTGGAATCATAATCATTTTTGCTCACCGAACTTTTGTCTGGAACAGCGAAGCTAAAGAAAAAGCTGCTGTTCATTGTGTCATCATTGGCTTTAGTTATATTAACAAGCAGAATAAGATATTATTTGAATCTAATCAGCCAAAATATGTTGAGAAAATTAATGGTTATCTTGTTAATGCTGATAATGTTAGTATTGCGTTAAGAGGAAAAGTGCGAGCAGGCTATCCAAAATTAGTGCAAGGAAATAAGCCTTGGGATGGTGGCAATCTAATTTTAACCCCCGAGGAACGAGAATTGTTGATTAGTAAATATCCGCACACCGTGAAATTTATCAAACGATATGTTGGATCGTTTGAATTTATAAACAATAAATATCGTTATTGTTTATGGTTGCAGGGCGTCTCCCCAAATGAATACAGAAATGTTCCGGAAATTATTAAACGTCTTGAGGGCGTTGCCGAAGCAAGAAAAAACACAAAAACCGTAGCAGTACAAGCACAAGCAGACACACCGATGTTGTTTTCACAGATTCGGCAACCTAACAGCGATTATATTTTAATTCCCGAAACCTCATCGTCAAGTCGCAGATACATTCCAATTGGTTTTATGTCAAAAGATGTTATAGCCAGCAATTCAACTTTAGTTGCAACTGGTGCAACTCTATTTCACTTTGGAGTATTGATTTCCAATGTCCATATGTCGTGGATGCGTACTGTATGTGGAAGATTGAAATCAGATTATCGTTATTCGCCATCAATATACAACAACTTTCCATGGCCCACCCCCACCGACGAACAGCGGGCGAAGATCGAGCAGACCGCACAGGCGATCCTTGACGCGCGTGCGCTCTATCCCGACTGCTCTCTCGCCGATCTGTACGACGAAGTCACCATGCCGCCCGAACTGCGCCGGGCGCACCAGCAGAACGACCGCGCCGTCATGGCGGCGTATGGGTTTGACGTGAAGACGATGACCGAGAGCAGCTGTGTCGCGGAGCTGATGAGGATGTATCGAGAACTCACGTCGGATGAACACTAAACAGTACAAAATTCGGCGGCACAGTTTTTCACCCCCACACAACAAAAAATCGTCCCTGCCTTGCGGCGGGGACGATTTTCGTTATTCAGGAATTACAGGCCCTTCTTGTTGCGTTCGATGTGCTCGATCTCGCTCTCGTTGATGGTGCAAACGTGACCTGCGATGGGCATGATCTTCTGGCAGATAACGTCTACGATACCCTCAGCCTGCGGGAAGAAGTACTTCTCCAGCTCAAATGCGGGGGTGATCCAGTTGCGGGAACCGAATACAACCGGCGGTGCATCCAGGTAATCGAATGCCATTTCAGCGATGTTGGAAGCCATATCACGCATTACGGAGTTACGGTCTACGGCGTCGCCAACGATCACGATACGGCCGGTCTTCTTCACGCTCTCCAGTACCTTGTCGTAGTTGAACGGTACGATGGAGCGGGAGTCGATAACCTCAGCGGAGATGCCGTACTTCTCTTCGAGAATCTTAGCGGCATCCATAGCACGGTACAGAACGGCACCGATGGTGAGGATGGTAACGTCCTTACCTTCGCGCTTTACGTCGGGTTCGCCGAAGGGAACCTCGTAGTACTCGGTGGGAACGCCTTCCTTGTGGAATTCTTCGCCCTTGTCGTAGATACGCTGGGACTCGAAGAAGATAACGGGGTCAGTGCCGGCAAGAGCAGCATTCATAAGGCCCTTTGCGTCGTACGGCGTGGAGGGGAAGCATACCTTCAAACCGGGGATATGTGCGGTCAGTGCGGTCCAGTCCTGAGAGTGCTGTGCACCGTACTTGGAACCGACGGATACGCGGATAACCACAGGCATCTTCAGGATACCGGCGGACATGGACTGCCACTTGGAGAGCTGGTTGAAGATCTCGTCACCGGCACAGCCGATAAAGTCGGCGTACATCAGCTCAACGATGGCACGGCCGCCAGCCATAGCGTAACCTACGGCAGAGCCTACGATAGCGGACTCGGAGATCGGTGCGTTGAAGAAGCGGTGGTAGGGAAGAGCCTCGGTCAGACCGCGGTACACGGCGAATGCGCCGCCCCAGTCACGGTTGTCCTCACCGTATGCGATGGTGGTGGGATCCTCGTAGAACTTATCCAGGATGGACTCGAAGATAGCGTCACGAACACCGAACAGCTTGATCTTCGGGATAGCGGCACCCTTCTCGTCGAAAGCGTAACGGGCCTTGGTAGCCAGCTGCTTTACGCGGGGATTCTCTTCCTTGGGCATGAGAACGTCGGGCTCGCGGGTGGGATCCATGCTCTTTACGTTGTTGTTGGAGAACATGAGGGAGGAGATCATTGCGGGATCCTTGGAGAGATCCATACGGGGAGAGATCTCGTCGTCGATGGACAGCTTGCAGATCTTCTCCATGCGGCGAACGATGGATTCCTCGATAGCGGCGAACTCTTCGTCAGATGCGATGCCGCCCTCTACCATCTTCTTGCGGTATGCAGCGATGGGGCAGGCTTCCTTCCATGCTTCGATCTCCTCGGGGGTACGGTAGGTGGAGGAGTCGGAGGGGGAGTGACCGCTGATACGGTAGGTAGCAACCTCGAGGAGAGCCGGGCCCTTGCCAGCCAGCAGCAGTTCCTTCTTGCGGGTGGTAGCGTCGATCACTGCCAGCGGATCGTAGCCGTTTACGCGCTCAGCATGGAGCTGGGATACGGAGAAGCCGGCACCGAGACGTGCAGGGGTGTCGTAACCCATGGTTTCGCCCTGGGTCTGGCCGCCCATGCCGTAGAAGTTGTTGAATACGTTGAAGAGGATCGGCATACCCTCATCGGAGTACTTGCCGTCCATGCCCCACAGCTCCGTGATCTGACGCATAGCGGACATGTTCAGGGCCTCCAGCACGGGACCGCGGCCGGTAGCACCGTCGCCGGAGTTGGCAACTACGATACCCTTCTTGTGGTTGGCTCTCTTATACAGAGCAGCACCCAGTGCAACGGGAGCCGCACCGCCTACGATGGCGTTGTTCGGGAAGATACCGAAGGGGATAAAGAAAGCGTGCATGGAGCCGCCCAGACCGCGGTTGAAGCCGGTGGTGCGAGCGAAGATCTCAGCCAGTGCACCGTAGAGGAGGAAGTCGATAGCCAAATCGCGAACGTCGCCGGCCTTCTCTTGCTTGCCTTCAACAACCTTCAGAATATCGCCGCCGAAGAACTCCTTCATGATGTCGTAGAGCTCGGTTTCATCCAGCTTGTGGATAGAGGACAGACCCTTTGCCAGAATCTCGCCGTGGGAACGGTGAGAACCGAAGGTGAAGTCGTTGATGTCCAGGCAATAAGCCTCACCGACAGCGGAGGCTTCCTGACCGATGGAAAGGTGAGCCGGGCCGGGGTTGTTGTACTTGATGCCGTTGTACTCGCTCTTTACCTTGATATCGTTGAGCATCGTCTCGAATTCACGGATGATGCGCATATCGCGGTAGATGCGGAGGAAATCGTCCTTGGTGTAGATCTTCTTTTCCTGTGCCAGGGTTTTCTTGTACTGGCAGGAAGGAATGTCAGAGAATTTGATGGAACCGGGCAGAAAAACTTTGCCGGGATCCACGTATTGACTCTTAGGCATAGTGGTTTCTCCTTTTATGTATTTGAAAAATTGTAAACTAAATCCGTTTTGCACGCGGGCTTTGCCCGGGCGCAAAACTCCTTGAAGCATCGCGAGTGACCGCCAGCGGCGGGCGCGACGGCGCGAGCGTACGATGCTCGCCACACAAAAAGTTTTGCTTTTTGTGTGAGTCTTAAATCATGAACATACCTTCGCGGATAACCTCGCAGACGGAGGGATGGGGGAATACGATCTTCTGTACGTCTTCCACTCTTTCTCTCTTGGCAACCATGGCGGCCGCACCGTAGATGATCTCGGAAGCGTAAGAGCCGATCATGTGTACGCCCAGAATCTCACGGTGCTCACCGATGACGATCTTCACGATACCGTCGCCGCCTTCGTTCTCTGCGATGTAGCGGCCGCTGTAGCGGAGAGAAATCGTATGCTCGGTAGCCTTGAGACCGGCCTTGGCGGCAGACTCTACCGTTTCACCAACGGAAGCCACCTCGGGATTGGTGTAGATAACGGCGGGGATGGAGCGGTAGTCAACCCGATCCTTCTTGCCCAGCATATTGTTGACAGCCACTTCACCTTCACGGTATGCAGTGTGTGCCAGCATGCTCTTGCCGTTTACGTCACCGGCAGCCCAGATGCCCGGGATGGAGGTGCGGCTGTATTCATCGGTAACGATGGCACCGCGTTCGGTGAGAACGCCTACCTCTTCCAGACCGATGCCGGCGGTGCGCGCACGGCGGCCAACGCTTACGAGAACCAGATCGGCAGGGATCTTTTCCTCCTTGCCGCCGATTTCGCAGGTAACGGTGCCGTCATTCGGCTTGCCGTTTACAGCGGTCACCTTGGCACCGAGAAGGAACTTCACGCCCTTTTTGGCGTAATTCTTCTGAAGCAGGGCGGAGATCTCCTTGTCGGTAGGACCGGCAATCTTGTCCATCATTTCGATAACGGTAACCTCAGAGCCGATGGAGTTGAAGTAGGATGCCATCTCCAGACCGATAACGCCGCCGCCTACGACGGCAATGCGCTTCGGCGCAACCTTGAGATCCAGAATCTCCCGGTTCGTTACGGCAAAGCCGCTTTCTACAGATTCTTTCAGACCCGGGATCGGCGGAACAGCCGCAGAGGAACCGGTGCAGATGAGGAGCTGCTTTGCGGTATAGGTTTCCTCACCGCTTTTTACGGTAAAGCCGTCGGCGGTCTTGCCGGTGATAACGGCGGTGGCAGACACAACGGTGACACCAGCCCCCTTCATCTTGGAGCCGATGCCGGAAACCAGCGTGCGAACAACCTTTCCTTTGCGCTCTACAACCTTTGCATGGTCGATGGATGCGCCGGTAACGGTGACGCCGTACGCCTCACCGTGGTGGGCGTAGTCGTAGATTTTTGCGGAATAGAGCAGGGTCTTGGTGGGGATGCAGCCTTCATTCAGGCAGACACCGCCCAGTGCACGCTCTTCAAAGAGGAGCGTCTTCATGCCGCCGTGTGCGGCGCGTTCTGCGGCGTTGTAGCCGGCCGGGCCGCCGCCCAGTACGATCAGATCGTAAATCATGCTGTAATACCTCCCTTATTTCGCAAGGAGAAGACCGAAGTTCTCCAGAGCCTTGCAGAGATCCGCAAGGAAGCGGGCAGCAGGAGCACCGTCCACAGCACGGTGGTCAAAGGTGAGGGACAGACCCATAGCCGGATAGGTGGTGCCGTCTGCACGGAGCTTGTAGGTGATGGAGCAAACGCCCAGGATGGCCGTCTGCGGCGGGTTGATAACGGGCGTGAAGGATTCAACACCCATGGAGCCAAGGTTAGTAACGGTGAAGGAGCCGCCGGACATTTCGTCGGGGGTGAGCTTGCCTTCACGAGCCTTGCCGGCAGCACTCTTGGCGGCTGCGGAGATCTCGGCAAGAGACATCTTTTCAGCGGCAAAGATGGTGGGTACCAGCAGTCCGCGATCCGTATCTACTGCCATGCCGATATTGGCGTGCTTGAAGAAGCGGAACTTGTCGTCAACTACGTTGGCGTTGATGGTAGCGTGGTTCAAAAGAGTGCGGGATACGGCGTACAGAACCATATCGTTCAGGGAGATCTTTCCAAGGCCCAGAGCCTCGCCGTTTGCCTTCAGCGTAGCACGGAAGTCCATCATAGCGGTAGCGTCGAAGGATGCGTTCAGCGTAAGCTGTGCCATCGCGGAGAGAGAAGCGTGCATCTGACGGGCGATGACCTTGCGGACGCCGTTGAACGGCTCTTCGGTGTAGGCGAGAACGTCGTCTGCCGCGGGAGCTGCGGCGGCTACCGGGGCTGCGGCTGCGGGAGCCTCTTCCTCGGTAACGATGGGCGTGCCAGCCAGGAACGCCTCTACAGCGGCGGTGTTGGCTA
This sequence comes from Eubacteriales bacterium, assembly GCA_045544955.1. GTDB lineage: Bacteria > Bacillota > Clostridia > Oscillospirales > CAG-272 > SIG701. The sequence continues at coordinate 15,477 of JAZPZY010000047.1, forward strand.
CGAAGCCGGCATCCAACGCGATATTGATATCACGCTCGATGATGCGGCCGTGAGGACCGCTGGGAACGACCTTCGTCATATCCACGCCGGTCTGGAGTGCCAGATTCTTGGCGCGGGGAGAAATGCGTACCAGATCTCCTTCTGCTTTGGTAGCGACTACTGCGGGAGCAGCGGCCGTTTCTTCCTTGGCAGCGGGGGCCTCCTCCGCTTTCGGAGCTTCTTCTGCAGCGGGTGCGGCGGATGCACCGAGCAGTGCGGAAATATCCTCACCGGGTTCACCGATGTAGCAAACGGTGTCCAGACAGGGAACCACGTCTCCGTCGTTTGCCAGAATGGCGAGAATGGTACCGCTTACCTGTGCGGGTTCATCGAAGGAGGATTTATCCGTCTCGTAGGAGAACAGGATATCGCCTTCAGCTACGGTGTCACCGACCTTTTTGTTCCAGGCGGTGATGATGCAGCTTTCAACGCTCTGCCCCTGACGGGGCATGATTACGGGTTGTGCCAATGAAATCATTCCTTTCGTATGTTGTTCATATTACTTAATATGTGAGTATATCGGATCCGGCAGAGCCGGAGAACCTTCTTTGAAAGATCAGTCTTCCTCGGATACGTTGATCACACGGATTCCGTGTGCCATCGCTTCGTCCGTCAACTCCGGCGGAAGCGGTGAATCGGTAATGATCACGTGTACTTGATCCAGATGACAGAACGTGTAGGGAAGGCTTTTGTCGAATTTGGAACCGTCCAGCAAAATGACCACGAGACGTGCTTTTTCCACGACGACACGCTTCAGTTCGCATTCGCTGTAATTGCCGCCGGTAAATCCGCTTTTCAGCGAAAGACCGGAGGGCGAGAGAAAGGCAATATCAATGTTGATATCAGAAAGAAAATGCATGGCGTGCATACCGGTGACCGTCTGATAGTCCCGGTCCAGCTTGCCGCCCACTATGTTCACGATGGGCAGACCGATCTTGCACAGCTCCAAAGCCGCCATGGGATTGGTGGTGGTGAAGGTGAACCGTTCATTTGGAACGTAGGGCACGATACGCTGAAGCGTGGAACCGGAATCGATGAAGATGGAACGTCCCGTTTCCAGAAGGGAAGCAGCACGGCGTGCGATCTTTTCCTTGGACTCTACGTTTTCCTGCATACGGGTGGTGATGGCGTCGTCGGTGGAAACGGTAATAAATTTGGTGGAGCGTGCACCGCCCCGTACCTTGATGGCGTCGCCCTGCTGTTCGAAATATTCAATATCCCGCCGCAGTGTCATTCCGGAGACGGCCGGGAACATGGCCTCCAGTTCCTTGATGGAAACGAAGGGCTTGGCGGCGAAGAGAGCACGGATCCGTTCCCGTCTTTCGTTATACATGTACACACATCCTTTCCTGCTGTTGGGAGGGAAGAGTTGGTGGAAAACACAATCTGTATTATTTTAACATATTTCACACGCGTATGTCAACATCGTTTCCGATATTTATCACACTTCAAATTGTGAATTTTCACACACGCCTCTTACACCAGCAGTGAGCAGATTGTACCGATATCGCCCGCCCCCATAACGAGGATCATGTCGTTTTCGCCGCATTCCTTCTTGAGAATTTCAGCGATTTCTTCTTTTGAGGAAACGGCACGGCATCGTCCGCCGCATCGGTTCACCGCCTCAGCCAAAAGAGCGGATGACATTCCACGGGTGTCCGTTTCTCTTGCGGAATAGATCTCCGCAAGGAGAACCTCCGTTACGCCGGGGAGAGAAAGTGCCTTTGCAAAATCGTCGAACAACTCCTTGGTCCGGGAGTAGGTGTGGGGCTGGAATACGCAGAACACCCGGCTGTGATCCAGGGAAAGGGCGGCGGACAGCGTTGTTTTGATCTCCGTGGGATGATGGGCGTAATCGTCGTAAACGTCCGCACCGGCAGTGGTTTTCCCCCGGTAATCCATCCGCCGTCCGGCACCGCTGAAAAGGGCAAGCCCCTCAGCCACCTGTTTTTGCGGGATACCGACCTCAAGTGCCACGGCGGCCGCGGCCAGGGCGTCCAGTACGTTATGGATGCCGGGAACGGCCAGGGTGACACGGCAGAGTTCTTTCCCTTTGTTTACAACGGTGAACGAAGGCAAGCCGTGGGTGAAAACCACGTCGGCGGCGTAGTAATCTGCTTCCGGCTTTTCAATCCCGAAGGTAACGGTGCGGCCCTTGTACTCTTTGGCGGCACACAGCACGTTTTCGTCGCCGATATTCAGATAAGCCGTGCCGCCGTCTCCCGTGCGTGCCATGAACTTTCCGAAGGATTCTTCGATTTGTGAAAGCCCCGAAAAATAATCCAGATGATCCTCCTCCACGTTCAAAACGAGAGCATCCGTGGGATAGAAATCGAGGAAAGAATCCATGTATTCACAGGCTTCAAAAATGAAATACTCTTCGCCGCCGATCCGGTCGCAGTGATTGTCCGCATCCTTCATGGGAGCACCGCAGCTGACGGTGGGATTCAGCCCTGCCGTGCGGAAAACGGTGGCAAGCATGGAGGTGGTGGTGCTTTTTCCGTGTACACCGCTTACACCGATCCTGCGTTTGTAGCCGCACATGATATATCCCAGATAATCCGCACGGGAAATGACCGGAATGCCAAGCCGGCGTGCCTCGGCATATTCCGGCAGATCTGCCGGAATGGCGACGGTGTATACGAGAAGATCTGCATCGGCGACTCTTTTGGGATCGTTGTCGTACCACACGGTAACGCCGATCTCCTCAAGCTGTTTTGTCAGCGGAGAGGGCGTGCGGTCGTAGCCGCAGACCGTGTGCCCGCGCAGCTTGGATATGTGTGCAAGAGAATTCATGCTCACGCCGCCGATACCGGCGAAAAAGATTTTTTTCGGTGAATCGAGAAGGGCCGAAATGGATTCGGCACCGAAATGCGTATTAGGCAAAGCCATACAGAATACCTCCGGAAAAAACGGTAATAATGAATGTGACGGAGAGAAAGTGTTATTCACTTTTATTATACATCTAATTTATAAAAAATAAATACTAAATTCAAAAAATTCTTCCATCCGTGCTGAATATTTTTCATATTCCCCGTGTATACTATAAACGTGGACGGAGAAAAGGACTGTGAATCGTCTAACGAGCGTTATGAGCAATACAATGGGAGGTAGAAAGCAATGGAGATAACCGATGTAAAGATCCGCAAACTGTTTGATGAGGGGCCTATGAAGGCCGTCGTCTCCGTCACCTTTGACGGTCAGCTGGCACTTCACGATATCAAGGTGATCCATGCCCGTGACAAGTTTTTTATCGTTATGCCCAGCCGGAAGAATCCGGACGGCACGTACAGGGATATCGTGCATCCCATCAACGCCCGGTTCCGTCAGGATATGGAAAATGCCGTGATCGCGGCGTACCGTGAGGAACTTGCCAGGGTGCCGGAGGATGAGTTCGTACCTCAATCGGTGTCAGCGGAATAAACCGGATACTGCAAGCCTGCTCTGCGTGAGCAGGCTTTTTTGCGTTTTTTCTTTTTCTTGCCGAATTGTTCGATGTCTCTTGACTTTCCGGGTGAGCGTGCTATAATGGACGGTAAGCAACGCAGTTTTGGCGTGACAAAGGAGCGAGAACGCATGAGCAAATCAACCGAGATCGATATGACTAACGGGCCGCTGGCGGGCAAGATCATCCTTTACACCCTGCCGCTGATCTTCACAAGCATTCTGAATCTTATGTTCAATGCGGCGGATATGGTGGTCGTGGGCCAGTTTGCGGACGGTGCGGCTCTGGCGGCCGTCGGCTCGGCGGGACCGCTTATTACGCTGATCGTAAACGTATTTATGGGGCTTTCCGTGGGTACCAGCGTGTGTGTTTCCCATCGGTACGGTGCCAAGGATTTCGAGGGTGTCCGCAAGACGGTGCATACTGCCATGCTTGCCAGTGTGATCGGCGGCTGTCTGTTTGGCCTGATCGGTGTGGTCGGAAGCCGCACGTTTCTTACGTGGATGGACTCGCCTGCTGACGTGATCGATCTTTCCACGCTGTACGTTCGCATATATTTTCTGGGTATGCCCGCTTCCATGGTGTATAATTTCGGCGCGGCGATTCTGCGTGCCGTGGGAGAAACAAAACGGCCGATGATCTTCATATCTGTCGCCGGCGTGGTGAACGTTCTTCTGAATCTTTTGACGGTCATCGTTCTTGATATGGGAGTGGCGGGCGTCGCCATTGCCACGGTGGCATCCCAGTGTGTGTCTGCTACACTGATCGTACTTTATCTGATGAAGCAGGAAGGGTGTGTCCGTCTCGTTTTGCGGGAATTGCGGATTCATTCCCGGCTTCTTGTGGCGATCATGCGTGTGGGTATCCCGGCAGGTCTTCAGTCCACTATGTTTTCCGTTGCCAACGTGGTGATCCAGTCCGCTGTCAATTCCTTTGAATCGGTTGCTATGGAAGGGGCGGCGGCATCCGGAAACCTAGAAGGCTTTATGTACGTTGCCATGAACGCATTTTACCATGCGGCTCTCGCTTTTACCGGTCAAAACGTGGGTGCACGCAAATACGAACGGCTGCTGAAGGTGCTTGGCACCTGTCTTGTGCTCGTCGTGTCTGTGGGTGTCGTTATGGGAGCACTTATGCTGGTGTTCGGTGAAACACTGCTTGGCATCTATATCCCGGATTCTCCCGAGGCTATCGAATACGGTATGCAGCGTCTCACGGTGATTGCCTGTACGTACTTTTTGTGCGGCATAATGGAATGCATCGTGGGATGTCTGCGGGGCATGGGCGCATCTCTCATTCCTATGGCGATCTCGTTCGTGGGATCCTGCCTCAGCCGTATCGTCTGGGTATTCACGGTGTTTGCGGCGTTTCCTACGTTTGACGTGCTGCTGTACTGCTTCCCCATTTCCTGGTTTTTGACGGATATTATGCTGATCGTCGCGTATATCATCTACCGCCGCCGACTGATGCGGCACGCACGGCAGTTTGAGGAGGCACCGGCACCCGCACCCGCGTGACATCTCCGGAGGGTTATTTGCTCTGCGTTTTTTGCCTTTGCTTCGTTTTATGGGAAGTGCCCGGCTTTTTCGCCGGGTGCTTTTTCTTTTTCTTCACGGAAAAGCCGAACGTGCCCAGCTTTTGTCCCAGTGCGTAGTACTCGCCGTGCAGATAGGCCGCCAGCCCCGCCCGGTCAAGACACAGCTTGCCGCTTTCATCGATAAAGGAAGGATCTACCTCCACGCCCACGATGTCCGCCAGAAACATGTCGTGAGATCCCATGGGGATGATGTCGGTCACTCGACAGGCAAGGGACAGGGGCGATTCGCCGATCAGCGGACAGGAGAGCAGGGAAGAAGTCTCTTTTGTAAGAGAGCACCGTGCGAATTTATCCACCTTGCGGCCGGTATAAACGCCGCAGGTGTCCGCGGCGGAAACAAGGGCGGCGGTGGTCAGATTGATGGCAAACTCGCCGCTTTCCTTTATGATGTTATAGGAATGTCTCGTGGGGCGTACGGAAATATAGGTTTTGGGCGGAATCGTGTTCACGATCCCCGTCCAGGCGATGGTGATAATATTGGACTGCTCCATGGTGCCGCAGGTGACCATTACGGGCGGAAGCGGTCCCAGCATGGCACCGCCCTTCCACTGAATTTTCTGCATGGTTTTCAAGTTCCTCCTTGCGTTAGTCCAGAAGAAGCCCCAGCGGCGCTTCTTCTGACGGATATACGATGTTGTACGTCATTGCCAAAACAAATGCGTCGGGATCGTCCGCTTTGGCCGGCAGACGGAGATGTACGGCTTCGCCCGGGAAATGGGCACAGATCCCCGATAAAAAGGCGGCATCTGCACGTGGCAGTGATTCGGTGATGCACCAGCCGTCCGCTTCCCGTTTCATAAAAACGATGGCATGCCGGCCGTCTTTTTCGTATCGGAGACACTTTCCGCCGGTCAGTCTGTTTTCCGAAAGTGCAAATTCTATATGGGGAAGATCCCAGAACACCGTGCCGGATAAAAGGGGCATTTTCCGGCACTGCCGTGTATATTCCGCCGGGGTTGCCTCCGTGATCGTTGATTCTTCCGTCCGTATAGCCGGATCCGGTGAGAGCTGGCACATTTTTGCATAGTGTGATTTTTCCATGCCAAGCCGCTCATAATATGATACCAGCTCCGGCGACGCGGGACGAAGAAAACAGACCGCATCTTCCGCCTCGGCAACGGATAAAACGCGGCGGAGCATTACTCCGCCGATTCCCCGGGAACGAAAGGCGGGAAGCACACCCAGTGCGTATACGTAGATTGCCTTTCGCACCCTTCCGCCGTCAGCTATTTCTGCCGGCAGTAGGTAAACGGAGCCGGCGGCGGTGCCGTTTGCCCATGCGATCATCACCCGGCATCGGGGAAGATAACGGGTGAAAAAGAATCGTACGTAATCGGGAGAATCACCGAAGCACATCTGCCAGATCTGTGAGAGGGCGGGGCAGTCTTCATGGCGTGCCCATTCCACACGTAATGCGACGGGATTCTTTAGGGCATCTTTACCGTTCTCCATGCTGTGGGACATCCTTTCGTTTTGCTTTCCTTTCATTATACCATATTTTACGCTGGAGTGCAAGAATCGGTACGGATTCCTGTGCCCCCCTGTACCTGACCGCAAAAAATGTTGTTTTTTTGGAAAACTTTCTGTTTTGTTAATAAAAATTCATAATTTTATGATATAATCATACATAGTTATGTTGGTGTCCGTATTTTTGTGAGAAAATTGTGAGGAGATTCTGCTTTTTATGATCGATCCTGCAAATGAGAAAAAGCAAAAACGTGCCGGCGGAAAAAAGAAATGGCTTCGCCCGCGCCACCGCTTTTTCACATTTCTCGGCCGGCCGGTTCTTTCTCTGCTGTGCCGCTGTATGTATAATATCCGTATCGACCGCTTCCGTGAGCAGGGAAAACGGCAGTATCTGATTCTTATGAATCACCAGACCGCTTTTGACCAGTTCTTTATTACCGCGGCGTTCCGCGGCCCGGTATATTACGTGGCAAGCGAGGACCTGTTTTCCAAGGGATTCGTTTCGGCACTGATCCGCTACCTGGTTGCCCCCATTCCCATTCAGAAATCCATGACCGACATCAAAGCGGTGCTGGACTGCAAGCGTGTGGCACGGGAAGGCGGCACCATCGCCATGGCCCCGGAGGGAAACCGCACGTACAGCGGCCGTACGGAACATATTAAGGATTCCATCGCTCCGTTTGTCCGTTCTCTTCGTCTGCCCGTTGCCATATTCCGAATCGAAGGCGGCTACGGCGTTCATCCCCGCTGGAGCGACGTGCGCCGCCGCGGTGCCATGCACGCCGGAGTCTCCCGGGTGATCGAGTATGATGAGTACAAAAATCTCACCGATGAAGAGCTGTTCCGGCTTCTGTCCCGAGAACTGTACTTGGACGAGGCCAAAGCGGACGGCTTTTACTATCACAAACGCTCCGCTGAGTATCTGGAGCGTGCCATGTACGTCTGCCCCCACTGCGGCCTCAGCGAGTTTGAGAGCCACGGCGACGTCATCACCTGCAAGCGCTGCGAGATGCAGATCCGCTACCGCAGCGACACCGCTCTGGAAGGCGTGAACTGCGACTTCCCCTTCCCCCACGTAGCCCAGTGGTACGACTACCAGTGCGGCTTTGTCCGCAAGCTGGACCTGACGGCCTACACGGAGGTCCCCC
>JAZPZY010000048.1:0-11856 GCA_045544955.1 Eubacteriales bacterium
CGTAGTGGATGCGTACAGGCGTGGTTTGTTTGTATACTGAGATACGATGGGGGAGGACTTTTGCAAAAAGTCCTCCCCCCTCCCCCCTTTCAAAAAATTTTATACTGGGTGGAAAAAAACGTCAGCACGCATAGAAACGCACTGACGTGATCTTTTTATCATATAAAGATTTTTGGGAAGGGGTGCGGGGGAACCCTTTTGCAAAAGGGTTCCCCCGCATATATATTTCTATGTAAATTACGCTTCTTCCACCTTGCCGGTGCGGACTGCTTCGAAATCTTCCTCAATTTCCTTGGAGGGAGCTTTCGTCAAGAGAGAGACGACTACGATGCAGATAGCAGAGAAGATGAATGCGGGCAGAAGCTCGTAGATGGCGAATACGCTGCCCAGCTTGCTGATAACCAGCTTCCAGAGGAATACCATACCGCCGCCGCCGATCATACCGGCTACGGCACCGGCACGGGTGGTACGCTTCCAGAAGAGGGAGAACAGCATCAGCGGGCCGAAGGTGGCACCGAATCCGGCCCAGGCAAAGGACACGATCGAGAAGATCACGCTGTTTTCATCCAGTGCGATCACAATACCGATGGCTGCCAGAACCAGAAGCGTAATGCGGGACATGACCATGACCTGCTTCTCCGTGGCGTTCTTTTTGGCGATGCCCTGGTAGATGTTCTTGGCGAAGGCGGAGGCCGCAATCAAGAGATAGGAGTCAGAGGAACTGATGGTGGCCGCCAGAATACCGGCCATAACGAATCCGGCAAGCAGCGGCGGCAGGAAGTTGGTGGACAGAGTGATAAAGATGTTTTCTGCCGCAGACTTGGTCAGATGCTCCACGGGGAACAACTGCCGTCCGACGATACCGATGAACACGGCAACGGTCAGAGAGATCAAAACCCATACCGTAGCGATACGGCGGGAACGGGTCAGCTCTTTTTCTTTACGGATCGCCATGAAGCGGAGCAGAACCTGGGGCATACCGAAGTAGCCGAGACCCCACGCCATCATGGAAGCGATGGTAAGTGCACCGTAGGGAACGGCGTTGCCGAATACCGGCTTTCCGTCCTGTACCAGCTGAACACCGTCTGCCATCGTCGGGTCAGCCATACCGAAGAACTCAAGGAACCCGGGAATAGCCTGTGCGTTGTCGATAACTGCACCGAGACCGCCGGCCTTCACCGTGCTGATGATAACGATGACGGTCAGTGCCGTGATCATAACGATGGCCTGCATAAAGTCGGAAATGCTTTCTGCCAAAAATCCGCCCAGCAGGGTGTACAGGAGCACGAATGCTGCGCCCACGATCATCATGGTAACGTAAGGAGCACCAAACAGGGTGGAGAACAGCTTACCGCAGGTTACGAGACAGCTTGCCGCGTACACGGTAAAGAAGATCAGGATAAATGCGGCCGAGATAAACAGGATCACCGGCTTCTTCTCACGGAATCGGTTGGAGAAGAATTCCGGCAGGGTGATGGCGTTGTTTGCCCGCACGCTGTACCGGCGCAGACGCTTGGACACGATCAGCCAGTTCAGGTACGTACCGACGGCCAGACCGATGGCGGTCCACGCCGCGTCTGCCAGTCCGTACCAGTAGGCCACGCCCGGCAATCCCATGAGCAGCCAGCCGCTCATGTCAGAGGCTTCCGCACTCATGGCCGTGACCCACGGTCCCAGAGAGCGTCCGCCGAGGAAGTAGGCTTCCGAGTTTTTATTCGCCCGTTTTGCACAAAAGATTCCGATGAAAACAACAGCAGCCATGTAGACCACCATTGCGATCAGAATCTGCAGAGTATTTCCGTTCATAATGAATCCTCCGAGTTGATTTTTTCAAAAAATGCAGACGGGTTCTGCATAATTTTCATTATTATACCATACGAGCCGGGGAAAAGCAACGATTTCTGCATATTTTTTCATTTGTCCTTGCAAAAAAGAGAGATCGGGCGGCGGCCGGAGCCGTCATCCTTGCCGATTGTTTACAAAACGGTAACAATTTCTTCTGCCTGCCTGTTATAATAAAGATGTATGTGCAAAATGTGCCTCTGTGCCGCACGTACAAATCTGTTTTTTGAAAAGGAACCTTTTTTATGGCTGAGATGAAGGAATTGCATGTAACGAACCTTCATGAGGTGTTTGAACCGAAGGCGATCATCAGTGACGTCGGCAGAAAGGACTGTTGGCGGAAAGTTACTTATGAAACCACCGACTTTTCCGGCACGGCACTCAGTGCGCTGGGAGAGTCCCGTCCCGGTGATATTGCCTACGATCCCCACCTTACCGGCTGGTATAAGATCTATATCCAGTGCATTCCCCTGCCGGATTTCCGCCTGCAGCTGAAGCTGACGGACGACGAGGCGTTTACCGATTACGCCCCCCAGAGCAAATCCCGGAACTACGTGGACGACTGTCTGTGGCGGTGCGCGGATATGACCGGTCAGGCCATCATTCTGTCCCGTCGGATGAATTTGAATAATAACGTGACTCTTTCGGGACTTCGCTTTGTCCCCATGAGCGAGGAGGAAGTGGCGGCGTACAAGAAAGAAATCAGCCGCACCGATACCAAGCGTCTCTATGCCAGTGACGACATGCATAACCATCTGTGCCATTGGCGTCTCACAGAGCCGGGCGACTGGCTTTCCGCTGTACTTCCCTTTACTAATTCCGACGTGGAATGGCTATCGCTGGAGGAGCTTCGCGTGCTCGTCGGCGGGAAATGTGCCGCTGATCCGGACGAGTTCGGCTTTATGCGTGAGAACGACCGCTTAATACAGGGGCAAATACATAATTTAGATTACGATAAGGTCCTTTCGGACTGCGTAAAGTTGGGACAGAAGCACGGCCTGAAAATGAGCGTGTCTCTCCGCATGGGTACCTGGGGACTGCCTTTTCCCTACGATCAGTACTATTTTGACAATGACTTCTATCTGAAGCATCCCGAACTGTACTGCGTCGACCGCAACGGTGAAAAAGTGATCGCCATGTCCTACGCGTACCCCGAGGTCAGAAAATATATGCTGGACGCGGTGGTGAATATGGCGCGCTCCGGCTGTGACGCCGTGACGCTGATTGCCCATCGGGGGGGACCGTACGTCCTCTTTGAGCAGCCGGTGCTGGATCGGTATTTCGCTCTGTACGGGGAAGACCCCCGGAATCTGCCCCTGAACAACCCCCGGCTGAATAAACTGCACTGCGATATTATGACGGAGTTCTTTGCGGAAGTAAGAGAAGCACTGGACGAAGCGTACGGCAAGGGTAAGGTCCGCCTCCAGCTTCGTGCCATGGATACGATCCGGTATACGAAGATTATCGGCATCGACCCGGAGGAACTGGTAAAGCGGGGACTGGTGGACGATATAATCGTGTTCCCCATGGCGGGAGAGGAACTGTTCAACGAGGAGGGCGTTCTTTACGAAGATGCCGGGACGGGCGAGCAGCGTATTGATCTTGCCGCCTACGACGCCTATGTTCGCGGTCCGAAGCAGTCCTACCGCCGGACGTATACCGACAAAGACAACCTGTTTGAGGACGTAACGAAAACCGTACCCCAGTGGATGGAGTTGGAACACAAGTACGGCGTAAAACTGTATTTTGAAATTATGCCGCGCCGTATGCCCAATGCCGAATTCAAGCGCTGCGCTCTCACAATGTACGAGCTGGGTGCGGAGCGATTCGCCCTTTGGGACGCACACGGACGTGTGGTCTGTAAAGGAAACTGGGCGATGATCGGGAAACTGGGACATAAGGAAGAACTGCCTGACATCGATCCCGATTCGTTTCAGCGTACCCAACATAAACTGCGGATGATCGGCGGTATGCCCATCGGAAGATATTACACCACCGGTTACTGATGCCGCCTTTACATGCGAAAATTATTTGAGAAAGGAACTTTTTCATGGATACGAGAAAAGAACTGCACGTGACCAATCTGGACGAGGTGTTCGAGCCCAAATCCTGTATTTCCGACGTCGGAAGCAATGATAAGTGGAGAAGGATCACCTATACCGCAACGGAATTTTCCGGCACGGTGCTGTCCTCCTTCGGCACGTCCCGCCCCGAGGATATTTCCTACGATCCCGGCCTTACCGGTTGGTACAAAATCTATCTGCAGGTGGTGTGCGTACCGGGCTTCCGCCTCCATCTGAAGCTTACGTCCGATGCGGCGTTTACCGATTATCTGCCGCCGCCGACGGGAGATAAGTCCATCGTGGACGATCTCTGGCGCTGTGCCGATATGACCGGGCAGTCCCTGACGATTACCAGAAGAAAAAGCAGATTCGGCTCCAGTACGGCCATTGCCGGTCTGCGTTTTGTGCCCATGAGCGAGGAGGAAGTGGCTCTCTATAAATATGAAGCGAGCCGCCCCGATACGAAACGGCTCTACGCCACCGACGATATGCACAACCGTGTGTACTGCAATCCGGTAGAGGATTACGACGACTGGAAATCCCTGGTGCTTCCCTTTAAGGATTCCGACGTGGAGTGGCTGTCTCTGGAAGAGATCCGCGTGTTTGCCAGCGGCAAATGCCCCACCGATCCGGATGATTACGGATTTGTGCGGGAGGGCGACCGCCAGGTACAGAAGCAGCTGGCGAAATTCGATTACGATAAAGTGCTCTCCGAGTGCGTGAAGCTGGGACACGAGATCGGCCTCAAAATGAGCGTTTCCATCCGCATGGGAGCCTGGGGAATGGGCTATCCCTACGACCAGTGCTATTTTGACTGCGATTTCTTCCGGGATCATCCCGAGCTTCACTGCATCGACCGGAACGGCGATGAAATTTCCGCCATGTCCTACGCGTTCCCCGAAACGCGGAAATTCATGATCGATACCATCGTCAATATGGCACGCTCCGGCTGTGACGCCGTAACGCTCATCGCCCATCGCGGTATCCCGTACGTCCTCTTTGAGCAGCCGGTGATTGATCGGTACGTGGCACTGTACGGAGAGGATCCCCGGAATCTGCCCCTTGAGAATCCCCGGCTGAATAAACTGCATTGCGATATTATGACGGAATTTTTTGCCGAGGTGAGAGAAGCGTTGGATAACGCCTACGGCAAAGGAAAGATCCGTATGCAGCTCCGTGCCATGGATACGATCCGGTATACGAAACACGCCGGCATCGATCCGGAGGAGCTGGCAAAGCGGGGACTGGCGGAGGATATCATCGTGTTCCCCCAGGCCGTTGAGGAGCTGTACACGGCAGAGGGCGTTCTGGTGGAGGACGAAGAAACGGGCGAGCCGCGGATCAATATGGAAAAATACAACGAGTACGTGCACGGACCGGCCACCAACTTCCGCCGTGCCTATACCGACCAGAAACTCCTGTTTGAAAATCCGGAAGAATCCGTTCCCCAGTGGGTGGAACTGGAGAAAAAATACGGCGTGAAGCTGTATTTCGAAATCATGCCTCGGTTTATGCCCAACGCAGATTTCAAAAAGTGTGCCCTGCGGCTGTACGGTCTGGGCGCGGAGCGGTTTGCCCTCTGGGATACCTACGGCAGAGTGGTCTGCAAGAACAACTGGCGGCTTATCGGCAAACTGGGACATAAGGAAGAATTGCCCGGGATCGACCCGGACGAGCGTTTGTTTACCCGCTACAAGATTTTGCGCTACGGCGATATCCGCCTGGGCAGATACTACCAGTCCTGGGGCGGCTGATGGAAGAATAAGGAGAGAATTTGACTATGACCTGGACGAAAAAAGGATTTGAGGATTTCAGAAAAGGCACCTTCGGCAACGGCGGACAGAATCTGTACGTGTCGGCAAAGGGAACGCTTCAGCGGATCTTCCATTTTGACGTAAACGGGGACGGCTATCCGGATATCCCCATCACCAACAGCCATTCCATGAATGAAAAGCCGTTCATCCACGTCTATGACGAGATGGGGCAGGAAAAACCCCTGGAGCTTCCCACCAACGGCTCCTTTGATGCGGTCTTTGCCGATCTGTACGGCCGGGGCGTGGACGATCTCATCGTCGCCTGTCAGCATAACGGCGTACATACGGACATCTCTGCCATCATCTATTTCGGCAGTGAGATCGGCCTTTCGGAAAAATATAAAATGGAACTGCGTGTGCCCAACTCCACCGGCGTGGCCGTGGGCGACTTCAACGGCTCCGGAAAAAAAGCCATCGCCTTCAACAGCGGCGATAAGCTCCGCGTGTTCTATCAGGACGGATACGGCATCGAGGCGTCCGAGTACGTGGAGATCGACGTGCCGGCCATCTCCCTGTCTGCCGGCGATCTGGACGGGGACGGTTACGACGATCTGTTTATCATCCGCCCGAAAACCGGCGACGTGGCCGTTCTGTGGGGCGGCCCCGAGGGACTTTCCGCCGAGAATATGACCGTCTTCGGAAAGCAGAGCGATTCTGCCGAGGACAGCCGGGGCAGTTCCACCTCCGCCGGCCGGAAATTCCTCCGCTGGCTCACCTGGCGGTGCAGCGTGCTGACCCTCCGGGATAAGACCGTTACCTTCCGCGTGGAGGATAACTACGCCGTGTTTGAAAGCTTCGGCAAAGACCGTCAGCCTCACGAGGAGTTCCGCGTAGCGTGCAAAAAGCCCACGGAGAAGGAGCATAAGTACGACGCCTATTTCTTCGGCTACGGCCCGTCCTTTGCCACGGCAGGGGATCTCAGAGGCGACGGCAGCCACGACATCATCATCGCCGTTGCTACCGATTTTGACAACGTGGACGATGCCATTATCCTTTGGGAAAAGGAGAACTACAGCATCGATAAAGCGGGCAAACTGCCGCTGCAGTGCCCCCGGGTTCTGTCCGTAGGCCCCTTCGGCAAGGATCAGAAAAACCGCCTGTTCGTGGGCCGCTCCTGCGAAATGGATAAGTTTGACGTGGACGCCGCCGTGTATACCTGTCATCCCGACGGCACCTTCACGAAGGAATGGACCATCCCCGCAAGCGAGCCATCAAGAGTGTTCACCGGCAAGACCTATACGGACGGCCGGTATCAGCTGGTGGTCCTGAATCACGAGGGTGAAAAGAAACTGGGACTTGAGGAAGCGTATATTTACCTTGGCGGCCCGGACGGCTACAAGCCGGATCGCCGCCTGGAATTTCCCACCGCCGCCGGTGTGGATACCATCATGGCGGACTTCAACGACGACGGCCGCACGGACGTGCTGGTGGCCGGCTGTGCGGAAAACGCCGGCTATCTGACGAAAGGCCTTTCCCTCTACTGGCAGGACGAAAACGGCTTTGATACGGCGAAAAACTTCACCCGCTTTCTCAATGCCGAAATGCCCCACGGCATGGCGGTGGGTGACTTCAGAAAAAGCGGCTATCTGGACATCGTCTGCGGCGGCCTTGGCAACCGGGACGTGAAGATCTTTGAGGGCGGGCCTGACGGCTACGATTTCGAGCATCCCACGAAAATGCTGGTCATGGGCCCCGATAAAGAGGAGTATCTGGAAAAATACGCAAAGGCTCCCTATTCCCACGCCACCCACGAGCAGAAGTCCCGCGAGCTGACGGGAGAGCTCCGCAGTGAATACGGACAGATCCGCTGGATGTTTGCCGCCGACTTCAACGGGGACGGCTATCTGGATCTGTTCGTCTCCCAGATCGTGGGCAAGCGGTCCTATATCTTCTGGGGCGGCCCCGACGGATTCGACAGCGAAAACTACCAGCTGATCGCCACCGACGGCATCTCCGCCGCCAACGCCGCCGATTTGGATGGGGACGGCTATCTGGATCTCGTCTGCTCCTGCCATCTGTCCAGAAAGCATACCATCCCCAACGAGTACGGCAAGTTCGTGGTTTATTGGGGCGGTCCCGACGGCTATCAGGAGCACCGGAAGACCCAGCTGCCAACCTCCTGCTGCAACGCACTTACCATCCACGACTTCAACGGAGATGGACTGCTTGACATCTACGGCACGGCGTACAACAACGGCCGCTGCCGCGATATAGATTCCAAAATCTATTTCCAGACGCCGGACCGGATGTTCCACGAGGGCAATTTCAAGAACATCTTCAACCATTCCGGCTGCGGATGCCTGGCAGGCGACTTCAACGGGGACGGATATATCGATCTGGCCGTGGCGTCGCATAAGGCGTACGGCAACCACGTGAATTCTTCCTACGTGTTCTGGGGCGGCGAGGACGGCATCAGCGAGGAACGCTATACGGAGCTCCCCTGCCGGGGCCCCCACGGTATGTGCTCCGTGGATATCGGCAATCTGATGGACCGCTCAAACAGCGAGTACTACTATTCCGAAGCGTACGAGGCGGGGGATAAAAAAGCTGTGAAGGCTTCCTGGATCGCCGAAAACGGCGTCAGGACCTATGTGAAGATCGCCTTCCGCTGTGCGGATACAAAAGAGGCGCTGGAGACGGCCGAATGGTCGGAAAGTTTTGACAACGGTGCGGATCTTACCGCCATGAACCTGACCGGATTCATTCAGTACCGGCTGGAGCTGTTTGCCTACTGCGGCGCCGGCACGCCGAGAGTCACGGAAGTTACCGTGGATTTTCAGTAAAGCAGTGAGGATACAACGAATATGAAATATGCATTGTATGCTTTCCTTGCCGATTTCGTGAAAAAGGACGGCTGGGAGAAAACGGCACGGTTTACAAAAGAAAACGGATTCACCCACGTGGAGTTTCTCACCAGCGTGAAGCATCCCGTAACGGGCGTGATCGATTCCGTAAAGGAAGCGGAGGAGGTGCGGGCATGTCTCGCATCCCATGGCCTTTCCATGGCGTGCTATTCCGTGGGCGGTACGTTTTTCGGTGACGACGGTACGAAGGAGGAAATGCTCCGGGAGCATATCCGCCGTGCCGCCGCCGCCGGCTCGCCCTTTGTCCATCATACGCTGATTCTGGAAATGCCCCGCCCGGCGGGGGCCCCCTCCTATGAGGAGGTGCTCACCCCCATAACGGATTTTGCCGTCCGGACGGCGGAATACGCCAAAACCCTGGGCGTACGCTGTCTCTACGAGCCACAGGGCGCGTATTTCAACGGCTATCACGGCTTCAGTACCGTCTACCGTGCCATCCGTGCACGGACGGATAACGCAGGCATCTGCGCCGACGTGGGCAATCCCATGTACGTGGACGAGGAACTTCTGCCCATCCTTCGGGAATTTGCCGGCGACGTGTACCACGTCCATATCAAGGATATCCTCCGCCTGCAAACGCCGGAGGACGGCGTTTGCTTTCACACGGAAAAGGGTACGTATCTGAAAGAGGTGCCGCCGGGAGAGGGCGATATAGATTTCGCCCCCATTCTGGATCAGCTGAAAAAAGTGAACTATAAAGGCGTGTTTTCCCTGGAGGGGCAGCCGGACGTGCCGTTTCTTACGAGTGCCCGCGCTTTTCAGAAACTGCTCTGCGGATTTGATAAAGCATAAATTCCGACGGAGGCAAATACCATGAAAGAAAACGTTATTATTTTCGGCGACAGCTATTCTACCTTTGCAAACTATATCCCCGAGGGATACGCGGTCTATTATTCCGAAACGCCCCGCCCGGAAACGGACGTTACCAAGGTAGAGCAGACCTGGTGGCATCAGGTGATCACGGAGGCGGATCTCCACCTGGTGCAGAACAACAGCTGGTCCGGCTCCACCATCGGCTATACCGGCTGGGACGGCAGGGACAACTCTGCCACCTCGTCCTTTATATGCCGGCTGCGGAAACTCATCGCCGACGGCTTTTTTGCCGAAAACAAAATTGATACCGTGTTCGTGTTCGGCGGCACCAACGACAGCTGGTGCGACGCGCCGCTGGGCGAGAGCAAAGAA
Organism: Eubacteriales bacterium; assembly: GCA_045544955.1. Classification (GTDB taxonomy): domain Bacteria; phylum Bacillota; class Clostridia; order Oscillospirales; family CAG-272; genus SIG701. Next base: position 9,769 of record JAZPZY010000048.1, read on the forward strand.
GCGGATTTTCAGGAGAGCGATCTGTATACTGTGCTGCCTGCCGTGAACTGCTTTCTCCGTCTTCTCAGGGAGACTTTGCCCCAGGCGAAGATCTACTGCCTTATGAATAATGAGCTCAAACCCGAAATCGCATCCTGTATGGAAAAGGCGTGCGAAAAATACCGCATCACCCCGGTGACGTTTGACGTGATCGATAAACGAAGCGGCCATCCCACCGTCCAGGGCATGAAGGACATCAAAAACAGAGTCCTCGCCGTGATGGGAAAATGAAATTTCCAGTTATCTGTGGTGTATTGCCGTAGAAACTTTGGAAAAGAAAAGGAGAACAGTATGCTTAGGGAAAAAATAGCACTTGCCATGATGAAAAAGCTTATGGAGAAAACCTTGCCTGCCCTGCGACGCAGTGCGGTGAAAATTGAGACGGCGGAAGAACTTCCGGACAACCCGGGGGCCTCCCGCCTGGGCGGGATCCCGGACGTCCCCGCAAACTTTCAGTGGCCGTATTTCACTACGGATACCTACGATGACGACACGGTAAAGCCCCGCCCGCTGACCTTTCTCGCCCAGTTCAGCTGCGAAGAGCTGACCGCACTGGATCCCGAGCATCCTTTGCCGAAGAAGGGCGTTCTCTCTTTTTTCTACGAACTCGGCTCTCAGCGGTGGGGATTCAGTCCCGAAGATGCGGGATGTGCCCGGGTGTACTGGTTTGAGGATGCAGGATCCCTCCGCCCGGCCGAATACCCGGAGGATTTGGAGGAGGAATACCGCCTTTCCGCCCGGGGCGTCAAGTTTTCCGAGGAAATCAGCTATCCCGGCTGTGAGGACGTGATGGAAATGCAGAGCCGGCATATTCCCGAACTCTACGATATTTACGAGGAAACGGCGGAGAAACTGGGCATTGATATGGACGATCCGTATTCCAAATTGCTGGGCTGGCCGGACATTATCCAGAACAGCATGGCGGAACAGTGCGAACTGGTCTCCCGGGGCTACTACATGGGCGGCTCAAATCCTCCCGAAGGACTGTCCTGCCCGCCGGAACCCAGAACCGCCGAGGAACAGACGCAGTACCGTCTCGCGGGACGGCAGGCTCTGCAGACCTGGCGGCTGCTCTTCCAAATGAGTGAGGACATCGCCGACGAGCTGGATCTGATGTTCGGTGACTGCGGTTCCATCTATTTCTATATCCGCGAAGAGGATCTGCAGGCACGGAATTTCGACCGTGTCTGGCTGATTCTGCAGTGCGGCTGATTCCCCAAACGAACAGAAGAAAATAAACACAGGCACAGCGGAAATACCGCTGTGCCTGTGTTTGTATAATAGTATAAGATTTTTCGGAAAGGGGTGCGGGGAAAAACCTTTTGCAAAAGGGTTTTTCCCGCTTTATCCCCTCATTCTTCATATACCGACGTGATCCCCAGATATTCCTCCAGGCAAAGCCCGCTTTCCACCACAGCCTCTGCCGTGTCCACGCCCAGATACCGCACGTGCCACGGCTCGTACATGTATCCCGTGATCTCTTCCTTATCCTTGGGGTAGCGGATGATGAATCCGTACTTGTGGCAGTTTTCCGCCACCCAGATTCCCTCCGGCATATCGGCGAACGCCGTGGTCAACCCATCGTAGGCGGGGCATTTCAGATCAAAGGCAAGCCCCGACTGATGTTCCGAGTGCCCCGGACGGGCGGAGTACCGATCCGCCGCCTCTTGTCCGTCCCGCTTTACGTAATCGTTGTAGATGATGTACTGATCCACAAAGCTTCGGTAGCTGGAGGCTACCCGGAGCGTGTATCCGGCGGCTTTCGCATCCGTGAACATATCGCACAGATGCTCGTACGCTTCTTCGTCGATCCCCGGGGCGAATTCCTTGGGCAGAGCGTAGGTCTTATTGGCGATCAGGATCCCGTTTACAAAGGTGCATCCCGCTTCATCCACCTCAATGGTCGGAGTATCGGTTTCTGCCGGCACCGATGCGGTGGTTTCGGGTACGGTGGTTTCGGGTGCGGTGGTTTCGGGTACGGTGGTTTCGGGTGCGGTGGTTTCGGGTACGGTGGTTTCGGGTGCGGTGGTTTCGGGTACGGTGGTTTCG
>JAZPZY010000049.1:0-9847 GCA_045544955.1 Eubacteriales bacterium
ATGCCCGTGACACATCAAAAAAGATTCGTGCGGTACAGAGAGCAAAAGGTGAACGCGGGGAGCGAGTGGGAATGACAATTCCATACGGATATATGAAGCATCCAGACGATCCCAAGCAATACACACCCAATCCCGAAACAAAACCTATTCCAAGTCCAACAAGCTGAAAAAACGGCTGAAAAACACTCCCGAAAACATGCTGATTTTTGAAAACACCCATAAAGCAATCATCGACCGCAAGACCTTTGATATCGTACAAAAGCATTTCGAGGGAAGAAAGCGTCCGGACAAGCAGGGGGAGATGGACAAGTATGCCGGTTACCTGTTCTGCGGTGAGTGCGGAAGCAAGCTGTATCTTCATAGAGCATATTCCTTAACGGAAAACCAAAATAACTTCATGTGCGTCGGTTATCAGGGTAAAAAAATCGACTGTACGGCACATTATATCCGAGAGTGTGTCCTCGACCAAATCATCCTGGAGAAGCTCCGCGAGGTAACCTCCTTCGCGCGTGAGAATCCCGATGAATTCTATGCCTTGGCAACACAGAACGGTGAAGCCGAAGCGAAGAAGTTCTATCAGACAGCCGAAAAAGAAAAGACACGGATGGAAACCCGTATCAAGGAACTTGACAATATTATTCGCTGTCTGTATGAAGACCGTGTTTGCGGACGAATCACCGCAGAGCGATATGACACTATGGCAATCGGATACGAACAGGAGCAGGCAGAGCTGAAACAGGAGCTTGCATCCATCACGGAACGTATTGACGAAATGGATATGCGAGAGCAGTGCATTCGGGAGTTTATGGACAAGGCAAAGGAATATCTTGAAATGCCGAAGCTGACCCCCGAGCTGCTGCGAGTGTTTGTGAGAAAGATACTCGTGTATGAAAAAGAAGTCAAGTATTCACGGACAGCGGGGAACCCCATTGTGATATACTTCACCTTTCAGCCGAACTCAGACTGATACGGTATAGGTAGCATGGAAGAGAAAAATATATAACCGGAAGCCAATATGTCTTCCGGTTATATACCGAAGTTAATTCTTCGTTAAGGATAGCGTGCTAAAGGAATTCTCCTCTTTTTTTGTCAGTTTTTCTTTTGCTGTTTCAGCCAGATACGCATGATCATTTTATGAGGGAGCAGTTTTACCGCCAGCACCTGTGCTTTTACCGGTGCACCGCAGACGGATACGTCCCGTCCCCGCTTCATATCCCGAAGGGCGGTCTTTACCACGTCCTCCGGCTCGTAGAATCGGTTGTAATACTTTATGGTGTCGTCCGTTACGGCGTGATCGAAAAACTCCGTCCGCACCCATCCGGGGCAGACCGCCATTACACGGATCCCCGTTTTGCAAAGCTCCGCGTTCAGTGCCCGCGAAAAAGACAGCACGAACGCCTTCGTAGCCCCGTACACGTTAATATAAGGTACCGGCTGAAAGGACGACAGGGAACCGATCTCATAAATGCGTCCGCCGGCTTTCATATACGGCAAGGTCACGTAGGTCATAGAAACCAACGCCTTGGTATTCAGATCGATCATATCGCCGTAATCCGCCAAAGGATAATCGGTAAAGGCACCGAAGCGGCCGAATCCGCTGCCGTTTACCAGAACGGCCACGTCCGGCTTTTCTGCCTCCAGCAAAGACGAATAATCGGCAATGCTTTCTTCTTTCGTCAGATCCAGCGGAAGGATCCGCAAAGGGGCGTTCGTTTCGGCGGCAAGGGATTCCAGCCGATCCCGGCGGCGGGCGATCACCCAGATCTCGTCAAGTGTTTCCGCCTTATCGATCTGTCGGACAAATTCTCTTCCCATACCGGAAGACGCACCGGTTATCACGGCAATTCTCATACGTTTTTCGCTCCTGTCGTTTCACTTCTCTATGGTGTATCCGTTGTTCCTATCTATTATTATAAACCGATTCCGCCGCATTGCAATAGCCTTTCACGAATTTGTGAAAGGCTTTTTTTCAATTACTGCAAAATTCCCAAAATGCTCCGGGATATTTCGCCCGTGCGAACGGAAAGTGCCTCAAAATCCATAGCAGAGCCGTAGATGCTCTCCAGGGCAAAATGGTGCTGCCGCGCTTCCGACAACGATTCAAGTGCACCCTCCATCAGCATATCTGTACACCGCCGGGCAAACCGCAAACGACCCCGGCAGGCGGCAAGAGCACGTCGATCCAGAAAACGCTGCATATTCACAACGGAGCGTTTTCCGTCTGCATCCGTTTCGGAAGTCTCCTCTCCATCCGTTACGGATATTGACACGGAAGCGGCAGGCAGATACATCTCGTAAGGCGTATCCGGCTCTCCCGGTGCCGGTGCATACCAAAGTGAACACCGCCTGTCACTGGCACAGCGGCGCACCGCGTCCAGAAAGAACGGACCGCATCCATACGTATCCGTCACCGCATACGTTCGCTTCGCCATACGGGAAAAGGTATCCAGCCGATACAGCCCCGTCATGGAAACGGCGACGGTATAGCAAAGCCTTTCCCCGTGGGTATCCTCCCGCGGAAAGGATGCCGTCAGGCGTTTGGCCGCTCCTTCCATCTTATCCCGCAGAAGACAGCCGGAAAGCAGCTCCCGCACCGATGCGGCAATCTCTCCGTACGCGGCAAGATACCGATAGGCACGGGCATAGGCTTCTTTTTTCCGTGTGCTGTGAGAGGCAATCTCAGCCCTGGCATTCTGCAGATCGGATGATCGCCAAAAATCCCCCAGATTCACGCTTTCGCCCACCGCTCCCGGCAAAACCGGATCCAGCGTATGGGGAGCGGTACCGTCCACAATGGCCACGCTTCTGCCTTCTCTGCCGTGCAGGATCACCGCATCCGCCGAGGACGGATCGGAAGAGCACAGCAGCATCACCGCCGACGCCCCCGCTGATACTGCGGCGGCGGCACACGTTTTCATGAGAGAACTCTTCCCCGTTCCGCTGCCGCCTTTCAGCACGTACACCCGTGTACGCTCTCCTTCCCGGATCATACTGCCGTACGCACTGACAAAACCGTTTGCCGTATTGGCTCCAGCAAAAAACGTTTCCGGATAGGTGCCGGACAGGTACGCTATGCCGTTCAGACGATTTTTCATGAAACACCTCCGCTATTTCATAGGATTTTCGTAGATTCGCTTCGCTTTTTTCACAGATTTCGTCTCTCTGTTCATTATCCTATGCCAACGGGCTGTCCTTCGTCACGAAAAAATACGAGACCGTCGCACAAAGCGGCAGTCCCGTATTTTTTACATTTGTCTTTTTATTCCTGCGGGCCCAGAAGAAGCTGACCGAGGAGAGAATTTCCGTCGATGATGACCGTCTTGGTGTTTTCATCCGTCTTGAGAGAGGCTTTCAGTGCGTCCAGTCCCAAAGTAAACTCGTAGAAATCCTTCTTATCAGCGGAATCGTACGCTTCTGCCAGCATACGCATATATTCCGCTTCGCCTTCGGCCTCCAGCTTTGCGGCCTGTGCCTCCGCGTTGGAAATCAGAATATTCACCTGCTTATCCACGTCGTTACGGATGATGGAGGCTTCATACTCGCCGTCAGCCGTAAACTTTTCGGCGATCTGATTCCGGTCGGAGATCATGCGGGCGTACACTGCCTGCTCGTTGTCAGCCGGCAGATCCAGACGCTTTACCTTTACGTCCAGCACGTGGATGCCGTACGTATCCGCCAGTGCCTGCACCTCTGCAGTGATGCCGGAATAAATATCGTTACGCTCGGCGGCATCCTCTTCGTTGATGATATCGCTCTGTTCCAGCGTACCCATCAAATTTTTGAGGGAGTTATAGGTAAGTGCGTCCAGACGGGTTTCCGCCTCCGTCAGTGTGCCCAGCGTCTGATAGAACGTCCGGGGATCGGAGATCTCCCAGGTGATATAGCTGTCCACCGTCATGTTCTTCTTATCGGCGGTCAGCACCTCCGATTCGGGAATATCGTACAGAAGAACCGTTTTCGGGAACTTCATGATGTTATCAATAAAGGGCACCTTGAAATACAGTCCGGCGGTGCCCTGCACCGTTTCAATTTTATTGAAGCGAGTCACGCAGGCGTACTCGTTTTCACGCACGGTATAGAAAGAGTTCAGTGCCAGAAACAGGGCAAGCAGCACCACGGCCGTGATGATTATTTTCGTCTTTTTCATATCAGTTCACTCCTCCATCCGTTACAAAGCTCTCCAGGGGCAAAAGCAGATCAGTATTCGTACCGTTGTCCGTCACGTTTATGTACAGTTTTACGCCGGGCAGAGCCTCCGTCAGCGTTTCAAAATACATTCTCACCTTGGTGATGCCCGGATTCTGTGCGTACTGGCTGTACATTGCCTCAAACATAGCGATCTGCCGGGTTGCCTCATTGATACGGTTCTGCTTCAGATACTCCGCGTTCTGAATCAGCTTGTCAGCCGTTGCCTGTGCCTTCGGGATCTCGGAGTTCTGGTAGGCTTTGGCCTGGTTGATTACCGTTTCCGCCGACTGCTTGGCAGTTTCCACGTTCTTGAACGCCTCAATTACCGACGTGGTAGGCGGCTCACTGTCCTGAATCTTGATATCCGTCAGGACCAGACCGATGTCATACTCGGCAAGTTCCTCTGTAATCAGCGTTTTCACCTGCTGCTGGATCTCGGCTTTACCGTCCGTCAGCACCGCGTCCACGTTAGACGAGCCGATCACGTTGCGGATCTGGCTCTGCACCAGATTTTTCAGAATCAGCTCCGGCTCTTTGGAATTATACAGATACTTCACCGGGTCGGAGATTTTATATTCCACAAAGAAGTCTACGTTAACGATGTTGTAGTCACCGGTGATCATCTTGCTTTCCTTAGTGACCGTTTCCGAAACCATCGGCTTGGTCGGCTCCGTGCGGTAACCGATCTCGATCTTCTGGTACACGTTCACGTCCACCAGCTCCACCTGCTGAATACCGAAAGGAAGCATAAAATGGATGCCGGCACCGGTAGTGCCCGTAACACGGCCGAAGGTGGTTACCACCGCCTGCTGCTTTTCATCCACCGTATACCAGCAGGTGCTGGCAAGAATGACCACCACGAGGATGATCAGCACGGTAGTTGCGATTCTTTTAAATGATTTAAAAGAGATCTTGTTGCTCGGACGCGATGCACCACCGCCGCCCGGCTGCTGTGTAAATTGGCTGTTCATAGATAGCCCGCCTTTCTGCAGGATTTTTCTTCCCTGCTCTTTTAGTATACTACATTTTTCCTCGCTTGTCAATAGTGATTGTAAAAAAAGTTCACGCGACCGCGAATAATGTTTTGAAGAACGCATGGGTGTTGATGAACGAAAAAACGGCTTGCCCAAAGCAAGCCGTTTTTCCATATTGATCTTATCAAAGGTTGTAATACTTCTCAAATTCAGCAGGATGAGGAATTTTGGAGAGTTCACTGCACTCGGCACGCTTTGCCTTGATAAAGTTTTTGATCAGTTCCTCCGGGAACACGCCGCCGGCGGTCAGGTAGTCGTGATCTGCCTCCAGTGCATCCAGAGCCGCGTCAAGGGATGCGGGCAGATGATGCAGCTTGGCCTTCTCCTCATCGCTGAGATGATAGAGATTCACGTCGTAGGGACCCCAGCCGTTGGCATGGGGATCGATCTTGTTCTTCACGCCGTCCAGACCTGCCATGAGAATAGCGGCATAGCAGAAGTACGGGTTGCAGGTAGCGTCCGGGTTACGCAGTTCGAAGCGGCGTTTGTCGGGGGATTTTGCATAAGCGGGGATACGGATGACCGCACTGCGGTTGGAGGTGGCGTAGCCTACCGTCACCGGGGCCTCAAACCCGGGCACCAGGCGCTTAAAGGAATTGGTGCTGGGGTTGGTCAAAGCACAGAGAGAGGCGATATGCTTCAAAAGACCGCCCATGAAATAGTGTGCCGTCTCACTCAGATGTGCGTATCCGTTATCATCGGAGAACACCGGTTTTCCGTCCTTCATGAGAAGCATGTGTACGTGCATGCCGCTGCCTGCCTCGCCGTAGATGGGCTTGGGCATGAAAGTGGCCGTCTTGCCGTACTTGAGCGCAGTATTGTGGATGATATATTTGATCATCATGGTAGCGTCAGCCATGTGCACCATCTCGCCCAGCTGGGGCTCGATCTCAAACTGACCGGAGGCGGCCACCTCGGGATGGTGATAGTTGATATCGATGCCCATCTCCTTCATGAGCAGGCACATTTCGCTGCGGCACTCGTAAGAAACGTCGAATGGTTTGGCAATGTGGTAATTCTTCTGCTTGGGAACCACGACGCCCTTTCCTTCCACGGCACTGTTCCAGTAGGACTGCTTGGCATCCACGGACGCACCGATATAGTTTCCGTCCACGCCCCAGGTCACTTCGTCAAAGAGATAAAACTCAAATTCCGGCAGAATCAGCATGGTATCGGCAATACCGCTGTCCTTCATATGCTGTACGGCGGCACGGACGATATTGCGGGGATACTGTGCCAACGGACGGTTTTCCGGACTGTCGATGATCATAGCGTTGCCGGTCATGGACAGTGTAGGAATCTCGCAGAACGGATCGATCACGGCCGTATCCGGATCGGGGATGAACACCATGTCGCCCTTTTCCACCACGTCGTATCCATAGTTGGATGCATCAAAGCCGATACCGCTTTTCATGGTATCTTCGGAAAAGTTCTCCGCAGGGATAGTCACGTGGCGGTACTGACCGCTGATATCCACCATCTTGAAGTCCACCATTTTGATGCCTTTTTCTTTGATCAGTGCCAAAACATCATTTATGCTCTTTGCCATACGTATTCTCCTATAAATTTGAAATATTGATTTATATTTTAGTATACCAATTTTTGAAAATTTAGTCAATAGTTCCAAAGGATTTTTTGTAAAAAGCGGTTTCTGTACAGGATCGCAGCCGGTAAGGTCCGCTGCGTGACATAAATTTCAGAAAACAGCGGAGTGCTTTTCACTCCGCTGTTCTGTTTTACGCATACAGTATATTGTGGGATGTCAGATTGCCGTGTATCCGCCGTCGATGGGCAGGATAACGCCGGTTACGTAAGACGCTTCATCGCTGGCCAGGAAGATGGCTCCTGCACAGTTGATGAGCACGTCCACCTTTCCAAACTCTTTTTCAGCAGCAGCCGCAGCGGCGTCCACCTGCTTGGAATCGGTAACGTCACACTTTACGGAAAGGCATTTCACACCCGTTGCACGAAGCTCCTCTGCCAAAGCCTCCAGTCTTTCGATTCTGCGTGCGGTAATAACGAGATCGGCACCCTGTGCAGCGAATCCGCGTGCCATCTGGGCACCCAGACCGGAATACGCACGGAGGTGCTGCATTGGAAACGCAGCACCTCCATCTATCATCTTATTAAAGTTCCTGCGGCTGCACCCGTCAAAGCACCGTCTTTGTAGGAAAGCTTGCCGTTTACAAAAACCATATCGATCCCTTCTGCCAGTGCAAAAGGTGTGTCGTAGGTAGCACAGTCTTTCAGATTTTCGTAATCCATCAGTACCAAATCCGCATCGTATCCTTCCGCAATTCGGCCTTTCCCCTGCAAGGAATAGCGTTGTGCCGGGAAACCGGTCATCTTGTAAACGACCTCCTCCAAAGGAAGAATGCCCTTTTCCTTGCAAAAATGGCAGATAGCACGAACGGAGGTGCCCCATCCTCTCGGATGGCATTTTTCTTTGGAAGCAAGAACGATGCCGTCACTGCCGACCATAACGTAAGGTCTGCGGATAATTTCCAAAACGTCGTCGTCGCTTAAGGAGTGGTAAACCGCCGTGCCCAAACCGTGATTGGCAATCATCATATCGAAATAGGCGTCAAACGGATCTTTGCCGATTCTTTTTGCATATTCCGCAACGGTCAGACCTTCTGCCTCGGGATACTTGGGAGAATTGCAGATCCGGACACCGTTCCAATCCCCTGCGTTCAGCATAAGATTTTCATAATCCGAATCGGGATCCAGCATTTCCTGACGGATCTTTTCCCGCATGGCAGGATCTTTCAGAAGTTCAATAACGTGATCCATTCCCTCTTTGAAATACCAGTTGGGAATACAGGGGGCAAGGAAGGTCATGGTGCTGTCATACGGGTATTGGTCACAGGTGACGTCAAGTCCCGACGCACGGGCGTTCTCGATTACCTCCAGAGCCTTTACGTGGTTCCCCCAGTTGAAGACACCGCGTGCCTTCAGATGAGAGATATGAACGGGAACTCCCGTTTCACGTCCCACACGGATCGCTTCCTCAAGTGAGGGGATCAGTCTTTTGGATTCGTTGCGGATGTGCGTGGTGTAGATGCCGCCGTACTCTTTCACAACCTTCACAAGCTCTATGATTTCTTCCGTGTCGGAATAGGTTCCGGGCACGTACCCGAGACCGCTTGAAAGGCCCGCCGTTCCGCTTTCCATGGCATCACGCACAAGTGCCTTCATTTTCTCCAGTTCACCGTCCGTGGGAGCTCGGTCTTCGTATCCCATTACGGCAACCCGGATAGCATTATGACCTACCAGCATTTTATGGTTTACTACCTTGGGGATCTCATCCACGTATGCAAGATACCTCGAAAAGGTCGTCCACGTCCGCTGCTTTTCCCAATAACTTTCGCTCATTCCCTCAGGCAAAATGCTTGCATTCCGCTTAGGGCCGAAAGGTGCCTGCGTATCTCCGCACTGACCGGTAACCTGCGTGGTAACACCCTGGTTGATCTTGCAAAGATCACCGTAATCCATGGCAACACCCGCAACCATATCCCCATGGGAATGTGCGTCAATAAAACCGGGAGTAAGATATTTACCCTTGCCGTCGATGACTAAATCAGCACATTCGGGCAGATTTGAGAGAACGATCTTCCCCTGAGAAATCCCTACGTTTCCGGGATAAGCAGGCTTGCCCGTTCCGTCAATGATTTGTGCGTTTTTAATTAAAACTTCCATATGAAAACCTCACAAAATATAAAAATCCAGGATAAGCATCGAAAATCGCCGCAAAAAGCGAAGTGATTTTCTGCCTATGCTCCCTTTATACAGTACTCGTTTTCGTTCATTATAGCATATTTCGATTTAAAAGTAAATCCTTGCAGTATAAATCTCCGCCTTTTACACACACTAACATAGCAAATCTGTAAATCAAAGGAGATTTTCATATATGAAAGCAACCGGTATTGTCCGCCGCATTGACGACCTGGGCCGTGTCGTGATCCCTAAGGAAATTCGCCGCACCATGCGGATCCGCGAGGGAGATCCGCTTGAAATCTACACGGACCGTGAGGGCGAGGTCATCTTCAAAAAGTATTCTCCCATCGGAGAGATGGCCATGTTTGCGGCACAGTATGCGGAAACGCTGTATAAGACCTGCGGAATGTCCGTGGTGATCTGCGACAGAGACGCCGTCATCGCCTGTGCAGGGATTCCCAAAAAGGAATACACCGACCGCAAGCTGTCGGCGGAACTGGAAAAGATCATCGAAAACCGTGTGCTGTATACGGCAGACGGTAAGGATGACGTACCTGTGATCGACGGTGGTTCCTGCTTCGTCAGTTGTGCCATGCCGATCATCACGGAGGGGGATATCACGGGCTGCGTTGCCTCCGTGTTCAGTCACACCGGCGACGTGGCACAGCTCATGAACGGGGAGCTGGAAAGCAAATTGATCCAGACGGCAGCCGGATTTCTCGGCCGTCAGCTGGAAGGCTAAGCGTGGTTTTCGCATAAGCGTTTCAAAAAAACAAAAGGGACTATGGATTTGCATCCATAGTCCCTTCGTTCGTTTAGTTATTGAAAACTATACGAGGGTTTGCAATTACTGCATGTCGATCGTAACCTTCATGCAACGCAGAGTGGAGGAACCGGTGTTAGCAAGC
>JAZPZY010000050.1:0-38296 GCA_045544955.1 Eubacteriales bacterium
GGTTTTAGTCCCGCTTGAGCGGGGTTTCGTAACAAATGCATGGCTGGCAGGCCAATAAAAGACGCACTTGTGCGTAGCCTGTAGTATTAGGGCTATGCCCGAAACTGAAATACCACCCGCTATGCGGGTGGATTTTTATTATGCTTATTCGTCTTTCACGTCGCCGTACTCCAGAAGCTGCAGCCCTTCGTTTTTGTCCAGGGTGTGGTTTACGTGCCACTGGGTCTGGAAGAGCAGATAGTTGCCGCCACGGAAGTCCTGTACCCATTTTACCTCGTACAGATTCAGTTTCGATACGTCCACGTCCTCGGGTACGCGTTTTATCAGCGTGTACGGCTGTGGATACTGGCGGTAGTCCACCCCGTATTCGCTCTTCATCCGGGATTCCAGCACGTCCAGCTGCAGGGTACCTACCACGCCCACGTATACCCGCTCCATACCGGAATTGGGCTCGCAGAAGATACGGATGGCGCCTTCCTGGGCGATCTGGTTCATGCCCTTGGCGAACTGTTTCCGCTTCATGCTGTCGATCTGCTCTACCTCTACGAAGATCTCCGGGGCAAAATTGGGAATGCCCTCGAACTGGATCTTCATGGAAGGATCGCATACCGTGTCTCCGATGGAGAAAATGCCCGGATCGAATACGCCGATGATATCGCCGGCGTACGCCTCGTCAATGACGGAACGCTCCTGGGCCATCATCTGCTGGGGCTGGGACAGCTTCAGCTTCTTTTCACCCTGTACGTGGTAGTATTCCTCGCCCCGTTCAAATTTGCCGGAGCAGATCCGCATGAAAGCGATCCGATCCCGGTGCGCCTTGTTCATGTTCGCCTGGATCTTGAACACGAAAGCAGAAAAACGGGGATCAAAAGGCTCGACCGTGTCGCCGCTGGTATTGCGGGGCAGGGGTGCGGTGGTCATCCTAAGGAAGCATTCCAGAAACGTCTCGATACCGAAGTTGTTCAGGGCTGAGCCGAAGAATACCGGGCTCAGCTTGCCGTTCTGTACGGCCGCAAGATCGAAATCCACGCCGGCGCCGTCCAAAAGCTCCACCTGCTCCACCAGCTCTTCCCGTGGTTCCGCACCGATCAGCTCGTCCAGCTTTTCCGTGTCCGTGATGGCACAGTCGATGGAGGACAGACGCTCACGGCCTCTGTGGGAATCAGCGTAGGAAATGATGGTCTTGTGCTCTCTGTGGTACACGCCCTTGAAGCGGAGACCGCATCCGATGGGCCAGGTGATGGGGTAGGTGTCGATGCCGAACTCCGTCTCCAGCTCCTCCAGAAGATCAAAGGGATCGCGGGCTTCCCGGTCCATTTTGTTGATGAAGGTGAAGATGGGGATATGCCGCATGGCACAGACCTTGAACAGCTTTCTCGTCTGGGGCTCGATACCCTTGGCGGCATCGATCACCATCACGGCACTGTCCGCCGCCATCAGCGTGCGGTAGGTGTCCTCGGAGAAGTCCTGGTGTCCGGGGGTATCCAGAATATTGATGCAGTAGCCGTCGTACTCAAACTGCATAACGGAGGAGGTGATGGAGATACCTCTCTTTTTCTCGATCTCCATCCAGTCGGATACAGCGTGCTTGTCGGCAGCTTTGCCTTTTACGGCACCGGCCGACTGGATAGCACCGCCGTAGAGCAGGAATTTTTCCGTCAGTGTGGTTTTACCGGCGTCCGGGTGGGAGATGATGGCAAAGGTCCGCCGGCGGTTGATTTCTTGTTCGAATGTCATGATATCTTCCTAACACAAAAATTTTACAGACAGTATTGTACCATATCTTTACCGGATTTACAAGCAGATACTTGAAATTCCCCGAAAAATGCGGTATACTGAAACACGTATTGAGAAATATTCGGGCAGATGGGGAGAATCGGAGTGCAGATATGCTTCTGACGAGAGAAAAATCGTTCTACCGCACGTTTTTCCGGCTGTTTTTTATGATCGTTCTGCAGAACGTGATCATGTTCGGCGTGAATCTTGCGGATAATATTATGATCGGTGCGTACAGCGAAACGGCACTTGCCGGCGTGGCCGCCGTGAATCAGGTGCAGTTTTTGTTTCAGCAGATCGTGACCGCCACGGGCGACGCTTTGGTGGTCCTTTGCAGCCAGTACTGGGGGCAGAATCGCACCGGGCCCATAAAGCAGGCCGGAAAGGCGGCTTTTCTGATCGGTGCCGGGGTGGGCTTGCTTTTGTTTGTGCTCACGGGCTTTTTCCCCCGGCAGATCGTGGGCCTGTTTACCGATTCGGAAGCGATTCTCGAAGCGGGTGTGGAGTATCTCCGCATCGTGCGGTATACGTACGTTCTGTTCGGCATCACCGGCATGCTTCTGGCCCTTCTCCGTTCGGTGGAGATCGTCCGGATAGCGTTCGGCGTGTCCGTCGTGACCCTTTGCGTCAACTGCTCCATCAACTACGTGCTGATCGGCGGGCATTTCGGTGCACCTGCACTGGGCGTTACCGGTGCCGCCATCGGAACGCTTACGGCACGGGCTTTGGAGTTGATTATCGTCCTTGTTTATTACGTGTTCTTTGAGAAACGGCTCCGGGTACGCAGGGAAGATCTTTTGCGTACCGATTGGTCCATGATGAAAAGTTTTTTTGGACACTGCCGGTTCTTTTTGCTCGTGGCGGTCATGTTCGGCGTATCCACCGTTTTGCAGACGGTGATCCTGGGGCATCTGAACGACAGCGCCATTGCGGCAAACTCCATTGCTTCCACTTTGTATCAGCTTCTGAAGGTGGCGTCGGTAGGATCGGCCTCCGCCACTGCCATTATCATCGGCAAGACCATCGGACAGGGAGATATGTCGAAACTGAAGGAGTACGTCCGCACCGTGCAGGTGATCTTCCTTATCATCGGTGTGCTCACCAGCGTGACGCTCTTTTCTCTCCGTCTGCCTATTCTGTCCTTTTATAATCTCACGCCGGAGACCCGGGAGATGGCAAATCAGTTTATTCTGGTGCTTTGCATCACCTGTATCGGAACGGCGTACGAAATGCCGGTGATCACCGGCATCATCCGGGGCGGCGGTGATTCCCGGTTCGTGTTTATCAACGATCTCATCAGCATCTGGGGGATCGTCATCCCGGTATCGCTGCTCGGTGCGTTCGTATTTCACTGGCATCCGGCACTGATCCTGTTCTGCCTGAACAGCGACCAGATCTTCAAAAGCGGTGCTGCCGCTATCAAGGCCAACCGCTATACCTGGATCAAAAAACTGACGAAGGAGTAACTACCTATGAATCCTGCTCTTTGCTACGTATTTTTTGCCGTCGGACTGCTGCTTTTGTTTGCCGGTATGGCACTCAGAGAAAAAATACCGCCCCGTGCCGCCGCGGCTCTCGTACTGATCGGCATGGTGATCGCTATGATCTTTATGAACATGGCGCTGTTTATGAATATGGGGCGGATGATGTAAGAAATGGGGAAACGAGTGGGGGAACTTTTTGAAAAAGGTTCCCCCACACCCTCCTCAAAAACTTTTATAAAAAAGACAAGCGGAACTGCCGTACAGGCGGTTCTTTTTTTGTCACGAATGCTTCTCCTTTCGCATATAGTAATAGCGATGCGTATTGCAGTGTAAGGGAGAGTGATTATTTGAACGAATCAATGACAAATCCGGGAAAAGGATATCTCAGAGTCAGTGTGCGGGCGGCACGGGAGGCGTTTCCCATTGCCGGTGCACTGGTGCAGGTGTGGAATGCGGACAGGGAGGGGGAGGATAACGGTGTGATGTATTCTCTCCGTACCGACGAGGACGGACTGACAGAGGCGGTGGAACTTTCCGCCCCGGCGGCAGCACTGTCGCTGACGCCCGGGGCGGCGGCACCGTACGGCGTTTACAATATTACCGTGCAGAAGGAGGGCTACGGTTCGGTGGAAAACGTGGGCGTACCTGTTTTTGACGGGGTGGTGTCTACCCAGCCCGTACAGCTGATTCCTCTGTCGGAGTTTCAGTCGCTGCCGGAGAGCGAGATGCGCGTTTACGGCACGCCCACGGCAGAGAATCCCCTTTTGTAAGGGAAAAGGAGGATACGAATGACGAATGCACGATTACCCATCGTCCCCGAAACCATTACCGTTCACCTGGGATCACCGGATCAGGCGGCACAGAACGTGACGGTGAATTTCCCCGATTACATAAAAAACGTGGCGTCCAGTGAGATCTATCCCACCTGGCCGGAGAGTGCCATCCGTGCCAATATTCTGGCACAGATCACCTTTGCGCTCAACCGGGTATATACGGAGTACTACCGTTCCCGGGGATACGATTTCGATATTACCAATTCCACCGCGTTTGATCAGTCCTTTGTTCTGGGACGGGATATTTTTGATAATATTTCAAGGATCGTTGACGAGGTGTTCAACGATTACGTCCGCCGTGCCGGCAGTGTGGCACCGCTGTTTGCCCAGTATTGCAACGGCACCACCGTCACCTGCGGCGGTCTTTCCCAGTGGGGAACGGTGACTCTGGCGGAAAACGGTTTGACTCCCTTTGAGATTCTGCAGAATTATTACGGGGACGATATTGAACTGGTGCGGGACGCACCGGTGGAGGGGCTGTCGGAGAGTTATCCCGGCGTGCCGCTTCGCCCCGGCACCAGCGGCAACGAGATCCGCCTTATACAGATAAGACTGAACCGGATCGCCAAAAACTATCCGTCCATTCCGAAGATCCTGAATCCGGACGGTATCTACGGGCCGGAGACGGAAGCGGCCGTGCGGGAGTTTCAGCGGATATTCGCGCTGACCGAGGACGGAATCATCGGCCGTGCCACCTGGTACATGATCCAGCGGATCTATAATTCGGTGAAACGGCTGTCGGAACTGAATGCGGAAGGCTTGCCTCTTAGTGAGGTGACGGATCTGTTTGCCACCCGGCTCACGGAGGGCGATACGGGTACCGGTGTGCGGGAACTGCAGTATTTTCTCGCCTTCGTGGGATATTTCGTACAGTCCGTTCCCACCGTGGCCATCGACGGCATTTTCGGTGCCGCTACGCGGCGCGCGGTGGAAGCGTTTCAGCAGACGTACGGACTGCCTGTAACGGGCATTGTGGATACCGTTACGTGGAATCGGCTGTACGATGCGTACAGGGGATTTCTGCAGTCCCTGCCGGCGGACTATTTCGTGGATGCACCGTTGCCCTATCCAGGATTCCAGCTGCGTCTCGGCTCCTCCGGCGAGGCGGTGACCGCCCTGCAGGAGTATCTGAACTTTATCTCCGACACGTACACGTCCATTCCCAAGCTGACCGTGGACGGTCAGTTTGGCGGCGCCACGGAAGCCGCCGTCCGGGCGTATCAGACTCTCTTTGGACTGACAACCTCCGGCATCGTTTCATTTTCCACCTGGGACGCCATCACCGATACATACAGTGAACTGCGGGAGGGGGCAGACGCCTCCGGCACGCAATATGGAGGGGGAATTGCATGATAAATCCACGCACAGAGGTGTATTATGATCACCGCAACCGGGAAAACCGCGTCCGGTCTTTACAGGAAATGCTCCGCACGGTGGGACGTCTCAGCGGGGATATGTCCGTTTCCACGGCAGTGGACGGCTCCTTTGATATCGGCACGCAGAACGCACTCCGGGCGTTTCAACGGAAATTCGGGCTTCCCGAAACCGGAGAGGCGGATATCAGAACATGGGAAAAACTTCGGGAAATTTACACGCTGTATCTTCTGCAGAACAGCGTGCCCGATTCCATCACGCCCTTTTACTCCCCCGGCCTGCGGATCCTTCCGGGGGAAAGGAGCCACCTCGTTCTGATTCTGCAGATCATGCTGGAGACGGTGCGGGTGCTGTACGATACTCTGGGGGAGATCCCGCTTACCGGCGAGTACGACCGCACGACGGAAGAGGCGGTACGCCGTTTTCAGCGAGCCAACATTCTGGGGGCCACCGGTGAAACGGACGCCGTGACCTGGAACCGGCTGGCGGCAGAGTATAATTACGCCGTGCGTGACCGAAAGTAACGTGCCGCTGAATGAACCGGCAGAAATGCGGCGAGAATAGCGGGGACAAAAGATTTTTTGCACCCGGAGGAAACTATGGCCAATCGATTTACTGAAAAGGCACAGAATGCATTGAACCGTGCTTTATCCGCGGCACGGGAGATGGGACATACGTATATCGGCACGGAGCATCTGCTGCTGGGACTGCTTTCGGAACCGGACAGCATTGCCGCACGGATCCTGGAATCCCGGGGGGTACGGTACGAGAGCACGCAGAAACTCTTGCGGGCGGTTTCCGGCATCGGTGAAAAAAGTGCCGTTACCGCCGCCGACATGACGCCCCGCACGAAAAAAGTGATCGAAAATTCCGCAAGGGAAGCCGCCCGGGCGGGGCACGGATTCATCGGCACGGAGCATCTGCTCCTCGCCCTTACTTCCGAGCCGGAATCCCAGGCGGTGCAGATCATCGTATCCCAGGGGGCGTCCGTAACGGAGATACGGGGCGACGTCACCACCTATTTCGGCTCGGGGGAAGGGCCGGCGGCGCGGTCGGGCACCCCATCCGGTGCGAGGCAGGAGAAGGGCAGGGAAGCGATCAGGGACTGCCCCAACCTCTCGGCATACGGGCGGAATCTTTGTGCCCTTTCCGAAAACGGCCGGATAGATCCGGTGATCGGCCGGGAGGAGGAGACGGAGCGGGTGATCCGCATTCTTTCCCGGCGGACGAAAAACAATCCCTGCCTTATCGGGGAGCCGGGTGTGGGAAAAACGGCGGTGGTGGAAGGCATTGCCCGGCGGATCACGGAGGGAAGCGTGCCGGAAAATCTAAGAGGGCGGATGATCGTCATGCTGGATATTTCCGCCATGATCGCCGGTGCCAAGTACCGGGGCGAGTTTGAAGAGCGTATGCGCGGCGTTCTGAACGAGTCGGCGAAAAACAGCCGCGTGATCCTGTTTATCGACGAGATCCATACCATTATCGGGGCCGGCGGTGCGGAAGGTGCACTGGACGCCGCCAATATTCTGAAGCCGGCACTGGCAAGAGGAGAACTGCAAGTGATCGGTGCCACCACCATCGACGAATACCGGCGGCATATCGAACGGGACGCGGCTCTGGAAAGGCGGTTTCAGTCCGTCCTCGTGGGAGAGCCCACGCCCGGGGAGGCACGGGAGATCCTCCTGGGACTCCGGGATAAGTACGAAACCCACCACCGGCTGAAGATCACGGAGGAGGCCATCGATGCGGCCGTTCGTCTGTCCGTCCGGTACATCTGCGATCGGTATCTGCCGGACAAAGCCATCGATCTGATCGACGAAGCGGCGGCGAAAAAGCGGCTGGCGGCCTTGGCACCCCGGCCGGAGGTGCGGGAGATCGAGAATAAGCTCCGTGCCGTCACGGCGGAAAAGGAAGAAGCGATCCTGCACGAGGATTATGAGAACGCCGCTTCTCTCAGGGATCGGGAAACGCATCTCCGCCGGGAATACGACAGCCGGCGGAGCCACGTGGCCGTGGCGGAAAAGCCGGCCGACGCCGTGACCGCCGAGGACGTTTCGGATATTGTGACCGCCTGGACGGGCATCCCCGTTTCCCGTCTTGCCGAAGAAGAAAGCGTCCGTCTTTCGCAGTTGGAGTCCTTGCTTTCTGCCCGTGTGGTGGGACAAAAGGAAGCGGTTTCCGCCGTGTCCCGGGCGATCCGGCGAGGGCGGACGGGACTGAAGGATCCACGACGGCCGGTGGGCTCGTTTCTGTTTCTCGGCCCCACGGGCGTGGGCAAGACGGAACTTGCCCGGGCGCTGGCGGACGTGATGTACGGCGGCGAGGAGTCGCTGATCCGGGTGGATATGTCGGAATATATGGAGAAGCATACCACCTCCCGTATGATCGGCTCGCCGCCCGGCTACGTGGGCTATGACGACGGCGGACAGCTGACGGAGCGCGTCCGGCGGCATCCCTATTCCGTGGTGCTGTTTGACGAGATCGAAAAAGCACATCCGGACGTGTTCCATCTGCTTTTGCAGGTGCTGGAGGACGGTACGCTCACCGACGCCCGGGGACGCCGGGTGGATTTTTGCAATACGGTGGTGATCATGACCTCCAACGTGGGTGCGGCAGAGGGCGGCGTGCCGCAGATGGGCTTCGTGCAAAGCGGAGATGCGGAGCACGGCGGAAGCCACGCCCGGGTGAGCAATGCGCTTAAGGAGACGTTCCGGCCGGAATTTCTCAACCGGATAGACGAGGTGATCCGGTTTAGCCGTCTGGGACAGCCGGAGATGGAGGAGATCGCCGCCCGGATGCTGGCGGAGGTGACGAAGCGGATCGCCGCTCTCGGGATCACGGTGCATTTTTCCGGGGAGGTCGTGGCAAAGCTTGCCGCTGTAGGATCCGATCCTGCCTATGGCGCCCGTCCGCTCCGCCGGGCGGTGGTTCGGTACGTGGAGGATACGCTGTCTGAGGAAATGGTGCGGGGAAAGATCCGTGCCGGCGACTGCGTCCGGGGCGAGTGGCAGGAGGACGGCGTCGTATACAGTGTGGTGTGAGAAAAGAAAGAAGCGGTCGGATACCGCTTCTTTTTTACGTGTGCTTTCTTGACAAGTACAGACAGAAATGATAGAATGAAAGAAAAAAAGATCCAGGAGGAACTCTTATGAACGAAGTCATCCGCGCGCTGATTGAGCGCCGCAGTGTCCGCTCCTACCGTCCGGAGAAAATCAAAGAAGAAGAACTTGCCGCCATTCTGAATGCAGGGTTGTACGCACCCTCCGGCATGAACCGCCAGCCGGTGGTAACGGTGGCGGTGGAGGATAAAGCCACGCGCGACAAGCTTTCCGCCATGAACGCCGCCGTAATGGGGACGGACGGCGATCCCTTTTACGGAGCACCGGTGGTCGTGGTGGTTTTGGCGGACGTGTCGAAAAGCGGTACGGCGTTGGAGGACGGCTGTCTCGTCATGCAGAATCTGATGCTGGCGGCACATTCACTCGGGGTAGGCTCCTGCTGGATCCATCGGGCGAAACAGATGTTTGAAACGGCGGAGGGAAAAGCCCTTCTCAAAGAATGGGGCCTCACGGAGGATTACGTGGGTATCGGCAACTGTATCCTCGGATATCCCGCCGATCCGATCCCCGGTGCAAGAGAGCGGCTGGAAGCCCGCATCGTCCGTGTGAAGTGATAAAAGAAAATCCCGCCGCTCGGCGGGATTTTTATTTTCTTACTGCTTTGCCTCAAACCAGCTGTCGCCGGAGGAAACCTCCACGGTCAGCGGTACGGGAAGGGAAACGGCTCCCTCCATTTCCCGGCGGAGGATTTCGGCGGCTTTCTCCGCATCCTTTCTGGCAACCTCGATGATCAGCTCGTCGTGTACCTGCAGGATCAGCTTTGCATCGATGCCGGCCGCACGGAGTGCGTTTCTCGTTTCGATCATGGCGATCTTGATAATATCCGCCGCCGTTCCCTGGATCGGGCTGTTTTTCGCCACCCGCTCGCCGAAGGCACGGATATTTTTATTTTGGGAAGCAAGCTCCGGTATGAAACGCTTGCGTCCGAATACGGTTTTGGTGTATCCGGTTTCTTTGGCTTTCTCCACCGTCTCGGCAAGATACGCTTCTACCCCCGGATAGGTGTCGAGATAACTGCGGATATACTCACCCGCCCGTGCCCGGGAGATGCCCAGATCCTGGGAGAGGGAGTAGTCGCCGATGCCGTAGACGATGCCGAAATTCACCGCTTTCGCCCGGCTTCTGAGCTCCGGCGTTACCTCCGAAAGGGGCGTGCGGAATACCTGTGCCGCCGTGGCACGGTGGATGTCTTCACCGGTGAGGAAGGCCTCCTGCATGGCGGCGTCCTCCGAAAGCACGGCGAGCAGACGCAGCTCGATCTGGGAATAGTCCGCATCAAGAAGGACGTGCTCCTTATCCGAGGCGGTGAAATACCGACGCAGCTCCCGGCCCAGCTGTCCACGGACGGGGATGTTCTGCATATTGGGATCCAGAGAGGACAGGCGTCCCGTGGCAGTGCCGGTCTGGTTGAATTTGGAATGGATCTTTCCGTCTGCGCCCATTAGAGCGATCAGATTGTCGCCGTAGGTGCCGGTGAGTTTTACCAGCTGTCGGTAATCCAAAATGTGCCCGATGATGGGATGCAGGGGACGCAGTTTGTCCAAAGTTTCCGCATCGGTGGCATAGCCGCTTTTCGTCTTTTTGAAGGAGGGGAGTTCCATCCGCTCAAAAAGCACCTCACCCAGTTGCTTGGGTGAGTTGAGGTTGAACTCCATCCCAGCCTCCTCAAAAATCTGTGCGGCAAGCTGAGCGGCGGCGTTCTGCAGGCTGACGGTGTATTCGTGCAGCCCCTCCGCATCCAGCGTAAAGCCGGCCTCCTCCATTTCGGCAAGGACTTCCGAAAGGGGGATCTCCACGGTATGAAGCAGATCGGTCATACCGTGCTCCGCCAGCCGATCCCGGAGAATGGGCAGAAGACGGGATACGGCGTAGGCTTCCGCTTCGGCCGTTTCCGGCAATTCTCCCGTGCCCAGATATACCTCGGTGAGCCGGGCGAGAGGATACGTTCCCTCCCCGGGGGCAAGAAGATACGCGGCCAGCATGGTGTCAAAATGGCACCGCACCGGGATGCCCCGGGCACGCATAGCGGCGTAAAAATGCTTGTAATCGTGACAGATCACCGGAGTCTCTGCCAGCACGTCTTTTGCCGCGTCGGACGGGATGATCCGGCAGATATCGCCCCATACGGCGGCCATATCGCCGTTATCCTTCAAAGCGGCGATGATCTCCGTGCCGCAAGGCAGGACGTCTGCTTCGGTCATGACGGGGAACGGGGGACACTCCGGACAGGCCGCCGGGGCGGCAGCGGCCGTTTCCGTCAGCCGGAAACGGGCCTTCAGTGCGGAAAATTCCAGTTCGGTGAACAGCTCTGCCAGCCGGGCCGTGTCGGGCACGGCGTCCTTTTCCGTCACGTCGTGAGGCAGAGGCACTTCGGTGAAGATCTCTGCCAGTTTCCGGGAAAGGAGTGCACTGTCCTTGCCGGAACGGAGCTTTTCCGTGACGGATTTCGTCACAGGCAGATTGTCGATGTTTTCATAGATGTTGTCCAAAGAGCCCATCTCCGCGATCAGCTTCAGGGCGGTCTTCTCGCCGATGCCCGGCACGCCCGGGATATTGTCGGAGGTGTCGCCCATCAGTGCTTTTACGTCCACGAACTGGGCAGGCGTAATGCCGTATTCCTCCCGGAATTTTTCCGGCGTGTAGAGAATATCCTCTTTCGTTTTCACCAGCACCACCGTGGTGTCCCGGGAGATAAGCTGAAGCGAATCCCGGTCGCCGGTGAGCAGATAAGTGTGTACGCCGCCGGCCTTTGCCGCCACGGCGGCGGAGGTGCCGAGGATATCGTCCGCCTCGTAGCCGTCAAGGGCAATGACCTGACAGCCCATGGCGGCGGCCACTTCCTTGGCGTAAGGGAGCTGCAGGGCCAGCTCCTCCGGCATACCTTTCCGGGTGGCTTTGTATCCGTCGTACATCTTATGCCGGAAGGTGGGTGCTTTTTTGTCAAAGGCACAGACGATGCCGTCCGGTGTGAGGGCGTCGATGTGCTTTTTCAGCATGGTGATAAAGCCGTATACGGCGTTGGTGGGCAGTCCCGTCCGGGTGGAAAGGGGACGGATGCCGTAAAAGGCACGGTTCAGAATACTGTTTCCGTCGATGACGAGCAGTGTTTTCATAGGTGATTCTCCCATTTCTGCTTTTCGATACGTCTATTATACCACAAACGGGCGAAAAGGAAAAGAGTACAGACGAAAAAGTGTAAAATTCACAAACTTCTGCTTGTAAGAAAAAGGAGATCGGTGTATAATGAAAAAAACGGGAGGTGCATTGTATGAGACGGATATGCCTTTTTTTATCGCTGACGGTTCTTGTGGGAACGCTTTTCGGATGCGGCTCGCTCCGTGCGTATACGCTGGATGAGATTCTGCCTGCGCCCACGGATGATGCCACGCTTCTGCCGCTGATCGAGTCGGTAACGGTAACGCGGGCGGACGGCGAATCGGTGACGGTAAGCGGCCCGGACGTGGAAACGCTGATGATGGCGTTCGGCACCCTTGTCTGTACCAGAAAGCAGACGGACGGGGTGGCCGCGGCCTACACGCTCACATTCGTGATGGCGGATCCTTCCGACGTGCGTCCCGATCTGCTCGTCACGCCGGATACGGAATACGCCGATCCGTGCATCCAGTACGGAGAGTACCTGTATACACCCGTGGACGCACGCTTTGATCTTCAGTATCTGGACAGCCTGTTTCACTGATCCGGGGCGGTTTGTGCAAAATCGCCATTTTTTGCCCTTGATTTTTTACGTCCGCCGCCCCGGTTTTGGGGCGGTGTTCATAAAATCCGCTATATTTCATAAATAATTATGGTATAATATAGAATATACCTTGTTATTTTCTGCCCGCGTGGGCAAATACCGTAGGGAGGAGCACGCTGCTTTTGCAGCGGTTACAACTGCATTGGAAGCACTGTTTGAGTATCTCACACGAAGCCTGAAGATCGCCTTCAAGAGTGTGTTTTTCAATTTTAAGCAATACGCCTGCTTTTTTGCCGCTTTGTTCATCGTACAGATGTTTTACGGACTTATGTCCGTATCCTACGCCAACAACAACGACGTGGAATATCAGCACGTGACGGCGGAGTACGATTATCATATGGTTCTCCGTGATCTGAACGTGGACCAGGCCAACCATATTTTCAACGACTCCGGCTCCGTGTTCAAGAACGATCTGATCTTCAAGATCGTCCGTTCCGATGAAAACCTGAACTACATGACCGGCAAGACCCGCTACGACGTGTTCCTTTTCTTTTTGAACGATAAGGACGTAAGCGAGGCACGCTTCCGTGAAAACTATCTGCCCAATCTGCAGAAGCTGGGGCGGCCGGGCGAGGCTTTTTCCATTGCTACCACGCCGCTTCTCCGGTTTGAGGACAACAAGACGGTCAACCTCGTTACGTTTATCTTTATTACGCTGATCCTTCTGGCGGTCTCTATTTTTCTTCTCACGTCTCTTTACAATATCCGTGTGAATCAGTACAAGTTTACATACGGCGTGTATATGACCTTCGGTGCCGATTTTAAAAAACTGTTCGGTACGGCGTTCTGGGAGCTGTTCGTCATTTCCATCGTGACACTGATTCCCGCCGTTCTTCTCTCCACCCTTGCGGTGTACCTGATCTATCTGCCTACCGGCATGGCGTTCCAGTTCTCCTTTTTGTCTTTCCTCAAGGTGCTCCTGTTCGGTACGGCGGTGGTGCTGGCTTCCGTGTGGATGCCCATGCGGCTGATGTCCACAAGACAGCCCATGACGCTGATTGTAACGGAGGATAACTCCAACCTGGTTACCTCTCCCATGCGTTCCATCAATCTGCTGGGCAAGAAATTCCCCACCCAGTACGAGTTTTATTCCATCTGGCGTTTCCGCAAGTACAGCGTGCAGCTGCTCACCACGGCCATCGTGTTCTGTGCACTGTTTATCTGCGGTCTCTACCTTGCCAATATTTACACCACCGGCCTTACCTATCCCCGTCCCCAGTTTACGGTGGATCTTTCCGATACGGAGTTCGCTTACGACGATATCATGAGCGAGGAGCTGTACGCCATCGAGGGCATCACCGAGGTGCAGGCCATGAACAACAAGATCGAGGCCTCCGAAATCGCCTCCCATATGCTTACCGATGCGTCCAACGTGATGCCGCTGAAGAATCTGGTGGTATACGAGAGCGAGCAGAATCCCGTGGTGGGTATGCGTGCCTCCAGTGACGTGGTGTATTACGGTATGACGGAGGAACAGCTCCGCGTACTGGAGAAATACAAATACGAAGGCGATCTGAACTGCATCTATACCACGCCCGGCACCGTGATTATCGGTGATTCCGTGTCCAATATCAAGACCTACAAGTTTGAAGTGGGTGATACCATCCAGATCTCCGTCAAGACGGGACAGATCCGCAGCGTGGATACGAACCTCAGCGGACGCAATCTTTTGAAGAGCCAGATTCAGTATTTCAAATACGATTATTACACCTTTACCGTTGGCGCGGTGATCGAGAATATCCCCTCCGGCAGTATGCCCATCTTCTTCAATACGGCCGATTATGAGATCGTTTCCGGCGGCAGAAGCGCCGATCCCACGTCTCTTAATATCTACGTGGATCAGTCCCTGTCCAGCGAGGATACGAACCGGATTGATACGGAGCTCCGCAACTGGGGGCGTATCTACGGTGAAACGCGCATTTCCAACACGCACCAGCTCAGCCTGGATACCATCTCCGGGGATAAGCATTATCATGAGCTGTACGTGGCAATCTCCCTTTTGATCCTGTGCATCTCGCCGCTGGTGTGGTTCTTCTCCCAGACGCTGTATTATTTCAAGCGGGAAAAGGAGTTCAATATCCTCCAGTCCATCGGTGCATCCATCCGGGATATTCGGCAGATCTACCTGCAGGGCGGTCTGGTGATGGCGGCTCTGTCCCTTATCGTTGCCATCTTCCTCAGTTATCTGGGCAGCTACGGCCTGTTCTATATCTTCAACGTGCTGATCCCGTATTTCGGAAAAGAATATATCCGATATGAGTTTTATATGCCCTGGTACGCGATCCTTACCAGTATCGTCATGTCTGTAGGCTGCGGCTTCTTCTCCACGTACCTGCCGTTCCGTTCCTATATCAAATCCAGAGTTACACTGGAGAACGGCGGCTCCGGCGAGGGAGACGAATAATAAATACTTCACGTATCGAAACAATTCAGAGAATAAAGAGGATTTTTATATATGGCAGTGCAGTATATGCTCCAGACGGAGAGCGTAATCAAACAGTATAAACAGTACGATACCGTGGTAACGGCCGTAAACCGTGTATCCATTAAGGTGGAGCCGGGCGAGTTCGTGGCAATTATCGGTACGTCCGGTTCCGGTAAAAGTACGTTTCTTCACATCTGTGCCGGCCTGCTTAATGCAGACGCCGGCCACGTAAAGATCCGGGATCAGGACATCACCAAGATGTCGGCCGACGAGCTGGGGCGTTTCCGCGGCATCAACATGGGCTTTATCTTCCAGCGGCATAATCTGATTCCTCAGTTTACGGCCCTTGAAAATATTCTGATTCCCACCGTTATGTGCAACAAGCCGGATATGAGCTATCAGGAAAACCTCAGAAAGCTGGTGGAAACATTGCAGCTGGGAGAGCGTCTGCATCACTTGCCCAGCGAGCTTTCCGGCGGTCAGCAGCAGCGCGTGGCTATTGCCCGTGCCCTGATCAATCTGCCGGATATTGTCTTTGCCGACGAGCCTACCGGTAATCTGGACCGTGCCAATGCGGACGAGGTGCTGAAACTTCTCTTGGAGACGAAGCGCGTTCTCGGTCAGACGCTGGTTATGGTTACTCACGACTTGTCCATCGCGGACCATGCCGACCGGATCTTCCGCATGGATAACGGCGAATTGAAACTGCATCGGGACTATATCTCGGGCAACAAACGTACCGTTACTTCCTACTGATTTTCGGTAAAAACGGGGAATGTGCAAACATATCTCACAAAAAAACGCCGTAAAATGGGTATTCTTGCCGTGAAAAGCGGTGAAAAATGAAAAAATCAAAAAAATCTATTGATTTTATCTGCAAAATTTGATATACTGGTAGTAAGTTATTAGAATTTGCCGTAAAGCGAGCAGATTCGTACGAATTATTTGCACCCAAGGAGCATACAGATATGATTTCTCGCGATGTTACTATAAAGAACAGCGTTGGTCTGCACGCAAGACCGGCTACGTTCTTTATTCAGAAGGCAAATTCTTACCGCAGTTCCATCTGGGTAGAGCGTGAGGACAGACGGGTTAACGCAAAGAGCCTTCTCGGCGTTCTCTCTCTCGGTATCGTAAAAGGAATGACTATCACGCTGATTGCGGACGGCAGCGACGAACAGGAGGCCCTGGACGGTCTTGCTGCCTTGATTGATACCGGTTTCAACGACTGAACGGAGATCGGTACCGTTTCCGCTTTATAACAGCACGGACTCTGCCGGGCCGCTTGGCTCGGCAGTTATTCTCTATACGGAATTTGCGGCGAAAAGCACGACCGGCGGCTTTTCGCCCCTTTTTGTAATGCCGGACGTATTTGTGCGCTACCGTTGCTGCAAACTGCTGGCGGAGAGGAGGGGATCTTGTGACAAACGGAGATAAAACGGAGGCGAAAGAATCGGTTCTGTCCCATCTGCGGTCAAAATCCATGGCCCTGCCCCGGCGTCCCGGCGTGTATATTATGCGTGCGGCGTCCGGCAAGGTGATCTATGTGGGCAAATCCCGTTCTCTTCGGGATCGGGTGTCCCAGTATTTCCATGGCACCCACGACGTTAAAACCTCCCGCATGGCGGACAGCGTGCACGATTTCGATTTCATCACCTGCGATACGGAGATGGAAGCTTTAGCGCTGGAAAATCAGCTTATCAAGCAGTACACGCCTAAGTACAATATAAAACTGAAGGATGCCAAATCCTATCCGTATATCCGCCTCAGTATGAACGAAAGCTATCCGCGCCTGTCCATGACACGGCGGCGGATGGATGACCGTGCCATGTATTTCGGTCCCTATTCCGGCACGTCTACGGTGTTTTCCGTGATCCGTACGCTGGAGCGTACGCTGGGGCTCCCTTCCTGCAAACGCGTATTCCCGAAAGATATTGGCAAAGAGCGCCCCTGCGTGTACCATCAAATGGGGCGGTGCGTGGGTGTTTGTACCGGGAACGTTACCGAGGAGGAATACGGCACGCTGGTCAGGTGTGCGGTGCAGATTCTGCGGGGCGACACCCGGGATGCCATGGCGGCACTGACCGAACGGATGGAGGCCTGTGCGGAGGATCTTCGGTTTGAAGAGGCCGCACGGTGCCGGGATTCCATCGCCGCTCTCAAACGGCTTGGCGAAAAGCAGAAGGCGGTAGGTGCACCGGATTTCTCCTGCGACGTGATCGCCCTTGCCAAATCCGACTTGGGTGATTCGGCGGCGGTATTTTATGTACGCGGCGGATATATCGCGGACAGCGAGCATTTTCGCTTTTCGCCCGATGAGATCACGGTAGAGGAAGCGGATGCGGAGGCACTTGCCTGCGGCGATTCGCCGATGACGGCGTTTATTATCAGTCTGTATCAGGGCAGGGAGGATATCCCGGCAGAGGTGCTGCTCTCCTTCCCGCTGCCCGAGCATGAGTACGAGATCATTTCCGGCTATCTCACCGGCCGTGCCGGACGGCGCGTAACGGTCCGCACCCCGCAGCGGGGCGATCTTTATAAGCTGTGCCTGATGGCACAGCGGGATGCGGCGGAGCACGGCGAGAATCAGCGCAAGCGGGAAGAGGGCGATACGCGTATGCTGGTGCGGCTGGCTTCTCTTCTGGAGCTGGAAACGGTACCGGAACGCATTGAGGCGTACGATATTTCTAACCTGGGGAAAGAGCATATTACCGCCGGTATGGTTGTGGCGGAAAACGGGAAGCATAAAAAGAGCGATTACCGGCTGTTCAAAATCCAGTCCGTTTCCGAGACGCCGGATGATTATGCTTCCATGCGGGAAACCATTCTCCGGCGCGTCAGTCATCTCAGCGATGAGGGCGGCTCCTTCGCTGTGCGGCCCGATCTGATTCTGCTGGACGGCGGTGAGACCCACGTGTCAGTGGTTCGCGCGGCACTTCGTGAAGCCGGTATCACCATTCCCGTGTTCGGTATGGTGAAAGACGAGCACCACAAAACCCGTACGTTGGTAGGGGAAAATGAAGAAATCAACGTAGCACGGGATCCTGCCGTATTCCAGTTTCTGTATAAACTGCAGGAGGAGGTGCACCGCTTTACCGTTTCCGCCATGAGTGCGGCCAAGCGGAAAACCGTGCGGAGCTCTTCCCTGGAAAAGGTAAAGGGCATCGGCCCGGCCAAGGCGAAAGCACTCCTCTCCCATTTCGGCACCTTGACCGCCATGCGGGCGGCCTCCCCTGCCGATATTGCCGCCGTATCCGGTCTCTCGGAGGCGGACGGCGTGAACGTATACAAATTCCTGCACGGCGAAAAAGAGCCGTGAGTTTATCTTAGTAAAAACGGAGGATACATCCATGATGCGAATTATTACCGGCACGGCCCGGGGCACGAAGCTTGTGACGCTGGAGGGCGGCAACACCCGTCCGACGGCGGAGAGAGTAAAGGAAGCGGTGTTTTCCATGCTCCAGTTTGAACTGGAGGGAAGGGCTGTTCTGGATCTGTTTGCCGGATCGGGGCAGATGGCTCTGGAGGCACTCTCCCGCGGGGCGGCACGTGCCACGCTCATCGACGCTTCCCGGGAGGCGATTGCGGTGATTATGGAAAACGCAAAAAAGACGCACCTGTTTGAGCGGTGCCGCATTTCCTGTGCGGATTGGGCGGCGTTCGTCCGCGGCGCACAGGGACGGGAAACGTACGATACCGTGTTTCTGGATCCGCCTTATGGGGACGGGATTCTGCCGTCGGTGCTTCTGAAACTGCACGAGGCCGGGATTTTGGCACACGGTGCCGCCGTGGTATGCGAAACGGCGGAGGAAGAGGTAAGCCGGCAGCGTACCCGGGGCATGAGCCGGGAGGAGCTGGCGGCACGGGAAGAGGCCATCGTTCTGCGGGACGTATTCGGGGATGACGCCGCGCTTTCCGAAAAATTCACCGTAGAGCGTACCGCCGCGTACGGACGGACACGGATCACGGTGCTTCGTCCCGTTTTGCCGGACGTGACGGCGGAGGTATAACTATGGCGGAAAAGCGTATTGCCATGCTGACGGGCAGCTTTGATCCGGTGACCGCAGGGCACACGGATCTAATCGTTCGTGCGGCAAAAATGTTTGATTTCGTATACGTGGCCATTATGTCCAACGGGGAGAAGGATTCCTTTGGCGGCGGCATGTTCTCCTACGGGGAACGGCTCGAAATCCTCACGGCCGCCTGCGAGGAACTCACTGCCCGGGGCATCCGGAATATCCAGCCGGAGATCTGCACGGGGCTTTCCTCCGAATACGCCGCCCGGCGGAATATTTCGTATATCGTACGTGGAGCACGCTGTGCCGCCGATTTTGATTACGAGTATTCTCTTGCCGCTATTATGAAACGGTTTGACGAAGGACTGGAAACGGTGATTTTACCGGCGGCACCGGAGATTGCCTGCGTCAGTTCCACCTATGTGCGGGAACTGTTGAAATACGGCTGTCCTATCGGTGACGCTATGCCGGCCCGTGCGGCGGAAACAGCACTTCGCATTCTGGAGAAACGGAAATAACCGGGAGGTTGTACATATGCTTTATAAAAACGATCATCTTCATGAAATTTCCTTCCCCCTGGGCGGTATCGGTACCGGTTCGGTGGGGCTTTCCGGCACGGGCCGGCTTATAGACTGGGAAATTTTCAATCGTCCGAATAAGGGCAGCGTCAACGGCTATTCCCATTTTGCCGTGCGTGCGGATTGGGCGGACAATACCTCTGCCCGCGTCCTGTGCGGCGATACGGAAACCCATCTTGCCGGCGTGTATAGAAAATCGGAGTTTACCGGCTTCGGCTTCGGTGCCGAATCGGGTACTATGAGCGGATTTCCCCATTTTTCAAAGTGTACGTTCGAAGGCACGTTCCCTTTGGCAAAACTGACGTTTGCGGACAATGCTTTTCCCGGTGCGGTGGAGCTTTCCGCATTCAATCCGTTTATTCCCGGCGATGCGGATAATTCCTCTCTGCCGGCGGCGTTCTTTGCGGTCACGTTCCGAAATCCTCTGGACGTTCCCGTGAAATATACGGGCGTTTTCAGCGTGGCGGGACCGTTTGCCGACACCCGGAACGAGGACGTTTCCGACGCCGCCATGGCGGCGGTTCGTCTGGTACACGCGGGGGTGGATACCGAAGACAGAGAGTACGGCGATCTGACCGTCGCCTGTCTCGGGGAGGATGCCAAACGGCAGGTGTACTGGTACCGGGGGGCATGGCGTGACGGCGTGGTCAGCTACTGGAATGAGTTTTCCGGTGCGGGCTTTACTGACAGACAGTACGACACCGCCGGAAAGAAGGACACCGCTTCCGTGTGGCGTTCGGTTACGCTTATGCCCGGCGAGAGCTGCACGGTGCGTTTTCTTTTGACGTGGAACGTGCCCAACTGCTACAATTACTGGAACGATCCGGAAAAGAGTGCGTGGAAAAACTACTACGCCACGAAATTTTCCGATTCTGCCCATACGGCACGGTACTGTGCCGCCCATTTTGCATCCTTATATGCACGGACGGAGGCGTTCCGTGACGCACTGTTTGCCACTACCTTGGATGAGGCGGTGCTGGATGCGGTTTCATCCACTTTGTCCGTCCTCAAATCTCCCACGGTGCTCCGTCTCACGGACGGTACGTTCTGGGGCTGGGAGGGCGTGAATGAGCTCACCGGTTCCTGCGAGGGCACCTGCCAGCACGTGTGGACGTATGCGTACGCCATGTGCTTTTTGTTTCCCGATCTGGAGCGATCCGTGCGGGATATGGAGATGCGGCGGATGGAGGAAAACGGACGTACCCATTTCCGGTTGAGTCTGCCGGAGGGACTAGCGATGGAGGATCCTTATCCTGCGTGCCTGGACGGGCAGATGGGTACGGTGATCAAAATGTTCCGCGAATGGCGTATTTTCGGAGATGACGGATGGCTCCGCGGGCACTGGGAGAAGATCAAAAAGCTGATCGCCTACGCCTGGCATGAAGAAAACCCCGGGGCATGGGACCGTGACCGGGACGGCGTCCTGGAAGGAAGACAGCATCACACGCTGGATATGGAAATGTTCGGCCCGTCCGCCTGGCTGCAGAGCATGTACCTTTGTGCACTCCGTGCCGGGGAGGAGATGGCTCTGTATCTGGGTGACGGAGAGACGGCTTCGGAATACCGGCGTTTGTTTGAGGGCGGATACGCCTTCTGCCGGGATCACCTGTTTAACGGAAAATGGTTTACCCAGCGCGTGGATCTTTCCGACGACGGGGTATTCCTGCGCGGCGAAGATGGCGAAAAACTCCGAAGTGAGTACTGGAATGAAGAGGCATCGCAGCTGAAGTACCAGATCGGTGACGGATGCGAGATCGATCAGCTTCTGGGACAGTGGCATGCGGATATTTGCGGCCTTGGCCGCCTGTTCGATGAGAAACAGATGGAGACAGCCCTTGACAGTTTGTATAAAAACAATTTCAAGCCGTCTCTTCGGGAATTCGTTAATCCGTGGCGTGTGTTCGCCCTGAACGACGAGGGCGGCGCCATAATGTGCGATTATCCGGCGGATGCCGAAAAACCGGCCATTCCTCTGCCGTACTGTGAGGAGTGCATGACCGGCTTTGAGTATTCTCTCGGCGGGCTTCTCATGGCGGAGGGGCATTTCGACGAGGGACTTTCCCTGGTGCGTGCGGTCCGGGATCGGTACGACGGCAAAAAACGAAATCCGTATAACGAGCTGGAATGCGGCAGCAACTACGCCCGTGCCATGGCTTCCTTTGCCATTTTGCCGCTGATGAGCGGATTCGTCTTTGATATGCCTCGGAAAACCGTAGGATTTCAGCCGCGTGTTAAGGGGGATTTCTGCAGCTTCTGGAGCCTCGGCTGTGCCTTTGGCACCGTATCCTTTACGGGCGAGAAGATCACGCTCTCCGTATCGGAGGGAACTCTCACCCTTGGCCGCTATATTCTGCCCGAGGGAGCAGACGCGGTGTCTCTCGTGGCGGATGGGGTAAATGTGCCCTTCCGTCAGGAGGAAAACGCACTCGTGTTCGAGCCGGTTTCAGTGACCGGATGCCTTACGGTACTGCGGAAAAAATAATACGAAAACAAAATATTTGCACAGCGAAAAACAGGGATTGCCGTTTTCTTACAGCGATCTCTGTTTTTTCTTATCGGCAGATGCCGAAAAATGGCTGAAAGTCGGATTTTGACCGATTGTGGGGGATTCGGTTCCGGTGATGATGGGAAATAACGGGAACAGGGGAGAAATACGAAAAAAAAGAGAGAATAAATATCGAAAACATTGAAAAAAGTATTGCATTTCACTCAGGAATATATTATAATTATATAAAAGTGGTGCACTGTGGGGGAAAGTAGCGCACAAAACCATAGAAAGGGGGCACGAAACCTATGTTGATGGGTAAGTTCACGCATAATCTGGATGCGAAGAACCGTCTGTTCATTCCGGCAAAGCACCGGGAACAGTTGGGTGAAACGTTCGTTATCACGCGAAACGTAGACAAGTGCCTATCCGTTTTCTCTATGGAAGAGTGGGAGAAGTACACGGACAAGCTGGAACAGCTGCCTTCTACCCAGGCAAGAGAGATCGCCCGCTTTATTTATTCCAACGCCGCAGAGGTACAGCCGGACGGACAGGGCCGTGTGCTCATTCCGGCGGATCTTCTTTCGTACGCCGGTGTGCAGAAGGGTGCCGTCATCGTGGGCATGGGACGCCGGGCCGAGATCTGGGCAGAGGAAATCTGGACGGAAAAGAACAACAGCGAACAGTCGGAAGCATTGACCGAGCTTATGATCAGTCTGGGCTTCTGATAACGATAAATTTTTGGGGAAGGGGCGGCATGGAAAATGGAATTTTCTCACGTATCCGTCCTGGCCCGTGAATGTATGGAGGCACTGGAGCCTGCCCGCGGCGGTGTGTACGTTGACTGCACAGCCGGCGGCGGCGGTCACTCCTTTGAGATTGCTTCCCGCCTGCCAAAGGACGGCAGACTGATCTGCCTTGACCGGGACGACGCGGCACTGGCCGCCTGTACGAAACGGCTTGCCCCGTTTGCCGATCGGGTTACGGTGGTGAAATCCAACTTTTCTGAGATCGAAGCCGTTCTCGATATGCTGGGTATTGCCGAAATCGACGGCGTGATGTGGGACCTTGGCGTATCCTCCTATCAGCTTGACGAAAAAGACAGAGGCTTTTCCTATATGGCAGACGCTCCGCTCGATATGCGTATGGATCAGTCGGCAGGGATGACTGCCGCCGACGTGATAAACGGATACGGCGAGGCAGAGCTTATTCGGATCCTCCGGGATTACGGAGAGGAAAAATTCGCCCCCCGCATCGCACGGGCGATCGTGGAGGCGAGAGAGATACAGCCCATTGAGAGTACCACGGCGTTTGCGGACATCGTGAAAGACGCCATTCCCGCCGCGGCACGGTATAAGGAAAATCAGCATCCGGCACGCCGCAGCTTTCAGGCAATCCGCATTGAAGTAAACGGCGAGCTTTCCGTGATCGCACCCTCCATTGAGGCGGCGGTCCGCCGGCTCAAGCCGGGCGGACGTGCGGCGGTGATTACGTTCCACTCTTTGGAGGATCGGATCACAAAACAGACGTTTGCCTCTCTGTCCTCCGGGTGCACGTGTCCGCCCAATTTCCCGGTGTGCGTGTGCGGCAACAAAGCAAAGATACGGCTTCTTAATAAAAAACCGATTCTTCCGTCGGAGGAAGAGATAAAGGCAAATTCCAGATCCCACTGCGCCAAGTTGCGCTGTGCGGAGAAACTGTAAGCGGGAATGATCACAGGAATGAAGCATTCCGAGTAAATCATAGAGGAGTACGTGACATGGAAGCATACGGCGCAAATCAGTATACGTCCACTGGAAATCCGCTGTGCGACAGATTGAAGCGGCAGTTTACCGATCGGTGTACCACCGCTGTAAAGCAGTACTCCGCTCCCTCTACCTCCGTGATGATCGAACGGGTGCAGAAGGGCCTTAACCCGTATGAAAACGCACCGGATCCGCTGAAGGAGAAACGGTCCGAGGCACGCAGTGTGCGTGCGGCAGACATGCAGCGTCGGCAGATCGCCGGTGCGTCTGCTCCCCGGACGCAGACTGCAGCGAAAAACGTGCAGACTATAAAAAGATCCGCATCTGTCTCCGCAGATACGAAAAGACCGGCCGCTGCCAAACCCGTTTCCCAAAAACAGGCTGCCCGTCCCAAACAGTCAACCGGTGCATCCCGGGTCGTGGCTGCCTCTTCACCCTTCAGCGCGGAGTCGATGCGCCGTCGCTCGGCAGAAGCCGCCGCAAAAGCGGCAAAGGTAAAAACACCGGCGGCAGAGGTGCGTATTGCCCGTGCGCCGTTCCCCTTTACGGCCCTGATCATGCTCAGTATCTTTACCGTTATGGTAATGGTCATCGTGCTCAGTTTTGCGCAGAATTACGAGCTTTCCAGCGAGATCGATACGCTGGCCGCTCAGCAGCGCACGCTGGCACAGACGGAAGAAGAATTAAGCCTGCGCCTTGAGGAACGGGACGACATCCGTGTAATCGAGGACATTGCCTTGAATGAGATCGGCATGGTGAAAAGCGATCTGGTGGAAAGCCGTTTTGTGACCGTATCCGGCGGAAACCGTGTGGAGCTTTCTTTGCCCGAGGGTGAGGAAACTGCCCCCCGGCGCGGTATCTTCGGAAACCTGCTTTCTGCCATCGGTGAGAATTTTGAGAAACTGCGGGAATACATAGATTGACGACGACTTGCGTGGATAACGGACGCGGGCACGCACAAAATGCGTCCCGCGTCTTTCGAAATTCTATGTGAAACGCAGAACAGGTATGATTTTTCCGCCGTATTCATACAATATAGGGAGAATCATGAAACCGCAAGCATAGGCTTGCGTTTTTTCGCCGGTAACGGCGCTTTCGGAATTGCCGGGAATCAGGAGGGGGAAGATGGCAGCTACCGCCAAGAGAATTGATCGCAAAACGCTGCAACGCGCCCTTGTCTTGATGATGGCGTTCGTTGCCGTTGCCTGCGTTTTGGTGTACGCTCTCTTCGATCTGCAGATACTGCAGTACGATTATTATCAGAAAGAAGTTCTGAATCAGCTTACCTATGAGACGGAAGTAAATCCCGAGCGGGGAACCATATACGACAAAAACGGAAACACGCTTGCAACCAACGCTACGGTGTATTTGATCTTTATCTCGCCACAGGATATTATCGACGCCATGGTGGAGACGGAAGGAACGGATGCGCTGTACGCATGGAACAGTGCGGACGGTACCTCGTACAGCGGGATTCCCATGAATCAGCTGATCGCCCGGGCACTGTCCGATATTCTGGACGTGGATTACGATTCCGTTATTGAGAAAGCGGCAAAAAACGGACGCCGCTACGAGGTCATAAAGAAAAACGTGGATGAGGAGACCGCCGATCAGGTGCGTGCTTTTATTAAAGAGTACGATCTGACAAGACAGGTGTATCTCCGTGCGTCTGCTATCCGGTACTATCCGTACGATACGCTGGCATCCCACGTGATCGGTTTTACCAATAGTGACGGTGCGGGCGTGTACGGCCTGGAGTCCTACTATAACAATATAATGGAGGGAACCTCCGGACGGTATATCAAGGCCCAGGATGCACACAACAATGATATGCCTTTTGACTTTGAAAGTTACGTGGAGGCAGAAGACGGATACAATCTCGTTACCACACTGGATATGTATATCCAGTACGAGCTGGAAAATCAGTTGAAGGATACGTATTACGAATCTGGTGCCGGCAACCGGGTAACGGGTATCGTCATGGACGTAAATACGGGCGGTGTTCTGGGTATGGCCACGTACCCGCCCTTTGATTTGAATCACCCCTATGCGCTGGACGAGGAAGCACAGAAAAAGCTTTCTCTGCTGGATCCCGAATCTCCCGAGTATGCGGATGCAAAAATGAATCTGCTGTACTCCACCTGGAAGAATAAAGCAGTTACCGAACTGTACGAGCCGGGCTCCACCTTCAAAATTCTTACCACTGCCATGGCCCTGGAAGAAAACGCCGTGGATATTCAGAAGAATTTCTCCTGCGCCGGTCAGTATTTCGTGGAAGGGTACGGCAATATCAAGTGCCACAAAAAAGGCGGCCACGGTACCATGCCCTTTTACCAGATGCTGCAGCAGTCCTGCAACCCTACCATGATGCAGATCGCTCAGAAGATGGGCAGA
This sequence comes from Eubacteriales bacterium, assembly GCA_045544955.1. Lineage (GTDB taxonomy): Bacteria > Bacillota > Clostridia > Oscillospirales > CAG-272 > SIG701. The sequence continues at coordinate 25,987 of JAZPZY010000050.1, forward strand.
GAGATCTTTTACGATTACTTTCTTGCTTTTGGCTACGGCTCTCTGACGGGAATCGATCTGCCCGGCGAAAGTCCGTCCATTATCAGCTCCTATAAGGATTTTGGCGGCGTATCCCTTGCGGTATACGCCTTCGGGCAGACTTTCAAAACGACGCCCCTGCAGCAGATCACGGCGGTGTCCTCCGTGGCCAACGGCGGATATCTCGTCACGCCTCATCTGCTTTCCTCTATCGTGGATGACAGCGGCAGCGTGATCCAGTCCTACGAGCAGGAGGCCAAGCGGCAGGTTATCAGTACGGAAACCTGCGATACCATCACCTGGATCCTGGAGGACGGTGTATCCGGCAACGGCGGTGCCAAAAACGCCTACGTAAAGGGATACAAGGTTGCCGCCAAAACCGGTACCTCCGAGAAGCGGGATAAATTGGATGCAAACGGCGAGAAATCCTACCGCATCGGTTCCTGCATAGCGTATGCCCCGGCGGACGATCCCAAGGTAGCGGTGCTGATCGTGGTGGATGAACCGATGAAGGGCAGTGTGTACGGCAGCGTAGTTGCCGCACCGTACGTTTCAAAGCTTCTTTCCTTCGTTCTCCCCTATATGGGCGTGGAAGCCCAGTATACGGAGGAAGAACTGAAGAGAATTGAAATCAGCCTTTCCAATTACGTGGGAGCAACCAGAGAGGCCAGCGTTTCTGACCTCAATTGGCGCGGCATCAAGTACACCATCGTCGGTGACGGCGATACGGTGACGGCACAGGTGCCTGCTGCCGGCTCTTCCATCTTTAAGGATACCGGTAAACTGATCCTGTATACGGGAGAGGAGACACCGAAAAATACAGTGACCGTTCCCGATCTGGTGGGCAAGACCGCCGAGGCGGCGAACCGTCTTCTGGTGAACGCAGGACTGAACGTTTCCGTCACCGGTGCAACCAACGGCGATACCGCCACGGTAATCAGCCAGTCACCGGCTGCCGGTGAAAGCGTGCCTGCCGCCACCCTTGTAACAATCGAAGTGCGTCATCTGGGGCTTACCGACGACTGACGCATGGCCGGAAGTGTAAAAGCGATCCCTATTTCACTTCCGGGAGGTATCCAATGCAGTTGTCTGCACTCTTGTCCGGCGTTTCGGTAACGGAGTTCCGTGCCGATCCCGACCGGGACATATCTGCCGTTTTTTCCGATTCCCGCCGTGCACAGGCGGATGGACTGTTTCTTTGTCTTGCCGGTACCCGGCGGGACGGACACCGATACGCGGCGGACGCCGTGGCGCGAGGTGCCTGCGCTGTCGTAATACAGGACGGCGAGACGGTTCCCGACGGCATCCCTTACGTTGCCGTTGCGGACACACGCCTTGCCGCCGCACAGATCTGGAATAACCGGTACGGCGATCCCACGCGGCATATGCGTGTGATCGGGATCACAGGCACCAACGGAAAAACATCCGTTGCCTGCTACCTGCACGCTATTCTTACGGCGGCCGGTTACAAAACCGGGATGATCGGCACGGTGCATTGCCTTTGCCTCGGTCAGGTGCTGAATCTGAACGGAGGGGGCGAGCTTTCCGACACGCCTGCCGCAATGACCACGCCCGATCCGGAATATCTGTACGGGGCGGCGGCGAAAATGCGGGATGCAGGGGTGGAGATTTTGATTCTGGAAATCACCTCCCACGCACTGGCACTGAAAAAGCCGGACGCTTTGCGGATCGATATGGGCATCTTCACGAACCTTTCGCCGGAGCATCTGGATTATCACGGCACTATGGAAGCCTATCTCAAGGCAAAAGCACGCCTGTTTAACCTCGCCCCCGTGGGCATTGTGAACGGGGACGATCCGTATGCGGACCGCCTTGCCGCACTTGCGCCGGGCTGCACGGTGATCCGGGCGGTGACCGGGCAGGAAAACGCTTTCCAGGCGGATGCGGCTGCCAGACGTATCGTGACTGCCGGAATGTCCGGGGTATCCTATATTTATTATTCGGGATCGGCGGTCTTCCGTGTTCGTGTGCCGGTTCCCGGCACGTTTACCGTAGCCAATACGATGCTCGCCGTTACGGCCGCTTTGCGGCTGGGCGTGGATCCGATTACGATTCAGGACGCTCTTTCCGGTTTTCCCGGTGTGCCGGGACGGCTGGAGCGGGTGGATCTCCCTGGGGCACCGTTTTCACTGTTTATTGATTACGCCCACACACCGGCGGCACTGGAAACCCTTCTCCGTACGGTGCGGGACGCCCGTGCTCCGGGGCAGAAGATTACGCTGCTGTTCGGATGCGGCGGCGATCGGGATGCGGGAAAGCGTCCGCAGATGGGACGCCTTGCCTCGGCTCTTGCCGATTTTGTGATCGTTACGGCAGATAACAGCCGGACGGAGAACCCTGATGAGATTCTACGGGGGATCCTCCGTGGGATCGATCGGGAGAAGCCCCATGCGGTCATTGCAGACCGCCGGGAGGCGATCCGATACGCCGTGCGTGAAGCACGGGACGGCGAGATTTTTCTGCTCGCCGGAAAAGGACATGAAAAATACGAGATCACCGCAGAAGGGAAGCATCCCTTCGATGAAGCGGCGATCGCAAAAGAGGCGTGGGAAGAACGCCGCAGGCATACGTAAGGCTTTCGTGTGCCAAAGAGGAAAAGCCGCACCCGGTGCGGCAACAATACAGAAAGGATACAGTGCGGCGAGGGCCGCAGAGCAAAGACAAGATGAATGCGGATTTGAAAATTTCTACCTATACACCGAATGAAATTGCACAGATCGTAGGCGGTACGCTCCGGTTTACCGGGGAGCAGACCGGTCTGTGTGTTACCAATATATGCACCGATTCCCGGGAGGTAAAGGCAGGCTCGCTGTTTGCCGCCATCGCCGGGGAACGGGTGGACGGTCACGATTATATGCCGGCGGCGGCAGATGCCGGGGCTGTTTGCTTTCTGGCACAGCACGTGCCGGAGGGACTGACCGGAAAAAACTGTGCTGTCGTTCTGGTGGAGGATACGGTGCACGCACTGGGTGAGCTGGCCTCCGATTACCGCAGCCGCAGTGCGGTGCAGGTGATCGCCGTTACCGGCAGCGTAGGAAAGACCACTACGAAGGAGTTTATCGCCTCGGTGGCATCCGCCGGATTGCCGACGCATAAAACGGAAGGCAACCACAACAACGATCTCGGGCTTGCCATGACGATGTTTACCCTCCAGCCGGGGGATGCGGTTTCCGTTCTGGAGATGGGTATGAGCAATCTGGGCGAGATCGAGCGGCTGTCTCAAATCGCGAAACCGGATATTGCCGTTGTAACCAATATCGGCACGTCTCATCTTGCGTCCCTCGGTACCCGGGAGAATATCTGCCGTGCCAAAATGGAGATTACCGCCGGGATGAAAAAGGACGGCGTACTGCTGCTGAATGCGGATGAACCTTTGCTGTACGAGCGTGCACAGACCATGGCGAAGCCACCGCTTCTCATGAGTATCGGCAACTCGCTGGGCGATTTTCGGGCAGTGAATATCCGAACGCTTACCGACGGAATGCTGTTCGATCTGATCTGTCGGGATCACGCCGTTACCAACGTGAAAATTCCTACCCTTGGACGGCATAACGTGTATAACGCACTGACGGCTTACGCCGTGGGCACGCTTCTCGGTCTCTCTGAGGAGACGATCCGCGCGGGACTTTTGGATTTCCGCGGTGCGGATATGCGGCAGAAAATCTACGAAATGGGCTCCTTTACCGTAATTGAGGATTGCTATAACGCCAGCCCGGAGTCCATGCGCGCCGCGCTGGACGTTCTTGCCGCAGTGGCGGCACAGAAAAACGCAAAGCCGGCCGCCCTTCTTGGGGATATGCTGGAGCTTGGCGAATACACCCGCCTTATGCATGACCAGTTGGGACAGTATGCGGCCCAGACCAAGGTGAGCCGCCTGTTCTGCTACGGTATGATGGCAGACGTGGTGGCGGAGGCGGCTATTAAGCACGGTATCCGTGCGGATAACGTGTACGTGAGCCTGGACAGCCGGAACCCCAAGGCCATGGCGGACATGATCATGGAAGCTCTGGAGCCGGGCAGCGTGCTGCTCGTAAAGGCAAGCCGGGGCGTGAAGGCTGAGCAGGTGCTGGCCTGCATGAAAGAACGCCGCCGCAAAAAAGTATAAGAGAAAAAGGAACGCTGTCTATGAAAACTGCGATTATTTTCCTTGCCGTACTTCTTCTGACACTGCTTTGTACGGTGCTGATCTCCCGTCGGCTGATTCCTTATCTGAAAAGCAAGAAGATGGGACAGAAGATTCTGGATATCGGTCCCCGCTGGCATAAAAGCAAAGAGGGAACTCCTACCATGGGCGGTCTTGCGTTTATTGCCGCTTCCCTGATCTCTGCCGCCGGCGCCGTTGTGTTTTTCGGACTTGACGGACATTTTTCTTCCGCGGTGCCGTTCCTTTGCGTTCTCGGATACGGTGTTTTGAACGGGCTGATCGGCGTGATCGACGACCGTGCAAAGCTTCGCAAAAAGCAGAACGAGGGACTGACCGCACCGCAGAAGTATCTTCTGCAGCTGATTGCCGCTTCTCTGTTTCTGGCGGTGCTTTCCCTTACCGGGCAGATCACGACGGAGCTTTCGATTCCGTTTACGGCACTTTCGTGGGATCTGGGCATCTTCTATTACGTGATTGCCTTACTTCTCCTCACCGGCATGGTGAACGCCGTGAATCTGACGGACGGCATTGACGGACTTGCTTCTTCCATTACTTTGGTGGTGGGCGGATTTTTCGCCGTCACCGCATTCTTCTTCGGCGGTATGGATTGGACTGACCACGTTTCACTTTCCCTCGTATCCGCTGTGCTGATCGGTTCCTCTCTCGGCTTTCTCGTGTATAATTTCTATCCCGCCCGTGTGTTTATGGGCGATACCGGATCGCTGTTTTTTGGTGCCATGGTGGTGGGCGGTGCGTTTCTTACCGGCTGTCCTCTCATCGTGGTGATCTGCGGTATCGTGTACATCTGTGAGACGGCATCCGTGATCCTGCAGGTGGGTTATTTCAAACTCACCCACGGAAAACGGCTGTTCCGCATGGCTCCTATCCATCACCACTTTGAAAAATGCGGCTGGAGTGAAGTGAAGATCGTGGCGGTTTTTACCGCAGTGACCGCACTCTTCTGCCTCATTGCCTGGTTTGGGCTTTGCGCTGCCGACGTTCCTGCTTGCATTTATTGAGTTTTCCATATTTATATATGTAAAGGAGTATGTTTATGGCGAACACAGAGCGAAACGGAAAAAACGAACGTACTCCGGCACCTGTGACGAAAACGGGCAGACAGCGTACAGCAACGGCCATCCGCGAGCCGCGCATGGCGGCGGCGGAAAATACCGCGGCGGGAAAAAGCGGCCGCCTTCCCAAAAAGAATACAGAACTTACCGTGCGGCGGGAATCTATGTCCCAGGTTGCCGTACGGGATAAAGAAGAGAACATCGTCCGGGTGCGCACCGGTGCGGATCGGGTGATGCTCTCGCTGATACTGATACTTCTGGCGCTTGGCTCGATCATGGTATTCAGTGCCAGCTATCCCTCCGCCCTGGCGGAGGAAGGCGACAGCATGTATTATATCAAACGGCAGCTTCTGTTTATCGTGATCGGCATTGCAGCCATGATTGTGGTCAGCCTCTTTCCGCCGACGTTTTATAAACGGATGGCACTGATTGCGTTTATCGTTGCGACGGCGCTTCTCATTATTGTGCTGATTCCCGGCATTGGCATCAGCAACGGGGAAGCCAGACGCTGGCTTGGACTTAAGGGTACGCCCTTTACGTTTCAGCCGTCAGAAATTATGAAGGTGGCGCTGGTGATGGCGCTGGCGTGGTATCTGGATGCGTTTCGTGAAAAGGTCCTGTCCCGTGAAAACTGGAAAACGACGCTCCTTTGGGGCGCGGCAATACCGTGCGGCTTTGTCGGCGCTGCCTGTGTGCTGGTGCTTCTGGAAAAGCATCTGTCCGGTACGGTGATCATCGGCTTTATTGGACTTGCCGTTATGTTTATCGGCGGTGTCCATCCCGGATGGATGACGGCCATCGTCGGTGTGGGCGGTTCAGCAGCGGTTGGCGTTTTTCTCGCCTTGAATCCGTATGCATTGCAGCGAATCCTCACGTTTACCGATGAAAATGCCGATAAGCTGGACGAGGCGTGGCAGACAACGCAGGGACTGCTGGCCATCGGTTCGGGCGGATTTCTGGGCGTTGGCCTGGGTGCCAGCCGGCAGAAATACAGTTACGTTTCCGAGGCACAGAACGATTTCATCTTCACCATCTGGTGCGAAGAAATGGGGTTCGTTGGTGCGGTGGTGCTCATTCTTCTGTTTTTGCTCTTTATCTGGCGGGGCTATGTGATCGCCATGCGCGCACCGGATCTGTTCTCCTGTCTTCTGGTGATGGGAATCGTCAGCCAGGTGGGGATCCAGGCGTTTCTCAATATCGGGGTGGTTACGGACGTACTTCCCAATACCGGTATTGCTCTGCCGTTCTTTTCATACGGCGGCACGTCCTTGATTATATTGCTTGCGGAAATGGGCATGGTTTTGTCCGTTTCCAAACACTCTTATCAGAAAAAATAAATGTAAACGATATACATACACAGCGGCAGAAGGAGGTACGTTATGCGCGTTCTGATGACGGGCGGCGGTACGGGGGGGCATGTAAATCCCGCACTTGCCATAGCCAATACGATACGCCAGAACGATCCCACGGCGGAAATTGCCTACGTGGGAACGAAGCGGGGCATCGAATCGAAATTGGTGCCGGCGGCCGGTTATCCGCTGTATTTCGTGGAGATTCAGGGTATGCGGCGAAGCCTTTCTCTGTCCAATCTGAAAACGCTGTATCTCACACTGACCTCTCCCGGCAAGGCAAGAAAGATCATCAAAGAATTCAAGCCGGATCTGGTGATAGGAACGGGCGGCTACGTCAGTTGGCCCGTGGTGAAGGCCGCCTCGCAGATGGGCATCCCCTGTGCCCTTCATGAATCCAACGCCGTGCCCGGCGTGGCGGTGAAAATGCTTGCCAGGTCCGTGGATCGGATCTATCTGAATTTCGAAGAAACGGGTGCTGAACTGCCCGTGAAGGAAAAGATCCTTCGGGTGGGCAATCCCCTGGGACACAGTTTTTCCACCCTCACCCGGGAGGAAGCACGGCGTCATCTGGGCATCCCGGATAAGTACAAATACTGCATCCTGTCCTACGGCGGAAGCATGGGGGCAGAACGGCTGAACGCCGCCGTCCTCAAGATGATGCGCGATTTTACCGCCAAACACCCGGAGGTGTTCCACCTGCACGCTACCGGTTCTATCGAAAAAGAGCTGTGCGGCGGCTGGTTCCGGGAGATGGGCCTTGATAAATATGAAAACATCAGCCTCACGGAATATATATACGATATGCCCTATCGGATGGCGGCGGCGGATCTGATCATCTGCCGGGCCGGTGCCATGACCGTTTCAGAACTTTCCATGGCAGGGAAGTGCGCCGTCTTTATTCCCTCACCCAACGTGACGAACAACCATCAGTATAAACACGCCAAGGTGTTGGTGGATGCAGGTGCGGCGGCTCTCTTTGAGGAAAAGGATCTGGAAGGTACGGAGGCGGCGCCGCTGACGGCGTGCGTCTCGCGTCTGCTGTCACCTGAGGGGGAGGCAGAACGGCAGGCAATGACGGAAAAAATCCGTGCGTTCGCCGTGCCGGATGCCAATAAGCGTATTTATCTGGATTTGCTTAACCTTGTGAAGAACAGAAAATAACTGTTAATACCTCGAATATTGAGAAAGGAGAGATGCGTATGAACCGGATCGATTCCTTTGGCGCTTGCAGCGTACGGGATCGGGCACAGCGATATGCACAGTCCCATAAAGGACCAATGCGGGATTTCGATGAATCCGCAGACGCCGTTCCGCTGAAGAAGCGGCGTGAGCCTGTAAGATCGGCAGCAGCAGAATCGCCGCCAATGCGTAGAACGGCAGACAATCCGTACCGTGTACGTGAGCGCATGGCAAAGGAAAGTGCCAAGCGTGCCGCCGCAGATGCACAGCGGCCTCCGCGGCAAAAGACCGATCAGATACCGCCAAAAACATCTGCCGGTGCTTCGCCGCGCGGCCGAACGTACGGAAATCCGGATTCCCGTTATAATACGGATGAAATTTTCCGGGACGCTTCTCTCAGTGACGCACAGCGCGTTGCCGCCTACCGCCGGGCTGTCCGTCAAAAACTGATGAATCGCATTCGGCGTATCGCCGCTGCCATGCTGATCGTAGGCGTTTTCGCACTGGCCGCGTTTGCCGTGGTATATAAGACCGTGTACGTGATTCACGACGTATCCGTGGAAGGGACAAGCCTTTATTCTGGTGAGGAGATCGTGACGGCATCCGGTGTTGAGCCCGGAGCGAATCTGTATTCCTTCAGTTCCCGGATCGCAGAGGAAAACGTTACGCTGCACTGTCCTTACGTGCGCTCGCTGAGTGTTGACCGGATCGTGCCGGACCAGGTTCTGTTTACCGTGACGGAAGATACTGCCGTATTTTATGCAGAACTGTACGGCGAGATTCGTGCACTGTCGCCTACCCTTCGCGTGTTGGACACGGTCAGCGAATCTGACGCAGCGTCAGCCGGGCTTATCCGCCTGCGGCTTCCTGCGGTAGATCGGGCAGTGGCCGGACGAGTGCTGACCTTCGAAAACGAACGGGGTACTCGGGCTATCCGTGAGGTACTTTCTGCGGCTCTCTCCTCCGGTCTGCGTTCCCGTATTACGTCGATCGATTTCCGAACGCCTCATACGCTGAAAATGGTGTGTGACGGTCAGTATCTGCTTCGCTTCGGTGATTTGGAAAACGTGGAAACCAAGCTGAAAATTGCCAATGCGGTAATGAAGGACAGCCTGTTTTCGGGGGCCGTCCGTGCGGAAATCGACCTTACCACCACCGGAGAAACCAGTGTGGTGCTGGATAATCAGCTGGATCTGGAAAGTTAGCGGAAAATGAAATTTGCAAATTGCAGAAAACCATAAAATGGAATTTTGCAATTGTATAACATCCATCATATAGAGTAAATAGTAATTATTGGAAATTATTGCGCAATATTTTTGAAAAAAAGTTGAGAAATTCGAGAAAACATATTGCAAAATTCCGAAATTAAGTATATCATATTATAAACGGCATTTGTCGCCTTTTGACCGGCGACCGAGAGAAACCACAATACGGAAAAACAAAATCTAAAGAATACAAGAAAAAGCAAAACGGAGGATTTCCACTATGCCATTCGAACTGGATAATAACTACGAAAGCGGCGTCAATATTAAGGTGATCGGCGTCGGCGGCGGCGGCAACAATGCTGTCAACCGCATGATCAGCGCAAACATCCGCAGCGTTGAGTTTATTGCTATCAACACGGACAAGCAGGCGCTTGCCAAGTCCAGCGCTACTCACAAGATTCCGATCGGCGAGAAGATCACCAAAGGCCACGGTGCCGGTGCCAATCCCGAGGTTGGTGCACGCGCTGCCGAGGAGAGCATTGAGGAGATCAAAAACGCCATCAGCGGTGCTGATATGGTATTCATTACGGCCGGCATGGGCGGCGGTACCGGTACCGGTGCAGCTCCCGTTGTAGCCAAGATCGCTCAGGAGATGGGTATCCTTACGGTTGGCGTTGTTACCAAGCCCTTCGCATTTGAGGGTGCTAAGAGAATGACCCAGGCTGAAGCCGGTATCCGTAACTTCCGTCAGTATGTGGATTCTCTCGTAATCATCCCCAACGAGCGTCTGAAGCAGGTTTCCGAAACCCGGATCACCTTCCTCAATGCATTCGAGATCGCTGACGGCGTGCTCAGCCACGGCGTACAGAGCATCTCCGATCTGATCAACGTACCCGGTTACATCAACCTGGACTTTGCCGACGTTACCTCAGTTATGAAGGATGCCGGCTACGCACATATGGGTGTAGGCGAAGCCACCGGCAAGGACAAGGCCGAGCTTGCCGCCAAGTCTGCTATCTCCAGCCCGCTGCTTGAGACCTCCATCTCCGGCGCAAAGGGTATTCTCGTAAATATCACCACCTCTCCCGATATCGGACTTGAGGATATCGACGTGGCTTCTACGCTGATCGCTTCCGAGGCTTCTCCGGATGCCAACGTGATCTTCGGTGTTGCCTTTGATCCCGAACTGGAAGATAAGATGAAGATCACCATCATCGCTACCGGCTTTGAAAATAAGGTAGAAGAGGACGCCGAAGCAAAAACGGAAACCGCGGCTGAGGCTGATGAAAAAAAAAATGATGAACCCGTAACCGAATCCGGTGAGGAAGTTCCTCCGGCGATCTCTGACGACGAGTTCAACGAGATTATCACTATGCTGAAGAAGAACCGCAAGACGGACGTTCCGACGCCCAATAATCTGAATCTCTACTAATTGTATACTGTATCGGAAAGGAGATCCGCCGGATCTCCTTTCTTTCGTGAAATGTTTTGATTTTGGAAGGCCTTTTGTATGCTGAAACGATTTGTCTCTTATTACCGTCCGCATCTGCCGCTGTTTTTTGCAGATATGTTGTGTGCTCTCTGCCTCTCTGTTTGCGATTTCGTCTATCCTATGATTACCCGTACCATGATCAACGAGTATATCCCCAACCGTACCATGAATCTTTTGCTCATCTGGGCGGCGGTGCTGTTCGGAATCTATTTTTTAAAAATGGCACTGAACTACTTTATCCAGTACTACGGTCATATCGTGGGCGTGCGGATGCAGGCGGATATGCGTCGTGACGTGTTCGATCATCTGGAGCGTCTGCCGCTGACGTACTTTGATAACAACAAGACCGGTACCATCATGTCCCGCATCGTTACTGATCTGATGGATATTTCCGAGCTGGCACACCATGGACCGGAGGATCTGTTTATCTCTGCCGTGATGCTTATCGGCTCCTTCGTGATGATGTCCACCATCCATCTGCCCCTGACCTTGATCGTCTTTGCCGCCTTGCCGGCGATGGTGCTGTTTGCATCCAAAAAGCATAAGAAAATGTCGGATGCGTTTACCTCTACCCGTGTGGAGGTGGGCGAGATCAATGCTAATCTGGAAAACAGCATCTCCGGCATCCGGGTCTCCAAAGCGTTCACCAGCCGTGCCTACGAGAACGAAATGTTCGAAAAGGGCAATAAGAAATTCGTGGCGGCACGGAGCAAGGCATATAAAGTGATGGCGGAGTTTTCCTCCGGCACGACCTGGATCGGGGACGTTCTGAACGTGCTTTTGTACGTGGCCGGCGGCGTGTTCTGCTACCGGGGCGAGATCACTCCCGGCGATTTTGCCGCATTCCTTATTTATATCAGCCTGTTTATGAATCCGGTACGCCGGCTGGTGGGCTTTATTGAGCAGTATCAGAACGGCATGAGCGGCTTCAAGCGTTTTCTGGATATTATGGAGTACCCCTGCGAGGAGGATGCTCCGGATGCGTCGGAAATGCAGCAGGTACGCGGGGAGATCACCTTTGATAACGTGGATTTCTCCTATACCGAGGACGGAAAGCCCGTGCTGGATCGGCTCAGCTTTACGCTGCAGGCCGGAAAAACGCTGGCACTGGTAGGCCCCTCCGGCGGCGGCAAGACCACCATCTGCCACCTGATCCCCCGTTTTTACGAGATCATGGGCGGTGCCATTTCTGTGGACGGTACGGATATCCGTAAAGTTACCCGTGCTTCCCTTCGTCGGAATATCGGTATCGTAGCCCAGGACGTGTTCCTTTTTAACGCATCGATTTACGATAATATCGCCTACGGCTGTCCCGAGGCCACGAGAGAGCAGGTGGAAGAAGCCGCACGCCGGGCCAATATTCACGAGTATATCCTCTCCATGCCGGAAGGGTACGAAACGGTGGTGGGTGAACGCGGACTCAAACTGTCCGGCGGACAGAAACAGCGGATCGCCATCGCACGCGTATTCCTCAAAAATCCGCCGATTCTGATTCTGGACGAGGCAACCTCCGCCCTCGACAACGCTACGGAATACATGATCCAGAAGAGTCTGGAGGAGCTTTGCCACGGACGGACTACCGTGATCGTAGCACACCGCCTTACCACCATACAGAACGCAGACGAGATTCTGGTGGTTACGGATAAGGGAATTGCCGAGCGGGGTGATCACGAAACCCTTCTTAAAAAGGGCGGCATCTATCACGAGCTGTGGCACGGTATCCGGGACAACGCGCCCGGTCCGCAGGCTGCTCTGTAAAACAAAAATGACCGAGGGATGGCTTGGTATCCCGGGGGCTGTCTTTTTCTCTGTTGTGTGGGGGGGAA
>JAZPZY010000051.1:0-25566 GCA_045544955.1 Eubacteriales bacterium
TAATGTCCTCCGATTGTGTTGTTTGGTTTTGACTGGCAGGTCTTCCTTATTTTACACAATCGGAGTTTTTCTGTCTATACTCACCGGCTATAGCCTCTTTTGAACCCCGCCACTATGGCGGGGTTTTCATAATACAAAAAGAAAAGAACTGTTGCACAAATATGCAGCAGTTCTTTTTGCAAAACAGCCGCCTTTAGGCGGCTGTTTTATTTTCTTTTTATATTTTCTAGTCTTCTGTTATCTCATCCAGCAGAGCATCCAACTGCTCCCGATGATTCTGCGGTTCCTCAATTCTTTCACAAATGCAGATTTCCTCCCGCAGGTCGTCCCCCGGACGGAACAGCAAAATATAATTTTCCCACTTACCGCCTGATGCTCTGTGCTTCACCAATCCCACAACGGTGCCATCCGCACACGGCGGCATGTAATCAAAAAAGATATCGCCGTTGTTATTGAAAAACAATTTCTCTATTTTTTCCTCGTTCTCTTTGGAGATGGGCTTTATTTCCGCATCATAGGTGCATATGGGACGCACGACGTACTTTTCGTTATTTATCTCTTTTCCCCAATCGTTTCTCTCTTTCAGAAAAGATATCTGTTCCTTTGAAAAATACGATTCAGCGAACTCCTTTGCGGATTCAAAAAACGCAACCTTATCCACAAAGCAATACAGAACATTTTCTTTTTCATAATAGGAAACTTCATCATCCGTATGTGTCTGCGCTATCAATAGTGCAGCTATACGCTTATCCGGCAGGATAGGACTATACGAGTACACAAAGTACAGCGTCCGCCCATACTCATCCGTTTCCACCACGAATACACGATCCGATTCAGCCGTTTGCATACCGAAGATAGAATAATTTGCCGCGGCATACAGAGCGGGGTATTCATCTCTGTAAATGCGGGGATTCGGCTCACACGCCGCTAAAGCAAGCAAGATAATGAACAAAAGCGATACAATATGCCATTTAGTTTTCATGTCTGCGTCTCCTATCATGTAGTCACAGTTTTTACCATCTTGTTGTTATAATACTATAATTCATAAACAATGCGGAGCGTCCCCACTACCGGCACACCACCGTATATTTGGGAATCAGGCGGAGCGGATGCCAGGATTCTTTAGCACGCCGGAGGCCCGCGTCCCCCATATCCTCTTCCCGGTTGATATACAAAACGGCTGGATCGGTTACGGATGCGGCAAACGCCGTGGCAAGCATGGGGTAAGCGCCGGCATACGCCGTATCCGCTTTCTCTACGTGGACGTACAGCGTATCGCCGATCACGTCGCCCACCGTAATTCCGGCAACGGTATCACCTGCCGTAAGCAGTGCACCGCGCATACCGTACAGATCATAATGATCAAGCAGTTCCAGAATTGCCGTATGCTCTGCCGCCGCCATGGGGGAGGCGTCAGGGAATCGGACGTACTGCTCCTTAACAAACGTCCGGGCAGCGGCGAGATTCTCATCGTCAAGGGGAACGAGTTTCCAATCCGGATACAGCTTTTTGAATCGGTTGACGAAATTCCGCTGGCCGTGGTACTTTTTGCCCGTAAGCGAAACAAACGCGTCCTTTTCATACAGATAATCCGCCCAGTCCGTCTCCTGTGTCACATCCACAGTATCAAATACTTCCTTTAGTGACGACAGATCCTCCTCCGTGGTAAAGCAAAAACGAACGGCACGCCCCCGGGCACGGCCATCCTCCCGTAAGGCGGCAAGCGCTTCCAAAGGATCCGAACCGATGGGAAAGGTAAACATTTCCCCGCCGTCAAAATAGCGGGCACGCAAAAGCAGAGTATCCCGGAAAACGGCCCACTCTGTACGGAAATAATTCCGCCACAGAAAAGTAGTCCCCACCGTATAATCGCAGGTACGCCGATGTACGGCATCCTTCCTGAAATACGTGCGGATCTCCGGAAAGACAGAAAGCGTCAATGGCTGAAAGGCAAGCATAAAGACCGTCCGTTTATATGAAATAAAATAAAATCGAAAGCCGTAATTTCCCGCCGAATCTACTCCGATCCGCACAGAAAACCGGGAGTTCCCCCGAATACGGAAGAAATTCCTTCATCAAAATGGGAAATTTTTACAAATTTTTGAATGGAAATTTGTTTACTATTTTGGTAAAATTTGTATTGTAATTTCGGGCAGTTTATGGTAAAATATGGATACAAGTAAATCATGGAGATGGAGATACAAAGACTATGGAAAATACAGCAAAAATACTTATCGCAGATGAAAGTGCCGAAACCCGCCGCAGCTGCAAAGAGGCGCTGAACCGTGCCGGTTACACGCAGATCGAAGAAGCGGCCAATGGCGTGGAGGCACTCAACCTTATTAAAGAACATCACCCGGATCTGGTGATAGCGGACGTGTGGCTGTCCAAGCTGGATGGAATCGGGCTTATGCGGCAGGTATCCTCCCTGCGGTTTCAGCCGGATCAGCCGCCGGTTTTCGTAATCGCATCGATGGTGAGCAATCAGAACATACTGGTTGAGGCCAGCCGCAGCGGTGCTGCCCTCTGTCTGCCAAAGCCCATTGATTACAAAAGCCTTACGGATCACGTCCGTTCCCTGCTGTCGGGCAGAAGCACGGCACCCATACAGATACCGGCGGAGGCGGCCGTTCCGGATATTGAATCGCAAGTGACGAAGATCATTCATCAGATCGGTGTTCCGGCCCACATCAAGGGATATCAGTATCTGCGGTGTGCCATTATGATGACGGTACACGACAGCGATATTATCAATTCCGTAACGAAGGTACTGTATCCATCCGTGGCGAAAAAATACGCCACCACCACGTCCCGGGTGGAGCGTGCCATACGCCACGCCATTGAAGTGGCGTGGGACCGGGGAGATATTGATACGCTGAATTCCTTTTTCGGCTATACGGTGCAGAACACACGCGGCAAGCCCACCAACTCGGAATTCATCGCCATGATCGCAGACAATCTCCGGCTGAAATACAAAATCCACTGATTTGCCCAAAGGCGTGGGAGGTGTCGCATTTCAGGTGCGGCACCTCCTTTTTTCATGCAGGCGTTCAGCCGGGCATTCCCTTCACCGCGATTACTTCACTGTCTATCTCCAATATGACCGTTCCGCTTTCATCCGTACGGTAGACGGTGGCCCCCTCCGCTTCCAGCCGTGAAAGCACTTCCGGGTCCGGATGTCCGTAGGAATTATTTTCGCCGCAGCTGATGATGGCAAAATAGGGCGTTACGGCGGAAAGATACGCCGCCGTGGAGGAAGAAGCGGAGCCGTGATGCCCTACCTTCAGAACATCCGTATCCAGAAGACCGCCGGGTTCATCTCCGTATTCGGCAAGCTGGCTTTTCTCGCTGACCACACCGGCATCTCCCGTGAACAGTACGGAAAACGGTCCCCGCTCCATACGGAGGATCGTGCTGTTTTCGTTGGCATCGCCGGTATCGGCAAGAGGTGCCAGAAACGTAAACGTCACCTCTTCCACGAGAACGGTCATATCCGGCTCCGCATACAAAATCTCTGCCCCTTCCGCCTCCACTGCCCGGAGAAATTTCTGATAGTCCGCATTATCCGACGTATCCACCGGCAGAATTACCGTTTCCACGTCCATTTTCTCCAGTATGTACGAAGCACCGCCCATATGATCGTCATGGGGATGGGTGATGATCAGATACTGCAGTGTATCTCCAAAGGGACAGATCGTCTGATACAGCGAAGGAGCCGCCTGCGACGTTCCCGCATCGATCAGCACACTGCCGGCATCCGTCATCAGAAACGATGCGTCGCCCTGTCCTACGTCCACGAAATACAGGTATACCGTGCCCTCCGGCACTTCCGCATTATGGGAAATAAACAGAGAGGCACAGAGAATCACGGCAGAAAGCAACAGCAGAAACAACTCAACGCCTCGGGATCTGACCCCGCTCATGCGTTTTAAAATCCGCATGATCTGCTCCACGGTATCACCATCCTTTCGTACGGATTTATTCGTTCGTTTTTCTATCGTCGCCTATCCGTGCGGCCAGGCGGCGGCAGATCGGTGCGGCAGCGGCGGAAAGCAGCAGCCAGAACACCGAAAACAACGGGCAAATCTGCCCCATAAGATTCATCGGCAGCCCGGAATAGTCCCAGACCGCCCACTGAAGCCACAGATTGACGATGCACCCGGCGATAAACTCTGCCGCCGTTACGGCGGCGGCACCAAGTACACACCGTCCGAGAAAGGGGATCCCGACAGCATAAATGTGCAAAAAATACAGAACGGCAAAGCACACGCCGCCGGTAAGTGCCATGCTCCAATGGGTATATCCCCGATAGATGATCTCCACCATGCTGTAAAGCACGCCGCCGATCCAGAACACGGTGGAAAATTCCAGAAACTTTTTCAAAAAATCACCCCTCAATGTTGTTGACAGAAGAGGGGGATTTTATTCAAAAGAACGTGCTGCCGCTCGAAATTCTTTCCGATTATTCGTTTTTCAGTGCGGTCACAAGTGCATCTGCGCGCCGCTTGATCATAGCGGCGTAGTACGACATCATGATAATCTCCAAAGCGGTGCGAAGTCTCTCACGGGCACCGGCAAACTTTTCCTCATAATCCGCAATGCAGGTGTCGATAAGATCGCTGAGCCTTTCACGGGTCACTTCCACGTGTCCCACCATAAGATCCTCCAGGCGGCAGATATATCCGTACAGACGGGACTCGGGGATAATATCATCCTCCACCGTCTCAGGATTGCCGTTTACGTACGTCAGCAGAAACGAGATATCACAAAGCTGCATGGTATCCCGCATCATATTGATAATGAGGATCCGTGCCAGCTGGTCCCGGTTATACATCCGGTTTTTCGGATTGACCACCCAGCCGCGCTTCAGCCAGTTCTGCAGGGTAGACGCATCCACCCCGGCAATCTCACGGATCTGTGCCAGCATAATACCGCTGGAAATAAAGAAAATTTTATCAAGGAACTCCTCGCCCGTAACGTTTCCCATTTTCTCCCGGTCTAAAATCGTGCCGGGAATCTGTTTCAGTTGAATACCGAAATCCATACGTCCGCCTATCCTTTCCATTTTGTTCTGTATATTGTCTGTATCGATACGTAAATTATATCACATGGTCATGTGATTGTCAACAGGATTCCTGCGAAAAGAAACGCGGCACGTTTTGTCTTGCCCGAACAAAAAGTTTTCCGTGCGAATTTTGCAAGCCCTCTTTCTTTCGGAGCAAATCTGTGCTATAATAAGATGATATAATATGTCCATCCACGTGAAATGACAATAAAAGTAAAGGAATGCCTTTTTATGTGCGGATTTGTTGGATTTACAGGACCGCGGCCGGATCGCCGCGAAATCATAAAGAGAATGGCTGACCGGATCATCCACCGGGGGCCGGATATGGAAGGATACCATTTGGGCGAGGAGGCGGACGGCGTTACACTGGGCTTTCGCCGCCTCAGTATTATCGATCTGTCGGACGGTGCACAGCCTATGTATAACGAGGACGGCTCCGTGGTGATCGTTTTCAACGGCGAAATCTACAACTTTATGGAACTGCGGGACAAGCTGATTGCCGCTGGCCATGTGTTCAAGACCCGCTGTGACACGGAGGTGCTGGTACACGGATACGAGGAATACGGTGAAAAACTGATTCCTCAACTTCGTGGTATGTTCGCGTTTCTCATTTGGGATACGAAAAAGAAACTGCTCCTCGGTGCCCGGGATTATTTCGGCATAAAGCCCTTTTACTATTCCCCGCTGCCGGACGGAAACTACCTGTTCGGCTCGGAAATCAAGAGTTTTCTGGAGCATCCCGCTTTTCGCCGGGAGGTAAATCCGGAGGCTCTCCGCCCCTATCTGACATTTCAGTATTCGGCAACGGAGGAAACGTTTTTCAAAGGCACGTTCAAACTGCCTGCCGCCCACTATTTTATCCTGAAAGACGGAAAAATGCAGATCCACCGCTACTGGGATGTGGATTTTTCAAAAAAGACTTCTCTTTCCTTTGAGGATGCGGCTGACGCCATCGACGAAGCCGTGCGGGAATCCGTGGCGGCACACCGGATCAGCGACGTGCCCGTCGGTTCCTTCCTCTCCGGCGGCGTGGATTCCAGTTACATCACCGCCGCTCTGATGCCGGAGAACACCTTCTCCGTCGGCTTCGACGAGAAGAAATTCGACGAAACCACAGAGGCAAAGGAGCTTTCCGACCTTCTGAAAATCAAAAACTTCCGTGAGGAGCTGACGGCGGAAGAATGTATGGAAGCCTTTGCGAATATTCAGTACCACATGGATGAGCCCCAGTCCAACCCTTCTTCCGTGCCTCTGTATTTTCTGGCAAAGCTGGCGAAGGAACACGTTACCGTGGTTCTCTCCGGCGAGGGTGCGGACGAGATCTACGCCGGCTACGAATGGTACGACGAAAACCCACTTATGCGGAAGTATAAAAAGATCCCCGCACCGCTCCGGCGCGCCGCGGCCTCTGCCGCCGCCGCACTCCCCTATTTCAAAGGACACGATTTCATCATTAAAGGAAGCGGCCGGCCGGAGGATTATTTCATCGGACAGGCTCTGGTATGGGGCGAAAAGGAAGCATACGGCATCCTGAAGGAAAAGTACCGCACGGGCCCCGCCGCCCGGGAAATTACCGCCCCCATCTACGATCGGGTACGGGATCTTTCCGAGCTGGAGAAAAAGCAGTATCTGGATCTGAATCTGTGGCTGCCCGGAGATATTCTTTTGAAAGCGGACAAGATGAGCATGGCGCATTCTCTGGAACTGCGTGTGCCCTATCTGGACCGCCGGATCATGGAGCAGGCACAGACGATGCCCGCTGATTACAAAATCACCCCGGAAAACACGAAATACGTCCTGCGTGCCGCCGCTAACAAAACGTTGCCGGATGCATGGGCAAACCGGACGAAAAAGGGATTTCCCGTGCCGATCCGCCACTGGCTGGCAGACGACCGATACTACAGCCGCGTCCTCGCCGATCTCACCTCCGACACGGCGGCCGAGTATTTTGATACAAACGAACTTTCCCGGCTTCTCGCCGAGCATAAAGAAGGACGCGCCAACAACGGCCGGAAAATCTGGACGGTATACACGTTTCTCACCTGGCACAAAGCGTTTTTCGGCGTTTGACGAAAGAGAGTGTAGCTTATGAACGAACAACTGATTCCGGTACTGCTTGGTGCCGATTTGAACTGCTATAACGTGGCACGCGCCTTTCACGAGGCGTACGGCGTGGTTTCCTACGCATTCGGACGCTATGCGATTTCCGCTACCAAATATTCCCGCATCATCCGCTTTACGGCCGTACCGCAAATGGATGACGAGGAAGTACTTCTCAAAACGCTGACGGATTTTGCCGATGCGCATCCTGCGGCAAAGCTGATTCTCTTCGCCTGCACGGACGATTACGCCGCCATGATGATCCGACTGAAGGACAAACTGCCCCGCTATATTGCCCCCTGTCCGCCGGAGCATCTGCTGACTTCCATATCCAAGAAAGCGGAGTTTTACGAAATCTGCGAAAAATACGGCATCCCCTATCCGAAAACGGTGGTGCTGACTGAGCCTGAGGACATTGCCGCGCTCTCGGCGGACACGCTGGGATTCTCCTATCCCATCATAGTAAAGCCTTCCTCCAGCGTTGCCTACTGGAAGCATCCCTTTGACGGAATGAAAAAAGTATACGTGGCAGACACCGCCGAAAAAGCGGCAGAGATCGTCGCACAGATCTACGGTGCCGGCTACAACGACAAAATGATCCTGCAGGAATTTATCCCCGGCGGCGACGCACACATGCGCGTGCTGACCGCTTTCTCCGACAAGCGGGGCAAGGTCCGTGCCATGTGTCTCGGTCACACCATGATCGAGGAGCACACACCCAAGGGGCTTGGCAATCACGCCGCCATCGTCACCGAGCCGGTTTCCAATCTGCCGTATGCTGACCGCATCCGTGCTATGCTGGAGGATCTTGGATACACGGGATTTTCCAACTTTGACATCAAGTTCACGGGCAACGAGGGTGATTTCCGCATTTTTGAGATCAACCTCCGCCAGGGAAGAAGCAACTTTTACGTAACCGCCTCCGGCATCAACATCGCCCGGCTGGCGGCAGAAGTATACGAATCCGATGGGGATGATTGCATTTTCGGAGAAAAACCCCATTTCTGGCATCTTGTTCCCCGATCTGTTGCATATACATACACAGAGGACGAAGCTCTCGTAGCACAGGCAAAGGCACTTGCCAAAAACGGCGAGGACACCTGCTCGCTACTTTATAAGCCGGATCTCATGTGGAATCCGCTTCGCCTCATCTGCGTGCTGGAGGTTCTTCGCCGGCAGAAAGCAAAATTCAAAAAGTATTATCCAAAAAAACCGTAATCCGAAAAACGGGAGGCTGTCATGCATTCACCCCATCTGTTAGGCATTTTAGGCGGTCTCGGCCCCATGGCCAGTGCCTACTTCTACGAAATGATCACCGAGCACACCAAGGTACAAAAAGATCAGGATCATATCGACATCATCCTGTCCAGCCGTGCAACCACCCCGGATCGGACTGATTTTATCATGGGCAGAAGCACGGAAAGTCCTCTGCCTGCCATGATCGAGGACGCAAAGGCCCTGGAGCAGTTCGGTGCCCGTGCCATCGTGATCCCCTGCAATACGGCACACTATTTCATCGACCAGGTGCGCGCCTCCGTCACCGTGCCCGTACCCAGCATTATAAAGGAAACTGCCCATTTCGTCCGCACCACCAACAAAAAGAAAGCAGGTATTCTGGCAACGGAAGGAACCGTTTTCGCCGGTGCGTATCAGTCTGCACTGGATGCCGAAGGGGTACAGTGGATGATTCCCGATGCAGATGCTCAAACTGCACTTATGCGGATCATTTATGACTATGTGAAACGGGGGATCCGGGTAGACCCGGAAATGCTGTACGATGCGGCACGTCCGTTGACCGATGCAGGATGCGACTGTCTCATTCTGGGATGCACGGAGCTGTCCGTTGCCGCACGGGAATGCCGTGAAGATCCGCTGTTCGTGGATTCGCTGGAAGTGCTGGCGTGCCGTGCCATCACCATGTGCGGACGTGAGACGGTAGGATTTTCCCCGGCGTTTTCCCAGATGGATCCCGTCATGCAGATCTGACCGCACTTATCTCACCACCGCAGAAAGGAAACGTATATGCGTCTCTGTGAACTGATTCGTGCCGTATCCGTGAAGGAAACGGATTTTCCCGACAGAGAGATCGAGCGAATCGAATACAATTCCCGGAAAGCCGACGGAGACTGCCTGTTCGTATGTCTCGTTGGTGCCCGGATGGACGGACACGATTACGCCATGCACGCCTATCGGAACGGCTGTCGGGTGTTTCTCGTGTCCCATAAAGTCGCCCTGCCGGAGGATGCCGTCGTGCTTACCACCGGCGACACACGGGCGGCACTGGCCGCGCTGAGTGCCGCCTTTTACGGATATCCGGCAGAGCATCTTCATCTGATCGGCATCACCGGCACCAAAGGAAAAACCACCACCGCCCTGCTCATCAACGCCATTCTCAACAGTGCGGGCCGCCGCTGTGCCTATATCGGCGGCAACGGCGTAATCTTCAACGGCAAGCGCATCGAAACAGTGAACACCACGCCGGAAAGCCGGGATCTGCACGGGTATTTTTCCGTTATGGTGCAGGAAGGCATCGAATACGTGGTGATGGAGGTTTCCTCCCAGGCACTGGCCCATCACCGGGTGGACGGTCTTCCCTTTGAAACGGTGCTGTTCACCAATCTCTCCCCCGATCACATCGGCGAGGCAGAGCATCCCACGTTTGCCCATTACGCCGCGAGCAAATCCCGCCTGTTCACCGAATACGGAGCAAAAACTGCCATTTACAACGGAGACGATCCCCAGTGGGCGGCTATTTTAGGCAACAGCCAATCAAAAAAGATCAGCTACGGGCTTTTCACGAAGGCAGATTTCACCGGCAGTGACATTGCCCCCTATCGGGATCGCACCACCCTGGGCGTGCGCTTCACCTGTAAATCTCCCGCAGGAGAAGGACGGATCTCCGTATGCTCCCCCGGCACGTTCTCCGCACAGAACGCCCTTGCCGCCATCGCCGCAGCCTCGGTCTACGGCGTCACGCTTCCGCAGTGTGCCCGTGCCTTGGCAAAAACGCCTGTTCTGGGGCGGTTTGAAATTGTGGAGGGCATCCCTGGACGCACGTTTATCATCGACTACGCACACAACGGCATGAGCCTTTCCCACGCACTCACGGCACTCCGGGAATATAAGCCACATCGGCTGATCTGCCTGTTCGGCTCCGTGGGCGGACGGACGGAGGAACGGCGTGCGGAGCTTGGTAAAGCGGCATCCACCCTTGCCGATTACTGTATTATCACCTCCGACAATCCGGATTACGAAGACCCGCAGCGTGTCATCGACGATATTCTCATGCACGTACATCCGGACTGTCCCCACGAATCCCACGTTTCAAGAGAAACGGCGATCCGCCGGGCGGTACGGATGTCAGAGGATGGCGATATCGTTCTCTTTGCCGGAAAAGGGCACGAAACGTATCAACTGATCGCCGGCAAGAAGGTTCCCTTTTCGGAACGCACCATCATTCTTGACGAATGTGCACGCATTCTGGAGGAAGAAGAATAAAAAATCCTGCCGCATGTAAAATGCGGCAGGATTTTTCATTACAGAAGTATTATGCGTTCTGACCGGCCATGCAGCGTACCAGCACGGCTTTCTGTGCGTGCAGGCGGTTTTCCGCCTCATCAAACAGCTCGTTTGCATGGGCTTCAAACACGTCAGCCGTGATCTCCTCGCCGCGGTGTGCGGGGAGGCAATGCTGCACCATGCATCCGGGATTGGCGGCAGCAAGAATCTTCTCGTTGATCTGGTATCCGGCAAATTTCAGTTTCCGTGCGGCGGCCTCTTCCTCCTGACCCATGGATGCCCACACGTCCGTATACAAAACGTCTGCACCGGCGGCAGCCTCTTCCACGCTCTCCGTGCAGAGGAAATTGCCGTTGGCGGCAGCCCACTTCATGATTTCGGCATCGGGCTTGTGCTCCTTCGGGCAGGCGATAGCCACAGACATACCGGTTTTGATGCCGCCCACGATCAGGGAGTTGGCCATGTTGTTTCCGTCACCGATGAAGCAGAGCTTGTTGCCGCTGATGTGTCCCTTGTGCTCACGGATCGTCATAAGGTCGGCAAGCACCTGGCAGGGATGGCAGTAGTCAGTCAGACCGTTGATGATCGGAATGGAGCCGTACTCCGCCAGCGTCTCCACTTCCTTCTGCTCGAAGGTACGGATCATGATGCCGTCCAGATACCGGGAAAGAACCCGTGCGGTATCCTCCACCGGCTCACCCCGGCCGATCTGCAGATCACGGGAGGAAAGGAACAGTGCCTGACCGCCCAGATCGTACATACCCACCTCAAAGGAAACGCGGGTACGGGTAGAGGATTTCTGGAAGATCATGCCCAGCGTTTTTCCCTTCAGAATGTGGTGCTCAATGCCGTTCTTTTTCTCGTACTTCAGCTGGTCGGCAAGATTCAGTATATCGATGATCTCCTCGGTAGAAAGATCCATCAGTTTCAAAAGATGCTTCATTGGTAGTACTCCTTTACTGTGCAATAACTTCTTTCAGAATTTCAATGGCTTTTTTCAGCTGCTCCATGGGAATGTTGAGTGCAGGCAGCAGGCGGACCTTGTCCTTGGCGGACAGAACCACCACGCCCCGTTCCATGCATCCGGCGATGATCTCCTTCGCCGGCTTTTCCGTGAGGATGCCCAGCATAAGACCGAGACCGCTTACGCTTTTCACGCCCTTGGCCCCCTGCAAAGCGGAGATAATATACGCAGACTTTGCCTTGACGTCAGAAAGCAGTGCGTCGTCGATCCGGGAAAGGATGCTGACAGCACCGGCAGCTGCCACGGGATTTCCGCCGAAGGTGGAGCCGTGGGTGCCCGGCGTGTAGGTATCCGCCAGTTTCTCACCAAGCATAGTAGCACCAAGGGGCAGACCGCCAGCCAGTCCCTTGGCAGTGGACACGATATCCGGCTGAATGCCGTACTGCTGGAACGCGTACAGCGTACCGGTACGTCCGTTGCCCGTCTGTACCTCGTCAATGATCAAAAGAATATCGTTCTCCGCCGCAAAATCGGCAACGGTACGGACGAATTCCTTCTCCAGCGGATATACGCCGCCCTCGCCCTGCACCAGCTCCATCATAACGGCACAGGCGTTATTTTCTTTCGCCAGCCGGATCACATCCGAAGCATCGGCAGGATCACCGTAAACGAATCCTTCCGGGAACGGGCCGAATTTCGTATGGAACACGTCCTGCCCGGTGGCGGACAGAGTGGCCAGCGTTCGTCCGTGGAAGCTGTTTTTAAGCGTTACCACCGTAGAGCGTCCCTCGCCGTACTTCTCAAAGGAGTACAGTCTTGCGGCCTTAATGGCACATTCGTTTGCCTCCGCACCGGAGTTGGAGAAAAAGACCTTCTTCATGCCGGTACGGGCACAAAGCATCTCAGCAAGCCGTGCACACGGCCCGGTGTAGTAGAGGTTGGATGCGTGCTGCAGCTGCCCGATCTGCTCAGTTACTGCCGCCTGCCAGACCGGATCGCACACGCCAAAGGTATTGACTGCGATGCCGGTACCAAGATCGGTGTATTCCTTGCCGGCATCGTCAACGAGCGTGGAACCGTGTCCGCTGACGAACGCCACCGGAAAGCGTGCGTACGTATGGGCTACGTATTCGTTATCCAAAGATTTGATATCCATTGTATTCGCCTCGATTCGATTATGCAAAAAGTTTCTTCGTGCGGAGTCTTACACCAGCATGGTGCCGATGCCTTCGTCCGTCAGTGTTTCAATAAGGATAGAGTGGGACACGCGGCCGTCGATGATAAACACCTTGTTCACGCCCCGTCGGATAGCTTCGATACAGCACTCCACCTTGGGGATCATGCCGCCGGAGATAATTCCCTCGTGAATAAGCTCCGGTGCATCGCTCACGTTGATCTTGGAAATGAGCGTCGTGGGATCGTCCTTATCTCTGAGGATACCCACGATGTCCGTCATGGAAATGAGGGACTCCGCCTTCAGCATGCCGGCGATGCGGGCAGCCGCCGTATCGGCGTTGATGTTGTAGGTATTTCCCTCGTTGTCACAACCTACAGTGGAGATGACCGGAATATAGCCCTTCTCCAGAACGTCCAGGATGGGCTGGGTGTTCACGTGTGTGATCTCGCCCACAAAGCCCAATTCCTCCTTCAGCTGCACGGCTTCGATCATATGACCGTCCACGCCGCACAGGCCGATGGCACGCCCGCCCTTGTTCTGGAGCAGATTTACCAGATTCTTATTGATCTTGCCGGCAAGCACCATCTGCACGATGTCCATGCTTTCTTCGTCCGTAACGCGCAGACCGTCCACGAAACGGGATTCCTTGCCGATCTTCTTCAGCATATCGCTGATCTCCGGGCCGCCGCCGTGCACCAGCACCACCTTGATGCCAATAAGGGACAGCAGGACGATGTCGCCCATGACGGCTTCCTTCAATTCCTCGTTGATCATGGCGTTGCCGCCGTATTTCACTACGATGATCTTATTGTAATACTTCTGTATGTACGGCAGGGCGTGTATCAGTACTTCCGCCCGCTGTGCGTTGGTCATTTCCAAATCCATTTTGCTCTCCTTCTTACATCAGGTACGGTAATCGCCGTTGATCTTTACGTAATCGTAGGTAAGATCGCATCCCCAGGCGGTAGCCGTTTCCGTGCCGTCGTTCAGGGATACGAGAATATCGATCTCGCTTTCGGTGAGGATGGTCTTTGCCTTCTCCTCGGAGAAGTCCACGCCGGCACCGTTTTTGCACACGAGAATCTCGCCGGCCTTGGAACGGAACGAAACGTCCACCTTATTCACGTCCACCGGCACGCCGCTGTAACCGATGGCACAGAGGATCCGTCCCCAGTTGGCGTCCGCACCGAACATGGCGGCCTTGGTAAGGGAGGAGCAGATCACGGATTTCGCCACCGTGCGGGCGATCTCCGCCGTGGGAGCACCGCAAAGCTCGCAGGTGAGACGTTTGGTAGCGCCCTCGCCGTCGCCGGCAATCTTCTTGCAGAGATCGGTGGTGACGCCGTGCAGTGCCTCGCAGAACGCGTCAAAGTCCGCCCCCTCGGCGGTAATTTCCGTATTGCCTGCCATACCGTTGGCAAGCACCACCAGCGTGTCGTTGGTAGAGGTATCGCCGTCCACGCTGACCATGTTAAAGGAGGTCTTTACATCCTCGCTGAGCGCCTTCTGCAGCATTGCGGAAGAAATGGCACAGTCGGTGGTCACGAACACCAGCATGGTGGCCATGTTGGGATGGATCATCCCCGATCCCTTGGCGATACCGCCGATGCGGCATTCCTTGCCGTCCACGGTAAAGGAGAGAGCGATCTCCTTCAGCTTGGTATCGGTGGTCATGATCGCCTCGGCGGCATCGGCCGAGCCGTCATAGGTGAGTGCGGCGGCAAGTTCTGCCATATGTGCCGCAATGGGGTCGATGGACAGCGGCTGTCCGATCACGCCGGTGGAAGCCACTACCACGTCCGTTTCGGAAATGCCCGCGGCCTCGGCAGTAAGAGCACACATCTGCCGGGCGATCTCAATGCCGTTTGCGTTGCAGGTATTGGCATTGCCGCTGTTGCA
The DNA here is from genome assembly GCA_045544955.1 of Eubacteriales bacterium. GTDB lineage: Bacteria > Bacillota > Clostridia > Oscillospirales > CAG-272 > SIG701. The sequence continues at coordinate 14,725 of JAZPZY010000051.1, forward strand.
GATGATGGCACGTGCCTTACCGTCGGCGATATTTTCCTTCGTCACGGTAATGGGAGCACCCTTTACCAGATTCTGCGTATACACGCCGGCCGCATTGGCCGGGCAATCACTGAGGATCAGTGCCAGATCCCGCTTGGTTCTGTTCTTGCGGATACCGCAGTGTACGCCTGCGGCACGGAATCCCTTTGCGGCACAGACGCCGCCCTCGATTTTAGTAATCATCTTTGTTATTGCGGGAAAACCCTTTTTACAAAAAGGTTTTTCCCGTACCCTTTCCCAAAAAATTTTATACTGAAATAAAAAACAATTTTATTCTTTATCCGCCGCAGATTCAGCCAGAATCTCGCGGATCAAATCAGCTTTGCCTTCCGTATAAGAAGCACGGTCCTGCGAATACCGTTCGGCCAAATCCTGCTTCAGCCGCTCATACTCCCGCGCACGGTCCGGATGTGCGGTGAGGTAATCCCGAAAACGGATGTAATTCTGCCACTCAACACCTTGCCGCTGTACGATATGGATGTGATGGGTTCGACAGTCCTGCTCGCCCAACACAAAGAGGAGCTGTCCGTTCACATCCTCCCCCCGGAAAAGCAGTCCCCGCGGCTCCAATGCCGGTGCCATTTCTTTCACGTAAGACAGATCATCCACCCCGACGGCCATATCAATGATAGGCTTTGCGGCGATATGGGGAATGGCGGTACTGCCCACGTGGGCAATTTCCGCATCGGGGAAAAACGAACGCAGCCGCACGACGGTATCGGCGGCGATCCGCTCCCAATCCGTTTGGTGAGGGAGCAGCATAACCGTCCCCCGCTTCAGTCCGAGCAGGCTCATACGTTAAGGCCGGTATCCATGGGCAGTCCCAGCACCAGATTCAGGCACTGCACGGCCGCACCGGAAGCCCCTTTGCCCAGATTATCAAAATGGGAGATCAAGAGGAGCCGCTCCCCGTTGCCGCTGACGGCAATTTTCATACAATCCCGTCCGGCAAGAGGATTGGTGGCAACAAACCCGCCCTCCAGAATGGATTCGTCGTAGGAGACGAGGCCGGAGGTATACGTACGACGGTAAGCGTCCCTTATGGCGTCCGCATCCGCCCCGTGGGCAAGCTGATCGGCAAAGACCGGCACCGTCACCGTCATACCGGCGTAATAATCCGAAACGATGGGACAGAAGATCGGGGCACGGGAAAGACCGGTGATCGCCGTCATCTCCGGCAGATGCTTGTGCGTCTGCCCCAAGGCGTACTGACGGGGAGAATCCAGCGTGATATCCCGCTCCTCCGCCTCGTACTGGGCGATCATCTTTTTGCCGCCGCCGCTGTATCCGGTGATAGAATGGCACGTAAGTGCCGCATCTGCCGGAAGAAGACCGGCTTTCACCAAAGGATAGATCAGCGATACGAAACCGGATGCGTGGCATCCGGGCACGGCGATCCTTCGGGAAGCGCGGATCTTCGCCTCGCTTTCGGGAGAAAGCTCCGGAAAGCCGTACGCCCAGGCTGGGTTCGTGCGGTGTGCCGTGGAGGTATCAATAAGGATCACGTCCGATCCCTCCGCCAAAGCAGCAGATTCTCTTGCCGCATCATCCGGCAGACAAAGAAACGCCGCATCCGCTTTATGCAAAGCATCCCGTCGGGCAGCCGGATCTTTCCGGATCTCGTCCGGCAGAACGATCATTTCAATATCGTCACGGGACGCCAGTCTTTCAAAAATCCGAAGTCCGGTGGTTCCCTCCCGGCCGTCAATAAAAACCGATTTCTTATTCGTTTGCACTGCAAAACTCCTTGAATAAATATTCATGTTTTACAAACAATATACATTAATTATACATCAAAAATCCGGATTTGTCAAGAGTTTCCGGCAAATACGATGCATATTTTGCGAAAAAATCGGTGCAAATAAAAAATTGGGGCAAACTTTTTTCAAAAAGCTCGCCCCAAAGGCATTTACGAACGCCGAAAGGTGTGGTATAATGGGTATATATACCGGATGATTATTCCACGTTGGTGCATAAAAATCATTCCGTCAGGCGTGCTGCTACCATCGCGGCAAGCACGGACAGCAGTACTGCCGCAAGAAATACGCCAACCATAACAAAGCTGTATCCCTTTACTGCACAGACGAATACCAGATACAAAAGCATTGCCGCTGCCAGAAACGCGGCCATGCCGCGAATTTCGTTATTTTCCCGTCTGTTCGTTCTCTTCTCTTTCATCTTGTATCCTCCGTTTTTTTCAATACTATGCGGACAGGCCGGGCGGTATTCCCCTCTCCGCATATACAGGATACCAAATCTTCTGTCCCATAAAACGGACTTTGTCGGAAAGCTGAAAAAACTTTTTCTGGAGGCACGTGTCATGCCGAAAAACGAACGGCAGAAGCTGAAGCTTCTGTATCTCAAAAAGATTCTGGAAGAAAAAACGGACGAGGCCCACCCTATGACCATGGCGGAGATCCTTGCCGCTTTGGATGAGTACGGCATTACGGCCGAGCGGAAAAGCATTTACGACGATCTTACCTCGCTCCGTGATTTCGGCATGGATATTGAAAAAACGGCCGGGCGGATTCCCGGCTATTACGTAGCGTCCCGGACGCTGGAGCTGCCGGAGCTGAAGCTTTTGGTAGATGCGGTGCAGTCCTCCAAATTCATCACACGCAAAAAAAGTGCGGAGCTGATCCGCAAGCTGGAAGGCTTCACCAGCGTCCACGAAGCACGGAGGCTGTCCCGTCATGTCTACGTTGCCAACCGTGTGAAGACCATGAACGAGAGCATCTACTACACGGTGGACTACATTCACGAGGCCATGCTGGAAAACCGGCAGATCACCTTTCAGTACTTTGAATGGAACATGCACAAACAGCGGATTCTCCGCCACGACGGAAAACGGTACGCCGTCAGTCCCTGGGCTTTGACCTGGGAGGATGAGAACTACTATCTTCTGGCATACGAGTCGGAAAGCGGCATGGTAAAGCATTTCCGCGTGGATAAGATTCTGAAGATCGCCGTCACCGAAACGCCCCGGGAAGGTGCATCCCACTTCGATCAGTTCGATACGGGCGAATTTGCCCGCAAGGTATTCGGCATGTTCGGCGGTGAGGAAATGCTGGTGTCGCTCCGCTGTGACGCTTCCCTCGCCGGGGTGATTTTGGATCGGTTCGGCACCGATACCACACTGATTCCGGGAGACGGCACGTTCAGCGTGGCAGTGCGGGTGATCGTCAGCCCCCAGTTTCTCTCCTGGATCGCCGGCTTCGGGGAAAGAATGTATATTGAATCTCCGGACACAGTCCGCCAGTCTCTGAAGGAACTGATAGAAAAAATCCCGTTTACGAAAGAATAACACGGAGGACGCTGTATGGAATTTCCGTCCTATGCCCTTGCGATCATCAAAAAGCTCACCGACGCCGGATTTTCCGCCTACGCCGTGGGCGGATGCGTGCGGGACAGCCTTCTGGGCAGGACACCGGCGGATTGGGATATCACCACCTCCGCCCTGCCCCACGAGACGATGGCCGTATTTGCCGCAGATCCCTTTTCCGTGCGGGCAGACAACGGACTGAAGCACGGCACAGTAACCGTGATCCTGGACGGCAGTGCCTGCGAGGTCACCACGTTCCGCACGGAAGGCACGTACACCGATCACAGAAGGCCGGATACGGTAACTTTCGTTACCGACGTAAACGACGATCTGTCCCGTCGGGACTTTACGGTAAACGCCATGGCCGCCGCCCCTTCTGCCGGCGGCGGATACACACTGATCGATCCTTTCGGCGGCAGAGAGGATCTGAAAAACGGAATCCTCCGCTGCGTAGGCGAGCCGGAAAAACGCTTTTCGGAGGATGCCCTCCGTATTCTCCGGGGGATGCGGTTTGCCGCCCGGTACAATTTCCGGATCGATCCGGACACCGCCCGTGCCATGCACGGCTGTGCACCGCTTCTTGACGAAATCGCCCCCGAACGGATCGGAGACGAGTTGCGTGGAATCCTCAAAGCCCCTCACTGCGGGAAGATACTGTCGGATTTTGCCGACATCGTCGTCCGGCTTCTGCCGGGATGTGCCGCTGACCGGGCAGAGGCGGCGTTTGCCTGTGCGGACACACCGGCGGCACGGCTTATCTGTCTGCTTTCCGACTGTCCGCCAAAGGATGCAAAAAAACATCTGCTTCACTACGGATACGGAAAAGCAGCCGCCGAAACGAGTGCGGCTTATCTCTCTTTGCTGGATGCGGATCTCACCAAAAAGGAAACCCTTTGCCGCATCGCCGACGTATGCAAAGCGGACGGCGTGGATACGTATTTCTCCGCCCGGCGTGCACTCTGCCCCGGAGACAGCACGCTGGATACCGCACAAAAAGCGGTACACGCTCTGTTCCGTCCGGGCGTCTGCTACAACACCGCAACCCTGGCAATAAGCGGGAAGGACCTTCTTGCCGCCGGTGCGGCAGAAGGCCCTTCCATAGGTAAAATGCTTACGGTGCTCACCGCGCGGGTAATCCGCGGCGATCTGCCCAACGATCCCGACGCTCTGCTCAAGGCTGCCCGGGATACGAAAATTTAGTCCCAATTCGATTTTGTGTTCCTGATCTATAGAAACGTGTTCGATAAATAAGAATTTGGCGAGGTATTATCTATGTGTAAATACTTAATTAAAGAAATGGAAAGCGAAGAAGAAATCAACGGTAAAGCTTACGTACACTATAAATCTTGGCATGAAACATACACGGATTTGGTTGACACAGAATATATGAACGGCATCACACTTGAAAAATGCGAAAAGATAGCACAGAAATGGCGAGAAAATATACTCGTCGCAAAAGATGGCGAGAAAGTTATCGGATTCGTAGGATACGGTGCATACCGTGATGCTACTCTACCTGAACATGGCGAAGTATATGCGATTTATGTGCTTAAAGAATATCATGGGTTAAAAGTAGGATATGCTCTTATGAATGCCGCATTGAATAAACTTATTGGTTACAAGAAGATTGCCGTTTGGGTGCTCAAAGACAATAACAAAGCAATTCGTTTTTATGAGCGATACGGTTTCAGATTTGATGGGACTGATACAGAAATAATGCTTGGTACACCGAACACAGAACAAAGAATGATTTTTGAACGTAATTAAAGATAAGCAAATTCCAATTTATCGTTCTGTTTTTTGATTGCAGTCTAAGGGAACTCAAAAAGTAATTGGGAGAAAATTTAAGAATCTGCGTCTTCTCCGGTGTCCTCCACGTCGGAAAGACGCTTCTTTTTCGGCTGAATGGATACGGACGCCAGCGGATTTTCCGACATGGCCGCCTCCATACCCTTATCGCTGACGTGAGTATAGATCTGCGTAGTAGTAAGCTGCTCGTGCCCCAGAATATCCTTCAGCACGCGAATATCCACCTTGCCCGTCTGATACATCAGCGTTGCCGCCGTATGGCGGAGCTTATGGGTAGAGTAATGCTTATATTCCAGACCGGCGGCAGTGAGATACTTTTTCACCATCCACTGCACCGTTTTCACACTGATCTGCCGTCCCTGCCGGCTGATAAACAACGCTTCCGTTTCGCCCGGCTTTGCTTTCTGGGCACGGCGGAGAGGCAGATAGTCCGTCAAAGCTTCCCTGCAGGCATCGTTCAGATACACAACCCGTTCTTTTGCCCCTTTACCCACCACACGCATGGAGCGGAGCTTGGGATCCATATCGGAAAAGCGAATGCCGCAAAGCTCGGAAAGACGCAGACCGCAGTTGAGAAACAGCGTCAGAATCGCATAGTCCCGGGCACGTGAGGTGGAATCCGTATCCTCCTGCACGGCAGAAAGCAGAGACACGCTCTCCTCCACGGAAAGATGCTTCGGCAGCTGCCGCTTTTGCTTTGGCGATTCGATATTGGCGGCTGGGCTGTTTTCCATAAGTCCCCGCTTCACGGTAAGATATTTATAAAACATCCGTATAGCGCACAGCTTGCGGGATTTGGCACAGTTACCGTTGCCACGGTCTTCGGCATACATCATAAATTCATAGATCTCATAAGTTGTAACCGAAGCGAAAAAAGCAAGATCCAGCTGGGAAATATCCAGATCCTTCATCGTTTCGCCGTCCGGCTTGCCGCCTGCCCGCTTAATGACCATATAGCGAAAAAACATTCTAAGATCCACAAGATACTCCGTAACCGTTTTAGGGGAACACCCCTGAATGGTCTGCTTATACGAAGCAAATTCCCGCAGAAGTATCGGATACTCCGACAGAACCACTGCCATATATACATCCCCTTTCCGCCGCACTTCACGTTGCATTATTCTATACTTTTATTATACAACGAATATTTAGATTTTCATGGATAGATTGTAAACTTTCGTCCGCCGTGCTTGTAATATGGGGAATTTTTATATACAATATAGTAAACAAGCACATTCTCGATAAACCTGGAAAGGATCGCACGGACTCCGTGCACGTCTATATGCTGAATTTTCTCCGGGAACATTCCCGTCCTATCCGTAAACTGTTAATCAATCAGTTTGGCACAGCCTTTCTTGCCGTTATGCTGGTGTTGGCCATCCCTGACAATAATCTCTCTTTGCACCTGTGGGCAAGTATTTTTTCCGTGTGCTTTCTTCTGTATCTGAACCACGCCGTTCTGTGGGAGGAAGGTGCCAAAAGCCGGATACGTGCCGACGCCGGACGGGAAAAGTACGATCCCAAAAGCGGACTCTGGATGGGCATCATCAGTGCTCTCCCCGCTATCCTGTTCGGATGCATTCTTACCGCCGGCGGTGCCGTTCTGGGCAACGTGGAAGGTCTCTTCGGCTGGGGCTGGGCGGCAAAGCTGTCCGCCATCTCCTATCCGGTTACGTTTTTTTGGCAGGCACAGTATGCGGGCATTGTCACCAACATCGCCCAGGCTTTCACGATAAACAGATTGTACTGTTATTTTTTGACACCGCTCCCCACGATCCTCGGCAGCTTTTTCAGCTACTGGACGGGACTTCGCCAGTGGCAGCTCTCCTCTTTCTTCAAACTGAAAAAGACGGAAAACAAAAAAACGGCGAACACAAAGAAATAACATGAAAAATCCCCGGCAGATTTAAAAGATCTGCCGGGGATTCGTTTGCTGTACGGAATATTATTTTTTCGCTTTTATAAGCAAAAAATCGGGCTTGTGCAATAAATCCTTGTAGTCCGGGTAATTTTCAAGCAACTCAGGTGTGGGCAACGGCTCAATCACACGCTCTATGGAAAAGCTCGTTTCAAGCAGCGTATTTACGATGCTTGAGAACGTTCTGTGATACTTCTTTATATTCTCCACGAACCACGTGGAGTCCCTCTCTCCCTCCACGCCGTAATTGGCAAGATTCACGTATTTCTTTTCACCGTTCTCATCTCTTGTCCATCTGTCACCGCCGGAATGGCAGGTGACCAGCGGATGCTCCTGGGAGAAAACAAACACGCCGCCTTTCTCAAGCCGGGAGTATATGCTCTGCACGACGCCGGTGAAATCCTCCACGTAATGCAGTGCCAGCGAGCTGACCACAACGTGGAAGGATTCCTGAAGCTGCAAAATATCCTCCATCGCCATATGCACGTATACGATTCTGGGATCGCCGTTCTCCCGCCTTGCCACCTCCAGCATCTTTTTTGAAATATCAACGCCCACGACCTTTTCCGCTCCACTGTCAACAAACAGCCGGCAATGCTCTCCAAAGCCGCATCCCAGATCCAGTACTCTTTTTCCTTTTAAGTCAGGCATCAAGGAGAGGAGCGCCGGGATCTCAAACAGATTATTGGCGTTGACCTCGTTGTCTCTGAGTTTCTTGTAACCTTCAAAAAAGACTGCGTTATCAAATATATTCTGCTTTGCCATAGGTTCACCTCCAGCTTCTGCATTTTTGGGATGCCCATTATACCACAGCCCCGGCGAAAACACAATATCTTTGACAAATTTTCTGCCGGATGCAGTATCCTTTTTTCATATTCCGCACCCGGGCAGCGTATGATGGTACAAACGCACTCGTATCTTACGGAGGTACGCTTATGAAACGGTCTGTTTTTCGCCTTATGGGGGATTTCCTCTTTTTTTCCCTGCTGCTCGTTCTGTCGTCCGGGATGCTGTTTGCCGCCGCCCTTACGGTTTCCGGGCCGCCCGCCGCCCGTACGGCGGCAGAATCGACTGTCTCTGCCCGTCCCGTTATCGTACTGGACGCCGGGCACGGCGGCGAGGACGGCGGGGCTTCCGGGGCGGACGGCACGGCGGAAAAAGAGCTGAATCTCACCGTCGCCAAAACGGTAGGCGAAATTCTCACCCCCGCCGGCTACGACGTGCGGCTGACGAGAACGGACGACCGGCTTCTCTACGATCTGTACGGTGATCTTACGGACTACACCGGGCACAAAAAGACATACGATCTCCGCAACCGTCTGCGATTCGCAAAAGAGGCAGAGGCAGATCTTTTGGTCAGCCTGCACATGAACAAATTCCCCGAAGAAAAGTACAGCGGACTGCAGGTGTATTACGCCGCAAACCCGGAAAGCCAGACGGCAGCCGGCGTGGTACAGAATTACGTAAAACTGTATCTTCAGCCGGACAACGACCGGGAAACCAAGCGGGCCACCTCCTCCATCTATTTGCTGTCCCGGGCAGAAATGCCGGCAATCATGATCGAGTGCGGCTTTCTCTCCAATCCAACGGAGCTTTCAAAGCTGAAGGATCCCCTGTATCAGAAACAGCTTTCCCTCACGATCGCCTGTGCCATCGCCGAAAGTGCCCCGGAAATCCGCACGTAACGCTTGCGTTAATGAGAAAACTATTGTATAATAAAATATAACGACACACGCTGACAGAAGAAAAAAGGACGGATATAGAAATGAAAGCACCGAAAAGAGTATTTGTCTGCACGGAATGTGACGCGCAAAGCCCCAAGTGGTTCGGTGCGTGCCCTTCCTGCGGTGCGTGGAACACGCTGGTAGAGGAAACGTACACTGCCCCGCAGAGCACGCCGTTCCGCACGTCTCCTACCCGTCCCTCCGCCGCACGGGCACAGGCCGTGCCGATCCGTGAGCTGGCGGAGGAAAACTGCATCCGCACCGTCACCGGTATCGGGGAGCTTGACCGGGTACTGGGCGGCGGTCTCGTTACCGGCTCCGTCATTCTTCTGGCGGGCGAGCCGGGTATCGGTAAATCCACCCTGCTCATGCAGCTTTGCGGCTCGCTGGGAGATGCGAAGAAGATCCTCTACGTTTCCGGAGAGGAATCCCGTCCCCAGCTGAAAATGCGTGCACAGCGGCTGGGCATGGACGGGGAGGGCGTGCTTCTTCTCACCGAAACGGATCTGGACACGATTCTTCGCGAGTACGACCGGATACGCCCGGACATTCTTATTGCCGATTCCATTCAGACCATCTATTCCCAAACCGCCGCCTCTGCCCCGGGCAGTGTAACGCAGGTGCGGGAATGTGCCGCAGCTCTCATGCAGCGTGCCAAGGAAAACGGCACCGCCGTCATCATCGTGGGACACGTGAACAAGGAAGGCGGCATCGCCGGGCCGAAGGTGCTGGAGCACATGGTGGATGCGGTTCTCTATTTCGAGGGCGACCGCAGCCAGCCCCACCGGATCGTACGGGCGGTGAAAAACCGCTACGGCTCCACCAACGAGATCGGCGTATTTCAGATGGATGACCGGGGACTCACGGAGGTGGAGAATCCCTCCGCCATGCTGCTTGCGGAGCGTCCCACCGATGCCTCCGGCAGCTGTGCCGTATGCGTGATGGAAGGCACACGCCCCATCATCGCGGAGATCCAGGCACTGGTTACGCCCACCACTTTCCCAGCCCCCCGGCGCACCGCAAACGGCATCGATTACAACCGGATGTGCCTGCTTCTTGCCGTTTTGGAAAAGCGTCTGGGGCTTCGCTTCTCCACCTGCGACGTATATCTGAACGTGATCGGCGGGCTTCGTATTGACGAACCGGGAGCGGATGCGGCCATTGCACTGGCACTGATCTCCAGTCTTAGGGACATCGTCATTCCCTCCGATCTGATCGCCATGGGCGAGATCGGCCTTGCCGGCGAGTTCCGCACCATTACCTCCGCCGCCCAGCGGGTAAAGGAGGCGGCACGGCTGGGATTCACGAAGATCGCCCTGCCGAAGCGATGCATCGCCGACACACTCCGCGGCGACACTTCCCTTCTGCCGCTCACGGGCATTTACGACGCCCTGATGCTTTTAGGAAACGGAAATAAATAAGCAAACTTCCCCGGAAAGGATGTGAATACACTTGTCAAACTTTTTCACCAGGGACTTTTTCAAAAATATTTTTACAAAAAAGCAAAATGAAGAAACAAGAACCACCCCAACGGGCGGCACCATCGCAAGTTGGATCGATGATATTCTCAGCATTTCCATTCCGGATACGGTAACGGCATTCTGCTTTAATCTTTATGAAGAATCAGACGGCAGTTGGGCCATGGAATTGGTGGGTACCGAACGTTTTGATTTGGAAGATGAAGATTGGGCCTGCGACGAGTTGACGGATTTTGGTTCCCGCGAGCATCCGTATACTTGGGAAATGGATGGCAGCTGGAACGAAGCTTTCGCATATATGGCTGACGAGCTGCAACGGTATCTGGAAAGTGGAAAGAACGCACACGTACTGAAATCAAGAGCGGGTGTAGGTGTGGGATTCGCGGACGGAGATATTGAAATTTTGTTTGCAAAATAAAAATCCACCCGCATAGCGGGTGGTATTTCAGTTTCGGGCATAGCCCTAATACTACAGGCTACGCACAAGTGCGTCTTTTATTGGCCTGCCAGCCATGCATTTGTTACGAAACCCCGCTCAAGCGGGACTAAAAC
>JAZPZY010000052.1:0-36556 GCA_045544955.1 Eubacteriales bacterium
ACTTGTACATTTTGTTTTCGATTGATATTCCGAAAAACGCGCACGACAAGTTTCAGTCGTGCGTGTTTTATTATTTGTTGATTTATGCTTTTTCGCGCTCAAAATAGTATTTCTGATTGTGCGTTGCGACGCTTAGAACAACTCCAATACACAAGAAAGACGAGAGCATCGACGATCCGCCGTAGCTGAGGAAAGGAAGTGTAATGCCGATTACAGGCAGCATACCGAGACACATGCCGATATTTTCCAGCGTTTGTGCTATGAATATGGCACAGATTCCCATGCAGATATTGGCACCGCAGTCCTTCCGTGCCCGGCGAGCCAGATAAATCAGTCGGCAGACAAATACCGTCATAAGGAGTATATAAGTGAATACCCCGAAGAAGCCGAACTTTTCTGCTACAACAGCAAAAATAAAATCCGTGTAATACTTGGGTATCGTCGTATAATAGGTACCGCCGCTGTATCCGGCACCGCGGAATCCGCCGGCAGCAATGGTAGCGAGACTGCGAAGCGGCTGGTAGCCGTACACCTCCGGATCAAGCATGGGATCAAAGCCAACGAGGATTCTTTGCTGCTGATACTCTGCCAGACGCGGCCACACGTAGGGGAAAAGAATGACAACAATGGCAATGGCGGCACCGAAATACCAAAGGGACAAACCGCCCGTAAACAGCATAAGCGCCATGATAGCGGCAAATACAAGGGCTGATCCCAAATCGCCCGTGGCAAGAACGAACAGGGTAATAATACCGCCGTGCAAGCACAGCCCGAGGACGGAAAGCGGATGATTGATCTTATTCTTTACCCGGTCGATGTGCTTTGAAAAAGTAAGCACAAACAGGATCTTTACAAATTCCGACGTTTGAATGCTGATCAAGCCTGGAATTTCAATCCAGCAGCGATTCGTACTGCCTTCCGGGCCCGTTCCCACGAGAAGCGTCAGAATCATGCCTCCGATGGAAATGATAAACAGGGGGACGCTGAAACGGCGAAGCAGTTCGTCATAATCAAGCATGGAAATTACCAAAGCACAAAACAGACCGAGAAGCATGGCAGCAATCTGAATTACCACTCTTCTCGGTCCGCCTGCGCTGTCGCCTGCAACGCCGGAAAGAGTGAGTATACTAAGGAAAGCCATACCGAGTACGGAAAGAAGAACGACATAGTCGATCCGCCGGAATTTTTCTTTTAGTGATACTGAAAACTCTTTCATGAACTCGTATTAAATCTATAAATCAGTAAGCCTTGCCCCAGACCACAAGATGCTTGGCGGGACGGCCGCAGCATACGCATACGTCACCGATGGATTCCTGCTCCAAAGGCATGCAGCGGGAGCCAACGCCTGATTCATCCTTCACAGTGTCCTCGCATGCCGGATCGCCACACCACATGGCACGTACGAAGCCGTCACCGTTGGCCGCCAGTTTTTCTTTGATCTCATCCATGGTTTTGCAGTCGTAGGTGCGTGCGTTTCGGTTGGCCAGCGCCTTTGCGTACATACCGTCGCGAACTGCCTGCAGTCTTTCTGCTACGGCACTTTCCAGGTTGGAGAGCGGAACAATCGTCTTTTCGCGGTCATGTCTGGTAACGATAACACACTGACCGGCCTCCAGGTCACGGGGACCGATCTCAATGCGAAGCGGTACGCCCTTCATTTCGTATTCTGCATACTTCCATCCGGGAGAGTTGTCGCTGTCGTCCAACTTCACACGGAAATTACCCTTCAGCCGTGCGGCAATGTCAGCCGCGGCCTCGGCAACACCGGGCTTATGGGCGGCAACGGGAATAACCACTACCTGAATCGGGGCAACCGCCGGCGGAAGAACCAGACCGTTGTCATCGCCGTGGGTCATGATAATACCGCCGATCATACGGGTGGTAACGCCCCAGGATGTCTGGAAGGGATGCACCAGTTTATTTTCCTTGTCAGCAAAGGTGATGTCGAACGCACGGGCAAAGCCGTCACCGAAATAATGGGAGGTACCGGCCTGCAGTGCCTTACCGTCGTGCATCAAGGCTTCAATGGCGTACGTGTCTTCAGCACCGGCAAATTTATCGCTGGGCGTTTTGGCACCCTTGATTACGGGAATGGCCAGATCCTGCTCGTGGAAGTCGGCGTATACGTTCAGCATCTGTACCGTTTCGGCGATGGCTTCCTCGGCAGTGGCGTGCATGGTGTGGCCTTCCTGCCACAGAAACTCGCGGGAACGGAGGAAGGGACGGGTGGTCTTCTCCCAGCGGACAACGGAGCACCACTGATTATACAGCTTCGGCAGATCGCGGTAGGAACGGATGATGTTTGCGTAATGTTCGCAGAACAGGGTTTCCGAAGTGGGACGTACACACATACGCTCAGTCAGTTTTTCACTGCCGCCGTGGGTAACCCAGGCAACCTCGGGGGCAAAGCCGGCCACGTGATCCTTTTCTTTCTGCAGAAGAGACTCCGGGATAAACATAGGCATATACACGTTTTCATGACCCAGTTCCTTGAACCGGGTATCAAGAATTTTCTGAATATTCTCCCAGATTGCATAGCCGTAGGGACGGATGATCATGCAGCCTTTTACGCTGGAATAATCGATCAGATCCGCTTTTTTGCAGATGTCGGTATACCACTGTGCAAAATCCACGTCCATAGACGTGATCTGCTCAACCATTTTTTTGTCGTTTTTCATACTGATTCTCCAGAAAAAATTGATATATGTAGATATTGTACCGCAAAGGCGGCAAATTGTCAAATGATTTTATAAGATTCCCAGAATTATTCTTGAGATTTCGTCAGTTTTGCGTACGTTGCCATCAGTTTTTTCGTTCCAGCGTTGTCAAACGCAATTTCGTACAGCGTGTCCGAACCCATAGCACGAACGGAAAGGATGGTTCCGTTACCGAATGTATTGTGTCTGACACGGTCACCGGTGGAAAAGGCTGGCATCTGCGGTGCAGCTTTCCGTGTTGGAGACGGATGGATACCGACAGAGTAAGAAGAACTGCCGAAGTTTCTGAATCCGCTACCTGCTTTTCCCGATACGGCAGGTGCACCTGATGAGAAAACGGCTTTCTTTTGCATCTGTGTGGCGTATGACTCTCCAACGTCAATCAGCTCCTCGGGAATTTCGCTCACAAAACGTGAAAGCTGATTGAATTGGGTAGAGCCATTCAGCATACGGTCATGCACGTGGGTGATATACAGCTTTTTCTTTGCACGTGTAATTGCAACGTAGGCAAGGCGTCTTTCTTCTTCAATCTCTTCCGGATTCATGATAGACTGGTGACCGGGGAACAGGCCTTCCTCCATACCGGGCAGGAATACGATGGGAAACTCCAGCCCTTTTGCACTGTGAATCGTCATGAGGACCACTGCGTCGGCAGTCTCGTCGTATTTGTCCACGTCAGACACCAGTGCAACGTCTTCCAGAAATTCCGAAAGTGAAGGTGCTTCCGCAGTGGATTCATACTGGGCCGCGGCAGAAATCAACTCACCGATATTGTCGAGGCGGTCCGCCTCTTCCTCGCCGGCGGCCGCGAGCATGCGTCCATATCCCGTAATCTCCACTACCGTGCGGATCAGATCGGAAACGGATTTTTCGGCAGCCTGCATCCGCAGATCGTCTATGAGACGGGCAAACTCTTCCATGCTTTTCGCTGCAGAAGCGGGAATAGCTTTATAGTCCTGAGCGTGACGGATAAATTCAAGCATAGGGTATCCGCTGGCTACCGCCATGGCCTCCGCGGTCAGTACGGATTTGTCACCGATGCCACGTTTCGGCACGTTGATAATTCGCTTTAGACGAAGATCGTCCAACGGATTGTTAATAAGGCAAAGGTATGCCAATACGTCACGGATTTCGAGACGGTCGTAAAAACGAACGCCGCCCAGCATGCGGTAGGGAACGCCGCTCTTGGCAAAGGCCTGCTCCAGACTGCGGGACTGTGCGTTTGTACGGTACAGTACGGCAAAATCCCGGAAAGAGGCCTCTTTTTTCATGACGCCCAGATGCACCTGGTCGCAGATAAAGCGTGCTTCGTCGTTCTGGTTTCCCAACTTTCGAAGAATGATCTTATCGCCCGCCTCACCACTTGTCCACAGTTTTTTGTTATGGCGGGTGGTATTTCGTGCAATGACGCCGTTCGCCGCATCCAGAATCGTTTTCGTGGAACGGTAGTTCTGCTCCAGCTTGACCACTGCCGCCCCTTTGCACGTGGATTCAAAATTCAGAATATTCTCAATCGTCGCACCACGGAATTTATAGATACTCTGATCGTCATCGCCAACAACCATGATATTGTTATGCTTTCCGCTGAGAAGCAGCGTCAAGGTAAGCTGTGCCTTGTTGGTGTCCTGATACTCGTCCACGCAAACGTAGCGGAACTTGTTCTGGATGCTCTCTCGTGCCTCTTTACATTCAGCAAGAAGACGCACGGTCTGCATGATGATGTCGTCAAAATCCAGAAGGTTCGAGGATTGCAGCCGTTCCTGATAGAGCGTATAGATCTTTGCCGTTTGCTGCAACTTGAAATCCGTGCCTGCTTCTGCGGCAAATCCCTCCGGGGTGAGAAGGCGGTCTTTGGCACGGCTGATTTGATTCATCACGCTTTTTACGGGAAGCTGTTTTTCGTCAATGTTCAGCTGCTTCATGCAGGCGGAGATCAGTTTTTTCGCATCGTCCGTATCACACACGCCAAAGCCAGGCTGATAACCAACTTCAACGCCCCATCGGCGGAGAAGACGCATACAGATGGAGTGAAACGTGCCGGCCCAGATTTCCGATGCTTCCGTGCTGCCTTCTCCAAACGTTGCGGAAAGACGGTTTTTGATTTCGTTGGCCGCCTTGTTTGTGAAGGTAATTGCCAGCATGGACCACGCCGGAGGCGGCGTCACGGCAAAGCGTGTCAGATATTCCGAAAGCTCTTCCCGGGGAAGCATCATGGCCTGCTCCATATCAACGAGCGTCTGTTCCGTCACGTTCTCCGGGACATAAGGTGACTGAACAGCGTTGCCGTATCTTATAATATATGCAATGCGGTTTACAAGAACGGTGGTCTTGCCGCTTCCGGCACCGGCCAAAATCAAAAGAGGACCGTTTACCGTGTACACAGCCTGCCGCTGCATATGGTTAAGATGTTCGTAGTATTTGTCAAAAAGAGCACGTTTCAGCTCATTGTACCGTGTATTCAGGGAATGCATGTCTGTCATATAACACCGCCGATTTTGTAATGAGAGATTCTTTGTTTAGTTATTCCAGAATGTTTGTGGTGATGAAATCAACACCCATTGCCACCAGATGCTCTGCCGTCTCCTTATCATCGCAGGTCCAGCAGTTTACGGCTATTCCTTTGGCATGGAGAAGTGCTACCGTTTGTGGCGTTAATGCTTTGTAATGGATATCAAGATCTAAACTGTTTTCAAGCAGTGTTGTGATTATTTTCTCTGTTACGGCTTTGTTGCCGATCAGCCATTGAATCCGGTTATCAGGAGCAAGTTTTCGCAGATCAGTACAGTTATCAAGTTCGAAAGAAATAAATATCACCGAGTCCAGATAGCCTTCATCCGTGATTTCTTTCACCATTCTTGCAAGATCTGCTTCGGACAATCTGTTCTTCACCTCAAGAACACAGGTTTTCCCGTATTTTTTGCAGATTCTTATGTAATCGGCAAGCAGCGGGATACGGATGTCCTGCCGGCCGAAGCTGCCGTCCCGATCCGGAAGCACTATGTCCGAAACTGTGGCATAGTCGCTTTCTTCCACATTGATATTTACGGTGCCGAGGCTTACCCGTTCGGTCGTTTCATCATGGAGGATAACGAATTTTCCGTCTTTGGTGACGTGGACGTCCGTTTCTATACCGAAATAGGAGCGATTACCGGCGGCCACAAAGGCCGGATACGTATTTTCTCTTTCAATTCCGCTTAGCCCGCGGTGTGCAATCATTCCGACTTGTTTTTTATCAATACGGATTGTATCCATTTCGAGACTCCTGCCGAATAAATTTGCCGTTATGCTTGACATCACCAATTATTATACCATACTTTTTACAAAAAAACAAGCAGATTACAAAGGAAAGCAAGATTTGCACACGGTCATAGTCTGTCTTTCCACTGCGTATATATAAAATATCATTTTGGACAAACGGAGAGTTTTTTATGTATAAAAAAAGAATGGGTAAACTGTTCCTTTGTTTTCTTGCTTTGCTGACGGTTTTCGGGGCGCTTCCGATCAGTGCGGAACCAAATGTAAGCGTTGAAAACACGCCTTTTGACGTGGATGCGTTATCCGCAGTACTTATGGACGCGGAAACGGGCGAGGTTTTGTATGCAAAGAATCCTGACGAGGCATTGCCGCCCGCCTCGGTCACGAAGGTAATGACGCTTCTGTTGATCATGGAGGCAATAGATGACGGAAGACTTGCATTAACAGATAAGATCTCCGTCAGTGAATATGCGGCGTCCATGGGGGGATCGCAGGTGTATCTGGAGCCGGGTGAGCAAATGAGTCTGGACGACATGCTGAAGAGTATCGTCGTTTCCTCTGCCAATGATGCTGCTGTAGCGATGGCAGAGGCGATAGCCGGAAGCGAAGAAGCATTCGTGAAAATGATGAATGAACGTGCGTCTTCATTGGGAATGGAACATACAAATTTTGAAAACGTAACCGGATTGGATGACGATACAACGAACCATCTTATCAGCGCCGAAGATATTGCCATCATGTCCCGTGAACTTCTGAAGCACGAGACCATTCTAAACTATACCACCATTTGGATGGACACCATCCGAGACGGTGCCTTCGGACTTTCAAATACCAACCGACTGATCCGTTTTTACAGCGGTGCTACCGGCCTCAAAACCGGCTCCACGTCAAAAGCAAAGTTTTGCATCAGCGCTACGGCAAAGCGGGATGATCTGCATCTGATCGCCGTCATCATGGGATCCCCCACCCGGGACGTAAGAAATGAAATGGCGAAAAAACTTCTGGATTGGGGATTTGCCAATTTCGCCGTGTACCGTAATCCATGCGCATCGGCCGGCACGGTACGCGTTCTCGGCGGAATAAAAGACCAGTGTGCGGTGGAATACGAAGCCTTCATAAGGCTGATGCGTAAGGGCAACGAGAAGAACGTGACAGCCGAGGTGGTTCTTCCTCAGGAAATTGCCGCTCCCGTGCAGGCAGGAGATGCTGTTGGGCACGTTGTCTACCGATGCGGTGATGAGATCATCGGGGAAAGCAGAATAATTGCTTCGGAGAGCGTGGAAAAAATCAGTTTTTGGCAACTTTTGGGAAGAATGGCACAGCTTATGCTTTTAAGATAAAAAAGTTAACGGGAAGACCTTGTAATCACGAAAAAAAAGCAGTATAATATTCCCGTAAAAATAAAAGGTTTGTCAGGAGGATAAATTATGTCACTTAAACTTAATGAGAAATTTCTGAAGGGCTTTGTAGGTGCGGAGGAAATCGCTGCTTTGGCACCGCAGACACGTGCTGCATTTGATACGGTCGTAAGCCGCACCGGTGCCGGTTCAGACTATCTTGGCTGGTTGGATCTGCCCGTCAATTACGACAAGGAGGAGTTTGCACGCATCAAAGCCGCCGCCGCGCGCATTCAGAAAATGTGCGACGTGCTGGTGGTAATCGGTATCGGCGGCTCATATCTCGGTGCGAGAGCAGCGATTGAGTTCGTCACCTCTCCGCTTTATAACACGCTTTTCAAGGATACGCCTGCCATCTATTTTGCTGGCAACAGCATCAGCCCGTCTGCCCTCCACGATCTGCTTCAGATCTGCGAAGGGAAGGACGTGTGTGTTAATATTATTTCCAAATCCGGCACGACTACTGAGCCTGCCGTTACCTTCCGCATTTTCCGTGAGCTTCTGGAAAAGAAGTACGGAAAGGAAGGAGCGCGGGAGCGGATTTTCGCAACTACTGACCGTGCACGGGGCACTTTGAAAAAATTTGCCGATGAAGTGGGATATGAAACCTTCGTCGTTCCGGATGACGTCGGTGGTCGTTATTCCGTGCTCACAGCTGTGGGGCTTCTGCCTATCGCCTGTGCCGGTATTGATATTGACGCAATGATGCAGGGAGCTGCCGACGCACGTGCCCGCTACAGCGAAGCCGATCCGGAAAAGAACGAATGCCTGCGGTACGCCGCAATCCGCAACATTCTGTACAGAAAGGGAAAAGTGACGGAAATTCTTGCCGCCTACGAGCCTTCTGCCCAGATGTTCTGCGAGTGGTGGAAGCAGTTGTACGGCGAAAGCGAAGGAAAGGATAACAAGGGGCTTTTCCCGGCTTCCGTGATCTTCTCAACGGATCTTCACTCCCTCGGTCAGTATATTCAGGAAGGTCTCCGCAATATTTTTGAGACCGTGATCGATTTCAAGTCCTCTCCGGATTCTGTGAAGATTCCCTTTGATCCGGAAAACATTGACGGCCTCAACTTCCTTTCCGGCAAAGAGATCCACGACGTTAACCGTACGGCCATGCTGGGCACTCTGTTCGCGCACAACGATGGCGGCGTGCCGAACGTAGTTTTGGAAACTGACGACCGCAGTGCACACACCTTCGGATATATGGTTTATTTCTTTGAACTTGCCTGCGCCGTGTCCGGCTACCTTATGGGTGTCAATCCGTTTAATCAGCCTGGTGTGGAAGCCTACAAGGTAAATATGTTCGCTCTTCTCGGGAAACCCGGCTACGAAGAAAAACGTGCTTCCTTGGATGCCCGTATGCAGGACGAATAAAAAAATCAAAAAAAATCGAAAAAATTTGTGCAAAAGTACTTGAAATCCGCTGGGAAATCATGTATACTATATACACAAAGCAAAAAACCACTACTGAACTTACAAAATTTCCGCCAGGAGGATCTAATCATGCTGAAACTTATCATTGGAGTAAAGGGCACCGGAAAAACGAAAACGCTGATCGAGATGGTCAACACCGCACTTCACAAGAGCGAGGGTTCCGTTGTCTGCATCGAGAAGGGCAATAAACTTACATACGACATTAACTATCAGTGCCGTCTGATAGATACGGATATGTATTCTGTTATCGATTTTGAGTCCCTTTACGGATTCATCGCCGGTATTCTCGCCAGCAACCACGACGTAACCGATCTGTTCATCGATTCTGCTTTGAAGATCGGCAATAACGACGTGGCAGCGTTCGACGGTTTCCTTGCAAAGACGGAAACACTCGTCAACAAGCTGGACGTCAACTGTGTGATTACCTCCTCCATTCCTACGGAAGAAGCATCGGATACCGTTAAGAAGTATCTCTGAATCTTATACAGCGAAATAAAATGACAGAGCAAACGCTCTGTCATTTTTTGTATCTCTGCATAAGATGTTACAGAAGAACATCAACGCTGTTTTTCAAACAAACACAGGAGGTATAACCGATATGGCTGATAACAGAAACTGCCTGTCAAACGCCCGTGACACGGTATGCATCGATACATACCGTGTGCTGGACAGCTGCCGGGATAAGGACTGTTTTGAAGATGTCCGCGTATTTCTCACCGAGGACGGACAGGATATTCTGGACCGCACCTGTGCGGTACGTGTAAAAAGTGCCAAGGTTCAGTGGTCCTATATTGATATTAACCCGATGCCATTTAACCGCGGATTTTATCAATTGGATATCCGCATTTATTCCAAAATTACTTGCGAAGCGTGCGTATCTCCCGGAAACACCCGGGAAATCTGCGGCGTGGCCGCCGTTGAGAAGAAGGTCGTACTATTCGGAAGCGAAGGAAACGTAAACGTTTTCAAAAGCACGGGTGATTGCTCTGGATTTTGCGCGATTCCTGGTAAAGGAAGCTGCTCCGCATCCACTAATTTGCCGATTGCCGTTCTGGAAACGGTGGATCCGTTGGTGCTCTCTTCCAAAATCGTAGAGCCCCACCACAAATGCTGCTGCCCGTGTACGCTTGATGAAATCCCCGATTGCGTATGCAAATCGTTCCCTTGCCATTTGACCGATTGCGACGGCAGCAACCACCTGCTCGTTTCTCTCGGCTTCTTCTCTGTGGTTCGTCTGGAACGTCCGGCGCAGTATTTGGTAAACGCCGTGGAGTATTGTGTGCCGGAAAAAGAGTGCATTGCACCCGCCGAAGAAGACCCGTGCAGCGTATTTCGGAAAATGCGGTTCCCGATTTCCGAATTTTGTCCGCCCGGTGCCGGTGATCCTTCCATTTCCTGCGGATGTGAGGACACGTGTAAAAGATCTTGAGTAAACTGAAAAAAGCCGCACAGTGTGCGGCTTTTTTCAGTTCTATTCGTGAACAGCGGAACAGTTTTGATTTTCAACGTGAAGGATAGATCCACTGATTGATCGTAAAAGCGACTCGTCGTGTGTTGCAATTACGGTAAGTGCACCGGCGGTGTACCGTCGAATAGCTTCTGCAACCGCGGCGCCGTGTGCGGCATCCTGCCCCGCCGTTGGCTCATCCAGAAGATATATATCCGCCTTAGCTGCAAGAGCGCGTGCAACACCGGCACGCTTTTTCATGCCGCCGGACAGCTGATGGGGATACTTGTCAGCAGCTTCCGTGAGATCAAGAAGAGACAGTATTTCCTCCGGTTGTCGGGCAGGGGAAATGGCCAGAATGTTTTCAAGCACTGTAAGGTGGGGGAACAAACGGTGCTCCTGAAAAGCATAGGAGATGCACGCTCCGTCCGTTTTAATTTGACCGTCCGAGGGTGTTTCCAGTCCCGCAATCAGCCGCAACAAAGTAGTTTTACCCGAGCCGGATGCACCGATCAGAAAATATGTTTCTCCTGTACGCATTTGCAGAGAAACGTCACGGAGGATAATGGAGCCATTATACATTTTTGAAACGTTTTTTAGTTCAAGCGACATTACGCATCCTCCTGTGAACGGAATGATTCACTGCGAAACAGTGGTAAACGGAACAAAAACGATTCGATCAACATACTGATGCAGATCACCGTGATCGTCCAAGCAAACAAAGCCGGTGTTTCCAGATATACTTTAGATTCATAGATCTGACCGCCAATGGATGCGGACAGAGAGCAGAGAACTTCTGCTGCAATCCCGGCTTTCCAGGCCATACCAAGAGACGTGCGTGCCGCCGATACAAAATAGGGACGAACGGCTGGCAGGTAGAGAAGGCGTACCGTTTTGACAAAAGGGAAGCGATACAGCTTGCATACTTCCAAAAGCTCTTGATCTGCAGAACGCAGCCCTGTCAGAATATTGCCGCCTACAATGGGAAGCACCATAAGAAAGGCGGAAAAGGAGGGGACACGCGTGCGGCCGATCCAAACAAGAGCTAAAATGATAAAAGACGCTACCGGCACGGCACGTATCACGGAAAGCACCGGTGAAAATAGAGCGTCTGCGACTGAAGACCGGAAACATATAATGGAAATGGCAGCCGCAGCGATGCAGCCGAGTAAATAGCCTATCAGCACGCGAAATAGCGAAGCACCGATGGAATACCAGTATATGCGTGAAAAAACAAGCGAAATTAACACTTTCCCTACGGAAACAGGCGAGGGAAGCAGTACCTCTTTGTCAACAAAACGGGCGGCCGCAAACCAGACGGCAAGCCAGAATACCAAAACGAAAGCCGCACGCACAAAGCGTGCGGCTTTCGGATGCTTACGGGAGATAGTAGAACGCATCGTCGGGCAGTTTACCGCCTACAGAGGCGGGATTGAACTTGTGGAGCACATTAAGAAATCCGGAAAGGCCGGTCTGCATTTCCGCGCCGGTAATGCACACGATATTTGCGTTCGGAATTGCTTTCAGTG
The DNA here is from genome assembly GCA_045544955.1 of Eubacteriales bacterium. Lineage (GTDB taxonomy): Bacteria > Bacillota > Clostridia > Oscillospirales > CAG-272 > SIG701. The sequence continues at coordinate 11,780 of JAZPZY010000052.1, forward strand.
CAACGGGTGCTGCAGGAATAATGCCGATCTCCGCAATTACTTTCGAGGCATCTTCAGGCGTATTGTTTACAAAGTCAACAGAGTTTTTGTATTCAGCCAAAAAGGCTTCTACCGTTTTAGGATACTGTTCCGCAAATTCACGGCGTACGACTACGCATCCCTGGTACAGTGCACCGTCGTCACCATTGGCGGTAGCGGCTTTCTCCCACTCCTCCGTCAAGTTCAAAGCAATACGAGCGTCCTTGTTGCCGTTCAGAACGGTAGTTGCGTTGGGAACAGGCAGCATACCGATGGTAACGGAACCGGCAGTCATCTGCGTTGCCAGTTCGGAGTGTTCCGTCAGATAGATTACCTCGCACTCGATTTTGTTCGCGTCCAGAATATAGTTCAGCACGTACTCCGGTGTGGATGCCTGACCGGTAGCGTAGACGGTTTTTCCATTCAGGTCGGTAATGGACTGAATCGTGTTGCCGTTTTCCAAAACATACAGAACGCCGAGGGTATTCACGGCTGCAACCATAAGATCTCCGCCGGTTTTGGAATAGAGAACGGAGGCAAGGTTCGTGGGAAGTGCGGCAATATCGTAATTTCCGTTGATAATTTCAGCCGTTACCTCATCGGGAGAGGCGGCAACGGTGAATTGATACGGCGTGGCTTCAGCATTTTTTGCATCGTAAATCATTTTAGCCATACCCATGCCCGTAGGACCTTTCAGCGTGAATACGCGGACGGTATCCGGAGTGGCTTCGGCAGCACATCCGACGAAAGCGCCGAGAACGAATACGGCACAGAGAAGAAGAGAAACAATTTTTTTCATGATTAGTGGGTCCTTTCGTATTGTTAATTGATTTAATTTTTTTTGAAAATTGCTGAGAGAGCATCTTCCTTGAGAATACGGATGTTTTTTCCGTGACGTTCAATAAGCCCCGATGACTCGAATTTGCAAAGTGCACGGTACAGCGAAGCACGCCCCATACCAAGTGAATCCGCTAAGGCTGATAAACTAAGGGGAAGAGTGCGAACGCCATCCGTACGTCCGGGAAGTTCTGTCAGATAGACCGCCAATTTTGCTTCGGCCGAACCGGCGGTAAAAGCCGTGAGTTTTTGATTCAAAAAGCAGATGCGTTCCGACAGAAAACGAATATAGTTTTCCGCCAGCCGGCCGTTCGAAACGATCAGCCGCTTAACAGTTGCTTCCGGTATCAGCAGAATCTGGCAGGTACCTTTGGCACGGATCACCGTTTCGTAATGCTGTCCAACTGTATATAGCGTGGCTGCACCAAACAGGCCGCCCGCTGGTATCGTACGCAACAGTATACCGGTAGATGACGCATCCGAGAGAACCTCCGCTGCGCCTTTTGCAATTACCGCAATACCGGCAATGGGTGCATGCGTGCTTTGAATTGTGGTTTTGTCAGCGTATGTCTGAAACGAGCATCCGGCAAGAAACGGTGTGTTTTTCTCTACGTCGTCCGGCGATATGCCATGAAACAGAAACGTATCTTTAAGTACTTTCCGCATTTGTAAGCGAATATCTCTTTCCATTACACGTCCTCTCCGCAAACGATTGTCTCATTTGAGACAATATAAGTATATACCACGCATAGCGATTTGTCAAGCGTTTTTTAAGAAAAAAATAAATTATGAATGAAGTGTAAAAGTAGCGGATTTCATTTGAAAATTAACAGCAAATGGTTTATAATACTTGTAGAATGATTATCATTCAGTTTTCCAGAAAGGGCATCCGTCAGGGACGGATGTAAAAATTTCGTATGACTTTATTTGTATTGGCCGCCGGCCTCGGTTCCCGCTACGGCGGTTTGAAGCAGCTTGATCCCATGACACCCCACGGCGAATTTATCATTGACTTCTCGGTATACGATGCACTGCGTGCCGGCTTTGATAAAGTCGTATTTGTTATCAAAGAAGAAAACTACGACGTTTTCCGTGACACTATCGGAAAGCGGATTGAAAGCAAGGTAAAGGTAGAATACGCATTCCAGGCAATCGATAAGTTGGTGCCCGCCGCGTGTATCCCCGAAGGACGCACGAAGCCATGGGGAACTTTCCACGCACTTCTGTGTGCAAAGGAGTATCTCACCGAGCCCTTTGCTGTTATCAATGCAGATGATTTCTACGGTGCAGATGCTTATCAGAAGGTGGCGGACTTCCTCCGCAGCGTAGAGGGCAAAAAAGACAACCGTTCCTTCGCCATGGTCGGATACCGTCTCGGCAACACGCTTACGGATGCCGGCAGCGTGGCACGCGGCGTGTGCGAGACGGAAAACGGAATCCTGACTGTCATTAACGAGCGTACGAAGATATTCAAAGATCCGGACGGTGCACATTTTGAAGATGAGAACGGAAACAACGTACATCTTTCGCCCGACGTGCCCGTATCCATGAACTTCTGGGGCTTCACGCCGGATTTCTTTAAGGATTCAGAAAAATACTTTGACGAATTTCTGCATGCAGAGCACAAGGATCCGCTGAAAAGCGAGTGCTATCTGCCGGTTGTCGTCGGTGAGATGATCAAAAAAGGTCTTTGCAACGTAACCGTCCTTGAGACGTCTGCCAAGTGGTACGGCGTTACATATTCCGAAGATAAGCCGGGCGTCGTTGCCAAGATACGTGAAATGATTGATGCCGGCCAGTATCCGGACGGCCTTTGGAAATAAACTTCTCTGACAGAAAGGAACTCAGTATGGCCATTCTTGTTACCGGCGGCACCGGATATATCGGATCACACACCGTCGTGGAATTGCAGAACGCAGGGTACGACGTTATCGTTTGTGACAATCTTTCCAATTCGTCGGAAAAATCGCTGCAGCGTGTAGAACAGATCACCGGCAAACCGGTTACGTTTTACAAAGCAGACATCCGTGACCGCGATGCCATGACGCGGATTTTTGATACGGAATCTGTAACTGCCGTTATTCACTTTGCCGGCCTGAAGGCGGTTGGCGAATCCGTTGCCAAACCGTGGGAGTATTATGATAACAATATCACCGGCACTTTAACACTGGTGGACGTTATGCGCGCACACGGCGTGAAGAATCTGATTTTCTCTTCGTCGGCAACTGTGTACGGAAATCCGGCTTTCGTGCCGATCACGGAGGAATGTCCGAAAGGGCAGTGCACCAATCCCTACGGCTGGACGAAATCCATGCTGGAACAGATTCTCTCGGATATCTACACTTCCGATCATGAATGGAACATCGTGCTTCTCCGGTACTTTAACCCCATCGGTGCCCATAAAAGCGGTCTGATCGGCGAGAACCCCAACGGTATTCCCAACAATTTGATGCCCTACGTTACCCAGGTGGCCATCGGACTTCGGCCGGAGCTGGGGGTATTCGGCAACGATTACGATACCCACGACGGCACGGGCGTACGTGACTACATTCACGTAGTGGATTTGGCCGTGGGACACGTAAAAGCACTTCGCAAAGTGGAAGAAAACGCCGGCCTTAAGATATATAACCTGGGCACGGGCAACGGATACAGCGTTCTAGATATCGTACACAATTTCGAGAAAGCAACCGGTGTGAAGATTCCGTATGCCATTAAACCCCGCCGTCCCGGCGATATTGCGACCTGCTACGCCAATGCAGATCTTGCCGCGAAGGAACTGGGCTGGAAAGCCGAAAACGGGATTCTTGAAATGTGCGAGGATGCATGGCGCTGGCAAAAGAATAATCCCAACGGATACGAAGATTAAACAGAATGATACAAAAAGAATATTTTGGGTGTATACCTACGGGCGAGAGTGTATGGGCGTTCACACTGCAGAATACCTCCGATACCCGAGTTCGCATACTGAATCTGGGCGGAATTATTCAAAAAATCCTTGTAAATGATACCGACGTAGTGTGCGGATACGACACGCCAGATGCCTATCTCCGTGCCGGCGGATATCAGGGAGCACTCATTGGCCGATGCGGTAACCGAATCGGCAATGCACGCTTTACGTTGGAGGGGACGGAGTACCTTCTGCATAATAACGACGGGGCACATCATCTGCACGGTGGAAAATATGGTTTTGATAAAAAACTGTGGTCTGTAACAGAAGCCGGAACGGAGGAAGAACCCACTCTGCTGCTTACCGGTGTTTCCCCTAACGGAGAGGAAGGATACCCCGGCACACTGACCGTTACCGTTCAGTATACACTGACCGCATCCGGTGCACTTTCCATCCGCTATCAGGCTATGACAGATCAAACGACCATCGTTAATCTGACCAATCATACGTATTTTAATCTCAGCGGATACGAAAAAGGAAACATCGGCACCCATTCGCTGTGGTTGGACGCGGAAAGTGTCACAGGTGTTACGGAGGAACTGATCCCCAACGGATCCGAAATTCCTGTGTTGGGAACGCCGTATGATTTTTCTACTCGTAAGAATCTTGGCGAAGCAATGAGATCCGAAGAGCCCGGCCTTCAAAAACAGAACGGCTTTGACAACAATTTTCTTTTCACTGATTATGACGGAACGTGCAAACTGCGTGCGGAGCTTTCCCATCCCGATTCCGGACGCCGGATGAGGGTGTATACGGATCGTCCCTGTATGCAGGTATACACAGCCAATATGATCGACGAAAACGATCCGCCGTTCAAGGGTGACGTGCCGCAGAGAAAGCACTGTGCCATCTGCCTGGAAACCCAGGCCGCCCCGGACAGCATCAATCACGAAGGGTTCACCAATGTGATTCTGCATCCGGGTGAGGTGTATGATACCCAAACGATCTATGAGTTTTTATAAAAAAGGATGCTCACCGTTGTGCGGAGCTTCGTAAAACAGTTAAACCGACCTATGGCAATCATAGGTCGGTTTTTTTGTGTTATGCACTGGTACGGTGTAAAACCGCACACTGCACTACATACTGAAAGATGTATAGAAGTGCGCCCTTACTGTTCGACAAATTGGAAATTCCGTCAGGCCGACCTCCTTCATCATATAAGAAAAGCGAAGGCTGTTAAACCTTCGCTTTTATATTACCAATTGGGATTTGTTACGCTTAGCCATTTTCATACCACGTTATCAAATCAGAATACCTGCCTTTAAAGTGATACGAACGTCTATTCTTGTTGAGCCCTATGTTTGAAAGCCCGAATTTCTCTAATATACCAATAGATTTGACATTATTTATGCTCGCATAAGCTTCAACAAATTCAATATCTTTATTTATATTTGAAAACACGAAGCCATATAACTCTCTAAAAATACCCTTACCCTGATACTCAGTTTCGAATTGTATCTCTTCCATCATAAATGTATCAGCATTTATGGAGTACTGAAAGTAACCGATTATTTTACCACTATCCTTTATAAGAATTATCTGTCTTTCTTCTCTCTGCAAAATAACGCTCACAGCATCGTACCAACATCTATAATCTTCTTCTATACTGTTACCAGTAGGTGCTATAACAGTCATATTGTCTGCAAGGATGGTGAAAATAACATTTGCAACAACTGAAAAATCGGATTTTTTTAAATATTCAAAAATAATCATGATTTACATTTCCTTTTATCTAGAATGTTAATATCTTCCCTGACTATATAAAACTTCAACATTAGAAAAACTAACTTCGGACAAATTACTGTTTATCCGTCAAATTCAGTTTGTTTCATTGATTATATCTTATCATAATTTGATCAAATAGACAAGAACAGTCCCGACAGATAATCCAGTCGGGACTGAAACTGTTTTACGAGCACCCGCCATTGTGGTCGTTCTTTTTTCACTCATCAAGGAAAGCTTCCACCAGTTCAATCTGATGCTGTACAGATTCAGGCGCAGGACCGCCGTATGCACCGCGCTCGGAAACGCAGGTTTCCAGGCTGATAGCCTTGTATACGTCCTCGTCGAACAGCGGAGAGTAGGAGGTATACACATCCAGGGGGAGCTCCTCAAGCGTTGTGTCTTCTGCAATGCAGTGTGCTACAAGCCTGCCGCTGATCTTATACGCATCACGGAACGCCATGCCTTTTTTCACAAGATAGTCAGCGCAGTCCGTGGCGTTGATGAATCCCCGTGAAGCGGCGTTTCGCATGTTATCAACCCGTACCGTCATGGTAGCAAACATGGCAGTGAATACTTCCACGGCGATCTTCGTATTGTCCAGTGCGTCAAAGATCGCTTCCTTATCCTCCTGCATATCCTTGTTATATGCCAGGGGAAGCCCCTTCATCATGGTCAGAAGGGTGGTAAGATCCCCGTACACCCGGCCGGTTTTACCGCGTACAAGCTCGGCTACGTCCGGATTCTTCTTCTGCGGCATGATAGAGGAGCCGGTGGAATAGGCATCATCCAATTCAATAAACTTGAATTCGGAAGAGCACCAAAGGATGATCTCCTCGGAAAAACGGCTCATGTGCATCATCAGAATAGACAACGCACTGCCAAGTTCCAAAACGAAATCACGGTCGGAAACGCCGTCCATGCTGTTTTCCGTAACAGCCGGGAATCCGAGAAGCTCGGCTACCCGATGCCGGTTAATAAGATAAGTGGTGGATGCCAGTGCACCGGAGCCGAGCGGCATCACGTTCGTGCGGCTGTACACGTCATCAAGGCGGGCCACGTCACGCATAAACATCTGGGCATACGCCAGTATGTAGTGGGCAAACGTAACCGGCTGTGCACGCTGGAGATGAGTGTAACCGGGCATTACCGTATCCACGTTTTCCTTTGCTTTTTGCAGAATCGCCTGCAGCAAGGAAGTCACCAGTGCCTTCACCGACAGTATCTCTTCCTTGAGATGCATACGGATGTCCAGTGCCACCTGGTCGTTCCGACTCCGCGCTGTATGCAGGCGTTTGCCAGTCTCGCCGATCCGCTCTGTCAGCACGGCTTCAATGAACATATGAATATCTTCTGCCTCCGGATCAATGGCCAGCGTGCCGTTTTCCAGATCAGCGAGAATCTGTCGCAGTGCGGCAATGATCTTGTCCGCTTCGTCTTTCGCAATGATGCCGCATTCGCCCAGCATCGTGGCGTGGGCAATAGAGCCGTTTATATCCGAACGGTACATACGCCAGTCAAACAAAATAGATGAATTGAAATCGTTCACACGGGAATCCACCGCTTTGGAGAACCGTGCATCCCACATTTTACCTTTCATATTACCTCCGATAGAGTAGAGTATTTCATGACAAAATGACCTGACCGTTGACAGCCAGGTCATTTTTCTGTTCAATTACTTGTCGCCCAGAAGCTTTGCACGCACCTTGATCGGGAGACCGAACAGGTTGATGAATCCGGCGGAATCTGCCTGATTGTAATCCTCGTCCTCACCGAAAGAAGCGGTCTGCTCATCGTACAGCGTGTACGGGGAAGTAACGCCGGCGTTGATGATGTTGCCCTTGTAAAGCTTCAACTTTACGTCACCGGTAACGGTCTCGTTCACCTTATCAACGAAGGTGCAGAGAGCCTCACGCAGAGGCGTGAACCACTGTCCGTTGTAGGTCAGATCAGCCATCTTAGGTGCGATCTGTGCCTGCATGAAGTGGAAGGTTTCCTTGTCAAGCGTAATCGTCTCCAGGACGTTGTGTGCCTTGTAGAGAATCGTGCCGGCAGGTGTTTCGTAAACACCGCGGCTCTTCATACCTACCAGACGGTTTTCTACGATATCCAGAATACCAATACCGTTGGCACCGCCGATGGCGTTCAGCTTCTCAATAAGAGTTACGCCGTCCATTTCCTCGCCGTTGAGGGCAGTAGGGATACCTTTTTCAAAATGGATCGTTACATAGGTGGGCGTATCGGGAGCCTGCTCAGGAGAAACACCCAACTCAAGGAAGCCGTTCTTCTGATAATCCGGCTCGTTGGCAGGGCTTTCCAGATCCAGGCCCTCGTGGCTCAGATGCCACAGGTTCTTATCCTTGGAATAGTTTGTCTCACGGTTGATCTTCAGCGGTACGTTGTGAGCCTCTGCGTAATCGATTTCCTCGTCACGGGATTTGATATCCCAAACGCGCCAGGGAGCGATGATAGCCATGTCCGGAGCGAACGCCTTGATGGTCAGCTCAAAACGAACCTGGTCGTTGCCTTTACCGGTACAGCCGTGGCAGATAGCGTCGGCACCTTCTGCCTTTGCGATCTCAACGAGACGCTTGGCGATGCAGGGACGTGCGTGAGAGGTGCCGAGAAGGTAATCCTCGTACTTGGCGTCCGCCTTCAGGCAGGGCCAGATGAAGTCTTCCACGTATTCTTTACGCAGATCTTCGATATACAGTTTGGACGCACCGGTCTTCAGTGCTTTTTCTTCCAGACCGTCCAGTTCCGTTCCCTGACCGACGTCACCGGAAACGGCAATTACTTCGCATCCGGGATAGTTTTCTTTCAGCCACGGAATAATAATGGACGTGTCAAGACCGCCGGAGTACGCCAAAACGATTTTTTTGATTTCTTTTTTCATTTTCTTAACCTCTATGAATAATTATAATTGTCTTTTCGAACTGATACAGTAATTATATCGTATTTTCATGTCGTTGTCAATATGTGCATTGCATAAATATTCTCAAGAATCCAAATTATTATGAATGAATATGCACAACAACTGAATAATACGCGTTCCAATCAGCGAACATACATATTATACTATTTTTTTCGGCAAATAACAAGATGTATTTGTAACAAATCTGCTTTTGCGGTGGATTTTTCAACGGTTATTTTCAAAGGACGGCGAAACAATAAAACCACATGCTTGAAAGGAGACACAAATGAAACAAAAACGAATATTAATTACTGCTCTGACCATGGTTCTGCTTTTGGCAGCCGTTCTGCCTGTGGCGGCAGAGGGAGTATCCACTAAACCGATGAACTGGTACTGCCGGCACGAAAAGGACGGCAGACAGCCCCAGTGCGATGCAGAAATGCGATTCATTGAAAAATATGACGGCTACTATATCGATACGAAAAACTGCGATCCGGAAGCCGCGGAAAAAGTCATCTATCTGACCTTTGACGTAGGCTACGAAAACGGAAACGTTGCAAAAATTCTGGATACGCTGAAGACGGAAGAGGTTCCGGGGGCGTTTTTCGTTCTGCAGAATCTTGTGATGAGAGATACGGTACTGGTACAGCGTATGGCATCGGAGGGACATCTGGTGTGCAACCATACGGCCTCGCACCGGGATATGACGAAGATCCACACCAAAGAGCAGTTCGGGGCGGAGCTACAGAAGCTGGAAGACGCGTGTAGTGCAGAAGGGATTACTGTTGCCAAATACTACCGACCGCCGGAAGGACGTTTTTCCGAAGAAAATCTGCAATTCGCAAAAGAATTGGGATACAAAACCATCTTTTGGAGTTTTGGCTATGTGGATTGGGATAACGAGAGGCAGATGGCACCGGATGAAGCACTTGCAAAGATCCTCACCGGCGTTCACAACGGGGAAGTGCTGCTTCTTCACCCCACGTCTGCTACCAATGCCGCCATTTTGCCCGAGCTGATACGGGAACTTCGTGCACGCGGATACCGCTTCGGCACGCTGGATGAGCTGACAGAAACCGCCTAAAGGAAAGGAAGCGATACTATGCGACGATTTATAGCCACCGGGCTTTTGCTGCTTATTACAATACAAGCCGTATCGCTTCCGACGGCCGCCGCAAACGAACCGATACAAGCGGAAAAAAGCGTATATTCCTCCCACGCAAACGAAAGCAAAAAAATCGCAATCACCTTTGACGACGGGCCACATCCAAGGTATACGCCCATCATACTGGATATCCTGGCGGAATACAATGCACACGCCACCTTTTTTATCATTGGCGACAATGCGAAACACTATCCGGAACTGCTGTGCCAGATACAAAAAGAGGGACACGAAATCGGAAATCACACCTATCTGCACGAGAATCTGCAGAAGAACACGCCGCAGACCATTCGTCAGCAGATTCTGGACGCAGAGCGTACCATTTTGGAACTGACCGATCAGCGTACAAAATTGCTCCGTCCGCCCGGCGGTCTGTATGACGAGCAAGTGTGCCAAACGGCACACGCACTGGATTATGAGGTGATTCTGTGGACCATCGATACCAAAGATTGGTCCCATCCCACCGTTGACGAAATAGTGGAGAAAGTGGAAACAAACATCAAAAGCGGCGATATTATCCTCTGTCACGATTTTATCGGCGGCGGCTCCACGCCCACCCCTGATGCACTCCGACATATCCTGCCGGATCTTCTCCGGGAGGGATATGAGTTCGTTACCGTGTCGGAGCTGATCCATTCCAAATAGTATAGAAAAATCCGAGCAAAATGGCTCGGATTTTCTATTGCCGACGGTTATATATTTCCTACTTGCAAACAGAACATATCTGTGATATAATGTACCGACATTATCAATATTCACAAGGGGTATACTATGAAAAAAATAACGTTTGGAACGCCCGAAAGTATTGTTCCCTCGGGTTTTTGCAAAGATCTTTCCTATAAAGAAACGGAAATTGAATACGATCTGAACAATTTTACTTTTCAAGTAACCCCACGTGGTTGTGTATTGGAATTCCCCATACAAAGCGACGAACAAATCTACGGCTTTGGATTACAGCTTAAAGGCTTTAATCACAGACACAGGCGCCTTTCTCTCGTCGCTTGTGCCGATCCGCATTCTTACAGCGGAGAATCCCCGGCACCGGTGCCGTTTTTTGTAACCACTAAAGGATACGGTATGTATTTTGACACCGCACGAAATATTGATGCTACATGCGGATATGCCAAGAAACGGATGAGAGAACCTGTATCGCAAAACAAAGTCGCTCTCACCACCGAGGAACTTTATCAAAAAGACGTTTTGAACGAAACGACCGTTATGAGTGTTGAAATTCCTGTTGCAAAGGGTATTGACGTTTATATTTTCGAGGGGGATACAATCTGCGATATCGTTTCGCAGTATAATATGTTCTCCGGCGGCGGTGCCTCCGTGCCCGAATGGGGGCTTGGCGTTTTGTATAGGGCGTATGGAAAAAGCAGTGGCGACGATATCGTAAGCCTTGCCAAATACTTCAGAGAAAACGATATCCCCTGTGATATTATGGGGCTTGAGCCCGGCTGGCAGACGTCCACCTATTCCTGCTCCTACGTCTGGAACGAAGAACGTTTTCCAAACTATAAAGCGGTGATAAAGTATCTGCGTGAAAACGGATTTCATATTAATCTGTGGGAGCACGCATTCATAAATTCTTCCTCTCCGCTGTATAAATCAATGCACCCGTACAGCGGCGACAGCGAAGTCTGGAAGGGAATTGTTCCGGATTTTTCCCTTGGCGAAGCACAGGAGATTTTTGCAAAGTATCACAGAGAGTACCTGGTTGCAGACGGTATTGACGGATTCAAGCTTGATGAGTGCGATGGCGGCAACAGCGAAAACAGTTGGAGTTTTCCCAACTGTGCCTCCTTCCCCGGCGGGATGGACGGCGAGCAATACCATCAGATGTTCGGCGTGCTTTATATGCAAGCAATCCTGAAAGCCCTGGACGGAAAGGAAACCCTCTCTCAGGTGAGAAATGCGGGCGCACTTTCCGCAAGTTATCCGTTTGTGCTTTATTGCGATTTGTACGATCATAAGGATTTTATTCGCGGAACTGTGAGCAGTGGCTTTGCGGGCGTATTGTGGACGCCGGAACTCCGCCATGCCAACAGTAAGAAAGAACTGATCCGGCGTCTTCAGACAACGGTATTTTCTGTTCAGTGCCTGATTAATGCTTGGTACTGTGAAGAAGTGCCGTGGAAAAAATTCGACTGCGAGGACGAAGTACGTGCTCTTCTGAAAATCAGAGAATCGCTTGTCCCCATGCTTAAAATAGCATTCGATGAATATAAGACGACAGGCAAGCCGCCGGTAAGAGCACTCGTGTGTGATTATACAGACGATAAAGAAACGTACCGGATTGACGATGAATATATTTTCTGCGACGATCTGATCGTTGCACCTCTCTCCTTCAACAGCGACACAAGAAGGGTGTACCTCCCCGATGGAAAATGGCGTGACTATTGGACAAAAGAAGAAGTACCCAGCGGATATTTTGAAATCACGACGGAAAACATTCCTGTATTTGAGAAAATTTACATTCATTAAAACATCAAAGAAAGAGACGGGCATCCCCCGTCTCTTTCTTTGACTCACTGTTCAACTGCCATCCAGCAGCCTTCCGCACCGATACGGTTTTCCGGCGGTGTCAGAATGCCTCTTTCGATGAGATTTTCCACCAAAGCATCCACAATCGGCATGCCGGCAAGATCATTCGCAAACGCCCAATCGCTCATGAGATAATCGGGAATTGATTCTTTGATCAGTGCCGCCATCTTTTCTGCAAGCACCTCCGCTTCTTTTGTGAAACATCCTTCACGCAGACCGCTTGTAATGTTGAACAGATTCGGTCTGTCGGAAAGGTTACAGACGAGAATCTTCGTATACAGCATATCGCCGTCACGGTACAGGTAGCCGCACTCAATGGCTTTTGCCGCGTGCTCCTTTTCTGCTTCCGTCAAGGAAGAAACGGAAAGTCCATCGATAGCACGAAGTGCCAGCTGAAGTTCGGGATCCTTCGATACGTTGTGTCCGCAATGAAAGTGCTCCTTTATACGTGCAGTGTAGATGTTTTCCAGTCCGACTTTAGAAAAGCCGCAGACATTTGCTGCCTCTATTCCGTCCCAGCCGGCACCGAACTGCTTTCCGTTATCCACGTATCCGAAAACACTGAACGGACGGTTTGATTTACCGACATCGGAGAAGTATTTTTCACGCAGAATCCGTTCCACATTATCTGAAAAGGCATGGGATATCCGATGTATCTGCTGCCACAGAATGAGATTCATATCCACTTTCTTATTAAGGTAAGGGAAAGCAAGATATTCCTCTCTGTGATCTTCAATATACTTTACGATAACGTCACAGATTTTCGGCAGCTGCTCGGTATAGAGTGCATTTGCTTTTTCAATTACGTCCCTGTCAAGCAGAACGAAGTTGATAGCATACTTTCCGTTATCCAGGCGGCGAAGAAGTCCGTATTTTTCATTCTCACCTTTGCGGAGAATCTCCAGCTCTTCCTCCACGTAAACGGTAGGTACGTTCAATTCCTCCGCAATCTCGGCGGCACTCATAGGCTTTTTACGGCAAAGCCATACGATATGCTTGGAAAACATTCTGGTGCATACGTTTCGGGGATCTCCCCAGAGAGGATTGCCGTTTCCCCAAATCACGAAATCGATCTTATCAAGTGCCACAGGCTTATTATAGGTTTCCGTCATTTCTTCTACCTCACTTTTGATTTTTTGCCTTGCTGAAAACAGTCTCTGACGAACGGCGCCTTCACTTGTGTTTTGTCTTTTGGCAATTTCGGATGCGGAAAGACCGTCTATGTAGAACTGGATCATAACCTCTCTGTATGCTCTCGTCAAGAAAGCAATCCTGCGGTACACGGAAATGAGCAGTTCCTCCGTATCATCCTGCGTATCGCCAGCAGGTATAAAGGGCAGGATCTCTTCCGGATCCCCCTCATAGACGGCATCTGCGTGCCCTCTCCGCTTTTTTGAATAATCGGCGTACACGTTGCGTGCCACCCGCCAGATAAACGGATAAACGCTCTGGATTTCGCCTTCCGTATCGGCAGCCTTCACCAAAGAGAGGAGAATGTCCGAACACAAGTCTTCTGCTTCGTAGCTGTCGCTTGTTCTTGCGTAACAAAAGCCAAACAGCTTTTCAAGCAATTCGTCATCGAGATATGTCAGCAAGTCCTGTTTTTTCATTTGTTTCTCCAAGCGATTGATCAATGCTTTCACCCATATAGTCTTCGCTCACCGGTAAAAGTTAGGCAGATTTTAGAAAATCACGACAAATTTTTTCATTGAAACAAAGAAGCCTCGGCGGGGCTTCTTTAAGGCTTTCGGATATAATCGTCATAAAGAATGGAGCAGACGCCGATAGTGGTGTACTTTCCCTTTATATACATGGCTTCCCGCCGGAATCCCTCAAATGTCATACCGCATTTTTCCATAACACGTCGGCTCCGGTCATTGCCGATCATGTACTTGGCTTCCATGCGGTGCAGATTCAGATCCATAAAACCAACCCGCAAAACGGCACGCACGGCTTCGGCGGCAATACCGTATCCCCAATAATCCCGGTTCAGGACATACCCGATCTCGCCGCTGTTGTGGGAATAATTAAAGGAGGTGAAACCGCAGGTGCCGATCATGGTTTTCGTTTCCTTCCATATGACCGCCCAGTCGTGAAACTCGCCGGTTCTGTATTTCGGAATGATATAGGCAAGATACCGGAGGGTATAATTCGCATCCGGATGCGGATCCCAGGTAAGATATTCCGTCACAGCCGGATCTTTCGCATAGGCGAACATATCATGGTAATCCGTCTTTTTCATACGTCTGAGAACGAGACGCTGGGTAACAATTTCCGGCGGATCCCGGAAATAGCGAATAACTGTATCTTTCGTCATGCTGTCTCCCGATTTTCGTACTGTGATTATTATATATCTTTACGAAAAAAATTGCAAGATGAAATTAGACCGTTGCGTTAAATATAAATTTACGAATCTATTATTGAAAGCCGCCGGGAAGTGTGCTATAATAATCCATATTATTCTGTGAGGCGAAAAAATATGGCAACTCGAAACTCCATTGCCTTTCTCGGTGTGGGCAATATGGGTGCCGCTATCGTGAACGGCATTCTGCAAAGCGGCGTATTTCAGCCGCAAAATATTATACTGTGTGATATGTTTGAGGAGAAGTGCCGTCCTTTTATCGAAAAAGGATGCGTGTACACGGCGTCCCTCGCCAAAGCTGCGGAAATGGCGGACGCGGTGCTTCTCGCCGTAAAGCCGCAGCAGATCGACGAAGTTTTTGGGGAGATCCGCCCCTGTATATCCGGCAAGCTCGTGCTTTCCATCGCCGCCGGAGTACCGATTGCACGGATTGCCGAGAATATTCCCGGTGCCTCGGTCGTGCGTGTGATGCCCAATACGCCTCTTTTGGTTGGCGAAGGGGTAAGTGCTCTTTGCCGGGATCAGTCGGTCTCGCCCGTTTCCGAAGAGGATTTCGCTTTAGCATTCCGCATATTTTCCGCATCGGGCACAGCTTTTGAACTCGCGGAAGAGCAGATCAATCCCGTTACCGCACTGACATCCAGCTCCATTGCGTATTTTGCGAGATTTATCGGCGATATGTATGAGTGGGCTCTTGAAAACGGATTCCCGGCCAATGATGACACCATGTCTATGATCTGCCGCTCCGCCATCGGCACGGCACAGCTTCTTATGAAAACGGATTTTGATCCGCTTACTCTGGAAAAAGCCGTTACCTCTAAGGGCGGCACGACGGAGCAGGCCATGAAGGTATTTACAGATGATGGGCTGGATCAGATGATCCCCAAAGCCATGGAAGCCTGCCGCCGCCGCGCGGATGAATTAGCGGGGAAGTAACCTCCCCGTGACATAGGACACAGCGTGTCCGCATATACTGTGATGATCGCATAAGCGTCTTCTGGGAGGTGTTTTGCTTTTGTCACAGACTGTTATAGCGAAGGGAAGCGGTAATGCTGATTGCCGGCTTCGCCGAGATACGGCATCGTTTCTGTTTGCGTTGGGCGTTACCGTTTTTGCCGTCTTTATTGGATACGCATCGTTTCCGTTTCTTCTCCCCCAAGGGAGCGTCGTTTCGCTGATTCCCACAGAACTGTATGCCGGATGCAAAACGGCTGCTGACCGTATTCTTCGGCTTGCTTTTTTGTGCCGTCCGATTCTTATACAAACGACGGCAATATGGATCAGTGCGTACGTGCAATTTGAAAAGGCACTTTCCGGCTTTGTTTTTCTCGTGCGGGGCGTGTCGCTTGGAATCGGTTTGCGTGTACTGTTTTGCACACCGCCTAACGCCGCATACGCTGTCTGCACCGTTGCTTATATGCTGGTTACGGCTGTTTTGCTTCTGCTCACCCGCTGTGTGCACGAGAGAAACGGCACGCGCTCTGCGGATGAAACGTTCATCTGCACCTTGATCGCTGCCGGTGCGGCCTCATCCATTTTTATTGCGGTATCTATTTTATATTATATTGATTTTTGAAAGGATGCACCAAACGGTGCGGATGTGAAAAATGAACAGATACACTGACAACGACACAGAAAGCCAAAACAAAAAACGCCGTTCCTGGTTTGACCGTGTGCAGAAAGAACGGGAAGGCGTGGATCCAAATGAACCGAAAGCCTTGGACAATCCGACGGTTGCGTCCTTCTTTAAATTGTTTGGGCGAAAGATCAACACGCTGATTTCCGTAAATCTTCTCTATATCTTCGGAAATTTCCCGATATTCTTCTTTTTGCTTGCCATGAGCGGTTACGTGTCGGACGTATCCTATGCGCCGTACTACCAAAATTATCCTGCGTTGCTTGGCGCCTCCTGCTTTGATCCATCTCCCGTGACAGCGACGCTTCTTGGAGTATTCGGTCTGCAGACCAGCGTGACCATCCCAACGACAGCTACGTATGTATTGCTGGGACTCACCGCACTTCTTCTTTTCACTTTCGGTCCTGTTAACGTAGGCACCACGTACGTCATTCGAAGCATGATCCGGGAGGAAGGATTCTTCCTGTTCTCCGATTTTTGGTATGCTATCAAGAGAAACGTTAAGCAAGAGTTTGTTTTCGGCGCCATTGATCTCATCATTATGGGACTTCTCGGATATGATTTCCTGTATTTTTACTTGAATCTTGCGTCCGGAAGCATGCTTATCAACATTTTGTTCTTTATAACGTTTTCCATGATCATCATTTACGCGATGATGCGTATGTACATATATCTCATGATGATCACGTTTGATTTATCTATATTTAAGCTTTTGAAAAACGCGTTGTTTTTCACAATCCTTGGTATCAAAAGAAACATCATGGCTCTCCTCTGGATTCTTTTGCTGTGTGCGATCGAATATCTGTTGCTTATGGTTTTCTTCCCGCTTGCTGTACTCCTTCCTCTCGTGTTTCTCTTTTCTGCAGGTTCCTTCGGGTGTGCATTTGCTGCCTATCCCAAAATCAAAGAAATCATGATCGATCCGTACTATTCCGATACTACCACGGAAGAATAATGACAGCCTGTGTGCCATTTTGGTACACAGGCTGTTTTCAGTAAAAAACAGGCAGCCGTTTATAAACGATTGCCTGTTTTGAAATGCGATGTGAAAACTCAGTAAGACTTTTCAGAAACGAAAAACAAGCCAGCACAATAGGGAGGCAGGTTTACTTACTGAATATCTACCGTGATCTTTTTGTCTGCGATTTTTGCCGCAGCCTTCATAACTGTCCGGAGTGCACGGGCAATCTTACCGTGCTTGCCGATAACCATGCCCATATCCTCTTCATCCACAGAAAGGGTGAGAAGAATGCCTTCTTCTGTTTCTGTTTCGGAGACGGATACCTTTTCCGGATGATCTACAATGGCACGAGCCATATCGGCAAGAACGCAGCTAAGATCAATATCCTGGCAGGGTACGCCGATATTCTCTTCCATCATTCTTTGTTACCGTTTGCCTTGTTGATGAGGGCACGAACGGTATCGGTGGGCTGTGCACCGTTCTTCAGCCACTTCTCAACCTTCTCCTGATCCAACTTCAGATCAGCGGGGTTCTTCATGGGATCGTAGTAGCCGAGCTCCTCGATGAAGCGGCCGTTGCGGGGGTAACGGGAGTCTGCAACAACAATGCGGTAGAAGGGGTTCTTGTGAGCACCGATTCTTTTCAGTCTGATCTTTACCATGGGGATTTCCTCCAAAATTAAATAAATAAAATATGTGTTGTATAAAAATCCGTCAGGCGTGATTTAGAAACCAAACGGCATTTTCATCTTGCGTCGCTTTCCGCGGCCGTTTGCCATGCCGCCGAATTGCTTGATCATTTTGTTCATTTGCTCAAATTGCCGGAGAAGCTTGTTTACCTCCTCCACCGACGTACCGCTTCCGGCGGCAATCCGCTTACGCCGGGATGCGTTGATGATGGCCGGCTTTTCACGCTCTTTTTGCGTCATGGAAAGGATAATGGCTTCCGTGCGTGAAAGGGCTTTCTCGTCGATCTGCGCGTCTTTAAGAGCACCGGGCTTCATACCTGGAATCATCGACATAAGCTGCTCCATGGAGCCCATATCGCGGATCTGACGGAACTGGTCGAGGAAGTCGTTCAAATCGAAGGTGGATTCACGCAGTTTCTTTTCCAGTTCTTCGGCTTTCTTTTCGTCGAAGGATTGCTGTGCTTTCTCAATCAGCGTCAGCACGTCGCCCATGCCGAGAATACGGGATGCCATGCGATCCGGGTGAAACGGTTCAAGAGCATCCATTTTTTCGCCCATGCCGACGAATTTTATCGGCTTGCCGGTAACGTGGCGGACAGACAGGGCAGCACCGCCTCGTGTATCGCCATCAAGTTTGGTGAGAACTACACCGGTAATATCCAGAAGATTGTTAAAGGACTCAGCCACGTTTACGGCATCCTGGCCGAGCATGGCGTCAATAACGAGAAGAATCTCGGTGGGGTTCGCTGTATTCTTGATACTGGAGAGCTCTGCCATGAGCACTTCATCCACGTGCAGACGGCCGGCTGTGTCCAGGAATACCATATCGTGACCGTGCTTCTCGGCGTGCTGGAGGGCGCACCGGGCGATTTCAACGGGAGAGGTATCCGTGCCCATAGAGAATACCGGAACGCCGATCTGCTCTCCTACAACCTCCAACTGCTTGATTGCGGCGGGACGATACACGTCACAGGCAACAAGCAGGGGACGTTTGCCTTGCTTTTTATACATCAGTGCCAGTTTTGCACTGTGGGTGGTTTTACCGGAACCCTGCAAACCGACCATCATGACAACGGTTGGCGGCTTGGGCGCTATATCAAGCTTTGCCTGGGATCCGCCCATAAGGTTGATCAGTTCCTCATTCACGATCTTTACGATTTGCTGGGCAGGAACCAGGCTTTCCAGAACGTCTGAACCTACGGCACGTTCAGAAACCGTTTTAACAAATTCACGGACGACTTTGAAGTTAACGTCTGCTTCCAGAAGGGCAAGCTTGATTTCACGCATGCCTTCTTTTACATCCGCTTCCGTCAGCTTACCTTTGTTTTTGAACTTCTTGAACGCATTGGCAAGTTTATCGGATAAGCTGTCAAACATGTTAACCTCCGCTTTGTATACTAATTGGAAATTGCACGGATCTCATCCGCCAAACGGGAAAGGGAAGTGCGTGTCTCACCGTCAGGAAGATCCGCGAGAATTGCTTCCGCACGGTTGGCAGCATCGGTGCATTTCTTCTGTATTGCTTCCAGTACGTCGGCAAGATGCAACGCTTCATCAATGCGATACAGTTCTGTTTCGCTCTTTTTGATCGAATCACGGACCGCCTGACGGGTAATGCCGGTGTTCTCGGCAATTTCCGAAAGGGAGAGATCCTCGCAGTAATACAGCTCCATGATCGTACGGCGGTGTTCATTCAGCAGATCACCGTAATAATCCAGCAAAAGCGCAAGACGCATATTTTTTTCAAACATTGTATCCCTCCGCATTGCTGTAAAGCAAAACACTTTACAGAGTATACCATACTTTGCGTGTCTTGTCAAGTGCTTTTTCAAATTATTCAATAAAAAAACAACCCTGCACCGGTTAAAAGTGCAGGGAAATGCAATATTTAATTTTCCAGGGAGTTTGCGATGTTTTCAGCCCATTTTACAATGGCGGTACGCTCATCCAGCGTGATTTTAGAACCGCTGAACAAACCAGCTTTCACATAGTAAACGTCATCGATCACGTTGGTTCCGGCTTCACGAAGCGTATTCTTTATAATCTGTACGCCGCGTGTCTGCTTTTCATCGTCAACTACCAGTGCAACGTTAAAAGCACGCGTTTTGTTCAACTCACTGCAGAAGCGGCGAAGCTTGTCGCTGGGATCGCCCTTCAGTGACATAACGATGACAACCAGACGCTCTTTATCGCAGGGGTATGCGGGCGGAACGTCGTTTACAAGGCATTTGAACGCCTCGCCAAGAGCAGTGGCGTACGTTTTGATTTTTCCTTTGCTGGATGCGCACATTACGCGCATTTTGATAGGTGCGGGCATTGATATAACCTCCGAAAAAAATATATAATATTATACCACATGTGAGTCGTAAAAGGAACCGCATGTATAAAAAATGAATAAATTTGTAATCTTGCACAGATTACTCGTGTGAATTTTGGTGTAATTAACAAAGCAGTCCGCACGCATCGCGCACAGACTGCCAGATTTAATTAGTTTTTTATTTGCTTTCAACGAAGAACTTGGTTTTCTTCAGCGTACGTATCAGAATAGGGCAGAGAACCAGGTTCATACCAACTTCAACAAAGAAATTGACTCCTATAAGGACAATAAACACCAGTGCAAGCAAACCGCCGGTTGACCAGGTAGAAATCACGGGATCTGCCATCAGTGCGTTACCGAACACAGTCAGCATGCCAAGGGCGAAAATACCGGTGTTAGCTATGGGACAGATAATAGATGCCGCAATGGAAGCAAGCGTCTGGCGGTTTTTGAGCAAATTGTAGATAAGTCCGGAAAGATAGCCGGCCGCGGCTGTTTTTACAATACAAAGCACGCAAGCCAAAAAAGGATTAGCCGTCAAAAGAAATGCGTAAAAGACGGTCTGGCCGCTGAGCACTTGAAACATCGTCACGAGGCCGGAAACACCGCCGATGAAAGCACCGGTGAGAGGAGAGATAAACACGCCGGCGATTACGATCGGTACAAGCCCGAAATTCAAGTTGATAGCACCGACCGGGATCACTAAAAGTGTCAACGCTACTTCCAGGGCCGCCAGAAGTGCGGTCTGGACCATTCGAAGAGTTCTGGCTTTTTTGTCTGCCAGCGCATGATTGTTTGCCATAATATACTTCCTTCGGGACTAAATACCCGTGCTGCCTCCTCAAGCTTGAGTGAAGCGCAGTTGAAATTTATAAAACAGCCGGAGCTGAATTATACAAAATATTTGTTATTTTCCGTTTCGCCGGAAAATTTCGGCAACGCCAAGCAGGGTAAGTTCTGGAACAAGCATAAACTTATTTCTGCAATATGGAATCACGGCATAGGCCAAACCGCCGGTCGCTATCAAAGACAGTTTACCATCCGTATTATTAAAACTCTGACGCAGTTCGCGGACAAATCCGTCGATCATCAATGCGTGACCGTTAATTACACCGGAATTGACTGCATCGTGCGTGTTTTTGCCGATAATCTTTTCCGGACGCGATAGATCAGAACTCACGAGCAATGACGCTTCGCTTGCCAATGCCTTCATGGATATCTGCAGACCGGGACAGATCACCGTCCCAACCAGAGTGGCACTTTGATCCACCAATGAGATAGTGGTTGCGGTACCCATATCTACAATTACAGCAGGTGCGGGAACAAGTCCCAAAGCCGCTACCGCGTTTGATACAATATCGGCACCCAACTGCGTCTGGCTGTCTACACGGATATTAAGACCGGTACGGACACCGGGTCCGATGACCAGCGGATGGGTATGTGTAAAAAACGACGCAGCCTCTTCGATCACAAAGGTGAGTTCCGGAACAACGGACGAGATGGCGACGCCATCTATTACATCAAAAGAAATTTGATGAACACTCAGGATCTCACGAATCAGCACAGCGTATTCGGGAGCTGTCCGGAATGGTTTGGAGGCAATCCTTGAGCGCATGAGGAATTGTGTACGTTCATTGGAAACATCTGCAATACCAAAAGAAATCGTGGTATTTCCAATATCAAAAGTAAGCACCATGCATTTTATTCCTCCCGCTACCTTTCGTAGTTCTCTGAATTATACAAAATTTGCATTTTGTATAATTGCGCCGCAACCCGGCCGGCTTTGGCGTTCGCGTTTCTCCTACATGATAACGCCTGCCGTCCTACACGAGATTGCCCTCTTTCTTGTAAGATAGCACAATTATACACCAGCGCGGGTGATCTTGTCAATATACGTGCTTGGTTGTTTTAATTTTCATCGTCCGGTACTTGATTTTAGTAGCCTGCCCGCCGCGCAGATGTCGTTCAGCTTTATTGACTGCCAGTATATTTTTTGCTTTATCATACAGTGCCGCGTTTATATGCGGCAACTTTTCGGATATGTCTTTATGTACCGTTGACTTGCTGATGCCGAAATGCTTTGCCGTACCGCGCACGGTTGATTTATGTTCTATCAGGTATTCAGCTAAACGTACGCAGCGCTCCTTCTCTTCTGCTTCGATGGCAGGAAACCATAGCCCCGACGTGTTCTCTTTCATATCATCACTCCGCTCCATAATATTAGTACAGTATATGAACGGAGTGAGATATTATGAATCGTGTATACTAGCGTGGATCAATTTATAAATCCTATTTAGAATCGATCTGCATATCAGCTACTTTCCAAACGCCGTTTTTCTTTATAAATAACAACTGGATCTGTCCAGCATAGTCGTTTTGCACGTAGTAGGTTTTTTGCATGACGTCAAAATCTACGGTACATTCGTACATATCGTCGTTATACTTGACAACATTGGATACTTCCAGTTTTTTGTATTCATTGGCGGTAACAGGGGTTACGTAATAAATACCGATGCGTGAATTGGCTATACGGCTGTACGCTTCAGTATAAGGAATTACATAAGACAAAACTCTTTGGAGATTGGCATCCAGATTATTATATCCCTGCCCTGTATACGTGATATAGTCTTTCACAAACGCGACAGCGCGGTCGTTGATGTCATTGTTTTCAACAGAAGCAAAGCCAGCGCGTGCGGTAACTGTGTATCCGTCTGTGTGAACAATAACGGGAAGCTCTTTCCCGTCAAGGTTTACGGAGATACCTTCTGAGGGAGAGGCGTACAGACCGGAAACCGTATATACATCAAAAACAGGAAGCGCAGCGACGTGTGCTGAGAGCGCTGCATATGCCGTTTCCTGACCGGTTTTGTAGGAAGAACAGTCAACACCGTGGATTTTGACAGTGCTGCCGGCAGGCACTTGCAGCGTACACGTATACTGCAAATTTGTAGGATAGGAAGCCGTATATACACTTCCCTCTTCCGTAAATGTGAGTTCTGTGTCTTCGAGCACCGCCTTGACGCTCGGTTTACCAAATAGACCGGATACGTTGTACGATACAGCCGTAGGCAGATCAGATAAGGCGGATTCAATTTGTGAGTATTTATAAGGAAGCGCTGAAGCCACAATCTCTTTTTCCGTCAATGCGATACCGTTGACGGATACAACTGCACCCGTAGGAACTGTCAGCGTGTATGTGGTTTGGGCAGATTCAGGATATTTAATAAGAAAGACGTTTCCGGTGGATTCTACGGGGCAAGCGGCGTCGTTGAATGTACATTCTGCCACCGGGACGGCACGCAGATCCGATACGGTATACACGTCCCATTTGGCAGAGCTGTTCGGCTCGTAAACGCTGGTGAATGCATAAGGGATATCGGAATCTGTCTTGTCCGTTTCGCGCACTGCCACGTTATTGATGGTGAGCGCAGCATTGACAGGAACGTAAAAGGTGTAATCCTGTGCAGGGGAAGTCCAGTTTTCAAGGAGCGCACAAACGCTTTCCGTTTTCCAACGTTTCATACCAAAAGCGCCGTCTTCGCCTAGGGTTAAGGTCAGGCTCACGATGGGAACAGAGTCTTTGATTATGTTAAACACAGGTTTTGCGGAAGAATAGTTTTTGTAATCCTTCCGTACGGTGAACTGCCCCTCCAGTTTGTCCAGAGCCAGCATATAGTACGAATTAAGATCTTTGTGCGATTCGTAAACGGACAATTCTTCCGGAAGTGCGTCCGTCACAAGCTCTGACAGAGTCTTCTTTGACAACTCGTTTGCGTATGTTTGAACCGCATATTCGGGCTGGGATTTCTCATAGGAATCAATAAAGGCATAAAATACGCTCAATCCGACAGCAACAAGACATACTGCCGAAAGGACGGAAATCAGATAGATTTTCCAAAATCGATTCAATTTCGACATTTATTTCACCAAAATCGACGTTGCGACTACCCTTTCTCCGAAAATATATGCACTGCTTGTTAAGTATTCACCGTTCATGATCATGATAGAAGAAGATCCTCCATCAAGATTGGTAGCGTTAACTGCCTCGTAAGAAAGCATGATTTCTACCAGATCG
This sequence comes from Eubacteriales bacterium, assembly GCA_045544955.1. GTDB lineage: Bacteria > Bacillota > Clostridia > Oscillospirales > CAG-272 > SIG701. The sequence continues at coordinate 35,963 of JAZPZY010000052.1, forward strand.
TCATAGGTGGCGCCGAGACTGTTCAGAGATCTGCCGTTGATAACCATGAGCAAAATAGCACCGTCTGCGCGCTGACCGATTACCGTACGGGGGTTGAGTCCACCACCAAGGTTTGCATTTTCGTTGCAGGCTTTTCCGTTGATGATCAGCGCGGGACCGTAGCTGGCTGCGTACTGGATCCCAAGATCCATTGCCTGCTGGCCGCTCATCCAGCCAACGTGCAGAATACCGTTTTTATCAAGTGCGGCAACATTATAGGAAGAGTTGAGATTTCCCCAAAGAAGTTTGCCTTCGTAGATAACGATGCCGTCGGGAATACCGCCGGTTCCGTTACCGTTGGGATCGTAAAAGCCACCGGCATTTGTGCCGGCTGTGCAATCGTATTTTTCAATCATAGCGGCTACGGTAAGACCGGATGCATCTGCACCGTAGCGATCGGGCACGCCAACGAAAACCCGCGTCGGATCCGATATGATGAGAAGTTTTCCGTTATAGGTGGATCCTTCAATGTCAATGACTTCGATTCCGCTATTTTCGGATTCCGTAATCGCTGTATTTGTGTCAGCGGGCGTAGTCTCTTCCGCCGAGGATTTC
>JAZPZY010000053.1:0-50620 GCA_045544955.1 Eubacteriales bacterium
TTCCCCGTGTGCCGATAAGACAGTAATTCCGTAAAAATCATAATTTTACGGCATCTGTCTTACAGGATTGGAAAACAGCTACGAAAAGAACGATGTCGAGTCGAAAGACTTAACATCGTTCTTTTTCTATCTCAAAACATAAAATCACGGAGGATTTACTATGGAGCGTCTATTATCATGCAAGTTTAACTTTGACACGGTCTGCGTGGAGCTGAAGTTCTCAGACGGCACTATGATTGCCATTGATACCATTGCGGTTGAAAACGAGGTGGCATACAATATGTATCAGCGGTCAGAGCTTGACTATCTTATCTACAATGACCCAATGGCATACGCTGATTTGATACTGGGTGGCAACCCCGAAGCCTATCTCAAAGCTGTAACAGAATACAAAACTTTTGAAAACTGAACTCATTTTGCCCGTGGGAGTAGCAATATCCCTGCGGGCATAATTCTATTGGACAGTCGATAAATGAAACCTATTCGTAAATTTCTATTTACCATTTTAGAAAATCTATTGAAAATGGTAAGAATTTGTGGTATAATACTTATTGTGAGGTGATGCGCCATGAAACTTATAGCTCGAAATCAATATTTAGAAAAACTTATCAACGTTATCGGCACTCCGGATATTAAGGTCATCACAGGTGTTCGCCGTAGCGGAAAATCTAAGTTGCTTGAAGCATTTAAGAATCATATCGAGCAGAACGTGCCCGACCACAACATCATTCAAATCAACTTCAACTTACCGGAGTTTGACCATCTGCTTGAATACAGACCTTTATACGACTTTATCAATTCGCAGTATGTGGCAGGTAAAGAGAACTTTGTTTTGATTGATGAAGTCCAGATGTGTACCGATTTTGAGAAAGCAATCAACGGTCTGCACGCATCTGAAAAATTCGATATCTATATTACAGGCTCAAATGCTTTTCTTTTGAGTTCTGACCTTGCTACGCTGTTTACAGGAAGAACATTTGAAATCAAGGTTTTCCCGTTCTCGTTCAGCGAATATATGCAATATTTTGGTTACAGCGACAAGTATACTGCCGTTGACAAGTATATGATTGAGGGCGGCATGGCTGGCTCATATCTCTATAAAGATCAAGAAGCCAAATATGATTACATTGCCGATGTTTTCAATACCTTAATTGTCCGTGATATTCGCAAGAAATATAAAATCCGTAATATGCAGTTGATGGACAGGCTTGTGGATTTCCTTATGGACAATATCTCTAATCTGACCTCGGCACGAAACATCACAAATACATTCAGCGGCTTAAAGGAGAAGGTCAACCATGTTACCATTAGCTCGTATATTCAGTATTTGTGCAATGCCTTTGCCTTTTACAAAGTCCGCAGATATGACATCAAAGGCAAAAAGTATCTTTCCAGCAACGACAAGTATTATCTGAGCGACCATACCTTCCGCTATGCCAAGCTCGGCACGAAAAATATGGACTATGGCAGAATCCTTGAAAACGTGGTTGCAATAGAACTACTCCGCAGAGGGTATGAGGTCTATGTCGGTGTGCTTTACAAGAAAGAAATCGACTTTGTTGCTATTAAGCGCAACGAGAAGATTTATATACAGGTTTCTGACAACATCAGCGATGACAAGACTTTTGAACGTGAGGTTTCGCCGTTGCTTCAAATTAAGGATGCCTATCCCAAGATGGTGATTGCTCGCACTCGACACGATGAGTATCAGTATGAGGGAGTAAGAATTGTTGATATTGCGGATTGGCTGCTTAATTGATTGCCAAAAATTGATTTATAATGATTTTGGAAAATAGAACAATAAAGAAGGTGTAATTATGGAAACGAAAGCGTATCTTGGTTGGGTGGATTTTTATATGGAATTGGCAGATAAACTGTTGCCATATAAAAACGATAGAAAAACACTTATTGAAAAAATAAAGGCTATTTATACCGCTATCAATATGCGCCTGCCGAAGTTGGAGGCGAACAATAACCTTGTTGATATTGATCCGTTTACGATTTTTGGTCTTTTCAATAAAGGTATTACAAATGCCAACAGAATCTCCATTTTGCGGGGCTTCGCACAGGAATTTTCCGTTAAGGCATCCGTACCGGATTCTTTTGACGGAATCCCCGTGTTAAATAATATGGCGGCGACCTTTTATTACTTCATCGGAGATCGTCAAGAAAACGATATTGAAAACCTATGGCAAGTGTTTGTATCTGCTTTGGAATATGCAAATACGCACTCCGATAGCAGTAAAAAGGCATTTATAGCGGCGTATGATGTTGCATCACAGCAAAAGGGCGTTAAATGGAACTTGACGATGGCTCTCTACTGGATTCGTCCGTATGAATATATCAACTTGGATTCACGTAATCGGTGGTATATTTGCAATCCCGAAAATATGCCTGCTGATTACATTGAAAGCATCGGAGCTTTTGAAGCTGTTCCTACTGGTGCGGAGTATCTTGCCATTGTAGACAAAAGTCGTACAGTTCTTGAAAAAGGCAGCTATCGCTATAAAAACTTCCCCGAACTGTCTTATTACGCATGGGTTATTTCCGAACAGGTAAATGAGGAAAACCGTGCCGCAGCAGTTGAAAATACCCGTGTAAATGCAGGCGAAGCAATTGGCGATAAAGATGTCCATACTGTCCATTATTGGATTTACACTCCCGGCTATGGTGCGTCTATGTGGGATAATTTCCATGAAAACGGAGTAATGGCGATTGCCCGTGAATATATTGGCGATTTATCTCAATATGCATCCAGAACTGAAATGCAAAAAGCAATGCAAGAGCATTATGAGAAAAATCCTGACCCCACGGTGGGTGCTACGAGTTTTAAGAGCGCATCTTTGGAAACATGGCAATTTGTTCACGAATTGAAGCCTGGTGATGTGATTTTTGCCAAAAGAGGCAAGCATACCATCATTGGTAGGGGCATTGTAACCTCCGAATACTACTATGATGAGAGTTATTCTGACGAATACAGAAACCTCAGAAAAGTAAATTGGACACATAAAGGTGAATGGGAGCATCCCGGCAACGCAATTACCAAGGTGTTAACGGATGTGACCTCATATACCGATTATGTCGAAGAAATCTCTGCTTTGTTCGAGGATGAGGTATCTGGGGATATTGAAGAAGTAAAAATCGAATACCCGATTTATACCGCAGAAGATTTTCTCAGCGAAGTTTATATGAGCAGAAGCAACTATGATATTCTTTCCAACTTGCTCATTAACAAGAAGAATATCATTATGCAAGGTGCACCCGGTGTCGGTAAAACTTTTGCGGCAAAACGACTTGCTTACTCCATGATGGGTGTCAAGGATCCGAGCAGAGTTATGATGGTGCAATTCCACCAGAGCTACAGCTACGAAGATTTCATTATGGGATTTAGACCTGCATCAACAGGTTTTGAATTGAAAAAAGGACCGTTTTATAGTTTCTGCAAAAAAGCCGAACTTGACCTTGAAAATGACTATTACTTCATCATTGATGAAGTCAATCGTGGTAATTTGAGCAAAATTTTCGGTGAGCTCTTTATGCTCATTGAAAACGATAAGCGTGGTGTATCGTTGCAGCTTCTCTACTCGGACGAAAAATTCTCTGTTCCCGAAAATGTTTATATCATCGGCATGATGAATACGGCTGACCGAAGCCTTGCCATGTTGGATTATGCCCTCAGACGTCGCTTCGCTTTCTTTGAGTTTTCTCCGGCATTTGAAACGGATGGGTTCCGCCAGTATCGTCAAGAAAAAAACAATAAAAAATTCGATAGCCTTATTGCAACTATCGAAAAGCTAAATACTGCTATTGAAAATGATGAAACTCTTGGCAGAGGTTTCCGCATCGGTCACAGCTATTTCTGCACAGACAAAACCATTGATGATATGTGGTTAAACGCTGTGATTACATACGAAATTGTTCCTCTCTTGAATGAGTATTGGTTTGATGAACCAAGCAAAGTTCGGGATTGGGAATATACTCTGCGTGAGGCGATCCGATGATTCGGATTCAAAACATCTATCATATGCTTGCATACGCTTTTCAAATTTTGAGAGAACAAGGGTATGCAAACTGTGGTACAGAAGAATTTGAAAATACCGCAGACCTGTTATCTGCCATTCTTGCAAAAGGCGTAACTGTGCAAATCAAGCGTGGTCTTGGTCGCACATATATCGAAGAAACAGAGCCGCTGAGTTGTTTGCGAGGCAAGATCAATGTTACAGAATCCATCAAGCAGCAGACCGTTATAAAGCAGCAGTTGGTCTGTACCTATGATGAATTTTCGGTTGATTCTTACATGAATCGCATTTTGAAAACCACAATGGAATTGCTTCTACGATATGACATCCCAAAAGCAAGAAAAAAGGAATTGCGGAATTTGCTACTCTATTTTAAGGATGTTGGAACGCTTGATATTTATAGCATAAATTGGAGCTTCCGTTTCAACCGCAATAACCAAAGTTATCAAATGTTGATGTCGGTCTGCTATCTTATCATCAAAGGATTGTTACAGACAACCGCCGATGGCTCTGTAAAGCTGATGCAGTTTTTGGACGAGCAGCGGATGTGCCGCTTGTATGAGAAATTTATTCTTGAATATTTCAGAAAACATTATCCGCAGATAAAAACAGCTGCATCTCAAATTGGTTGGGCGTTGGATGATGGAATAAGCGCAATGTTGCCTACAATGCAATCCGACATTATGCTAACCTATGGAAACAAATCGCTTATCATTGATGCAAAATACTACGGGCATACCACACAGAGGCAATACGATGTGAACACGCTCCACTCGAACAACCTATATCAAATTTTCACTTATGTCAAAAACAAAGCGGTGTCGGGTGGAAAGGTATCAGGTATGCTGCTGTATGCCAAAACGGATGAAGCAATACAACCTAACAATACCTACATGATGAGTGGCAATAAAATCAGCGTGAGGACGCTTGACTTGGATTGTGAGTTTTCCAAGATTGCAAATCAGCTGAATGGTATTGCAGATACCTTCATGGATGAATAGAAGCGAGGTGATTTTATGGCAATGGATGGTCTTTATATATCAGGCTATTTTAGCGACGATGACAAATTGATGTTAGATAATTATGCAGATGAATTGCACTCTAAAAACGTTCCTTTTTATGTCAGAAATCTTTCTGACACAATAATGCAATCTGCATTTGACTTTGCAGACTTTGAGTTGATTGCCGTTGCATACGAGGTGTTACAACAATTCATCCTTAACGGCGGATATGATGTAACAAAATATTTTTTCAAAAAGCTGTGGTGGAATATTACTAAGAACCGTGAGAGCAATATACCTTTTACGATTTCTATTGAAGGCATACCGACCGCGAATGGTTCTGAAACAATAAAGTGCAAAACTCAAGGTCAACTGTCAGACGAGCAAAAAGAAAAGGTGTTGGATAAAACTTTTTCTTTGGCATCGCAAATTGAAAAACATCAATATCAGTTAATGGAAAAGAATCAATACTACGCCGCTTTAAGTGGACATCTGTTCAGATATGATCTGTCAGATGAGGAGCTGCATGAAATAGATATTGTTGCAGAAGTGAAAAAGAAATCAGAGGAAAAATAACACTTACGTTGTTTATCAGCACCAACAGTGCGTAGCCAATTTCTCTGAAATTGTTAAAGGGCTTGGGATGTTTCCCAACAAGTACGCACGAGTGGGTACCTCGATGCATTGCTTGCCAGGTATGTTTCAACATAACGGCAAAAATGCAAAGTGGGTACCGTCGTGCCCTGCTTGCTACAGATGATTACATCTTAGCAAGCAAATCAAAGATTTTTAGTTTTTCGCAAAATCGGTAAAGCTGATTTTTGCAAAAATCGCAGAGTGTACATACACCTGCTGTGCTTGCTATTCTTAAAAACCATAACAGGCACATCAAAACTAATTAAATGAACTGGAGGTGTTGTAATGGATATTACAGGGCAAATTCTCAGCATTGCAGGTGCTTGCATTGTTAGTGCTGGCGGTATCGGTGCAATCATTATTGGTGTAATTAAATTTACATCAAACTCAATAGCCGATGCCCTTTCAAAAAAGTATGAGTTGAAACTAAATAAAGAATTGGAATTATACAAAGCTGGTGTTGAAAATAAAATCTATATCAGTAAAACAAAATTTGACACTGAGTTCCAGCTATATCGCCAGCTGTCAAAATCTTTTACTAATATGACCAAAGAGGTATCGCAGTTGTTTCCATCCTTCACAAAAGATGTTCGTGATGATTACGATAAATATAAACCTTTACATGACAAAGCGGTGGATGCAATTATTTTAGCGCAAGATGAATTATGTGCAAGTGCAGCATTTATATCCGCTGACCTCTATGAAAAATTTGCTGAGATCGAAAAGCTTTGTAAACAGCAATTAAGTGATTTTCAAGATTTTAGGCTAAGACCTGATGCGGAAGAATATCGCAACGACTGCCGTGAGGCATTCCAAGAAACATATAAAAGAACTCGCGAAATAAATGAAAAATTCAAAAGTCTTCTTGAAATTATGAGAGAATACATTTCAAGATTAGATGTCATTGAATAATGGCAAGAGCTATTTCCTTAAATGGAAATCGGCGGCAAGCGCCGCCTTGTCTGCCCAAAAGCAAAACGGACGGACGCTGTCAATGGCGGCGAAGCCGTTCATCTTGACCGTTGACAGCGTTCGTCTGTTTTGCTATCCGAGCAATATTTGATTGAAGCGAATTGAATCGAATGAATGAAAAGGAGGCTTGACGAAGTGAGTTCAAAAATCAAAATGAGCGATATTCACGATGACTGTGATGACGATATTATCGAACTGTCCGATGAGGAACTGAAAGAGATTTTAGCCGATGACGATTTTGACGATAGCGAGGAATATGGAGAAATCCATTCTTTCGTTTTCTCTAATCCCGATCCGTATGCCAAGGTCGAGCCTCGCCCCGATGATGCCCCCAAGCGTGATTTTACTTTTGATGAAAAGGGCAACATCGTTGTAAAAAATCCGTCTGCCTTTTGGTTGCCCAAGGTTGAAATCGTGGACGAGATTGGCGGCACAGAATACACAGTAACAGGTAGCTATGACGGAGAGGAAACTCTCGACAAGAAACTCAAACGCATTATGGAGCAGAACGCCGCTGATGCTGCCGATGATGAATTAGGTATCACGGAGGATGACGAATGAATAACGACACCTCTTTTGATATATTAACCCAAGAATCCAATCCTGTTCAGACAGTTGCCCCAACTAAGGAGGATAACGATATGTTAAGGGCAACAGAAAAAATCACAGCACTTTATTGCAGACTGTCCGTAGAGGACACCAAAGACGAAAAGAAAAACGGCAAGGAGGATCCGTCGAACTCCATTCAGCATCAACAAGTCATGCTCATGCAGTATGCCAAAGCCAACCGTCTGCCGAACCCGACCTATTTTATTGACGATGGGTACAGTGGTGTTACCTACGACCGCCCCGGTTTTCAGAAAATGCTCTCTGAAATTGAAGCCGGTAATGTGGGTACGGTTATCACCAAAGACCTTTCAAGACTCGGTCGAAACTCCGCATTGACGGGACTTTACATCAACTACACTTTCCCTCAGTACGGCGTTCGGTATATTGCCGTTAACGACCACTTTGACACCATTGACCCCAACAGCACGGACAACGATATTGCAGGTATCAAGAACTGGTTCAACGAGTTTTTTGCAAAAGATACCAGCCGTAAAATCCGTGCGGTCAACAAGGCAAAGGGTGAACGCGGTGAACGGCTGACTACCAACATTCCCTATGGGTACAAGGCAAGTCCCGACAATCCCAAGGAATGGGCGGTTGATGAAGAAGCGGCAAAAATCGTAAAACGGATTTTTACGCTCTGTATGGAGGGCAAGGGACCGAGCCAGATCGCCGCACTGCTTGAAAAGGAAAAGGTGCTGAACCCCACCGCCTACAAACAGCGTGAGGGTAGAAAAACACCGCATCAGACACCGGAGAATGAGTACAGATGGCACGAAAGCACCGTTGCTTATATTCTCGAATATATGGAATACACAGGCTGTACGGTCAATTTCAAAACCTACACCAACTCCATTTGGGACAAGAAGCAGAGGGACAATCCGATGGAAAATCGCAAGATTTTCTACAACACCCATCCGGCGATTATTCCTTTGGAAGTTTTTGATAAGGTGCAGGAAATCCGACAGCAGCGACACCGCAGAACGGCAACAGGCAAGAGCAATATGTTCTCCGGCTTGGTGTTCTGTGATGATTGCAAACAGAAGCTCTATTACTCCACCACCAACTACTTTGAGAAACGGCAGGACTTCTTTATCTGTTCCACTCATCGAGCGAACAAGGACAAATGCAGCGGACATTATATTCGTGCCGTTGTTCTTGAACAACAGGTCTGGAAACACATTCAAGAGGTCATATCGGTGGTAACTCGCTACGAGGCTTATTTCCGTTCAGAGATGGAAGAAAAGCTCCGTATGCAGAGCGAGGAAACGCTTCGGATACATAAGAAGCGTTTGGCACAGGCAGAGAAGCGTATCGGTGAACTTGACCGCTTGTTCATTCGTTCCTACGAGGACAATGTGTCGGGAAAGATTGACGATGAACGCTTTGCTATGATGAACAAGAGCTATACACAAGAACAAAAAGACCTCAAGGCAGAGGTCATAAGTCTGCAACAGGTTATAGAAGAACAGGAACGACAGGCAGAAAATTTGGAACAGTTTATCCAAAGGGTAAAGAGAAACAGCGAACTTACGGAGCTTACGCCTTACGCTCTCAGAGAGCTTGTGAAGGCGGTTTATGTAGAAGCACCCGACAAGTCCAGCGGCAAGAGGAAACAGAAGATTCATATCTCCTACGACCTCATCGGCTTTATTCCCGTGGATGTACTGACAAAAGCAGAACAGGCATGACCGAAATCATGCCTGTTCCAAGAAAATTGCGAATTACTGTTTTACCAGCAGGGAGCTTTCCGCCGCTTTTTATTTTCGTTTGCTCTCCGAAAGTTCGCTGAAATACAGAGATCCGTCCTCCCGTTTGATGATCAGCGTAAAATACTCGGGCGACGTTACCGTATCCAGCGTATTGACAAAATACAGCCGGTAGGTTCGCTCCGTTTCCTCCAGAAGCGTCACCCGGATCTCAACCTCGCTGTTTACCGGCAAGGCGGCCGTGGTATACGCCGCCACCTTATCCAGATACCGGAACATGGCCCCGCTTTTGTTGGTGATCTTCTCCCGTCCGCCGAAGGATTCGTACACGGTGGAGGCAAAATCCTCTGCCGGAATCAGAATACTCAACTGCATCTGGGGATAGGCCTCGGCGGCCTTTTTCAGCAGTGCTCCGTTGCCGGCGTACTGGGCGTATCCGGTTTTCAGCATATGATTGAGCACCGCGTCCCGGCAGACGTCTGCCGCCTCTTTTGCCCCGGAAAAGGAAGGCAGCAGCGGCGACGCTACCGTCAGAGTACGTGTCATCTCCGCAAGCGTCCGGGCGATCTCGCTGTCCGGCTCGTGGACGGCGAGCACCTTTTCCCCCCTATAATCGTGGGTATCAAAGCCCAGTTTTGCCATCAGTCCCTCGCCGCAGGCGGTGAGGAACAGCATGGGAAAAGCCAAAAGAAGAAGGAGAACCCTTCGTAAAACGGATATTTTTTTCACGCGGGATACCTCCTTCTCAAAATATTCCGTCAAGTTTCACTGCGGGATGCAAGATACGCCTCCACCGCCGCCGCCACGTCTGCGTACATATACAGTGAGCCAAATATAAGAAGCGGGCGGTGATTCTGTCGGGCGTCCTCTGCCGCCGCCCGCACGCCCCCGTCAATGCTGGAGCAGGAAACGGCATCCACGCCCAAAGAGCGGTACACCGCCGCATACGCTTCGGCATCCAAAGCACGGGGGACGCCTGGCATTACGGTATACGCACGGGCAATGCCCGGTGCGGCGATCCCGGCGATGGTTTCGTATTCCTTGTCCGCCATAACGCCGGTGAGTACCGTATATTTTTCATTTGGGAAGCAGTGGGCGGCACTGTCAAAAGCCACCGTCACGCCGCCGGGATTGTGTCCTCCGTCGTAAACGATCACGGGATCCCTGGAAAGCACCTCGAAGCGTGCTGCCCACCGGGCGTCCGAAAGGCCGGCACGAAGTGCACTTTCTTCTATGGAATACCCGTTTCTGCGAAGCACCTCCGTACAGCAGATCACGGCTGCCGCATTTCTCGGCTGATAGGTGCCTGCCAGACCGATCCGGTACGGCGGCCGGTCTTCATAAGTAAATACCGTGCCGTCGATGGATATCTCTTTCGTACAGATGGTACCGTATGCGGGGCGGTACAGGGATACCCCCATCTCTGCGGCCTTTTCCGCAATCACGGCGGCGGCACGCTCATCCGTACCGGCAAACACCACGGGAACGCCGGGCTTTATGATTCCTGCCTTTTCCCGTGCGATCGCCTCCACCGTATCACCAAGCATGGCGGTATGATCCAGAGAAATCTCCGTAATCACCGAAAGCGACGGCGTGCGAATCACGTTGGTGGAATCGAGCCGTCCGCCCATGCCCACCTCCAGCACCACCACGTCACAGGCACGGCGTGCAAAATACGCAAAGGCAATGGCAGTAATCAGTTCAAACTCCGTGGGAGCGTCCGCCATCGTATCGGCAAACTGCTTTACGTAGGCGGTAACCTCTGCCAGCTCTTCGTTTCCGATGTTCTCGCCGTTCACCCGGATCCGCTCTTTGAACTCCTTCACGAAGGGCGAGGTGAACAGCCCCACCCGGTATCCCGCTTCTTTCAGAACACCGGCCAGCATACAGCAGATAGAGCCCTTGCCGTTTGTGCCTGCCACGTGCACGAACCGAAGCCGATCCTCGGGATGGGACAGCTTTTCGCAAAGCTCCGTGATCCGGAAAAGACCGGGGCGGCTTCCCTTCCAGCTGACGCTGTGAATATACTGCAGCGCTTCTTCGTACGTCATTTTTGCTCACTCCTCCGGCTTTTTGCGAAAAGACTGATCTCCGACAGCTGCAGAATAAACTTCCGCACCGCCGGCTTTTTCATTAAAAGATGAATCACGGCCACCTCCGCCGTACAGGCGGCGGCACTGCACACGAGTCCGATGGCAATGCCGTACCAGGGCATGCCGAAATAAAGCATCTTGCCCACGGATTTGATGATCACCTGTCCGATCAGATGAGCCAGTGCCGCAGACACGATATACTGTCTGAGTCCTCTCGTTTTCACAAGATATTTTGCCGACGCACCGGACACGGCACCCACGGCGGCGGCACCCAGCATGATCACGGGATTTACCGCCGGATTGGTGGACAGAACGCAGCTGACGGCGTCCACCGCCACGCCCACAAGGGCACCGGCCCCGGGACCGAAAAAGATACCGGCAAACAGAATGCCCAGATTTTCCAGGGTAAAACGGTAATAGACCGCCACCGTGAACAGATTCTTGCAAAGAATACCGATCACCACGGAAACGGCGGTCAGCATGGCAAACAGCGTAATCAACGCCGCTTTGCCATGGATAGGCTTATTTTTTTGCATAAGAATACACCTCCGATAAAAATTCTGCCATTGCAACCGAAGATGTTCTCTCTTATGCAACAGCGGGATGCGATCTGTGTACCGCTGGCTTGCTTGCACTTGGCGGCCCGACTTTTGGCCGCCAATGGTACCACCTGTACTCACGAGACTGCCGGGTTCGGATGCTTGCATCCGAATGACGGTTCTAATACCGTCAAGGCAGGCTCGTGCAGTTGGTGCCCCGCTTATTGGGCACCAACTGCACCATTCGTCCGCCGGACAACTCCCCGTTCCGGCGGCACTTCACGCACACAAATCTACTCTGTCTTTTCTATTTGTTTTTCTATTTCGCTGTGGTTTACCGATCGTCAGACAGACCCATATCGCCCATCAGACGCTTGTTGAATTCCTCTGCGGTATTGTATCCCATCCGCTTCTGACGGTTGTTCATAGCGGCGATCTCAATAATAATCGCAAGGTTTCGTCCCGGACGCACCGGAATCGTGGTGGTGGGAATCATGTTGCCCATAATATCGGTGTATTCCGACTCCAACCCCAGGCGGTCGTACATCTTGCCCTGTACCCACGGCTCCAGACGGATGATCATGTCTACCTTCTCCGTCTCCTTGACCGCACCCATACCGAACAGACGGCGGATATCCACGATACCGATACCCCGCAGTTCTATATAGTGGCGGATGATCTCCGGGGCGGAGCCCACGATAGTCTTGGCGGAAACACGGCGAAGCTCCACCGCATCGTCTGCGATCAGCCGGTGGCCCCGCTTTACCAGCTCAATGGCCGTCTCACTCTTTCCGACACCGCTGTCGCCCAAGATCAATACGCCTTCGCCGTATACCTCAACCAGAACGCCGTGACGGGTAATGCAGGGGGCAAGGGACAGATTGAGAAACGCCAACGCCTGCGCCGTAAACGCACTGGAAATATCGTGGCTGTGCAGAACGGGCACCTCAAAATACTCCGCCAGCTCCAAAAACTCCCGGGAAGGCACGTTTCCGTGGGTGAACACCACGGCAACCGGGTGATGGGAAAGAAAATTGGTTAGGCAGTCCTTCCACTGCTGCCCGGAAATGCTGCTGAGATAGGCGTACTCCGCATTTCCGATCAGCTGGATCCGTTCCGGCTCAAAGTGGGCGAAAAAGCCCATCAGCGGAAGTCCCGGACGGCCCACGTCTGCATGACGCACCTGAATCTCGGACGCATCTCCGGGAAGATAGTCCGCCTCCAGCTTCAGCTCGTCCATCAGTCGCTGCAGGGAAATCGCTTTCCCCATATCCGCCATGCCGCTCATATCGTTCATGCAAATATCCTCCCTTTTCATCGTCTGCGTTCAGTATACCACACGAGAGGAATTTTTGCAAGAGGAAAATACGCATATCCCTTTTGCCTTTTGTGCTGATGAAGAAATCTTTGTCGATTTCACCCAAGAGTGTTTTTGCTGTGTTCCTATACCTTGAATTATTCATAATTATATTGTATACTGAATTTAGATGGAACTTTTTGGAGAATTTCTCGTCTAAATGTATATAGTCCTGATGGAAAAATAGGTATGCATACGGTATAATAGAACCGTGAAAGGGGTCGACAAAAAGGAGGTAGTTCAATGAAGAAACGTTGGTGCCTAATTATTGTTATCGGATTATTATGTGTATTGGGTGTAGTGGTTAAATATGAATATGATTTAGTTAAGATAAAGGGGCATTTACAAGAGTACCTGAACACATATTTCTCCGATCAACAATTAATCGACACAAATAATTCAGAGGAAGAATTCAATAAATTCATATTTACACAAGCTGTATATAACGGTATGGTGTATAAGCCTACAGTTAGAGATGGGAGACAATACTTATCTCAGAGAGAGATCGAGGAAAATATAAGAGCAATATGCGGAAATAACTCATTTGTAATACGTGTTAAATATGAGTATCTTCCGGCAGTCAGGGAGGGTGAAAACTATGTGTTGAACAGTTATATGCCACTCCATAAATACAGCTATGTTGTTCATAATGTTGAAAGATTAGACTCCAACTATTATTGTGCAAAAATATCTTACATAGACACCAAGGATGGAATAAGTACTTATCTATATGATGGAAGTAAGGCGAATATGGAAGATATGTTTGGGCAAAATACTATGTATAGTGTTGACGAAAAAATAAATATTGTAAGCGAGGAAATCAAAAACAACCCCAATAAATATACTGTAGTTGAATTTATCTTCAGATACTATGATGATTCAATATTTTATGTAGGATTGAATACATAGTTTTTGGTAACCAGGAGACAGAGAGTAACGGAGATAGAATAAACAGGATTATCACATATAATTCCAATTTGAAAAAGGAGTGTGATTGTATGAAGAAGTTGATAGCATCGCTTTTAGCATTGGTTATTGTGTTGGGGTTGATTGGTTGCAAAAATCAGTCGCCGGAAGCCGTCCTTACCGTTGAGGGCAATCTGAAAACATACTATGAAATGAGCGACGGCACATGGCAGTTTGAAGGACATACATATAAATACCGATTGGTAATCAGCGGAAGACAGCCTTTGGCAGTTAAAGACACAACATATGTTTATTTGAGCAATATAGAAGATATTTCATTTCAAAAAGCTATGATGGCAAGCGGACTCAGCAGTAATACAAATGACTATTTTGCTCGTGAAGAAGCGGTTTTGGTTGAAATATACTGACCCATTCCAATTTAACGAGGAGGATTTGACTATGAAGAAATTAGTAGCACTATTTCTTGCTTTGGTTCTTTGCTTGTTATTGGTCGGGTGTAACAAACAGGATAGCAACGAAACCGACTTGCAGTATATTTATGAGAATGCAGGGAAGAGAGTTTATATGTGGAGGGAATCAGATAGTGTTGTCAAACCGTCTGTTGCTCTTTTGGAGAACAACCGCTTTCATTTTACCTTTTCCTCTGTCAGCAGTTATTTGGGGATGGGCACGTATACCATTGCTGATAATATTTTGGTGTTAAATACCGACGATGGACTGTATACCTATACTTTTGAAGTGGAAATGGAAGGTGATGCTATCAACAGATTGATATTTGATGCAGAGAATTCCTCAAAAGTGACCCACTATGGGAATTTTGAGGATGGGGATATATTTGAGTAAAAAATGGTCTTTCCAACAAATTCCAACTTATTGAACAGATAAGGAGCAGAGTTTAGAACGCTGCTCCTGTTGTTTTGCTCTGTAATTGCCCTGTGGCTCATTTTAAGTGGTTTCTGCATTGTGATTTGTGTTATAGCATTATCTCCGTCAAATCGACGAAGGGTTTGACGGATAAGCCTATATCAGCACAAAAAGTAAAAGGAAAATACGCATCTCCGGTGCCTGTTCATGATATATTCATTTGAAATTCACGATAATTTCATTCCCATTTGCTATACTGATTTATACGTAAATTTTACTAAACACAAACGCTGTGAGGTATCTTATGCTGTTTTCTAAAAAATCGATCCGCGGGGCGGCCATCTTCTGCCTGTTCTCCCTGCTTCTCTCCTTTACCGCCTGTCAAAAAGTCCCAAAGAGCACGAAGGAAGAATCGGAGGCGGTGCTTACACTGGATGAATACGCCGTTCCTTACGAACAGCTCCGCTATTTCGTTCGCAATCACATGGCGGACATGGGCGACGCCTCCTTCTGGACGGAGGAGACGGCGGCAGAAAAATCCGATGAGATTTTTGAGAAAGCGTTCTCTTCCCTCCGAGATCAGTACGCCATTCTATCTCTGGCAAAAAAATACGGCATCGAACGCACCGACAAAGCCATTGAAGAACTGGTGGACGGACAGGTGGAGGCCATGATGTCGGGATACGATTCCGTCTCCGCCTACGTGGAAGACATGCGGGCAAATCATCTGACGGACAGCGCGTACCGCTTTCTTCTGACGGTCAACGCCGTAAGCGAAGAACTGTATTACGCCATGCTGGAGGCCGGCGACGTGGAGCCGGACGATACCGTGATCGAGCCCCTTATCCGGGGGGACGAGTTCGTGCGGGTAAAGCAGATCCTCATCGCCAACGATCCGGGAGAGGACAAAGCCCAAAACCGCCAGAAGGCGGAAGAAGCACAAAAGCGTGCCGCCGCCGGCGAGGATTTCGACGCTTTGGTGAAGGAATACGGCGAGGATCTCTATATGTTCAACAACCCCGACGGCTACTATATCTGCCGGGGCGTGTGGTACCGTGCCTTTGAGGACGCCGCCTTCTCTCTCAAAACAGGCGAGGTCAGCGGCGTGATCGAAACCTCCGCCGGGTACAGCGTGCTCGTCCGCTGTGAAAAAGAGGACCGCTACATTGACACCCATCTGGAGGATCTGTGCGACAGTTACAGGGACGCCCAGTTCTCCCTTGCCATTGAAAAGAAAGCTGCCGAAATGGTTCTCAAGACCAACGACACCTTTGCAGCCTACTCCCTTTTGACCATAGACTGACGTACACCGCCGGAGGCATTCTGTGAAATACTATACCTCATCCCAATACACGGGAAAAACCGTACAAAAGCGTATTCTGCGAATCGTCCTTATCACCGCCCTTGCTATCGGCATCCTTTCCGCTCTTGCGGTGCTGGGCAATCTGTTCCGGGACCGGCTGCAGCGTGCTGCCGATCTTCTGGCCCTTCAGCCCCAGGACTATTCCGTCCATACGGACAAAGCAGAGTCTGCCGCATATACCGAACCGCCAAAAAAGCAGGAGCCGTCCGTAAACGGATTCTTCGTGCCGCTGGCTCACGCATCCATCACGGACATGAAAACGCTGAACAAGGCCCTGGACGAGGCGGCCGCCTCCCACGGGGGCGTCTCTTTGACGGCGGGGGATAAAAACGGCGTCCGCTTTCAGCTGGATGGAATCGACTCCGCCGCCGCTTTGCCCAAAAAATCCGTTTTGACCAACGCCGTATCCCAGGCGGCAGACCGGCGGCTTTCGGTATGTGCCACGCTTTACACCTCCGGCTCTGCCAAAACGGACGGCTTGCTTCTGGAGCAGCTGGCCGGATGCGGCGTCACGGAGGTGCTTCTCGCGGGACTTTGCGGCGACGCACTGGAGGCCGAGTACACCCACACGCTGCTATTGTATCTGGAGCATCTGCGAAAGACGGCGCCTCACACGACCGTGGGCATCGCCCTTTCCCCGGCCCTGTTTCAGGATGCATCGTCAGCCGTTCATCTGGACACTCTGTTTTCCTATTTTGATTATCTGGCACTGGATCTGACTGAGGAAGAAAGCCACGAGGCGGCGCAAGAAGTCTGCACGGCACTGTACGGCAGCGTGCCGTACTACAATCTTGCCGTTTTGCTGTCCGACGTCACGGGCGGCAATGCTTCCCCGGACGTATGGGAAGCCTGCGGCGTGCAAAACGTCCGCTTTTTGACGGAGGCCGGCCAATGAACCGCCCCGTATATTCCGGAATAGCGGAACCGGCCGTGCGAAGTGCTTTTCCCACCGTACAGATCGACGCCGCTTTACAGATCGTATCCGTAAACGACGCCGCCGCCAAAGCCGGCATTCTGCCGGGCACCCGTTTTCCCACGCCCCTTTTATGGGATGCGGAGGCGTTCCCCTTATGGCACGAAAGCCTTCTCCGTATGCCGGAGGATCCCTCTGCCTTTCCCGGCGAGGGTGAACCCATCCGTCTTCGTATTTCCGCATTTCACGGATTTCATCTGGCATACGTCTCTTATCACTACGCCCTCACAGGGAACTTTGCCGAGGCCGTGCTGTTTCATTCCCACCGGGAATATATGTACGCCGCCCCGTATCTCTCCCGTCAGTTTGCCCGATGTGCCCGGGAACTGGAGGAACGCATGTTTCAGCTGGAGGAGCGGTGCGGCACCTTTCTGCAAAAAACTGAACCTTCGCCGAAGGAAATCACGGACACGCTTCGGGAGCTGATGACAGCTGCACTGTTTATCGGGCGTGTATTTTCGCCCGTTCTTCCCCAGAGGCAGACGGAAAAACGAAAGTTCCGGCTTTCCGCTGTTCTCAGCACCTATCTTGCCTCCGTTCTGCCCGGAATACACGGAATCGACTGCCGTATATCGTACAGTGAAGAAAAGGAAGCGGCCGATCTGCTTCTTCCCTTTGATCCATCGGCCATGTTTCTCCTGCTTACCGTCCTTTTCCGGATCCTGAACGATCTGAGCAGAGAGACAAAAGCAGACGTTTCCTTTCACAAATACGGCAGGGACGGGGAACTCCGGTTCTCCTTTCAGATCAACAGTCCGCTGCCCCCTCTGTCCCACGTATCGGATCTGACGGCACTTTCCGCTTTATTCCCCCAAAAGGAAATGCTGTTCGTTCTTGCCGATTACCTTTCCGGTATCCAGGACTGCAGTCTTGATTTTTCGGCGGATCCCCAAACCGGCGCTGCGGTGCTTTCCCTTTTCGTTCCGTACGAGAAAACCGTGCCCGATTTCAAGTCTCCCCTGGACGAAGAAGCGGCACTCCGGACGGCCGCCCGCTGTCTCAAAGGCATCCTCTTTCTGGAAGAAGCCGCCCTCAATGAACGATAAGAAGCAGAAGCAGGATCACAATCACGTCCACGCATCGATCATTCTCCAGACAAAAGAGAAGCAAGAGCCCCAAAAGCAGAAGCTCCTCCGGATCGGCAAATACGGACGCAAGAAGCCCCTCCGGTTTCTTGCGCTCCGCTGCCGCCGCATCTTCTTTTGCAGTGCAGTCACTCCCCTTTGTGGGATCGTCCGGCGGCGGCTCTGTCTCACACGGCACCTCCGGCACCGGCTGTATTTTGGGTGCGGCTTCATACTGCACCGGCGTTCCCTCGCCGCTCACGGCGGCACGCACGTCCTCCGGGCGTATTTCTGACGGATCCCCTGCCGTCTCCTGCCGATAGAACCGGCTTCCGCCGTACAGGGACGGAACGTTTTCCGCATAACGCGGCTCAAGCCTTACCGATCGGTTACGGCTGTACACGCGCACCCCTCCTTTACCCCGGCTTTCCTCCGCCGAACTGACTGATAAGATCCGTCATTTCCGTTACCTTCATGATACTGTCCACCGCATCCCTGCGGGAACTGCTGAGATAGGGTTTCAGGGCCGCCAGCAGTTTTTTTCGTTTTTCCGCATCCGAAGCAGAGTCCTTTTCCGCCCCGCCGGATTCCTTTTTTTCACCCTGCATGCCGGACAAAAGCGGTGCCAAAGCCGACATCATCTGCGGCAGCTTCGCCATCATCTCCGGCGTGATCTGCGGCGTGGATACGCTCTGCGGTGCCGGCGATTCCTCCGGTGTCGGTGCCGTCTTTCCGGAAAGTTCTCCCAGGATTTTCCCGAAAGCGGGATTTCCCAGAATACTTGCTACTGTTTTCTGCAGATCCTCTCCGCTGATGGCGGAAAGATCCGGTTTCGTGCCGTCGCTCATCGGAAACCGCCTCCTCTCCGCTGATTTTTATACTGTTTATACGTCTCCATGATCTCGTTGATACGGCAGATATCGTCCTCCGTGACGCTTAAAAGCGTCCTCCGTATCGCCTCGTAATCCAGCCGATGCCGCTGACGCTCGGAAAGTTCCGCTCCCATACCAGACGCCATCATTTTCATGGTGCGAAAAAGGCGGTCGTCCGACATTTCGCTGAGGGTGCGAACGGTGTTTCTGTCCAGTTTCATGAAAAGCCTCCCCGTTTCGTTTTTCATTTTCACTATATGCAAAAACGGCAGAGGCTGCTACTTTATCTTTGCTTTTGGAAGGAACGTCTTATGAAGATTCTCGTCTTTTCCGATTCCCACGGCAACCCGGAGGCCATCCGTGCGGCACTCCGTGCCCACGGCGGCACCGCCGATCTTCTGTATTTTCTCGGGGACGGCGTAAGGGATATTGCCGACGTTTTGGCAGACTATCCCGAGATCCCCCGCGTGATCCTCTCGGGAAACAACGACTCGGCACTGGCCGCGGCCGCCGCCGGCATAGAAATGCAGGTGGAAGATGTCCGCACGGTGGACGGGGTGAAGATTCTCGCCCTCCACGGACACACCGTACGGGTGAAATGGGGATACGACGCCCTGCTCTACCGGGCGGAGGAAGTGGGCGCGGATCTTGTGCTGTTCGGACACACGCACGTACCGGAAAACACCGCCGTGAACGGTCTTGGCGATACCGCACGGCGGATCCATCTGTTCAATCCCGGCTCCGTAGGACTCAGCATGACGCACCCCTACGGCGTCATTTATGTAATCGACGGAAAGATTTCCGCCGATCACGGAAGGAATAGTTTCTAATTCTTCGGCTTGCCCCGGAAAAGCAGTGCGGCCAAAAGGCCAAAGAACAGTGCCGCCGCAATGCCGGCAGACGCCGCCGTAAGTCCGCCGGAAAGTGCCCCCATAAGCCCCTTCTCGTTTACGGCGTGACGCACGCCCCGGGCGATCACGTATCCAAAACCCGTAAGAGGCGTGGACGCCCCCGCCCCGGCAAACTGCACAAGCGGCCCGTACAGACCGAGCCCGCCTAAGATCACCCCCGCCACCACGTAGGATACCAGAATCCGGGCGGGGGTGAGTTTTGTTTTATCGATCAGGATCTGGGCGATCACACAGAACACACCGCCCACCAGAAACGCCCATACGTAGGGCAAAAGACAGTCCGTTACGGTTTGCAGCCATTCGTTCATACCGATGCCTCCCCGTCTTTCGTAGTGATCCGCAAGAGATGGGCAACGCCTGGAATGGATTGCCCCTGCTGTACGCTCATGGGACTGAGCAAGGCCCCCGTCCCTATAAGAAGAATATCCCGCATGGCCCCGCACCGCAGCTGACTAAGAAGATAGCCTGCCATCACGACGCCGCTGCATCCGCAGCCGGAGCCGCCGGCGTGCTTATCCGTTTTCGCCGCGTCGTAGATCAGACAGCCGCAGTCCTTATGCACCCTTGACAGATCGTATCCGGCGGCGGCGGCGTACTCCAGAAGAATGGACGAGCCCTCTTCCCCCAGATCTCCGGTGAAGATACCGTCAAAGGAATCGGGATCCCGGTCGGTTTCGGAAAAATACCGGCAGATCGTGTCCAGTGCCGCCGGTGCCATGGCGGCACCCATATTGTTTGCATCCGAAATGCCGCGGTCCACCGTTATGCCGGGCAGTACCTCCGCGATCCGGGGCGTGCCCGGCACGCCGTTCCCGTCCAGCAGAAAGGCCGACGCCCCCGTCACCGTCCACTGGGCGGTGGGCGGACGCTGTGCCCCGTATTCCATGGGGAAGCGGAACTGCCGCTCCGCCGAGCAGTAGTGGGACGAGGTGACCGTCACCGCCCGGCCGCCGTACGCACCGCAGAAAAGGGCACCCAGCATCAGTCCTTCAGCGGCGGTGGAACAGGCACCGTACAGGCCGAAATAGGGGATACGGAACGAAAGCAGTCCGTACCCGGAGCCGGTACACTGATTAAGCAGATCCCCGGCAAACATGGCATCGATCTCACTTTCCGGCACCCCGGTCCGGCCCAGCAGCGTATTGACCGCCATTCGCTGCATCTCGCTTTCCGCCTTTTCCCAGGTATTCTGTCCGAACGTATCGTCTTTGGGATCGTGCAGATCAAAATACCCGCCCAGCGGGCCGGCCGCCTCCTCGTGTCCCACCACGGTAGCCCCGTCCGCCAGGTACACCGGGCGGCACGGGCGAATGATTCCCTGCGTCATGCGGCTTGCCTCCTTAAAAAAACGTAATTACGATCCAGTATACCACGCCGTACAGCACCCCTGCCGCCGTGCCGTACAGGATCACCGGGCCGGCGATGGAGAAGATCTTCGTGCCCACGCCCAAAACGAAGCCCTCGCCCTTCGTATCAATGGCAGGCGATGCCACGGCGTTGGCAAATCCCGTAATGGGCACAAGGGTTCCCGCACCGGCGAATTTGGCGATCTTGTCAAACACCCCAAGCCCGGTAAACAGCACTGCCAGAAAGATCAGCGTAACGGAAACCAGCGTCGGCACGTTTTCCGTATGCACGCCCAGCCACTCGTACAGGGCGGAAAGCCCCTGTGCAAACGCACAGATGCCGCCGCCCACCAGAAACGCTCTGGCACAGTTCACTCCCAGGGGAGATTTTTTGGCGTGGGCATCCGCGTATTTTTTATACGTTTTACTGTCCGTATTCATATATACTTCTCACTTTTCTTTTTCCGTTTGCGTTAGCATGCCCCCGCCGCCGGGCAGTTATACACAAAAAAGCACTGCCCACGCGGCAATGCTTTTTCGCGGAGAAATTAATTTCATAACGTAGGACGGGAGCAAGCCCCCGCCCTACGAACTCTGCGTATAGTGGATTCGGACGTCTGCCCGATTGTGCGTGGACTCCACGCACTGTGCTTGTCTCAGACGCGGGCGTCGGAGAAGGCGGAATTAATTTGCTAAGGCTAAAAAATTATGATATAATATATCCGATATATCTTCGCAAAGAATGTCGGGATTTTCAAAACGCATTCTGATAAAATATAGGCAGACAGGAGGGATGAAGAATGGATTGGATAACCGGAATGCAAAAAGCGATCGATTACATTGAAGCTAACTTGCCAGGAGAAATCAATTACGAAAAAGTGGCTGCCGAAAGCTTTTCTTCAAGCTATCATTTTCAAAGAGTATTCAGTATTCTTTGCGGATACACGCTTGGAGAATATATTCGGCTTCGCCGTCTATCCTTGGCGGGTACAGAGCTTGCAAACGGCAAGGAAAAAGTAATTGACATTGCGCTGAGATACGGTTACGACAGCCCCGATAGCTTTGCTAAAGCATTTCAAAAATTCCATGGCATTACTCCGTCGCAGGCGCGCGCAGACGGCAGTTTGCTCAAATCCTTCTCTCGCTTGTCAATAAAAATTTCATTGGAAGGCGGTAGCATTATGAATTATCGAATTGAAGAAAAAGATGAAATGATCTTGACGGGTTACAAGCGTCGTTTCTCCGGCATTCCCGGGGAACGTATGGAGCAAGAAAAAGAAATGTATGTAAAGACCAGACCTTTACAGTATATTCTTCAAGGTCTTTCGGGCGATGTTGTCAAAAATTTTGATATTATTACGAATATTGATGACGAAGGCTATGATTTCTATATTGCAAGCCAATTGAACGAATACTGTCGAAAAAATCTACACAAAGACGGTATTTTGGGCGAGGAATTTGCGAAATATTATGAGCACATTACCATCCCGCCGTGTACATATGCAATATTTGAGACCGCTAAATGTGCATACCCGACAACGGTATTTCTTGATTTAAGACGGAAAATTGCAAGCGAGTGGTTTCCCAATTCGGGATATCAGTTAAAGGATGCGCCCGAACTTGTCGTAACCCATTGGTTTGAAGGAGAAAAACGTAATCAGAGATATCGTGAGCTTTGGATTCCTATCGAAAAGAAATGATTGCTTGCCCCGCCACGAGCGGGGCTTTTCTATTTTTTGCATAGAAAAAGCCCTCTCCTGCCGGAGAAGGCTTTTTCATTTTACCGCTAATTTTGCAGACCTACGCGGCAATGCTTTTTTCGTTGAAAGTTTTGGAAAGGGGTACGAGGGGAACTTTTTTCAAAAAGTTCCCCCCGCTTCGTTTCGTATCTCTTATTTTCCCTGCACGGCGGCGAGGGCATCGGCAATGCCGGCACGCTGTGCTTTGTATTTCTCCAGCTTGGCACGCTCGCCGTCAACCACGGCGGCCGGTGCACGGGAGGTAAAGTTCTCGTTGGAAAGTTTCGCCTCGGCACGGGCGATCTCCTTATCCATGGCCTCAAGCTCGGCAGTGAGGCGTTTTCTCTCCGCCTCAAAGTCCACCATATCGGCCAGCGGGATGAATACGGTAGCCGCATCGGTAACGATCTGCACCGCACCCTCCTCCGTATACGCATCCACTACGGAAACGCCGGATGCGGATGCCAGACGGGTAAAGAAAGCGTGGGTGGATTCATCAAAGCAGTCCGGATATTTGGTAACGATGAACACCTGTGCCTTCCGGGACGGGGGCACGTTCATTTCGGAACGGCGTCCGCGGATGGCGGTGATAGCGTCGATCACACGGGTGATCTTCTCTTCCTCGGCGGGGAAACGGAGATCCTCACGCACCTCCGGGTACGCAGAAACCATGATACTGCCTTCCGTGCCGGGGAGCGTCTGATAGATCTCCTCGGTAATGAACGGCATGAAGGGATGGAGCAGTTTCAGAATCTCGGTGAGGACGTAGCCCAGCACGTTCTGTGCGGTAACGGAACGCTCCGTGCCCTTCATGGCAACGGATGCCTTGGAGAGCTCGATATACCAGTCGCAGTACACGTCCCAGATGAAATCGTACAGGGCACCAAGGGCGATGCCGATCTCGTACCGATCCAGATTCGAACGAACGGCGGCAACCGTCTCGTTCAGACGGGCCAGGATCCACTTATCCTCGGCGGCCAGGGTGGAGAGTGCCGGCAGTTCGATCTTCTCGATCTCCAGATTCATCATGACGAAGCGGGCGGCGTTCCACAACTTATTGGCAAAGTTCCGGGCAGATTCGATCTTTTCATCGGAGAAACGCATATCGTTTCCGGGGCTGTTGCCCGTTGCCAGTGCAAAGCGGAGTGCGTCGGCACCGTATTTCTCCACGATCTCCAAGGGATCGATGCCGTTGCCCAGGGATTTGGACATCTTGCGTCCCTGTGCGTCACGGACGAGGCCGTGGATCAGCACCGTATCGAAGGGGATCTGACCGGTGTATTCCAGACCGGAGAAGATCATACGGGACACCCAGAAGGTGATGATATCATAGCCGGTGACAAGCGTATTGGTAGGATAGAAGTAAGAGAGATCTTCCGTCTCCTTGGGCCAGCCCATGGTAGAGAAGGGCCACAGAGCAGAGGAGAACCAGGTATCCAGCGTATCGGGATCCTGGGTCATATGACCGCCGCACTTTTGGCATTTTGCCGGTGCCTCGCCGGCCACCACCATCTCACCGCACTCGTCGCAGTAGTAGGCGGGAATCCGGTGTCCCCACCAAAGCTGACGGGAGATACACCAGTCACGGATGTTTTCCATCCAGTGGAAATAGTTCTTGGAGAAGCGATCCGGCACGAACTTGATCCGGCCGTCGCGGACAGCCTCGATGGCGGGCTTTGCCAAAGGCTCCATCTTCACGAACCACTGCTTGGAGATCATGGGCTCGATGACGTGATGGCAGCGGTAGCAGGTGCCCACGTTATGAGCAAGCGGCTCGATGTTCTTCACAAGACCGGCTTCCTTCAGATCGGCAAGGATCGCCTTTCGTGCCTCGGCGGTGGTCATGCCGGCGTACTTGCCGCAATCCAAAACCTCCGGCTCGCCCACGGCGGCGGTACCCCGGGCAACGGCGTCCTCCCAGGCTGCCTTATCGGCGGCACCGGTCATCTTACCGTCGTAGGTGAACACACGCACCAGGGGCAGATCGTGACGCTGCCCTACCTCGTAGTCGTTGGGATCGTGGGCGGGGGTGATCTTTACCACGCCCGTACCCTTCGTCATATCGGCGTGCTCGTCGCAGACGATGGGAATCTCTTTGTTGATCAGCGGAAGCAGTACGTGGCATCCATGGAGATGGGCATACCGGGGATCCTCCGCGTTGATGGCCACGGCGGTATCACCCAGCATCGTCTCGGGACGGGTGGTTGCCAGCTCCAGCATCTCGCCCGTTTCCTTTACCGGGTAAAGCAGGTGATAGAAATTGCCGTCCTGATCGTCGTATTCCACCTCGGCGTCGGAAATGGAGGTCATACAGGTGGTACACCAGTTGACCATCCGGTTGCCCCGGTAGATCAGTCCCTTTTTATAGAGGCGGAGGAACACGTCCTGCACCGCCTCGGAGCAGCCCTCGTCCAGCGTAAAGCGTTCACGGGTCCAGTCGCAGGAAGAGCCCAGTTTCTTCAGCTGCTCAATAATGCGTCCGCCGTATTTCGCGCGCCAGTCCCAGGCTCTTTCAAGGAAGCCGTCACGGCCGATATCGTCTTTCGTGATGCCCTCTTTCCGCATGGCCTCCACGATCTTCGCCTCGGTGGCGATGGACGCGTGGTCCGTACCGGGCAGCCACAGGGTAGAGAAACCGCTCATCCGCTTATAGCGGGTGAGGATATCCTGCAGGGTATTATCCAGTGCGTGTCCCATGTGCAGCTGACCGGTGATATTCGGCGGCGGCATGACGATGGAATAATGGGGCTTTGATTTGTCGATGGCGGGGGTAAAATGCCCGTCCGCACACCAGGATGCGTACAGTCTTTCCTCAAAGGAGGAAGGATCGTACGTCTTTGGAAGTTCTTTTCTCATATGAACTATCTCCTTTATACCTGTAATCTTTGAAAAATATTTTTTAACAGAATCCGTTTTTTGCACGGGCGTGTACCGGGCAAAAAACTCCTTACAAATCCGCAAGTGTGCACCGCAGGGCGTGCATGCCGATGCGAATGCACGGATTTCCCCATCAGAAAGCCCTGGCATTTTGATGAATAAAAAAACGTCCTTGATCCCAAAGGATCAGGACGCAAAAGCGCGGTACCACCCGATTTCGCCAAACGGCGCACTCACGGACAAAAAATCCGTTCTCCCGTAACGAGGGAATACGTCGTGCACTACCGGGCGAAAAATCGCCGTTCGCACACGCGGCTCCGGGACTACTTCACAAAGAACCTGCCGCGGCGATCTCACCATCCGCCGCTCTCTTTGGGCCGTTTTCCATGCTACTCTTTCCCATCCGTGCCTTTTCCTATGGGTTAGTATACCATCTTTTTTAATAAATGTCAAGGGTGAGCGGGAGTTTGGACAGTTTTTTCCGAAAGATTTACCGTTTGGGCGGACGCAGTTCCAGCTTCTCCAGGGGGGTGATGCCGAATCTCCTAAGAAAGGCGAGTGCCCGTGCTTCCATCTCGCCGTGGAGGATCGCCTCCGGCTGATGGGCGTCGATGCCGAGGATCACGTCGTTCCCCACCTCAGCCGCGATTGCAAAAAACCGCTCGCTTGGGTAGTTGCGTCCGTTTCTGAGGCCCAGCAGATTCATCTCCAGGGGAATCCCCATCCGGCGGATCTCCTTGCAGAAAGGCACCATATACCGGCGGTACGTTGTGTCGTCTCCGGAAAAGTTGAAGAAATCCGGATGGGCCAGATAGGAAAAACAGCCGGTGTGCAGTCCTGCCAGCACCTGACAGACGTACAGAGCCAAAGACTCCTCGCTGTCTGTGGGAAGACAGTTGGAACGAAAACCGATCTCGCCGCCGTTGGCGTGATGACCGAGGATCATATAATCCACGGGCAAGGGTGCGATCATTTCCATAAACTCCTCAAAATAGGGCAGATAGTACTCCGTTTCAAAGCCGATCTTTATATCGATCCGGCCTTTGTACTCCTCTTTCAGAGCGGCGATGGTCTCACAGTATTCCAAAAGCTGATCGTGACGCATATGGGACGTATTGCAGTAATCGCCAGGATATTTCCAGCCGGCGTGATCGGAAAAGCCCAGCGTTTTCATTCCCATGCGGATGGCGTTCTCGATATATTCCCTCTCCGTGCCGTCTGCGTGATTACACCGCCAGGTATGTGTATGATAATTATGCAGCATATTTTACCTCGGATTTCTCTCGTGTAAGCGATATCAGACGTTTACGGCGTATTCTTTTTTGAAACCGTGCCCGCCGAAAATCTGCCATTTTCCCACGCCCAGCCGCTGCATGACGGCCTGCCGTTCCTGGGTGCAGAGTTCCCGCCGGGTGTCCACCGACGTCATCAGAATGGGTGCGTACTGATTGTACTCTGCCTGCTGCGGCGTAAGGCCGTGCATATTGATATAAATATCCCCGGTAAACGCCACGTGATGGGTATAATCAATCAGCACGATCTCGCCAGGAAGATGGCCGCCCCGTCCTTCATACACCTCGAAATGCAGATCGGCAAAATCAAAAAATCCGATCTGCGTCAAAGGCTCCCGGAGCACCGGATGCTCCTCCCAGGGCACCGTGATTTTGTCCGGTGACGGCGGTACGTAGGACGTAAGCGTTTTGCAGATATGGATATACGGCTTATGCAGGGGATTCTGCTCTCTGTATCCGTCCTCCCCGTCGTACTCCATCTTCAGGCAGCGGGCCGTTTTCCGGCTGGCAATGATCTCATCAAACAGGGGCAGAAGGCCGCAATGATCCACGTCTGCGTGGGTAACGAGCACTGATTTTTTCATCCTGTCAAAATCGGGCAGGAGCTTGTGAAAGATCCTCTGCATTTCTTCCCCGTAGCAGGCATAACCGGTATCGATGCACAGCAATTCCCCGCCGTTTTCCAAAAGGATCACGTTGCTGCCGCAGGGCGGCTCGATCAGTGTCAGCCTCGTCTGCTCCGTAAGATCGTGCCGGCTGATGCGGGGCGAAAAATTTTCCCCTTTGGACTTTGCCAGCAGCTCGGCAAATTTGTGGATGCTGTCAAAAGTCCGGTACGGCGACAGCCCCTGCTCGTCCAGCGTCTGCATGGCAAGATTCACGTGAATGAGCAGCTGCTGGCGTACGGCATCGGACAATCCCATCATACGGGAAAGACCGGTGACGTAGGTATTATAAAAAATACTGTTGTCGTACACCTTTTCCGAGCTGTTGTAATCGATCACGCGTACCTTGCACAGTTTTTCCGCCTCCGCCAGGAAAGCGGAGATCCTGTCGGGATCCTCCACGTACAGCCCCATTTTGAAATACTGATAATCCGTTCCGTTTTCCTGGGAGCTGATGTAGGAAATATTGAAATGAAACGCATCAATCAAGGCGAGAATACCGCTGACGCTGCCCGGTACGTCCGGCAGACAAAACTCGATCAGAACGATGCTGCTCTTCGTCTTATCGTTGGAAAGATATCCGATCTCACATAGCTGTACGTCCGCCTTTTCCAGCTGCTCCTTCGTTCCCTCCGCATCAATAAACAGCGTATGAGAATCCACCGCTTTATTATAACTTACCCGGGTGATATTGATTCCCAGTGCGGCAAAACACCGGCTGGCTTTGAGAAATGCCCCTATATGATCCGGCATGGACGTTACATACGTTTTCTTCATCCCGTACACCTGCCTTTCCGTATACGGATTTATTATATCACATCCCTAAGAGCACGGCAAGAGAAAAAAAGGCGAAAATTTCCCCGGGATTCACAGAATATCTGTTGATTTTTCCGCCCACTGTACGCTATAATGTAAGCAGAGAAAAATAACCGGCACACAACCGGAATTCTTACCATCGGGAGGAAACTATGTCTACGGCTCACAACAATGCAAAACCGAGTGATTTCGCCAAAACCGTACTGATGCCGGGGGATCCGCTCCGGGCACAGTTTATTGCACAGACGTTTCTCACGGATGCACGCCTCGTCAACAACGTCCGGGGTATCCAGGGGTATACGGGTACTTTTAACGGTACTCCCGTATCCGTTATGGCAAGCGGCATGGGCATGCCCTCCATGGGAATTTACAGTTACGAGCTGTTCACTGAGTACGGCGTGGAGAATATTCTCCGCATCGGCTCGGCCGGTGCGCTGACGGACACGGTAAAGCTGCGGGACATCGTCATCGGCATGGGTGCGTGCACCAATTCCGCTTTCGGCATGCAGTATGATCTGGCCGGCACCTTTGCCCCCATCGCCAGCTATCCCGTAATGAAGGCGGCCATCGATGCGGCAGAAGCGGTGGGTGCTGTCTATCACGTAGGCAACCTTCTCTCCTCCGATACGTTTTACGCCGACAACGGCACCGAAGCAAACGCCGGCTGGCGGAAGATGGGCGTCCTTGCGGTGGAAATGGAATGTGCCGCCCTCTATATGACCGCCGCACGGACGGGCAAACGTGCCCTTGCCGTCTGCACGGTTTCCGACAGTCTTGTAACGGGAGAGGCTCTGTCTCCTGAAGAAAGACAGACCTCCTTTACGGAAATGATGGAAATAGCACTCAGAACGGCGGTGACGCTCCATGGCTGATATTAAACGCATCTTTCTCATCGTTCTGGATTCTCTGGGCATAGGTGCTCTGCCGGATGCCAAGGATTTCGGCGACACGCCGGAGGTAAACACCCTTCTCCACATTGCCGATCAGCCCGGATTTTCCGCGGATACGCTTCGGAATCTGGGAATGGGACGCATGGACGGCGTCCGCTGGTTGGGACATCCCCAAAAAGACGGACGGCGTGCCGCCGTGGCACGGATGGGAGAAAAATCCCCCGGCAAGGATACCACCGTGGGGCACTGGGAGATCGGCGGTATCGTATCGGATGCGCCCCTGCCCGTTTTCCCGGAGGGATTCCCGCCGGAGGTACTGGAGGCGGTCTCCGCCGCCACGGGACGGGGTATTCTCTGCAACGAGCCCTATTCCGGCACCAAGGTGATTCACGATTTCGGCCGTGCCCATATTGCCACGGGCGATCTCATCGTATACACCTCGGCGGACAGCGTATTTCAGATCGCCGCCCACGAGGACGTGATCCCGCCGGCCGAACTGTACGAGATCTGCGAAAAGGCACGGGCCATTCTCAAGGGAAAATACGGCGTGGGCAGAGTCATTGCCCGTCCGTTTATCGGCGAATATCCGAACTACACCCGTACCGCCAACCGGCACGACTACTCTCTCACGCCGCCGGCGGACACGGTGCTGGACGCGCTGTCCGGGGCAGGTCTTGATACCATTGCCGTAGGCAAGATCACCGATATATTTGCCGGACGGGGCATCACGCGCTCCATCCGCACGAAAAACAACGACGATGGCATGCGTGTGACGGAGGAGATCGCCGGAGAGGATTTCACCGGTCTTTGCTTTGTGAATCTGGTGGAGTTTGATTCCCATTTCGGACATCGGAACGATCCTTTAGGCTACGCCGCGGCCCTTGCCCGGTTTGATACGTGGCTTCACGGCTTTCTGCCCCGGCTCCGTCCCGACGACGTACTGATGATCACCGCCGATCACGGCTGTGATCCCACGGACGAAAGCACCGACCACACGAGAGAATACGCGCCGCTTCTTATCGCAGGCGATAAGATCCGCCCGGTAAATCTGGGCACGCGAAGCTCCTTTGCCGACATTGCGGCAACGGCGGCAGAGCTTTTGGGCGTTTCCTTCACCGGCGAGGGTGTCTCCTTTGCCGAAGAGATCCTCATCCGTCCCGTATCGGACGAGTCGCTGATCGGCGAAGCCGTACACGCCATGGGCGACGCCTACGCCCCCTATTCCGGCTACAAGGTGGGGGCGGCACTTCTCACGGACGACGGCCGTATCTACACCGGATGCAACGTAGAAAACGCTTCCTACGGTGCCGCCGTCTGCGGGGAGCGGACAGCCATCGTGAAAGCCGTATCCGACGGGGCACGGGGCATCACTGCCATCGCCGTAGTGGGCGGAAAAGACGGCGTGATCACCGATTTTGCCCCGCCCTGCGGTATCTGCCGGCAGGTGCTTTCCGAATTCTGCACCGGCGACGCACGGGTGATTCTGTATAATGGAAAAGAAACGCAGGTGCACCGTTTCGCAGATCTTCTGCCCCTTTCCTTCGGGAAAGAGAAATTATCATAAACGGAGGTACGGCGTATGCGGATGTACGATCTGATCGATAAAAAGAAGCGGGGCG
Source organism: Eubacteriales bacterium (assembly GCA_045544955.1). Classification (GTDB taxonomy): domain Bacteria; phylum Bacillota; class Clostridia; order Oscillospirales; family CAG-272; genus SIG701. Next base: position 31,154 of record JAZPZY010000053.1, read on the forward strand.
GCACGCTCACCGAAGAAGAGATCCGCTTTTTCGTAAAGGGCACCACGGACGGCTCCATTCCGGATTATCAGCTGACGGCCTTTCTCATGGCAGTGTGCCTTCAGGGCATGGACAAAACGGAAACGGCCATACTGACCGACGCCATGGCTCGCTCCGGCGACCGTCTGGATCTGTCCCGCTTCGGCACAAACTCCGTTGACAAGCACAGCACCGGCGGCGTGGGTGACAAAACCACCCTGATCGTCACGCCCATTGCGGCGGCCCTCGGCTGTGCGGTGGCAAAAATGTCCGGCCGCGGGCTGGGCTACACCGGCGGCACGGCGGATAAACTCGGCTCCATCCCCGGCTACCGGCTGACCATGCCTCACGAAGAATTTATGAAGCAGGTAGAGACGGCAGGTGCCGCCGTCATTTCCCAAAGCGGCAACCTGGCACCGGCAGACAAAAAGCTGTACGCACTCCGGGACGTGACCGCCACGGTGGATTCCCTGCCTCTCATCGCCTCCAGCATCATGAGCAAGAAGATCGCCGCCGGCGCTCACTCCATCGTTCTGGACGTAAAGGTGGGCAGCGGTGCGTTCATGAAAACAAAGGAAGATGCCGCCGCTTTGGCACGTGCCATGGTAGATATCGGCACCGCCTGCGGGCGGCGTGTAACGGCAGTGCTGACCAATATGGATATTCCCCTCGGCATCGGCGTGGGCAACACGCTGGAGGTGCTGGAATCGGTACAGGTGCTGAAAGGCGGCGGGCCCGAGGATCTCAAAGCGGTGTCCCTGGAGCTTGCCTCTCACATGGTTTCCCTGGCAAAGGGGATCTCCGTCACGGAAGCACGCCGCCTGGCGGAAGACACCCTCCGCAGCGGTGCGGCTCTCCAGAAATTCCGCCAGTGGATCAAGGCACAGGGCGGCGATACGGCGTTTATTGACGATCCTGCCGCCTTCCCCCGGGCAAAGGTGATCCGTCCCGTCACGGCACCCCGTGCCGGCTATATCACCGCCATGAACACGGAAGCCATCGGAGAGACCTCCGTGGTGCTCGGTGCGGGGCGTGCCCGTGCGGAGGACGAGATTGATCCGTCAGCCGGCATTGAGATTCTGAAAAAGACCGGCGACCGGGTGGAAAAGGGTGAGCCCATTGCCATACTCCACACGGCTGACGAAGAAAAATGGACCGAAGGAGACGTGCGGTATTCCGCCGCCGTCACCGTGGGCGATATAAAGCCGCCGGAGCAGAAGCTCATTTACAGCGTGATCGGAGAGGAAGCATAATATGGCAGATTACAGAAATTTTCAGCCGGAGCCGGCACCGTTCAAAAAAGAAAACATCGAATGGACCATCACCTACGCCTTCAACGCACCGGATGAGGTCACGCCCCGGGTTCTGCTGATCGGGGATTCCATCGCCAACGGCTATCAGGCCAAGGTGCGGGAGAAGCTGGCATGTTACGTCAACGTGACATTCTGGGCAACCTCCAAATGCCTGACGCATCCGCTGTATTTCAAGGAGCTGGATCTGATTCTGGGCAGTGGCAAATTTTCTCTGATCAGCTTCAACAACGGACTGCACAGCCTCCACGCGGATACGGATCGGTGGGCAAAGGCTTACCGGGGTGCGATACGGTTCATCCGCGAAAAATGCCCGGAGGCAAAACTGGTGCTGACGCTGTGCACGCCGCTGAACGATGCAGTGCTGGATGCGTCCTCCCGGAAACTGAACGAGATTACAAGAGAGATTGCCGCTGAAGAAGGACTGCCCACGCTGGATCTGTACGCGGCGGTAGAATCCCTGAACAGAGACGAGCACATGAGCGATGCGTATCACTGGAAAGACACCGGCAAGGACACACAGGCACAGGCAATTGCGGATTACGCCATGGCGGTACTGCAGCCCGCCGGCGGAAACGTACAGAACGCCACGGAAACCGGCCCGGACGGTGCCATGAAATGATGGGACTGCCAAAAGCAGCTATATCCTAAAAAGCACAAAAACCGTGCGTTTGGAAATCCAAACGCACGGTCTTCTTATGCGTATTTACTTTATCAGTACATGCCGCCCATGCCGCCCATGCCGGCAGGTGCTGCCGGTGCCGGCGGTTCCGGCTTGCTTACCACCAGAGCCTCGGTGGTGAGAACGGTGGATGCCACGGATGCGGCGTTCTGCAGTGCGGAACGGGTAACCTTGGTAGGATCCACGATACCGGCGTCCATCATATCCACGTATTCCTCGGTGTATGCGTTGAAGCCGTAGCCCTTCTTGCCGCTGGCCTTGATGTTGTTGATAATTACGGAGCCTTCGAAGCCTGCGTTGGCAGCGATCTGACGAACGGGTGCTTCCAGTGCCTTTACGACGATCTGGATACCGGTCTTCTCGTCGCCCTCCGCGTTCTCAAGAAGCTTTGCAACCTCGTCGATGACGTTCAGATAAGCCGTACCGCCGCCGGCTACGATGCCCTCTTCCACAGCCGCACGGGTTGCGTTCAGAGCGTCCTCGATGCGGAGTTTCTTCTCCTTCATCTCGGTCTCGGTAGCGGCACCAACCTTGATTACGGCAACGCCGCCTGCCAGCTTCGCCAGTCTCTCCTGGAGCTTCTCACGGTCGAAGTCGGACGTGGTAGTCTCGATGGCGTTCTTGATCTGTGCGATTCTGTTCTGAATCTCGGCGGCATCGCCGGCACCGCCCCCGATGATGGTGTTGTCCTTGTTGATCTTTACCTGACGGGCCTGACCGAGCTGTGCTACGGTGGTCTCCTTCAGATCCAGACCCAGCTCGTCGCAGATCACCTCGCCGCCGGTGAGGGTAGCGATGTCGCGGAGCATTTCCTTACGGCGGTCGCCGAAGCCGGGAGCCTTAACGGCAGCCACGGTGATGATGCCGCGGAGCTGGTTCAGAAGCAGCGTGGTGAGAGCCTCGCCCTCTACGTCCTCGGCAATGATGAGCAGCTTCTTGCCAGACTGCACGATCTGCTCCAGCAGCGGCAGGATATCCTGTACGTTGGAGATCTTCTTTTCGGTGATCAGAATGAGGGCGTCGTCCAGAACGGCTTCCATCTTATCGGTATCGGTTGCCATATAGGGAGAGAGGTAGCCGCGGTCAAACTGCATACCCTCTACAACCTCGGAGTAAGTCTCAGCGGACTTGGACTCCTCCACGGTGATAACGCCATCTGCGGTTACCTTCTCCATAGCGTCTGCGATCAGCTGACCGATCACTTCGTCGCCGGAGGAAACGGTACCTACGCGGGCGATGTCCGCCGTGCCGTTTACCTTCTTGGAGTTAGCCTTCAGTGCCTCAACAGCACGGTCAACAGCCTTCTGGATACCCTTGCGGATCACGATAGGGTTGGCACCGGCCGTTACGTTCTTCATGCCCTCGTGGATGAATGCCTGGGCCAGAAGCGTAGCAGTGGTGGTACCGTCACCGGCTGCGTCGTTGGTCTTGGTAGCAACCTCACGAACCAGCTGTGCGCCCATGTTCTCAGCGCCGTCTTCCAGTTCGATCTCCTTGGCGATGGTCACACCGTCGTTGGTGATGAGGGGTGTGCCGAACTTCTTATCCAGCACTACGTTGCGGCCCTTGGGGCCAAGGGTGATTTTTACGGTATTGGCAAGCTTGTCAACACCGGCGATCAACGCGTTGCGTGCGTCGATTCCGTAAAGCAGATCTTTCGACATAACAAAATCCTCCGAATGATTTAAGATAAATTACTCAACAACAGCGAGAATATCGCTCTGGCGGACGATATTGTATTCCTTACCGTCGCACTTTACTTCCGTACCGGCGTACTTGCTGGTGATTACCCGGTCGCCGACCTTTACGGTCATTACAACTTCCTTACCGTCTACAAGACCGCCGGGGCCGACGGCCACTACTTCTGCGATCTGGGGCTTTTCCTGGGCACTGCCCGGAAGAATGATACCGGTTTTGGTCGTTTCTTCCGCTTCAATAGCACAGACGACAACACGGTCTGCCAAAGGCTTTATAGTCATGGTGAAACCTCCTGAAAATCGTGCTCACGGCACGTATTATTTTTTGGACTTTCCTTTTTGGTTTAGCACTCTTGTTTTCGGAGTGCCAACCCTACGTGATATATTCTATACCGAAGGGACGGGAAAATCAAGTCTTTTTTTGAATATTCACATTTATTTAACAATTCTTCCCTGCCCGTTCCTTTACTGCTCCCGGGCAGGGAGTGCTAACGGGCATACCCGTCTTCCGCCGTGCATAAAAATAAAAGGAAACGATTTTCACGGAGGCTTTTCATGGAAACGGCAATGGCATTTCTCTCCGGGATCCTCCTGCCGGCGTCACTTTTGGGGGCGGGGATTTTTTTGGGCGTGCGGCTTCGGTTTTTCTGGTTTTTTCATCCCGTCCGCACCTTCCGCACGCTGTTTCGGCGGACGGAGAAAAACACCGCCTCCCCGTTTGCCGCCTTGACTGTGGCGTTGGCCGGCACTTTGGGCGTAGGAAATATTGCCGGCGTTGCCGCCGCCATCACCGCCGGCGGCGCGGGGGCGGTATTCTGGATGCTGGCCGGTGCCCTTTTTGCCATGCCAGTGAAATATGCGGAGGTATATCTGGCCCTCCGCTTCCGCCGGTACCGCAGGGAGGACGGTCGGCTCACGCCCTTCGGCGGTGCCATGTACTACATCCGGGACGGGCTAAGAGAGCGGGCGCGCACCGCTTTCGGACGGGAAACAGCGGCGCGGCTGGGCGGACTTTTTGCCCTCTTCTGCGTATTGAACGCACTGATCACAGGCAACGTCCTCCAGGTGCGGGCGGCCGTTTCCTGCACGGATATACCGCCGGTTCTTTTCGGGATTTTATTCGCCGCGCTGGCACTCCCGGCCATGCGCGGGGGCATGCGGCGTCTTTCCGGGATCACGGTGGTTCTGATCCCGATCCTTTCCGTTATATACGTTCTTCTCTCCGGCACGATCCTTATTGCATACCGGGCGGAGATCCCCCGCATCCTTGGGGAGATTTTCCGTGAAGCCTTCGGCCTTTCCGCCGTGGGCGGCGGCGTTTTGGGACTGTCCGTCCGCCGTGCCGTCCGGTTCGGCATTACCCGGGGCCTGTTTTCCAACGAAGCGGGATGCGGCACGTCTCCCACCGCCCATGCGGCGTCCGATGCGCGAGATCCCCATCACCAGGGGTGCTTTGGCATTTTTGAAGTATTTGCGGACACGGTGCTTCTCTGCACTCTGACCGCCCTTGTGATTCTTCTGTACCGGGACGGTGCCGGACTGGACGGCATGGCGTTATCCCTCGCCGCTTATACGAAGCTCGCCCTTTCCGTGGGCGGCGTGCGGCTGGCTTCTGCCGCCGGTCTCTTTATGCGGCTCGCCGTGATTCTGTTTGCCTTCGCCACGGTGATCGCCCAGAGCAGTTACGGCACGGAGGCACTCCGGTACTTTCTTCCCCCACGGCGGGCCAAAGCCGTCTTTACGCTGCTGTCCGCCGCCGGCATATTCATGGGAGCCATCCTCCCGGAGGGCGTGCTGTGGCAATGGGCGGATCTTGTGCTCTCCGGGATGACGGTGCTGAACGTGATTTGTCTGCTCTGTCTGCACAGACAGATCTCCCCGCCAAAATAGAAAACGGCTGCGGCAGGGAATTCCGTACCGCAGCACCGTTTTTTACTTTTTCACAATGGAGACGATCTTATCCATGGTTTCCTGCGTAACGCCGCAGTCCAGAAGGAACGACTTTACCATTTCGGCAATGGTTCCGCCGGGGGCGTATTTCTCAAGTTCCGCAATGAACAGCTGCCATGTATCGAATTCACGGCTGCGGAAGCCGGTTTTATTCACGTAGCCGGCATAGGTGGAGAGAGACGTGAGCTCGTAATCCCGCTGAATATCCTCGTCACTCTCCCCGCAGAGTGCCCGCAGATACATGGCGATCATGCCGGCACGGTCGGCACCGCCGGAGCAATGGAAGTAGATGGGATAATTCGCCTCGTCTGCCAAAAAATCCATAATACGGCAGATGCCCTCTCTGTGCTGCTCCTCAAAGATCTCTCGATAGGGGCGGTACGGCAGGCATTTGAGCATCACGCCGTCACCGGCAGCAGATACTCCGTTCCGCTTTGCCGTTTGGGACGGGGCACGGAGATCCAGATCCGTTTTGATCTTCAGCTGCTGACAGAAAATACGCCGGCCTTCCTCGTTTATGGGATAGAAATCCAATTCGCTTCCCCGAAAGACCATTCCCTGCTTCATGGAAATACCGCCCACGTCCCGGACGTTCAGAACGTCGGGGATGCGGATAAAGCGGGGAAATTCGTCTCTGGTGGTGAAGGAGCGGGGCTCGCCGCCGTTTACCCGCCAGAAATATTTCTGACCGATTTTGAAGTTGTCCGCATCGCAGAAGGTCTCCGCCGTTTCAAAAATCATGGGCTCGGCAAAATCCGGCCTTTCCGCGATTTCCAGTGTATAGAGAGCAGATCTGTCTGCCTCCCAGCGGAAGGTCAGTACAGACGGACGGGACACCTCCTGATTATTCTTCACCGGCTCCAGCCATTTGAGTGCTTCCGTAATGCCGTCATCGGCAATGCGGCGGATAAATTCGTTCTGCACCTCCGTATGGGTATCAAACAGAAATCCGTTTTCCGGATAAAGAAGTACTGCCATCGTAGTTACCTCACTGTAATAAGAAGACCGGAAGAGGATCCGAAGATTCTCTTCCGGCTTGTTTTTCAGAATCTTACGCTGATTCCAGTGGAAAGATTATTTCTCTTCCTCAGTCTCAAAGGACTTGTATGCATCCGGATTGTCGGTAGAATACATAACCGGTGCTTCTTCAGCGGCAGGAGCCTCTTCCGCAGCCTCTTCCTGAGCAGGCTCAAGGAGTGCACGGATGGAAAGGCTGATCTTCTGATTCTCCATATCGATGTCGGTGATCTTTACGTCCACCGTCTGACCGACAGCGAGAACCTCATCCGGCTTTGCGATCTTGTGATCGGCGATCTGGCTGATGTGGATCAGACCGTCCACGCCGTCCACTACTTCTGCAAATGCACCGAAGGGCATGAGAGAAACGATCTTTACGTTTGCAACATCGCCTACGGAATAGGTGGAGGTGAAGATGTTCCAGGGGTTGGTAGCTTCCGTCTTGTATCCGAGGGAGATGCGGCCGCGTTCACGGTCGATAGCCTTTACGAACACGTGGAGCTTATCGCCTACCTTGACAACGTCGGAAGGCTGGCGGATGTGCTTCCAGGACAGCTCGGAGGTATGTACCATACCGTCCACGCCGGCACCCAGATCCACGAATGCGCCGTAAGAGGTAAGGCTCTTGACAACGCCGTCAAACTCCTGACCCTCTTCCAGAGCTGCCCAGAATGCCTCTTCCTGTGCTTTTCTCTCCTCGCGGAGTACGGCACGGATGGAAGCGTAGGCTCTCTTTCTGTCCTCTTTGATCTCAACGATCTTTACCCGCTGGGTGGTACCGACGATGGAGGCGAGGTCGCCGTCCTTCGGTACACCGGAGAGGGATGCGGGGATGAATACGCGAACGCTCTTCAGGGAGATGATAACGCCGCCCTTGACAGCCTCCACGATGCGTCCTTCCAGGATCTCGCCGGAATTTGCTGCTTCCACGATCAGATCCCAGTTCTTGTCGGTGTCTACTCTCAGCTTATCCAGCGTTGCGATACCGTCGATATCGCTTACCTTGATAACCTTTGCCTTGATCTCGTCACCTACTTTGAACAGGTCGGAAAGCTTGGCAGACGGATCGTCCGTCAGCTTATCGTGCACAATTACGCCGGTCGTCTTCGCGCCGAGGTCCAGATGGATCTCGTTCTGAGAGATCGAGGTGATTACACCGGTAACAACTTCTCCTGTATTTAAAGTTTTGAGAGATTCTTCGAGCAGATCTGCAAAGTTTTCCATTTGCTCAGCCATAGTTTTATATACCTCCTGTATTACACTGTTCGGTGTCGATGCACCGGCAGTTATGGACACGGTCTGACATCCGGTAAAGTCGATGTGCGAAAGGTCCTCTGCATTCTCGATCAGATACGATCGGGGACAGCGTTCCCGGCACACAGCGTACAGCTTCGCCGTATTGGAACTGGCACGGCTTCCGATGATCAGCATAGCATCGGATTTTTCTGCCAGGGCGGCGGCTTCCTTCTGTCTTTCTTCAGTCACAATACATATTCTATCAAAAATTTGCGCGTTTGTATATACCTTTTTGAGAATTTCCAAACTTTTTTTCCATTCTGACAGCTTTTGGGTTGTCTGCGATGCCACAGAAATGGAAAAATTATCCTCGTTTTCGTGTTTTTCCCTGTTTTGTCCCGTCTGTTTCTCCAAAATAGACTGCAGTTCCTCCGCCGTGGAGAAGACGACGCCGTCCTTGGCACAGCTGAGGATCCCCTGCACCTCCGGATGATCGGGGGCACCGAGGAGAAAAAAGCGCTTGCCGCCGCCGGAATTTTCTCCGGCAATCTTCCTCACCTTCTCCACGAAGGGACAGGTACAGTTCAGAACGGTGAGAGACGGACACTCCCGGGCACACGCCTCCAGCTGACGCACCACCGCCTCCGTTTCCCCGTGGGCACGGATCACCACGGTGACGGGCACGCCCTCCCGGACACGCTGCAGAACGGCAGGAATATCGGCGGCGGAGATTTCCCGCACGCCCCGCTTTTTGAGCGATTCACAGTAGCCGTCGTTATGAATCAGCCGTCCCAGCGTGAGAATTTCCGAGCCGCCCCGGCTGATGGCGGATTCCACGGCTTCCGTGGCTTTTTTCACGCCGAAGCAGAAGCCGGCGTGAGTCGCTACCGTAACGCTCACTTTTCCGCCTCCGGATTCTCCCCGGCAGAAAGGGCACGGGTATAGCCGCCCAGGGCACAGATATCGGTAAAGATCTTTTCCGTGGCCGCCTTATATTCCGCCTTGCCGCCCTCGGTAAAGCCCAAAGCCTCGTAGGGAATGGGATCGCCCAGCACAAGCTCCGTACGGCTGAAGAAGCGGACGCGGTTTCCCTTTGCCCGGATATAGGCCGGCACCACCGTGGCTTTTGCGTGATAGGCGATCATGCCCACGCCGTGCTTCACGGGCGTTGATGCGGGATCCACGGCAGGATGTCTCGTTCCCTGGGGGAAAATACCGATCATCTCGCCCGCTTCGATCATAGAGATGGTACGGCGGATACTGCCCACGTCCGCACCGCCCCGATCCACGGGATAGGCACCCAGCACGGTGATCAGCCCTTTGAGAAGGGGGATTTTGAACAGTTCCTTTTTCGCCATATAGCGGATCTGCCGGTCAAGAGCAGCGGAAAGGATCAGAACGTCCAGCATGCTGGTATGGTTGGCACAGATAATACATCCGCCTTCCTCGGGCAGTTTTTCCCGATTCACCACACGGATGCGGAACAAAGCCCGCACCGGATACACGCAGATGGTGTAAATAACCCGGTATATCTTACTCATTTTACGCATTTTTGCATTTCTCCCTGACGAGGCGGAGTGCCTCTATTACGGTTTCTTCCTGATTCAGTTCAGAATTATCAAACAGAATGGCGTCCGGGGCAGGTACCAGCGGTGCGATCTCCCGTCCGCTGTCGTTCTTATCCCGTTCCACCGTTTCCCGATAGATCTGCTCGTAGGTACAGGCAACGCCCTTCTCCTGCATTTCCAGATAACGGCGTTTTGCCCGCGCCTCCGCCGAAGCCACGAGAAACAGCTTTACGTCCGCATCCGGCATGATGACCGTGCCGATGTCCCGGCCGTCCATTACCACGCCGCCCCGTTTCACCATATCCTTCTGCATATCCAGAAGAAAGGCTCGAACGGCAGGAACGGCGGAAACGGCGGACGCCGCCATGGAGATCTCCGGCGTGCGGATGCTGCCGCCCACGTCCTCGCCGCAAAGCAGGACGGTCTGCACGCCGCCGCTGTACGAAAGCTCCACCTGCACTGAATCAAGGGCGGCGGCAACTGCCTCCCCATTTTTCGGATCGATGTCGTTTCGCACCATATACAGACCGACAGCCCGGTACAGGGCACCGGTATCCACGTAAATGAGAGAAAGCTCCCGTGCCAATGCCCGTGCAAGGGTGCTCTTGCCGGAGCTGCTGGGGCCGTCCAGTGCAATGTTCCATTTTTTCATCGTATCGTTTCCTTTCGGCGATATTCTTACGGTTCAGAGAGGGATGCGGCGTACTCTGCCGCGCCCTGTCCGGCGGCCACGCCGGTGGAAAAAGCAATCTGCAGATTATAGCCGCCGGTATAGGCGTCCACGTCCAGCACCTCCCCGGCGAAAAACAGACCGGGACACGCCTTTGCCATCATGGTTTTTGTATGGATTCCGGAAACGTCCACGCCGCCGGAGGTGATGATAGCCTCGTCAATGGGGCGGAAACGCACCGGCGTCAGGGGAAAATGCTTCAGCGTATAAAGAAGCGACAGCCGCTCTTTGCGCGTGATCACGCCGGCTTTCGTCCGGGGCGATATGCCCGCCCGGGCAATCACGGGATCGATCAGCTTCTGGGGAAGCAGATCGCCGAGGGCGTTCACGAAATCCCGCTGTGCGTATTTGGCAAAATCAGAAAGCAGCCGGGCGTCCAGCGTAGCGTCGTCCAGTGCCGGCTTCAGATCGATCTCCATTTTATAACTGTCCATCCTGCCCCGCATATGGGCAGAGGCGGACAGAACAAGCGGTCCGGATACGCCGAAGTGGGTAAAAAGCATCTCTCCCATTTCGGAGAAAACGGATCTCCCGTTCTGCAGAACGGTCAGCGTCACGTTTTTCAGTGACAGTCCGGATAAGGGTGCAGTATTCTCTTCCGTTACCACGGGCACGAGAGACGGCAATATCTCCGTCAGGGAAAGCCCCGCCGATTCGGCAAGGCGGTAGCCGTCGCCCCGGGAACCGGTTCCCGGATAGGACACGCCGCCGGTGGCCACGATCACGGCACTGTGGAAATAGGTGCCGCTGTCCGTCACCACGCCGGATACGAATCTTCCGTCTTCCGTTTCCGTAAAGGAAAGGGCGGTCACTGCCTCCTGCACCACCGCAACGCCCAGAGCACGCATCCGCTTTTCCATAGCGTCGGCCACGTCGTGGGCACGGTCGGACACGGGAAACACGCGGCGTCCCCGTTCCGTTTTCAAGGGCACGCCCGCTTCTTCAAAAAAGGCCGCGGTATCCGCCGGGGTAAAGCGGAACAGGGCGCCCCTTAGGAATTTCGGATTTTTCGTTACCGCATCCATGATCTCCGAAGGCGTACAGTCGTTGGTCACGTTGCATCTGCCTTTACCGGTGATGCGGAGTTTTTTGCCAAGAACCCGGTTTTGCTCATATACTGTCACAGAAGCACCTGCTTCTGCGGCGGCAATGGCGGCCATCATCCCGGCGGCACCGCCGCCGATGACGGCAACGGATGTATCTCCGTTATTCATCCGATTCGTTCCTTTCGGTACTTTTGTTATATACGTTGAAGGTATCCCACACGTTTTCCAGCTTCGTAAGCGTGGCGGAAAGCTCCGCCTGCTTCTTCTGTGCCACGGCGGCAAGCAGTGCGTTGATAATGGATAAAGGCGCCACCAGCGAATCCACGAAGGAGGCCATATCGCTCCGTGCCGTCAGCACGGCGTGAGCGTTTCTGGCAATGGGCGAGTTTTCGCTGTCCGTAATGGCGATCACCCGGGCATCCGTCCGGTGGGCGTACTCCACCGCGTTTACGATACGGCTGGAATACCGGGGGAAGCTGACGGCAAGCATCACGTCCTTCGCATCCATGCGGAGCAGCTGCTCAAAGATCTCACTGCCGCTGGTGGTACGGATCAGACGCACGTTTTCAAACATATAGCTGAGGTAATAATTCATAAACTCCGCCAGAGCGGAGGAGGACCGCATACCGATGATATAGATCGCACGGGCACCCAGAATGGCGTCCACCGCCCGGTCAAAGGCGGCCCGGTCGATATGCTCTCCGGTATACTTGATTTTCTCCGCATCGGAGGCAAGCACCGCATCCAGGATGGAGGCATCCCCCAGACGCTTGTTGGTCACCTCGATCCGCTGAAGGGAGGTAAGCCTGCGGCGTACCGTTTCCTGCACGCTTCGCTGCAGAGCCGGATATCCGTCAAAGCCCAGTTCCAGTGCAAAACGCACCACGGTGGATTCGGATACGGACACTTCCTCTCCCAACTGGGCTGCCGTCATATAGGCGGCTTTGTCGTAATGCTGTTCTATAAACTGTGCGATCCGCTTTTGTCCTTTGGAAAGCGTAGGCATGGCGTTTTCTATAATCTTAAGGAGATCCTGCATGATGACATCCTTTCTCCGTGCGTCCTTATGGACACACACTATCTATCATTATATAAAAAAAACGTCCGTCTGTCAAGAAAGGATATCCCGATCCGCCCCGATATTTTCCGAAAAGCGAAAAGAATCCGCTAAAAAAGAAAAGCAGATTCATTGACAAGCAAGGTGCGCCGTGATATAATATTTCTATTAACAACGTTTATAAACTTCCCAAAGCCGCAGACGCGGCGGATGAAAGGATGGAGACATATGAAAGAAAGAATCAGAGCCGGTATCGTAGGTGCCACGGGTATGGTGGGACAGCGTTTTATCACGCTTCTCGAAAATCATCCGTATTTTGAGCTGACTGCCCTTGCGGCCAGTGCACGCTCCGCCGGCCGTACCTATGAGGAAGCCGTAGACGGACGCTGGAAAATGGCCACGCCCATGCCGGCTGACGTTGCGAAAATGACCGTTATAGACGCCGCCGACATCGACGCCATGAAGGAAAAGGTGGATTTCGTATTCTGTGCCGTCAATATGAAGAAGGACGAGATCCGTGCACTGGAGGAAGCCTACGCCAAGGCAGAGATTCCGGTAGTTTCCAACAACTCTGCACACCGCTGGACCGATGACGTACCCATGGTCATTCCGGAGATCAACGACAACCACACGGAGATCATAAAGAGCCAGAGAGAGCGTCTGGGCACGAAACGCGGCTTTATTGCCGTAAAGCCCAACTGCTCCATCCAGGCGTACGTTGCCGCTTTGACGCCGCTTAAAAAATACGGCATCAAGGAAGTGGTTGCCACCACTTATCAGGCCATCAGCGGTGCGGGCAAGACCTTCAACGAGTGGCCCGAAATGATCGACAACATCATCCCCTTCATCTCCGGCGAGGAGGAGAAGAGTGAGAAAGAGCCTCTGAAGATCTGGGGCGAGATCCGGGGCGGCGTGATCGATACGGCAAAAGCTCCGCTGATCACCACCCAGTGCATCCGCGTACCGGTAACGGACGGCCACACCTGTGCGGTGTTCGTAAACTTTGAAAACAAGCCCACGAAGGAAGAGATCCTTACCGCATGGAAGGAGTTCCGGGGTGCTCCCCAGCTTCTCGGTCTGCCCCATGCACCGGAACAGTTCATTACCTACTTTGAGGAAGAAAACCGTCCCCAGGCCCGTCTGGACCGGGACATCTACGGCGGTATGGGCGTAACCCTGGGCCGCCTCAGAGAGGATACGCTGTTCGATTACAAGTTTGTGGGACTGGCACACAATACCCTCCGCGGTGCGGCCGGCGGTGCCGTTTTGACCGCAGAGCTGCTCTTCCGCCAGGGATATCTGGACTGATCTGAAACACACGAAGCGTGCGAATGCTGTGCATTCGCACGCTTTTTGATTCTTCTTTAATATTTTTTTGTATAAATTATGCAAAAACCTCTGTACAAACCAAAAACAATATGGTATAATTGATATGTAAAGGGAGAGATCCGTTTACAATATCATAAAAAAGGTGGGTTGTATATGAAGATTACCTTTGTGGGCAGACAGATGAGCGTACGTGACAGTCTCAAGGCCATGGTGGAAAAGAAGCTTGCCAAATTCGACAGGTTCTTCCGCGAGGATGCCGAGGCTACCGTCAAGTTCGGCTACGTTCGCGATCTGGATCGGCTGGAAATCACGATTTCCGCTGACGGTACGCTGTACCGCTGCGAGAAAGAGGCCTCCACCTTCGAGATCGCACTGGACGAGTGCATGGATGCCATTGAACGGCAGATGCGTAAAAACAAAACCCGTCTGGAACGCCGCCTCAGAGAGGGTGCGTTTGCACCCGCAGAGCCCGCACCGGCAGAGGCGGAGGAGCCTATCGAGGAGGAAGGCGATTTCGTCATCCGCACCAAAGAGTTCACCATCAAGCCCATGACACCGGAAGAAGCCATCCTGCAGATGAATCTGTTGGGACACGGATTCTTCATGTTCCGGGATGCGGCAACGGAGGAGATCTGCGTCGTTTACAAGCGTAAAGACGGTGCGTACGGTATGATCGTTCCTGCCTGACGGCGTAAAAATATACGTGGGGACTGCTTACGGCAGTCCCCCTTTTTCTTCCGTCACGCCCGAAAGAAGTGCTTTCACGCCGTACAGCAGAAGGGGAAACAGCACCATCCCCCAGATGCCGAACAGGGAAAAACCCGCAAACACGGCAAACAGGGTAAACAGCGGATGGACGCCGATGGTACTGCCCAGGATCCGTGGTTCCGCAAACTGACGCACCACGTACATCACGAAAAACAGAACCAGAAGTCCCACGCCCCGGTACACGTCTCCCCCAAAAAAGGAAAAAAGGCTCCAAGGGAGAAGCACCGTTCCCACGCCGAACACCGGCAAAAGATCCACCGCCGCCGCAAGCAGTGCGATCAAAAAAGGGCGGGACACGTTCAGAATCAGAAATCCGGCACACAGTTCTGCATAGGTAAGCAGAAGCAGCGTCAGATACGCCCGCACGTATCCGCCTACGGCCGACCGTATCCGGGAAAAGAGGGAAAACAGACGCTGAAGTGCCGATTCACTGCAGAAAAACCGCATCTGCTCCCGCAATGCGACACCGTCAAAAAACAGATAAAACAGGGCGATCACCCCTACCACCACGGAAAGAAGCAGCCGGGGCAAAGCTACGATCACGCTGCCGGCTCCGGCAGTAAGAGCGGCACTGGCACTCCCGATCGCCTCCTGTATCATGCCGGACAGCATTCCGTACAACGTTTCCAGTTCCCCGGCGGTACTTCCGCTGCCGTCCCATCTTTTTATCAGATCCACGATCTTCCGCAGCGGATTTTCGCTGTCTTCCAGCATGGCCGGCAAATCGGCGATCAGATCCCGGGCACTGCCGTACAACCACCGGCAAAGCACCACCAGGCCGAAGGACAGGATCCCTACTGCCAGAAGGATCAAAACCGTACCGCCGATCTTCTCCGGCAAGCGAAACCGGCGGCGGAGAAAACCTGCCGCCGGACGAAGGAGCGAGGAAACGAGGGCCGCCAGCAGAAACGGAAACAGGATCCCGGCAAAATACCGAATGACCGCATAGCCCGCAAGGGCGGCGATCACGCCGCAGATCCCCATGGCGGCAAGGCGTACCCAGGTTTCCGTTTTCATCTGCAGTCCCTCCGTTTTCCGTATTCCCTTATAGTATATGCGCCGGCGGCGGCAGACAAACGGAATTTTTGCGAAAAATCCAAAATACATTTGACAATACGGATAACATAGGATATAATACACTTGTACGCTGACCGGTTTGCTCGGACGGCGGCAAAATCATGAAAACAGAAAAGGAAACAACTGTCATGAAAACCATCTCCATACTCGGCCTGGGCGGCATTTCCGCCGTACACATCGCGGCTATCCTGAACAACGATTACGGAAAGATCGAGGCTATCTGTGATATAAAGCCGGAACGGATCGAGAAGGCAAAGGAAACGATTCCCTACCCTGTCCGCACCTACACGGATTACACCCAGCTTCTGGCCGAGGTGAAGACAGACGTGGTGCACATCTGCACCCCTCACTATCTCCATAAGCCCATGGCCATCGCCGCCATGCGGGCCGGGGCAGACGTATATCTGGAAAAGCCGGCGGCACTGGACTACGACGAGGCGCTGGAAATCCTCGCCGTGCAGGAGGAAACGGGCAGAAAGGTATGCGTATCCTTCCAGAACCGGGTGATCCCCACCAACCTGACGGCGAAAACCATCATTGACTCCGGCGAGATGGGTGCCTTTTTAGGCGCGAGAGGATTCATGACCTGGCACCGCAGCGGTGCATACTATACGGAAAGCGGCTGGCGTGGGGCATGGGCTACTGAGGGCGGCGGCGTTCTTATGAATCAGTCCATTCACACGCTGGATCTGCTGTATTACTTTGGCGGAAAAGTTGCCCGCACGGAGGGCACCGCTTCCCTGCGTAAAAACGGAGATATCATCGAGGTGGAAGATACTGCCGAAGCCACGCTGTTCTATGAAAACGGCAAGACCGCCATTTTCTACGCCACCAACTGCAACGTAGTGGACGCCTCTGTACTGCTTGAAGTATATCTGGAAAAGGGAAAACTCCTTCTCCAGAACGGCAAGCTGTATAAGGACACGGGCGACGGGCTGGAACTGTTGGTTGATGATAAGAAAGCGCAGACGGTGGGCAAAGCCGTATGGGGTGCGGGACACGCACTGATGATCGGTCGGTTCTACGATGCCATCGACGGCAAAGACGAATATTACTGCACGCTGAAGGACGGTATTCAGATTCTGAAGGTGATCGGGGACATCTACGAAACGAATCCCCGGGGACGGAATCTGAAATAATCACGCGCACCATTTCAAATATAAAAAAACACGAAAGGATGTTTATTCCCGCATGAAAATGAAAAACGCACTTTGTAAGATTCTCTTTATCACAGCGGCACTGGCTCTGTGCCTTTGTATGTTCGGATGCAAAAAGGAGGACAGCGGGAATTACGGAGAAACAGTCATGGTAGAGATCACAATGGAAAACGGCGGCGTTATAAAGCTGGAGCTGTATCCCGAGGTAGCGCCCATTACGGTAGAAAACTTCACGAAGCTGGCAGACGAGGGCTTCTACGACGGGCTCATTTTCCACCGCATTATGAAAGGCTTCATGATCCAGGGCGGTGACCCGGAAGGCACGGGCTACGGCGGCTCCGGTGAGAATATCAAAGGTGAGTTTCTCGCCAACGGCGTGAAGAATAATATCTCCCACGTACGGGGCGTTATCTCCATGGCACGCTCCCGCAGCTACGACAGTGCGTCCTCCCAGTTCTTCATCGTTCACGAGAAGTCTACCTTCCTGGACGGCGAGTACGCCGCTTTCGGCCGTGTAACCGAAGGTATGGACGTGGTGGACGAGATCGCATCCATCCCCACCGGTGCCAACGACCGGCCGATTATCGCTCCGGTTATCAAAACCATCCGCACCGTAGAGGAGTAATCCCCATGGACAAAGAGAGAATGGAAATCCCGCGTCCGGAGTATCCCCGTCCCTCTCTGTGCCGCAGTGAGGACAGCTGGGTGAATCTGAACGGAGAATGGGACTTCGCCTTTGACTTCGGCCGGTCCGGGCGTGCCCGGGGTATGGCGGCAAAGGGTACGTTCCCGGAAAAGATTCTCGTCCCCTTTGCCCCGGAAAGCAAGCTGTCCGGCGTGGAATACGTGGATTTCATTCCCGCCGTGTGGTACCGCCGCACCTTTACGCTGCCCGCCTCTTTCGTAAAAGGCGCATCCCGTCTCCTTCTGCACTTTGGCGCGGTGGATTACGAGACGGAGATTTGGATCAACGGCGTCTCCGCCGGCACGCACCGGGGCGGCTACACGCCCTTTGCTTTGGACATTACCGATCTCGTCACCGACGGGGAAAACACGGTAACTGTCTGTGCGGAGGACGATACCCGCGATCCCCTGATCCCCTCCGGCAAACAAAGCGACCGATATGAAAACTACGGCTGCTACTACACCCGGTGCACGGGCATCTGGCAGACGGTATGGCTGGAGGTCGTTCCCTCCGCATACGTGGAAAAGATAAAGATCACCCCTGACACAGCCGGCGAAAAAGTGGACGTTACCGTTCGCTTCGGCGGCGATCGGGGCGTCATCCGGGAGATCACTGCTGCGGTCTCCTTTGGCGGCGATGCCGTCGCTTCCGTGACCGCACCGGTGTGCGGCGGGGCCGTATCCTTCTCCGTACCGGTGAAAGATCCGATTCTGTGGGATCTCGGAAAACCCAATCTCTACGATCTTACGCTGACGGCCGGGGACGATCTGCTCCTCACCTATTTCGGCATGCGGAGCGTGGCGTGGACCGACCGGGCGTTTCTTCTGAACGGCCGTCCTGTATTTCAGCGGATGGTGCTGGATCAGGGATATTATCCCGACGGCATCTACACCGCCCCCACGGAGGACGAGCTTCGTCTGGACGTAGAGCGTGCCATGGCCGTGGGCTTCAACGGTGCCCGCCTGCACATGAAGATCTTCGAGCCGTACACCATCTACTGGGCGGATCATCTGGGTTACATGCTGTGGGGCGAATATCCCAACTGGGGACTGGACGTCAGCCGGAAGGAAGCGCTCTACTCCATGCTGCAGGAATGGGTGGAGGCCATGGAGCGGGATTACAACTCTCCCGCCGTCATCGGCTGGTGCCCCTTCAACGAAACCTACGGAGCGGCATCTCCCAACGGACGGCTCACGGGCATCTTTGACGCGGTAAACGCAGTTACCCGCGCCATCGATCCGATCCGGCCCGTGATCGATACCTCCGGCCATCTGCACGGCAAAGACACGGACATTTTCGACGTACACGACTACACCCAGGATCCCGCAACGCTCCGTGCACACGTAAAAGCACTGGAGGGGGACGGAGACGGCGTATTCGTGGACTACCCTGATTTTGAAAAATACGATTTCAAACGTCCCTATTTCAATTCCGAATACGGCGGCATCTACTGGAATCTGGATATAGATTCTACGGATCCCGCCTGGGGGTACGGTACCCGTCCGAAAACGAAAGAGGAGTTTCTCGCCCGGCTCAAGGGGCTTACCGACGCCATGCTGGATTCGCCCCGTATGTTCGGCTTCTGCTACACCCAGCTGACCGACGTATTCCAGGAGAAAAACGGCATTTACGCCTTCGACCGGCGTGAAAAATTCGACGCGGCACAACTGCGGGAAATCTTCGCCCGCCCCGCTGCTATCGAAAAACCGGAGTAAAAGAAAAAAAGGCTTACCCATCGTCTCTGCATTCTTAGCGGAGAAATAGGCGTGCACAAAACTTCGGCAGAGAACTTGTTTTCTCTGCCGATTTTTGTTATAATGGGGCTAACAAAAAGCCTCCCTTGTGTAAAGGGAGGTGGCAGCCGAAGGCTGACGGAGGGATTGCAAAAAAGCCTAAAATAGCAGGAAACAATCCCTCAGTCGCTAACGCGACAGCTCCCTTTACACAAGGGAGCCTTTGGACGCGCTCGCGCATCTTTAGGGGTATGGGGTTTTGCCCTGTGCCTTTGTAATACAAAGGCGAAACTGGCGATAATAGAGAACGAAAAATAAGATATGTTGATATGTTTTTAAGGCAGGAGAGGATGGTTATGATTAAACCGAGTATCGAAGAATATATTTGCAGGGAATTGCTTTTAGAT
>JAZPZY010000054.1:0-16754 GCA_045544955.1 Eubacteriales bacterium
CGTGCCACCTCCCTTTACACAAGGGAGGCTTGGTTTTAGTCCCGCTTGAGCGGGGTTTCGTAACAAATGCATGGCTGACAGGCCAATAAAAGACGCACTTGTGCGTAGCCTGTAGTATTAGGGCTATGCCCGAAACTGAAATAGCACCCGCTATGCGGGTGGATTTTTATTCCCTCAAATATCACATAAATATAAAAAAATCACCTATAAGGAAGTACACACGGGGAAAATTATGGTATAATAAGAAAAACAAACGATACGGTACGTGAGGTGCACATGGAATTTATTGATAAAAAGGTACGGGTGATCTGGCAGAATCTAGGGTTGATGCAGTCCCGGAAGCTTTGCGATCTTACGGAGGTTTTGTATGCCGAAACCGGATTCAGGACGACGGAGCCTTTGCCGACACCCGAAGCGCTGAAGCCCTATCCTGCCTGTACGATGCTGGACGGCAATAACAGGCATTATTGGTTTTACGTAAAGATCGGTGCCCAGCCGAAGCAGGAGGGAAAACGCCTCAGCTTTTCCATGGATTTTGCCAATACCGGTCTGCACGTGGGATGCGACTGTATGCCCCAGTGCATCGTGTACCTCAATGGAAAAATGGCCCAGTCCCTGGATGCACAGCATCCATCGCTGCTTTTGGATTTTGATACGGAATACGAAATGTATATTCATCTGTATACGGGCAGTACGGACAGAAAATTTGCCTTTTCCGCCTGCCTTACGCTTTTGGATACCAAGATCCGGGATCTCTATTACGATCTGGTCGTACCCTATGAAGCGGCTCTGGCTATCTGGGAGGACGAGTGCAATCGGAACCTGATTCTGAATACGCTGAACGAAGCCCTGCAGCTGCTGGATATGCGTGTGCCTTTCAGCCCTGCGTTCTATGAAAGTATAGATCGTACGAGAGACTGGCTGTATACCCATTTTTATAACGGGATCTGCGGAAGATCCGATGCGGTCGTTTCCTGTATCGGCCATACCCATATTGATGTGGCGTGGCTGTGGATACTGGAGCAGACGGCACAGAAAGCACAGCGGAGTTTTGCCACGGTGCTTTCGCTGATGCGGGAGTATCCGGAGTACAAATTCATGTCCTCCCAGCCCCAGCTTTACGAATACGTAAAAGAGTACGCACCCGAGGTATACGAGGAGATCAAAGCGCGGGTGAAAGAAGGCCGCTGGGAGACGGAAGGTGCCATGTGGGTAGAGGCGGACAACAATCTGACCGGCGGGGAGAGTCTTGTGCGGCAGATCCTTTTCGGCAAGCGGTTCATGAAGGAAGAATTCGGCACGGAGAACCGCTGTGTGTGGCTGCCGGACGTGTTCGGATACAGTGCCGCCATGCCGCAGATCATGAAAAAATGCGGTATTGATTATTTCGTGACCTCCAAGATCAGCTGGAACGAATTCAATAAAATGCCCTACGACAGTTTTATGTGGGAGGGCATAGACGGAAGCCAGATATTTACCTATTTCCTCACCGCGCAGAGCCTGGAGGATTTTGAATGGGCAAAACGGGAGGGCGACGAAAAATACAAGGATACACTGACCACGTATAATTCCATGCTCAACCCGGATTACGTGCTGAATACGTGGAAACGATATCAGCAAAAAGAATACAACAACGAGGTGATCCTTTCCTTCGGTTACGGCGACGGCGGCGGCGGTCCTACTGCGGATATGCTGGAGTATCAGCGGCGGCTTGCCTACGGTATTCCCGGAATACCGAAAACGGAGATCCGCTTTGCCGGGGAAACGCTTTCGCGGGTGTACGAGAATTTTCTGCGGAACACAGAGCGGCTGCACCGCGTTCCCAAATGGGTGGGAGAATTGTATCTGGAACTGCACAGAGGAACCTATACCTCCATCGCTAAGATCAAAAAATGCAACCGGAAATGCGAGCTGATGCTGCAGACGCTGGAGAAGCTTTCCATGGCGGACGCCTGCCTCACCGGCGGGATCTACGACAGGGAAACGCTTCGCAAAGCGTGGAAGACCATGCTTCTCCATCAGTTCCACGACGTGCTTCCCGGTTCGTCCATTGCGGCTGTGTATGAGCGTACCGATCGTGATTTTGCCGAGATCTTCGGCCGCGGAGAGAAGATGCTGGCGGAAAAGATCCGTTCTGTTTCGTCTCAGGTGAAAACGGACGGCGGTATCTTCGTCTACAATCCGGGCGGCGTTGTCTGCAGTGACGTGGTGGACGTAGACGGTGAAAAGGTATACGCCGCGGACATTCCTGCCTGCGGTTATAAAGTGATTCAGCCGGGGGCGGTGCCGCACCGCGTGATCCTGGGGGAAAAGCGGATGGAGAATGATTTCTTCACCGTCCTGTTTGACGATAGCTTCACGATCGTTTCGCTGTACGACAAGGAGAATGACCGTGAGGTGGTGAAGCCCGGAGAACGTCTTAACGAATTGCAGGTCTTTGAAGATTATCCGAAAACTTGCGACGCATGGGAGATCACCAATTACTACAAAGAGAAAATGTGGGTGATCGACAGCGTTGTAAATACAGAATTTGTGGATGAAGGGGCACGAAGAGGTATCCGGATCACGAGAGAGTATCTCCGTTCCCGCCTTGTCCAGACCGTCTTTCTGTACGATGATATCCGCCGGATCGATTTTGATACGTATATCGATTGGAAGGAAGAGCATCAGCTTCTGAAGGCCGCTTTCCCCGTGGACGTGCACGCCAATGAAGCCGCTTACGATATCCAGTTCGGCAACATTAAGCGTCCAACGCATACGAATACCACCTGGGATGCGGCAAAGTTTGAAGTATGTGCACACAAATGGGCGGATATTTCAGAGGATGACTACGGCGTAAGCGTTCTGAACGACTGCAAATACGGGCACAGTGCGGAAGGAAGTACGCTGAAGCTTACCCTTTTGAAATGTGCCACCTCGCCGAATCCTCAGGCGGATAAAGAGGTACATACGTTCCGGTACGCTTTGTATCCGCACGCCGGAAGTTTCAAGACTGCCGGTACGGCCAGAATGGCACAGAGCTTCAATCAGCCGATGATTGCCCAAAAACTGGACAGACAGGACGGTACGCTTGCAGATACGTTCTCCTTGATTCAGTGCGCCAATGAAAATATCATGATTGATACGGTAAAAGAAGCAGAAGACGGAAATGGCATGATCGTCCGTCTGTACGAGTATTTTGATCGGAAAACTAGGGCAGAGATGACCGTTGGGGTGCCGGTAAAAGCCGTATACGTCTGCGATATGCTGGAGAATACTCTGAAAGAGGTGCCCCATTGTGACGGCAGGATCACGCTCCCCGTTTCCAATTTTGAGATCGTCACGCTCCGTGTGGTTTTTCCGTAACGAAGAAGATCGGGAGGAATACGGATGCAGTATGCAACGCTGAAAGAGGAGAAATTTGTAAATCCGGAATCGGAATGCTTCTGCCACTATATCGACAGTGAGAAGGAAAGCAAATATCTGCATGATCACGAATATTACGAGCTGTTTATCGTGGTGGAAGGTGATATCATCCATCGGGTAGGCGGTACCCGGCAGCGTTTGACGGCGGGACATCTGGTGTTTATTCGTCCTGCGGACGTGCACACCTACGAGTGTATTGCGGGTGAGCAGGCAAAACTGATCAATTTTGCGGTCAGTGCACGGGTGATACGGCTGCTGTTCGAGTACATGAGTGAGGACTTCCCCGCAAAACAACTGGAATCACAGCCGCTTCCGCCCATGAAACTTTTGTCTCGGGCGGACAGGGAATGGGTGGTGCGGCATTTTGAAAAATGCTATACCTTTCACTGGCAGGATCGAAAACAACTGAAGATCTATGCCCGGGCATTGCTGGCGGAGGTGTTTCAGCGGTGCTTTTTTGAGAATACCGATGACGGGGAGGATATGCCGGTGTGGCTTTCAGATCTTTGCGTGCAGATGCGGAAGCCGGAGAATTTCCGCTTGGGGAACGACCGTATGGTGGCTTTATCCGGCCGGACGAGAGAACATCTGGCACGGTCTGTGAAAAAATACATGAATACGTCCGTGACGGAATATATCAATTCCCTGCGGATCAATTACGCTGCCAATATGCTGATTTCCAGCAAGGTGCCGATTCTTGATATCTGCTTTGAGTTGGGGTATCAGAACGTGGGCTGGTTTTATACCCAGTTCAAAAAGAAATACGGCATGGCCCCCAATCAGTTCCGCAAACGGTTCAGCCCCCTCGAAAATCAGTGGGAATGAGCCTTGCACACCGTCCGTTTTTGTGGTATAATAAGGCAGACTGCAGAAGGGGGATGGACGTATGCAAAGATTGAGTGAGGCGGATTTTGAGGGCGTGTTCCGCCTTTTGGAAACATCCTTCCCGCTGGAGGAATACAGAACCCGCGAGGAGCAGAGAGCCCTTCTGTCCGAGCCGGCGTATACACTGTTCGGGATAAAGGAGGAAGACCGTGTGATCGCCTTTATGGCGGTGTGGGAGCTTCCGTCCCTTCGGTTTATTGAGCATTTGGCGGTGGATCCTGCCTGCCGCAACGGCGGTATAGGTGCCCGGATGCTTCGTGAGATCGTGGAGATGAGCGATACCACGGTATGCCTGGAGGTGGAGCCGCCACGTACGGAAATGGCCGCCCGCCGCATCGGATTTTACCGGCGGAACGGATTCTTTTTGAACGAATATCCCTATATTCAGCCGGCCATGTCAAAGGGACGAAATCCCATTCCGCTGCAGGTGATGACCGGGGGACGTGCCGTGGACAGGGAAGAATTTGAAAACATTAAAAATCTCCTGTATACGTGGGTATATAAGGTGAATGAATGAAAAAAACAGCCGTGCGAAGGTTTCGCACGGCTGTTTTTTGCTTTTGACTAAAATCCATTTGTTTTAGGCGAGCGTAAAATAACGGTTATTCCTGCAGCCGGGCAAGGGATTTTTCAAAATGCTCCGTGTAACGGGCATCCACGCCCGGTTTGAACGGCCCTTTCAGCCCGTATTCCAAATGGCATTCGGCCTCGTATCCGCCCTCGGCCAGAATCCGATCGTCTACAATATACGCACAGGCATCCGTGTAGCCGATGAAAAGAAGATCTTTTTCTCCAAAGGCCTTTTTTATGGCACGCTGTACACCGAAGCATGGTTCACCGCCCACGGCGGCGATATACAGCGTATCGGTCAGGCGGATCGTTTGGCAGTGCAGGGCCAGCGAATTGGGGAGACAAGCATAGCCGCCGTCCGCAATGGATATGGCGTGTACCTTTTCGGGATTGTCCGCCGCATCCCGTCTCTGCTGTTTCATTGCTTCAAAGTCCTGCAGTGTCTTTCCGTTCATGGGCAGATCCACGGTGAACGCATCGGCGGCAATGGACAACTGCTCGGCCCGTTTGCTTCGACCGCTTTCCGCAAAGCCGGAAACGGCATCGGCGATTTCTTTGGCGAACGCATCCACCTGGGCAAAGGAGAGCTTTTTCCACGGCCACCCGTTGTTTTTATCTGCTTCTGTGTCAACGGTGGGACGGGGACGCACGTCTCCGCCGGTGGATTGGAAAAACAGGGAAGTACATCCGTAGTACCGGGTGTCCAGCAGTTGGCACAGACGGGCAGGAAACTCACCGCTGACGTGATCCGGTGTGGGATAGTTTACGGGATGGCAGGCGTAATTTGTGAGGATGGAGCGAATATTTCCCTCCCTATCCCGGACGCACAGAACGAAGCATTCTTTGTTGCGTGGATAGGTAGGATCAAGATTGGGGGCGTTTACAAATTTTCCGTCACGCATACCTCGCCGGCTTACGTTGAAATCCGCATCGAACGTGCCGTATTCCAAAGTTCCCTCCGTGAGTGAGCACATGGCGCGGTCTACGCAGGCTTTGGCCCGATCCAGAAGCATCTCCTCGTACGCATCGTCGTGATGCTCCGGATTGTATCCTTTCACGGCCGGTGCCGTGTGGGCATGGGTACAGGACAGAATCACTGCCGCCGGATTTACGCCATAACGGGCGGCGGCGTAGGCGGCAACTTCCGTATTCAGCGTGCGGTCGTGAAAGAGCAGGTCAAAGGACATAAGCAAGGCTTTGTTTTCACCGTCGTCCAGTACCAGACAGCGTACGTATACGTCGTCGTGAATACCGGCAAAATTCTGATCAAAGACGCCGGTGCAGGCAAGCTTCATGGGGGCACGGGGGGTGATAATATCTCTGGCAGTTCCAAAACGCATGGTACATATCTCCTTTACATGTGAGTAACAGGCAATAACGGATAATATAATGTATAAATGAAGCGTGCGGGTAGGGATATATACATGATTATAGAATCTTTTTTTCGGAATGTCAACATCTTTGCCATATTTGCATCCCGAAATGCAGGGACGTTTTTTATAAATTGCATTGCACTGTTGCTGTGAATATGGTATACTTTTCACAGAGGAATGATTTTTTTGAAAAAACACAAGAAACCTATTGACAGTCGCGTGACTGTGTGGTATAATTATTGTACCGTGAGATAAGCGGCAAGTGATTTTTGCAGCGGGAACGCTGCCATTATCCTTTCAGAAAGGAGGATGAGCGAATGTTTCAGGAATGGTGGAATTTACTGGGGACGGCGGCACAGATGTTTTACTGTATCGCAATCCCTGCCACGCTGGTTCTGCTGGTGCAAACGGTGCTGCTTTTTATTGGCATCGGTGAATCCGGGGACGGTGTGGATGATCTTGGTGCGGACGGCTCCATAGCCGATCTTGCCGAAAGCGGAGACGGTATTTACGGGACGGACAGCGTTTCCGATATGCACGACGTGCACGATGTGGGAGACATGGACGGCCTGCGGATTTTCACACTTCGGGGTATCGTAGCGTTTTTCGTGGTGTTCGGCTGGGTAGGCGTTGCCATGTGCTCCGCCGGCGTATCCCTTTACGTTACCGTGCCGGTAT
This sequence comes from Eubacteriales bacterium, assembly GCA_045544955.1. Classification (GTDB taxonomy): domain Bacteria; phylum Bacillota; class Clostridia; order Oscillospirales; family CAG-272; genus SIG701. Next base: position 6,912 of record JAZPZY010000054.1, read on the forward strand.
CTCTCCTTTGCGGCTTCGCCGTTATGGTGGGGATTGCCTATCTGCTCCGTGCGGTGATGAAATTGCGGAGTGACGGCAATATGGATAACCGCAACGCAGTAGGCACGCGAGGCAAGGTGCATCTGACCGTTCCTCCCGCACGTTCCGGGGAGGGAAAAGTACACATCATGCTGCAGGGCTCTTACGTGGAGCGAAGTGCCGTTACCGATCAGCCGGAGGCGATTCCCACGGGCAGTGAAGTGGTCGTGGTGGGTGTCAGCGGTGAGACGGATCTGGTAGTAGAAAGAAAATAAGAAAGCATACTATGTTACGGAGGAAAAACTATGAAATATGAGTACGTTATCCTGATCAGTGCGTTGGTTCTCGTTCTGATCTCTTTCCTTGCATGGATCTGTTCCCGGTACAAAAAGTGTCCGTCCGATAAGATCATGGTAGTTTACGGTTCTATCGGTAAAAACAAGGACGGTACGAACCGCAGTGCCAAGTGTATCCATGGCGGCGCGGAATTCGTGATTCCCGTGTTCCAGTCGTACGCTTATCTGGATCTGACGCCTATTTCCATTCAGGTGGATCTGAAAAACGCACTGTCCAGACAGAATATCCGTATTGACGTACCGTCCCGGTTTACCGTTGGTATTTCCACCGAGCCGGGCGTAATGCAGAACGCCGCCGAACGGCTTCTGGGACTCCAGCTTTCCGAGATCCAGGAACTTTCCAAGGATATTATCTTCGGTCAGCTTCGTCTCATCATCGCTACCATGGATATTGAGGAGATCAATACCGACCGTGATAAGTTCCTTGCCGCCGTAAGCAGCAACGTGGAAACGGAGCTGAAAAAGATCGGTCTGCGTCTGATTAACGTAAACGTGACCGATATCAGCGACGAGTCCGGCTATATTGCCGCCCTCGGTAAGGAAGCCGCCGCCAAGGCTATCAACGATGCTAAAAAGAGCGTGGCTGAGCAGGACCGTGACGGCTCCATCGGTGAAGCAAACGCAAAGATGGATCAGCGTATCAAGGTGTCCGAGGCGGATTCCGTGGCGATCCAGGGTGAAAACGAAGCCCGTATGAAGATCGCCATGTCCGAGGCGGCCCTGAAGGAAAAAGAGGCAGAAGCTCTCAAGATCGCTACTACCGCAGAGAAGATCCAGGCGGCAAAAGCCCTGGAGGAATCCTACGCGGCGGAACAGGCCGCCGAAGAAGCGCGGCGTGCCAAAGAGCAGGCAACGCTGGAGGCGGATATCATCGTCCGTGCGGAAGCCAGAAAGAAGCAGATGGAGCTTGAGGCCGAAGCCGAGGCAGAGCAGATGCGCAGAAAGGCACAGGGTGAAGCTGATGCCATCTATGCCAAGATGGCGGCAGAAGCACGCGGCGTGGAGGAGATTCTGAAAAAGCAGGCAGCCGGTTTTGCGGAGATCGTGAAATCCGCCGGCGGCGACGCAGACGCAGCGCTGAAACTGCTCATTGCCGATAAACTGGAGGATCTGATGCGCGTGCAGGTTGAGGCTGTGAAGAACATCAAGATCGACAAGGTTACGGTTTGGGACGGCGGTCAGAACGGCGACGGAAAAACGTCAACCGCCAACTTTATCTCCGGCATGATGAAATCTGTGCCGCCGCTGGACGAAGTATTTGCTATGTCCGGCATGCAGCTGCCCTCTCTTCTCGGAAAGAAAGTCTCCGACAAAGAGGACGTACCTGCAGACGAAGAAACGGATGCGGAATAAATAAAAAATCTGCCGCCCGCAGGGGCGGCAGATTTTTTTGTTATCCGGAAATGCAAAACGTGAAGTTGTCGATTTTCTTTTCGGCGAGACGGTATTTTTCCGAAAGCTCCGGACCGCAGGAGGCAGAACCTACGCCGGCATTTTTGTAGTCGATCCGGATGATGGTGGCGTCCTCTTTGCAAAGCTCATCCGTGTGCATGGCCTTCATCAGCCCTGCGGCGGAATAATGAGACACATTGCACTCAAATCCCGTATCTGAAGAGAACGAAAGTCCATTCTGCACGGTGAGACGCTTTACGCAGATATGATTGCCGTGTTCCTGGGGAACGGGATAGTTTACAAACTCTTCGTCGGCTGTGCTTTCGTACAGACCAACCTTGGCATGGGCATTCATATCACAGTAGTTTTCCAAAGGACCCATGCCGTAGTAGGTGAACGCGTCGTTTTCATACGGCGTATGGAATTCAAATCCCAGCCGCGGTATCCAGATGCAGTCCTCCCGCACGGTACCGGTCAGAGAAATTTCGACTTTGCCGTCCGCGAAGAAAGTGTATTTTGTTGTATAGCGGAAAAACGGTATCCGGCTGACGGCGGCGAGGGCACCCTCCACCGTGATCGTATTGCCCTCTGCGCGGCAGGTATAGCATTTGCTGAATACACGGTCAAATCCTTCTGCCCAGGGATGTTTCGCCTTATACCAGTTTTGTACGATTTTTCGCTCGTTGTCAATGGGGGCACGCATGACGGTGAGCTTTACCCGGTCGGTCAGTTGTTCTTTTCCGTCTTTTACGATGCTTGTGATTTCTCCGTAGTGCCTGGAGATCGTGAAGCAGACGTTGTTGGCGTTGATTACAAAATCGTGTTCCGTTTCTGTAAGTACGGCGGGATCGGTACAGCACCGTTTCGGCATACAGACGGCGTTTGCGCACAGCTGGGCAGAGGCCGCTTCATAGCCGTTTTTATCGTACAGATAGCAGTTGATATGCGCCCCCAACGTACACGATTCCGGAAGCGGACAGGGAACGAGCACCGTTTCTTTCGGGGCGGCGGCGAGACGCAGTTCTTCCGATCTTATTATCTTTCCGTCCACCTCGCAGTCGTAGCGGAAGGTGTATTCGCTCAGATCGGTGAAATCGTACAGATTGGTGACGGCGACGTTTTCCCCGTCCAGCTCGAAACGGGCGTACTGATAGGCAGCTTTGGCATGGAGGGAACCGGCTTTGAACGTGCGGTCGTGGAATACGAGACCGTCTACGCAGAAGTTTGCGTCGTGCGTCCATTCGCCGAAATCACCGCCGTATCTGGGTACGCCGTCCACAAGAACCGTATGGTCTGCCCACTCCCAGATACAGCCGCCGATCAGTTTCGGATATTTGTAGATCACGTCCCAGTAATCCTTGGTATCACCGGGACCGTTGCCCATGGCGTGGGCGTATTCACAGAGAAAACAGGGCTGCGTCTTTGCCGGATCGTTGGCGTATGCCTCCAGCTTTTCGGGGGATATGTACATGCGGGAGTACATATCCGTTCGCCCGTCATCGAATTGAGGATGCGTTTCGCTTGCCCGGGAGGCGTCCTCGCAGTGGATCAGCCGTTTCGGATCTGTCATACGGAGGAAGCGGATCATGGTTTCGTGATGAGTACAGTGACCGCTTTCATTGCCGGTGGACCAGCTGAAAATACAGGTGTGGTTTTTGTCCCGGTGATAGGCGCGGACCATTCTTTCCAGGTACGATTCCTCCCACTGCGGCAGATTGCCCATCCACATATCGGGATGCTCCACCATATCGTATCCTTTGTGGGGAGGCGTTCTGGCTACGATGCCGTGTGTCTCCAGATCTGTTTCCAGCATTACGTAAAAGCCAAGCCGGTCGCACATATCAAGGAAACGGGGCGTGGGCGGATAGTGGGAGGTGCGGATGGTGTTGACGTTCAGCTTTTTCATTTGAAGAAGATCATGAAGAAGATCGTCGTCGCTCATATACCAGCCGGTGGTCGGGTGTGTATCGTGATGATTCACGCCTTTCAGCTTCACAGGTACGCCGTTTACGCAAAAGGCGCTGTCCGCATTTACGGAATATTTCACGAATCCAACGGGTCGGCGGATCACTTCGCCCTTGTATTCCAACTCCGCCGTGTAGAGATACGGCTTTTCCGCATTCCAAAGAATGGGATTCTCCACGGTAAAGAGGGCTTCGCCGGTGCTGTCTGTGCTGCCGATTTCTGTATCGCCGTCGTACAGGCGGACTTTTGCCAGCCCGTCGAACAAAACGGAAACCGTATTTCCCTCCGTTGTGATTTTTATATCGCGGACGTGTCCCGTGGGACGGGAGAGAAGATATACGTCCCGGAAAATACCGCTGAAGCGGAAGAAATCCTGGTCTTCCAGATAACTGCCTGAACACCACTTGCGGACTTTTACAAGAATTGTGTTTTCTCCGGTACAGACGGCATGAGAAACGTCAAATTCCGCCTGCAGATGACTGCCCTGGCTGTAGCCTATGTACGTGCCGTTAATAAACAACTCCAGATTGGAGGAAACGCCCTCGAATACCACGTAGTGCCGGCGTGCGGTATCTGTTACGGTAAACGTGCGTTTGTAGATGCCCAGTGGATTTTCCGTGGGAACGTAGGGCGGATCTACGGGATGGGGATAGTTTACGTTGGTGTAACAGGGAGTATCATAGCCGTGCATCTGCCAGCAGGAGGGTACGGGAATCGTGTCCCATTGATCGATAACCGATTCCTCTTTGAAATCGGCATCGTAATATTTGAAACTCCATTCTCCGTTCAGAAGGGTACAAGCTCCTTCGTTTTCCGGAATATAGTAGGCACGTTGGGGCAGTCGGTTTCTTTGAATGTGTGTCAGATCTTCATAAAATCGCATGGGAGTACGTCCTTTCTCACCTGCTTTGGAAGTGTATTGTTCTTCCCACATTATAGCACGGCAATAGGGAAAAGTCTACACCCGAATGTATAATTATGAGAGAGATACAGCATATCCGTGCAAAAAACAAGAATTGCGGAGAAGTTGCATTGACAGTTTTCGACAAAAAACAGGAGGAAAAAGCAGAGCCTGTTCATATATTTTTGTGTATTGTGACGAGAATTCACGGTTTGGAAAGAATCTATTGAATAATTTGTCAAAATGTGTTATTATTAACATAACGTTACGCACCTGCCCTCAGCGATGCGGACGAAACTATTTGGGAGGATCTTATGACAAAATCCAAGAAAATCACACTTGCCGTGGCGATTGTGGTGATTCTTGCCCTGCTTGTGTACGCTGGCGTTACCGGCGCGGCAAATGGCACGGTGAATTGCCCCGATTGTGACGGTATGACGCTGGAATGCGAAACCTGCGGCGGTGAAGGCCTGGTTCGCGGTACGCTGTGGGCTCTTCTGCCTCCGGTTATTGCAATCGGACTGGCCCTTATTACCAAAGAGGTATACAGCTCGCTGTTTATCGGTATTCTTTCCGGTGCACTGCTGTCTTCCGACTTCTCCTTTACGGGAACCTTCGACGGCATTATAGGTACCGGCCTGATCGACGCCGTATCCGGCACGGCCGGCATCTTCATCTTCCTTGTGGAGCTGGGTATCATCGTTGCTCTTATCAATAAGGCCGGCGGCTCTGCCGCATTCGGCAACTGGGCAAAGACCCATATCAAGTCCCGGGTAGGTGCCATGCTGGCTACGTTCCTGCTTGGCGTGCTCATCTTCGTGGACGACTATTTCAACTGTTTGACCGTCGGCTCCGTTATGCGTCCCGTGACGGACAGCAAGCGGATCTCCCGTGCAAAGCTTTCCTACCTGATTGACGCTACGGCGGCACCGATCTGCATGATCGCCCCCATTTCCAGCTGGGCGGCAGCGGTAGCAAGCTACGCCGAGGAGGGCGAGGGACTGAAGCTGTTTATCAATGCCATCCCCTACAACTTCTACTCCATTCTGACGCTGGTATTCATCGTTGCTATTTCCCTTATGAAGTTTGATTACGGTCTCATGCGAATCCATGAGAAGAACGCCATCGAAAACGGCGATCTGTACACCAGCGGCGACAAGAACGAAGCCGTGGAAGTGGTTCCGTCTTCTAAAGGCCGTGTGATCGATCTGGTTCTGCCGGTGGTATTCCTCATCGTGTTCTGCGTACTCGGCCTCGTGTACGTGGGCGGCATTCTGGACGGTGCGAACTTCGTGGATGCATTCGCCAACACGGATGCTACCGTAGGTCTGCCTTGGGGCTGTCTCATCGCACTGATTCTGATCATCATCTACATGCTTTGCCGCGGCGTTGTTTCGCTGAAGGAAGCTATGGAATGCGTTCCCCAGGGCTTTATCGCCATGGTGCCCGCTATTCTGATTCTGACCTTTGCTACGGCTCTTAAGAACATGACCGGTGTTCTCGGTGCCAAGTATTACGTGGGTGCTCTGATGGCAGGCCAGGCAGAGGCACTGGGTGCCTTCCTGCCCGCAATCATCTTCCTCGTGGCCTGCGTCCTTGCATTTGCAACCGGTACCTCCTGGGGTACCTTCGGTATTCTGATTCCGATCGTTACCGCTATCTTCCCCGCCGGCTCTGAACTTCTGATCATCGGTATGTCCGCGTGCCTTGCCGGTGCCGTTTGCGGTGACCACTGCTCCCCCATTTCCGATACGACCATCATGTCTTCGGCCGGCGCTCAGTGCAACCATCTGAACCACGTATCCACCCAGATGCCGTACGCCGTTACGGTGGCGGCCATCTCGTTCGTAATGTTCGTGATCTCCGGCTTCGTGCAGAACGCATATATCTGCCTGCCGCTGGGCATCGTGCTTACGGTTGCCACCCTGTTCGTGATCAAGACGATCACCAACAAGGCGGAAGCCAAGAGCAAATAATTTGGGCAAACGAAAATCCCCGGACTGCGGTCCGGTGATTTTTCATTTACATCGTGATGTCGTTTTTGTTCATTGCCTCGTTTGTGTTACCGGCGGACAAAATCGGGGCGGCGGTGCATAGCTTTGCAAATTGGAAATAGGACAGCGTGTCCTTCGGCTGAAACCGATCGCTCATGGCGTAGGCGAAAAGGCGGGATTTCAGATACCGTGCACCGGGATCCTCATCGGAAAGACGCAGCGTGCAGACGAAAAGCTTTCCTTTACCTACCCGGTATTCAAACAGCATGGCCTCCCGATGTGCGTTTTTGTAGGAGGAAGCAATATCGATGAGCGGCTCGTGGGGGATCTCCGTAAGATCCAGCACGGCAGAACGGCTGTTATTCAGCATGTCCCGGAACTGCCAACCGCAGACGCCCTCGTGGGGAAAATCCTCCAACAGGGGATGATCCCGTATCACCGTGGCCAAGTGGCCGTTTGTGCGTCCCGCCACGGATAACTGGAAGGAACCCTCCTGGGAGGCAAAGGGACCCGTGCCCAGCAGGAGTACGTTCTCACCGGCAGAGAGTTTATTCCAAAGTTCTGTACCGGAGATGTCCTCCGTGACGGTCAAACTGTGTGCCCGGCGCACCTTTTCCGATGGGATCTTCGGTTCGCATTTCGGGAATGCGTACAGTTCCCAGCGGTTTTCCGCATCCGTATCGCCGCCGGAAAGCGTGACGGAAAGCTGCAGTGCTGCGGGCTTTGCCAGACGGGGCACAGTAAATACGCACTCATACAGGGGCGTGATGGCACCGGCAGGAATGGGAGCAGGGCGGATCTCTTTTCGGGAAATTACCGTCTCGCCCAGCCGCACGCGGATTTGCAGAAGAGATTTTTCTATGGGCTTTCCGTAATGGGATACGAGAATGGGAATCCGTACCCGGGTGCCCATGGTCAGATTCCGACACGCGGGCAGGTCTGCCAGAAGAACGGTATCGCTGTTGTAGCGAAGCACGTTTTCCGCCGTCTCGCCCGGCTTTAGTTCGTAGAACTCGTTCATCATGCCTACGCAGTAGCCGAAGGTGTGCCAGTGGGTATCGATGTCGCCGAGAAAATCGTACCCGGCAAAGGTTTCACAGCGGCGTACCGTTTCAAAGCAGTCTTTACGGAGCATTGCCTGCCAGCGGCAGGAATTGCGGTAATACAGCGGAGCACGATCCAAAAGGCCCCGGTCCGCGAGATGGGTTTCCACGGAGGACATAAACGCCGTCTCACCGATGCGGGTGCCCCGATAGCGATGCATCAGGGACAGATCGCAGTACGTGCCGTGGATACAGATCTCATGGGAGAGCAGGGGCTTTTTGTAGATGGCGTTGTTTTCGTCCAGCTGTTTTGCCGTGCCCGCATCGGAGCGGTAACTGGTAAGCCCCAGGGAATAACTGTTGTATACGTCCGAATACGCACCCACGGCGGCAAGTCGCCTGGGGTTATGCTTAAACGGCGTATCGACCGTTTCGCCGTCGGCCAGTACGTACTCGATGCCCCGCATGGCGGACATGGGAGAGAAGAGAGAATCGGTTTCCCGGTGCACAAGAGCGGCACAGGCGGCAAGATGGATTTCGTAATCGCCGTCGATCTGCAATTCGTTGCCGGTGGAATACATGGCCACGGAAACGTGCCGGCGGCAGAAGCGTACGATCTCTTCCCATTCGGAAAAGGCGGTATTGTTGGGCGTTTCCACCTCGATAAGCATGCCCATCTCGTCGGCGGCCTCCATGTATTCTTCCATGGGGATCCAGGTGTGAAAGCGGATGGAATTGAATCCCAGGGATTTCAGCGTGCGGAGTACATTCCGGTAATAGGTTTTGTCCCGGGTGGGGTGAACGGTCAGCGGCTGATAGCAGTGCTCACAGGTGCCCCGGAAATAGTAGGGCTCGCCGTTCAGATGCAGCCGTGTGCCGGATGCCGTCAGCCGGCGGATACCGAAGCGGCGTGTGATCTGCTGATGCTCCGTGGTAAGGACGGCCGTATACAGCGTGGGTTCAGCCGGTGTCCACCGCCCGTATCCCTCAGCGGAGAGGGTGACGCTGTTTTTCCCGGCGGATGCCGTAACCTGGCAGAGCGTTTTCTCTCCATCCAGAATTACGATCGTCTTTTCGGCGGATTCGCCGCCGTCCCAGTGTACGGTAAAGGCGGAGCAGTCTTCCGCCACAGTTACGAACAGATCCCGGATTCCGTCTTTATAAAGATGCAGCTCCACGTCCCCGTAAATACCGCCGGTACATTCGTTGGCCGCCCGGGAGGTGAGCCCGGAGACCGGCCGCCCCTTATATCCGGCAAGGCGGTTGTTGGAGACGGCAAGGGTGATCCGGTTTTCAGCGGGCGTGAGCACATCCGCCGGAACGGAAAAGCCGAACGGGGCAGAATATCCCTCGTGCCGTCCCAGATACCGTCCGTTGATCCAGGCGGAAACGGTGTTCTGTGCACCGCCTACAGAAAGATAGAGTTCCGTGCCGCAAAATTCCGTTGAGACGGAAAACGTCCGCTTGTAAACGAAACATCCCACTGGATTGGGCAAAGCCATATCCGGTACGTATCCTGCCTCCGGATACTGCCGATGGGTGTACAGCGGATTCCAGTGCAGCTTCGTATGAAGTGTGGTGGTGCGGAACGTATCCAGCATATCCTCCCAGTAGCCGGGCACGGGGCAGGGGGTCACGGAATCCGCCTGCCGTCCTTGGGAAAACGGCGGCTCTGCCGTTCCCTCATAGGGCGTCTCGGAGAGGTAGTCGATCAGCCACGTTCCGTTCAGTGAAAGTCTGTCCGTCATGATGTGTCTCCTTCCCGCTGTCGGTGCTTTTGGTGTTGGGTTTATTATAGCATCGTGGCTTTTTGTTGTCAATGGCTGCCCGATTATTATGGAAAGTAAAAACAATGGGCTGTCGCATTTCGATGTGACAGCCCCCGATTGTATTATGAAAACCCCGCCATAGTGGCGGGGTTCAAAAGAGGCTATAGCCGGTGAGCAGAAAGCAAATAAAAATTCAGCGTAGAATGATCTTGTGTCAAAGGCTCCCTTGTGGAAAGGGAGCTGTCAGCGGAGCTGACTGGGGGGTTGTTTTGTGTAGATTATCGCTTTTTACAATCCCTCCGTCACGGCGACGTTCGGCTTCGCCGAAGTCGGCGTGCCACCTCCCTTTACACAAGGGATGCTTGGTTTTAGTCCCGCTTGAGCGGGGTTTCGTAACAAATGCAT
>JAZPZY010000055.1:0-14958 GCA_045544955.1 Eubacteriales bacterium
TATGTTTTGAGATAGAAAAAGAACGATGTTAAGTCTTTCGACTCGACATCGTTCTTTTCGTAGCTGTTTTCCAATCCTGTAAGACAGATGCCGTAAAATTATGATTTTTACGGAATTACTGTCTTATCGGCACACGGGGAAACGCCGCTTTTTTTATTTACATGATTTCCTGTTTTGACATTTGACGGAGGCGGTTGTCGGTTTTGCTTATTGCGGTGAGGCAAATTCCGTATTATAATGATTGTGTCACAAGCGGAAAATTTGCTGTGTACAGAGAGGGAGATTTTGACCGGATGAAATTGGAAGGAATTATGCCTGCCTTGGTGACACCGCTGAAGGCAGACGAAACTGTAAACACAGAGGTAGTTTCCCGGCTTATCGGGTATTTTCTGGATAAGGGTGCAAACGGATTTTACGTAGGCGGTGCTACCGGTGAGGGGCTTGCTCTCAAAACCGAAGAAAGAATGATCCTTGCCGAGGCGGCGACGGCCGCTGCAGGGAAGCGGGTGCCCGTGATCGTGCAGGTAGCGGCGGCAGATTACAGAGATGCCATCGCTTTGGCAAAGCACGCCGAACGTGTGGGGGCCGATGCGGTTTCCGCCACGCCGCCCGTCTTTTTCCAGTACGACGAGGATGACGTGTATAACTACTACAAGGGAATTGCCGATGCGGTGCACATTCCGCTGATGATATACTACAATCCGGCGGCAGGCTTCAACATGAACGCGGAATTTGCCGCCAGAATGTTTGAGGTAGATAATATCACCTCCATAAAGTGGACCAGCCCCCGGTATGACGAGGTCGTGCGGCTGAAAGAGTTGACTGGCGGTGAGATGACCGTTATAAACGGCCCTGACGAGATGCTGCTTATGGGACTTTCGGCAGGGGCTGACGGCGGTATCGGTACTACGTATAACTTTATGCTGGAGAAGTATCTCCGTATATACGACTGCTTTAAGAGGGGCGATATAAAAACTGCACAGGCGGTGCAGACCGAGGCGAACCGGATCATCGCCGTTTTGAGAAAATACAAGATCATTTCCGCCGCCAAGGTGCTGATGGAAAAGATGGGATTTGAAGTCGGTGATGCAAGCTTTCCCATGAAGCGGTATACCGATGAAGAAAAACGGCGCATCGTGGCAGATTTCAAAGCAGCAGGCTGGGAGGAGTGAAAGTGCCTTACCGGCTTTCCTCCGTGCCCTCCCAAAGGGCAGACAGGATCTCCAGAATCTTAAAACGGATCTTATATTTCTTTCCGCTTTCGTTTTTGATCAGCCGGTACTGCTCCGGGGAAAATCCCGCCGCAATGAAGTCCTCGTAGAAATCATCCTCTGCGGCACGGGCGGTGCAGAGCCGGGGAAACAGAACGCACCACCAGTTTTTGCCCGCCCCTTCGCCTAAAATCACTCGGAGAGAGGTGTATTCTCCCGCCGGCAGGGAAAACCCTTCGTACTGCCGAACGGGATAGATTTCCTTTCCGAGCGTTACCGTAACGGCACAGCCGGCGGTGTCCCGGGCGGCGGCTTCAATCGCGGGAATCTTTTCCGTTACTGCCGCCCGGGCACTGCCGAAATCGGCGGCAGCGTCCATCGTGTCGGCAAGACAGGCCAGCACCGCATCCCGTACCCGCAGCTTTTGTGCCTGATCCTTTTCGCTGTCGGAGTTGGCGATCACGTGCAGGCGGATCACGTTATCGTAAATGGCTTCCTCCCCGGAAAGGGGAAAACAGGAGAGCAGGGTGTACGCCGTGAGAAAAGCGGCACAGAAAAATGCGGTGCATTTCATAAAAAAGAACCTCCGTGTCAAGTGGGATGAAACATCATTCCCCAAAGGCACGGAGGTTATGCACGTTTTTTGAAAATCAGAAGAACGGCCGGATCAACCCAAAAAAGTAGGCGGAGTCACCAATGACGGAGGCCGCCGTGATGCCGATAATGACGAAAAGCAGAACCAGCACTATGTAAAGGGCAATGCCGCACAGACAGTAGATCAGATACGCCCGGCTGAAGTTGCGGCGGTTTACGTTGGTATCCCCGGAGAAGGCCCATACGATATACACGATGAGTCCCACCAGCGGTACGCACAGAAGCAGCAGCATCAGAAAATAATCGAGGGTCTTCAGCGGTGCGGTGTCCTGCACCGGTGCGGCCGGCGGCGTGCTTTCCGCAGGGGCGGGTCCGTTCAGATTGCATCCGCATTCTCCGCAGAAAAGAGCGTTTTCCGGCAGCGGCTTTCCGCAGCGGGGACAGAATTTTGCACCGGAGGCGGTTTCGTTTCTGTTTTCTTCGTTGTTTACGTTGTTCACATTGTTCATGTCATTCATGTCATTCATGTCATTCATGTGGGGGCTCCTCCTTGTGTATGAGTGTTCGTGTGAACCTGAAAACAGTATATCATATTCCCGGCGGCTGTGCAAGATGTTTTGCGGGATTTTTCGACAGATTCTGCACAAGGTGCCGTCCGGCAGACGGCAGATGTGCGGAAACTTTCCCGGAACGGGGAAAAATTATTGACAATTCTTCCCCCGGATGCTATAATATTGAAAGGGTTTTATGTCAAATAATCATAAGAATAAAGGATGGTTTTTTCAATGAAGATTCTGGTTATCAATGCCGGCAGCTCTTCCATCAAGTATCAGCTGTTCGATATGGAGTCCGACGCCGTACTCGCTAAAGGTATGTGCGACCGTATCGGTATCGCCGGCGGCAACTTCAAGCACAAGGTGGACGGCCGTGACGATTATAAGATCGAGATCCAGATGGCCAACCACAAGGAGGCTGTAAAACTGGTTCTGGATACGCTGGTATCCCCCGATCACGGCGTGATCGCATCCCTGTCTGAGATCTCCGCAGTCGGTCACCGCGTTCTGCACGGCGGCGAGAAGTTCTCCGGTTCCGTTATCGTGGACGAGAAGGTTATCGCAGCCATCGAAGAGTGCTGCGAGCTTGGCCCTCTGCACAATCCTCACAACCTCACCGGTATCCGTGCCTGCGAGGCTATGATGCCCGGCGTACCTCAGGTTGCCGTATTTGACACCGGCTTCCATCAGACCATGCCCGACTATGCGTATATGTACGCTCTGCCTTACGAGTACTACGAAAAGTACCGCATCCGCCGCTACGGCTTCCACGGCACCTCTCACCGCTACGTAAGCATGCGTGCCGCCGCTATGCTGGGCCGCACCGATGCGAAGATCGTTACCTGCCATCTGGGCAACGGTTCCTCTCTGGCAGCCGTAATGAACGGCAAATGCTTTGATACCTCCATGGGCCTGACGCCTCTGGAAGGCATCATGATGGGTACCCGCTGCGGTTCCATCGACCCGGCTATCGTTCCCCTTCTCATGAAGAAAGAGAACCTGACCGCTGACGAGATCGACACCGTGATGAACAAAAAGTCCGGTATCCTGGGCATCTCTCAGGTTACCAGCGATAACCGCGATATCGAAGAGGGTGCCCGGAACGGCAATGCCCGTTACCAGCTGGTTGAGAACATGCTCTGCCACCAGCTGACCAAGCTGATCGGCGGCTACGCTGCCGCTATGGGCGGTGTGGACGCTATCGTATTCACCGGCGGTATCGGTGAGAACAATCCCCAGTACCGTGCCCGTGTTGCTGAGAAGCTGGCGTTCATTGGCGTGGATATCGATCCCGCCATCAATGAGAAGGCAAAGCGCACCTCCGAGGAGTTCGACCTTTCCAAGCCCGGTGCCAAGGTCAAGATGCTCATGATCCCCACCAACGAGGAACTCATGATCGCCAAGGACACCATGGAACTGGTTTCCAAATAATTGACTTTTTGATCCCGCAATCGTACGATTGCGGGATTTTTTTGCCCAATCCCCTTGATTTACCGGGGATTTTTTGGTATACTTATATGATATAAAATACAATAACTCTGCCGTTTTGCAAAAGGCGGCAATAAGGAGCATATATGGACGAGAAGAAACAGTCAACCGCCAAAGTAACGCCCCGCACGCTGTCCGGATTTATGGAGCTGATGCCTGCTCCCCAGCAGCAGATGGAGCGTATCATGCACGTTCTGCGTACCACCTATGCCCGCTACGGCTTTACGCCCCTGGATACGCCCATTATCGAATCCACGGACGTTTTGCTTGCCAAGGGCGGCGGCGAAACGGAAAAGCAGATCTACCGCTTCCAGAAGGGCGATGCGGATCTGAGCCTCCGCTTTGATCTTACCGTGCCGCTGGCGAAATACGTGGCGCTCCACGCCGGTGAGCTGGCGTTCCCCTTCCGCCGGTATCAGATCGGTAAAGTATACCGGGGTGAGCGGACCCAGCGCGGCCGCTTCCGTGAGTTCTATCAGGCGGACATTGATATTATCGGTGACGGCAAGCTGGATGTGGTAAACGAGGCGGAGATCCCGTCCATCATCTACCAGACCTTTACCGCACTGGGGCTTCGCCGCTTCCAGATCCGGGTGAACAACCGCAAGATCCTGAACGGCTTCTACGCCATGCAGGGACTGTCCGATAAGGCCGGCGACATCATGCGTACGGTGGACAAGCTGGACAAGATCGGTGCGGAAAAAGTGGGTACCTTGCTTACGGAGGAGATCGGCATTTCCGCTGAGGCGGCAAAGGAGATCCTTTCGTTTATCGCCATCCGGGGTACCAACGGGGAAGTGCTGGACGCCCTCAGCGGGTACGCCGGTCGGAACGAGCTGTTTGATCTGGGCCTTTCCGAGCTTTCCACCGTTGTCCGCTATCTGGGCGCGTTTGGTGTGCCGGAGGAAAATTTCGCCGTGGATCTGACCATCGCCCGGGGCCTTGATTATTACACCGGTACCGTGTACGAAACCACGCTTGTCGACCATCCCGAGATCGGTTCCGTCTGCTCCGGCGGCCGGTACGATAACCTGGCGGAATACTACACGGACAGAGAACTGCCCGGCGTGGGTATCTCCATCGGTCTTACCCGGCTGTTCTACGTGCTGGGTGAGCAGGGCATGCTGAACGACGCTTTGCCCACCGCCCCGGCGGATGTTTTGATTCTGCCCATGACGGAGGATTTCACCGCCGCCATCTCCCTGGCCACCAGACTTCGTGCTGAAGGAATCCGCACCCAGCTCTATTCCGAGCAGAAGAAGTTCAAAGCAAAAATGGGATATGCGGATAAGCTGGGTATCCCCTACGCTATCTTTTTGGGCGAGGACGAAATTGCCGCCGGTACGGTAACCTGCAAGGATATGCACACCGGTGAGCAGACCACCCTGCCTTTCGTCGAGACCCTTGCCCGCATCCGTGCCGGACTGGAAGAGAAGAACGCCGGTGCCATCATTCTGGAAAAATAAAATTCTCGAATATTCAGACAGAGGAGATACGATATTATGATGCAAATGAGAACGCATACCTGCGGTGAGCTTCGCCTTGCCGATGCAGGAAAAAACGTAAAGCTCTCCGGCTTTATGGAGAACGTCCGTGCGGTCAGTGCCAATCTGGCCTTCGTGGTGCTCCGCGACTTCTACGGCACTACCCAGATCGTTGTGGAATCTGAGGAGATGATGGCTGTCATCGCCGACCTCAATAAAGAATCCACCATCTCTGTGGAAGGTGTCGTGCGCGAGCGCTCTTCCAAGAACCCCAAACTCCCTACCGGTGAGATCGAAGTGGTGCCGGAGAAGATCGAGGTTCTGGGCCGCTGCCGTCACAACAGCCTGCCCTTTGAGATCAACCGCAGCCGGGAAGCGGACGAGCTCCAGCGGCTGAAGCACCGCTATCTGGACCTCCGCAATCCCGAGGTGAAGGATAACATTATCCTTCGCTGCAACGTGGTGGCCGCCCTGCGTGCCGCTATGCTGGGACACAACTTTATGGAGATCACCACGCCCATCCTCACCGCATCCAGTCCCGAGGGTGCCCGAGACTACCTGGTGCCTTCCCGTAAGCATCCGGGCAAGTTCTACGCTTTGCCCCAGGCTCCCCAGCAGTTCAAGCAGCTGCTGATGACCTCCGGCTTCGACCGGTATTTCCAGATCGGTCCCTGCTTCCGTGACGAGGACGCACGCGGCGACCGTTCCCCCGGTGAATTTTATCAGCTGGATATGGAGATGGCGTTTGCCACCCAGGAGGACGTGTTCACCATTCTGGAGGACGTGCTCCCGCCCATCTTTGCCAAATACGGCAAATATAATATCGCATCCTCCGCTCCCTTCCGCCGCATCCCCTTTGCCGAGGCAATGGAAGTGTACGGCTCCGATAAGCCCGATCTGCGTATCGATCTCGTCTGCCAGGATATGACCGCGCTGGTTGCCGGCAGTGAGTTTGCTCCCTTTGCCGCTGGCAATACGGTGAAGGCTATCGTGGTAAAGGATTGCGCTCTGCCCCGCAAGCAGGTGGATAAGCTTTGTGCGGACGTGGAGGTGCAGGCCGGTCAGAAGCCCTACTGGTTCAAGGTGGAGGCTGACGGCACCTTCTCCGGCGGTATTGCCAAGTTTGTGGCGGAGAAGCAGGCAGAGATCACCGAGGCGTTGGGACTTACCCCCGGCTGCTTCGTCGGCGTCACGGCCGGCCCGAAGGGTGCCGCCCAGAAGACTGCCGGCGTGCTTCGCACGAAGCTGGGTGCCATGGTGCCCGGCCATATGGATAAGGAGCGGTACGAGTTCTGCTGGATCGTGGATTTCCCCATGTACGAGATCGGCGAGGAATCCGGCGAGCTGGAGTTCTGTCACAATCCCTTCTCCATGCCCGGCGGCGGTGCGGAAACGCTGGATAAGGCCATTGTCGGTGAGATCGATCCCTTAACCATCACGGCACAGCAGTACGACCTGGTCTGCAACGGTATCGAGCTTTCCTCCGGCGCGGTGCGTAACCACGATCCGGAGATCATGATCAAGGCGTTCAGCCTGGTCCGTCTCGGCGAGGAAGACGTAAAGGCCAAATTCCCCGCCATGTATAACGCATTCACCTACGGTGCACCGCCCCATGCGGGCATCGCCCCCGGCGTGGACCGCATGGTCATGCTGCTGGCCGGTGAGGATTCCATCCGTGAGATCATTCCGTTCCCCATGAACAAGAACGCACAGGACGTAATGATGGGTGCTCCCTCCACCGTTCTGCAGAAGCAGCTGGATGAACTCCACATCGCTATTACTGCCGTGGAGGAGGAGAACGCCTGAATGGCGGCCTCGCCAACATTTTCAGAAGCGGAGAACTTTTTGTGATACTTGAGAGATACCTGATGCCCGATCTGATGACAGATCATTTCTATAACGTACAGCCGGATATGCTGCTGAAGGCAGGCATCCGGGGCGTTATCTGCGATATTGACAATACCCTTGCCACCTACGAAGAGCCGGATCCGCCGGAAAACGTTCGGGTCTGGTGTGCCGAGATGCTGGCGGCCGGCATCCGCATCGCTTTCGTTTCCAATAACGACGCGGCCCGGGTGAATCGGTTCAATAAGGAGTTCGGCTTTCCCGCCTATCCCGATGCAAAAAAGCCCTTCGGCGATGCACTCCGCCGCGCCATGGCGAAAATGGGCACGGACGTGACCTCCACCGCCATGCTGGGCGATCAGCTTTTGACCGACGCCTTTGCCGCCAAACGGGAAGGCATGATGGCTATCATCGTGCCGCCCATAAAGGATAAGCGGACGCTGTTTTTCCGCATCAAGCGGTGGCTGGAGAGGCCGTACGTAAATCTGTACCGCCGGCGTCATTCCTTTCTTGAGTGAAGCCGTGTGCGTACCCGTTTAATTGGAGGATACAACCGTATGAATATTCGCTATACCAAACTGCGTGCCGAGATGAGCCGGCTGGGGCTTGACGCCATGTGGATCACCTCCCACGCCAACCATCTGTATATGTCAAACTTTGACAACCCCTCCGGATGGATGCTCGTTACCATGGATAAATCCTACGTGTTCGCCGATTTCCGCTATATTGAAGCGGCAAGAGCCGGTGCGTTTCCGGAATGTACCGTGATCATGCCCGAGGGCGGACGGAAAGCGTACCTTCTGCCTATCCTTGAGGAAAACGGCGTGAAGGTGATCGGCTACGAGGATACGGCCCTTTCCTGTGCCGCGTTCAACGCACTGAAAAACGATCTTGCGGGATACGAATTTGTGCCCGTGGGCATGATGCTGGAGGAGATCCGCAGCATCAAAACCGAGGAGGAGATCGAAAAAATGGTGCAGGCCCAGCGTATCGCTGAGGCCGCCCTTGCAGAGCTTCTTCCCCGTATCACCTACGATATGACAGAGATCGAGGTGGCCGCTGAGCTGGAATATTACATCAAGCGGAAAGGGGCGCAGCTGGGCTTTGATACCATCGCCGTGTCCGGCACCGCTTCTTCCGTTCCTCACGGCGTGCCCCGCCCAGTGAAGCTGGAAAAAGGCTTCCTTACCATGGACTTCGGTGCGTGCATCGACGGCTACCGCTCCGATATGACCCGTACCGTGGTGGTGGGCAAGGCGGACGCGGATATGCGCCGGCTGTATAACACCGTACTTGAGGCTCAGAAGGCGGCACTGGACGCCATTGCCGAGGGAAAGAATAACGCCGAGATGGATAAGATCGCCCGGGATATTATTGATAACGCCGGGTATAAGGGATGCTTCGGACACAGCCTGGGCCACGGCGTGGGCCTGAAGGTGCATGAGGAGCCCCGTCTGTCTGCCGGTGCCGGCGATCGGACGCTTCGCGCAAACGAGATCGTAACCGTAGAGCCCGGTATCTATCTGGAGGGCAAGTACGGCTGCCGTATCGAGGATATGGTGGTGGTACAGCCCGGAGGAAACCGCAATCTGACGCTGGCACCCAAGGAACTGATGGAGATCTGACGGTTTTTCTTCAAAAAAACGGGGGATTTTCTTGAAAAAATGAAAAAAATCCCCCATTCCTATTGCAATTTTTCCGAAAATGGGATACAATATAGTGGAATTGCTATCATTATAATTTTCTTATGTGAAAGGAGATTGTTCCGACACAGCGCGGAGCAACGACATTTATGGTAATCGCAGGCGATTTTAAGAACGGTGTTACATTTGACATGGATGGACAGGTTATGTCCGTTATCGAGTTCCAGCACGTAAAGCCCGGTAAGGGTGCGGCTTTCGTTCGTACCAAGCTGCGCAACGTTATCACCGGTGCCGTAATCGAGAAGACCTTCAACCCCACCGATAAGTTCCAGGATGCACGCATCGACCGCAAGGAGATGCAGTACCTCTACAACGACGGCGATCTGTACTACTTCATGGATATGGAATCCTACGAGCAGATCCCGCTGGACAAGTCCCTCCTCACCGACAGCTTCAAGTTCGTGAAGGAAGAGATGATCTGCCGTGTAAGTTCCTACAAGGAGAAGGTATTTGCTATCGAGCCCCCCATGTTCGTGGAGCTGGTTATCGAGGATACTGAGCCCGGCGTACGCGGCGATACCGCTACCGGCGTAACGAAGAACGCTACCATGGAGACCGGTGCCGTCGTTCGTGTTCCGATCTTCATCAATGCCGGCGAAAAGATCCGTATCGACACCAGAACCGGCGAGTATATCGAAAGAGCGTAAGTTTTACCGATCCGCATACTGCCGTATTCTGCAGAATTTTGTAAAGGACAGGGTGATAGTATGAACATTACCGAAAAAAGTGCATATCTGAAGGGCCTTATGGAAGGACTCAGTCTGGATCCCCAGAAGCCGGAAACCAAAATCATCGACGCTTTGCTTGATCTCGTTTCGGATATGAGCCGCAAGATCACGGAGCTGGAGCACGACGTGGAAATGCTGAACGACTACGCCGACGAGCTGGACGAGGATCTGGGCTTCGTGGAAGAACTCCTCTACGATGACGACGAGGACGAGGACGGCTGTGACTGCTTCCACGAGGACGATGAGGACGAGTGCGATTTCGACTGTGCTCACTGCGATCACGCCGATTTCTGCCTGGATGACGAGGAAGAATTTGACGACGAGGAAGAGGGCTTCCGCTGTCTCATGTGTCCTGCCTGCGGCGAAAAGATCTACTTTGACGAAAGCATGGATCCCGCAGATATGATCTGTCCTGCCTGCGGAAAAGCCGTCTGCGAAGACGAAGAAGACGGTGCCGATCAGGTGTAAAATCTGTTATACTTCTTCACTGCCGCAAGGTGTTCCTTGCGGCAGTGCCTTTTTCTGCGGAGGATGGAAGAAAATTCCCCGTTCTGTTGAAATGCAGAGATAAATATGCTATACTATATACGTATAGGCTTTTTTATTTCGGACGTATTTTTCTTTTGAAGCAGTGTTCGCCTTTTTCGCCTTTCATTCCCGCTTGCGAAAGCGATGCGGCTGTGGTATACTGTGTTTGTACGGTATACTCTGATGAAAGGTGAGATTTTTATGCAAAACAGAAAATATTCGGAAGCGTCCGTGCGGTTTCGCCGACGCTTTACCTGCCTGTCCCACATTTTTTGGATGATCGTGCTTCTGGATGCACTGTACATAGCCGGATACGTGCTGGCGTTTTTCGTGGATCCGTCTGCGGCCGCGGAAAAAGGCATGCTTTTGTCCCAGGTACCGCCCATGATGGAGCACGTGCTGATGAGTGCTTTGCTGCTTACGGCGGCAGGCGTTTCGGCAGAGACTGTCGTCCGATCCGTATAAACCGTTAAAAGAGGAGGTGCCCGCATGCCGTTTGACCGTCATCCCGTCGCTGTGCTTTGCCGGGAGGCAATGGATACACAACCCATCGTATCGGCTGCGGCTTCTTGTACCCGCCTTCTGGTCGCCTTTTCCGGCGGTGCGGATTCAGCGGCCCTTTTGACCCTTTTGCAGGCGTACTGCCGGGAAAAGAAGATTCCCCTTTTGGCGGTTCACGTCCATCATGGGATACGCGGGGCAGAAGCGGACCGGGACGCCCAGGCGGCCGCCGCCTTCTGCAAGGAAAGACAGATCGAATACCGTCTTGTTCATGTGGACGCACCGGCGTTGAGCCGATCCGCCGGGATGGGGCTGGAAGAAGCCGCCCGGCACCTGCGGTACGAGGCTTTGGAGACCATTGCCGACGAGGTACCCGGCACCTGTATTGCGACTGCCCATTCCGCCGACGATAATCTGGAAACGGTGCTGTTTCGCATGGTGCGGGGCACGGCACTGGACGGCCTTTGCGGTATTCCCCCGGTGCGAGGAAGGATCATCCGCCCGCTGCTCCGGTGCACGGCCCAGCAAATCCGTGATTTCTGCCGTGAAGAGGGAATTTCCTTCGTGACCGATTCCACCAATGCGGATACTGCCTATGCACGGAATTATATCCGCCGGGAGATCGTGCCGGCACTGCTTCCCCTGTCGCCGGATCCTGCCGCCGCCGTTACCCGTATGTGTGACGCTTTGCGTGCAGACGGGGCTTATCTGCAGGATGCGGTTGTTTCCGCTTTGGGCGTGTACGCAGCGGCAACGGAAGCCCCTCTTTCTATCCTTGCCGATCTGCCGGATGCACTGCTCTCCCGGGCGGTTTCGATCCTGTATGAAAACGCCGCCCATTCCAGACGGAATCTAACCGCCGGTCATATACGGGACGTGATGCGTTTCGTGCACAGCGGCGGCTATGCCCGCCTCAGTCTCCCCGGTGAGATCACGGCGGTGATCTCCGGCGGAAAATTAGCCATGCGGCCGGCGGCGGACGCCGTCCTTCCTTTGCCGGACGGTTTGTCCGTGCCCCTTGCCTTTGGCGAGAATCTGTTTCCCGAATACGGATTCGGTATCCGTATGGAGCGAAAAAAGCCGGTAGAAATCGCCTCAGACGGGGAAGAATGGAAAAATATTTACAAATTATCTATACGCAGGTCTATACCGTCTGCTACAATAATGGGTACGGTGTATATGCGTTTTCGCAGGGACGGCGATACGGTGCGTATCGGCGGCATGACACGGCGGGTAAAAAAACTCATGAACGAAGTGAAGATTCCGCCCGAATCCCGCGGCCGGCTTCCCGTGCTTTGTGACGACGTTGGAATTTTGTGGATTCCCGGTCTGCCGTGCCGTGACAGTGCGGCGGGAACGTCGGATGAGATTTCTTTTACGTATTTTCTTCTGTGAATCGCATACTCCGCACGCGGTGCGGTACTATATATAATGACCAAAGGAGCTTTGACGGAACATGAACGAAAAGCGATCGAACACGCTGGACGAAGACGTGGAGAAGGTACTGCTCTCCGCAGAGAGAATCGATCAGATCACCACGGAAATTGCCGCTAAAATCGATGCGGATTATCAAAACATGGAGGGAAAACTGGTTCTTCTGGGAATCCTGAAGGGAAGCGTTGTCTTTATGGGAGATCTGATGAAAAAGATCACTCTGCCCGTGGAGATCGATTTCATGAAGGTCTCTTCCTACGGAGAGGGAACCTCTACCACCGGCCGGATCAAGATCCATCTGGATCTGCACAGATCCGATCTCAGCGAGTGCAATATCCTCATCGTGGAGGATATTATCGACAGCGGAAAGACGCTGTCCTATCTGTCCGAGTATCTGAAGATCAACGGAGCGAAAAGCGTGAAGACCTGTACGCTTTTGGATAAGCCGTCCCGCCGGGAGGTGGATTTCCACGCCGATTACGTGGGCGCGACGATTCCTGATGAGTTCGTGATCGGATACGGCTTGGACTACGCGGAGAAGTACCGTGCTTTGCCGTACGTCGGCATCCTGAAGCGGGAAGTCTACGAGAACTAACAAACATGCGGTGCCCGGCACCGCACAGAATACATCGCCGGCGGCCCGGTGTGCGGCGTCGGCACGGAGGAATGCATGAAGAGCAACCTGAAAATTGCCATTTTCTATCTTTTGTTGATCGGCATAATCATTATCACAACCGCCGCTCTGTTTCAGAGCGTGCCCACGGAGGAACTGTCCTTCAGCGACGTTGTCACCTTCTTCAAGGATGAACAGGTGAAGAAGTTCGAAGTGGACGAGAATAATAAACTGACCATGACCGTACGCGTGGTGCAGCCGGACGGCACGGAAACCACCAAAGAGTGCGAGTACGAGCTGCGGAATCTGGATCTGTTTTTGTGGGCAGTAGGGGATGAGATCCAGGATCAGCACGAGCGGGGTATCATTGAAGCATACAACATTCCCGCGCCGAAAACCATTGCCTGGTGGGTGGCGTATCTGCCTTACGTGATCATCACGGTTCTGCTGATTGCCGTGTGGATCTACGTGATGAATCAGACCATGGGCGGCAAGGGATCCAAAATGAATTCCTTCGGCCGTGCCAAGGCGAAACTGGGCGCGTCGGAAAAGAACAAGGTCTATTTCAAGGACGTGGCCGGCGCGGATGAAGAAAAGGCGGAACTGGAGGAGATCGTGGAATTTCTCCGCAATCCTGCCTACTTTACCAAGCTGGGTGCCCGGATCCCCCACGGCGTTCTGCTGGTGGGCCCGCCCGGTACCGGTAAAACTCTGCTTGCCAAGGCAGTGGCCGGTGAGGCAGGCGTGCCGTTTTATTCCATCTCCGGTTCGGATTTCGTAGAGATGTACGTGGGCGTAGGTGCGTCCCGTGTGCGGGATCTGTTTGAAACCGCAAAGAAATCCCCGGCCGCTATCATCTTTATCGATGAGATCGATGCGGTAGGCCGGCACAGAGGTGCAGGTCTCGGCGGCGGCCACGACGAGCGTGAGCAGACGCTGAACCAGCTGCTGGTGGAGATGGACGGCTTCGGTACGAACGACGGCGCCATCGTGATCGCCGCCACCAACCGCCCGGATATTTTGGATCCGGCACTGCTCCGTCCCGGACGCTTTGACAGACAGATCACCGTCAGCTATCCCGATATCAAGGGACGGGAGGAGATCCTCCGCGTCCATGCGAAGAATAAGCCCTTTGAGCAGGACGTGGATCTGAACGTGGTTGCCAAGACTACGGTGGGCTTTACCGGTGCGGATCTGTCCAATCTTCTCAATGAGGCGGCACTTCTTGCCGCACGTAAGGGCAAATCCCTTATCGGCATGAACGATCTGGAGGAGGCCATGATCAAGGTGATCGTCGGTCCCCAGAAGAAGTCGAAGGTCATCTCCGAGAAGGAAAAGAAGCTCACTGCCTATCACGAGGCCGGTCACGCCATCGTTACCAAGATGCTGCAGGAAAACGAGCCGGTGCATCAGATCTCCATCATCCCCAGCGGCCGTGCCGGCGGATATACGCTGTCCCTGCCCAAGGAAGACCGTTCTTATATGTCTAAGAACGATATGAAAAACGAGATCACCACGCTCCTTGCCGGCCGCGTAGCGGAGGCACTCATCATGGACGATATCTCCACCGGTGCGTCCAACGATATTCAGCGTGCCACCTCCATTGCCCGCGGCATGGTGACAAAGTACGGTATGTCCGAGCTTCTCGGTCCGATCCAGTACGGTCATGAAACGGGCAGTGACGAGGTATTCCTGGGACGTGATTTCAACAACACACGCAACTACTCCGAGGAGACTGCATCGGATATCGATACGGAGATAAAACGGATCGTAAACGAGGCGTATGCGGCTGCTGAACGGATCCTGAAGGAGCAGATGGAAAAACTCCACTTCATTGCCGGCTTCCTTGTGAAGAACGAGATCATGGAAGAAGACCAGTTCAACCGTGCTATGGAGGCAACGGAGTCGGAGCCGGTTTCCTATGAGGAGCTGGAAGAAATGGTGGCGGAGAAACGCCGCCGCAGTGCGGAGGAGAACGAGCTCCGTGCCCGCCATCTGGCAGAGCAGGAAAGACAGCGGGAAGAGGAACGCCGCCGTGCCCAGCAGGAGCAGCATCCCTCTGACGGCGAAGAGAAAACGCCCGGCGATCCCCGTATGTAAACAAACGAAAAGCACCCGGACTGCGGTCCGGGTGCTTTTTTGTATTATGAAAACCCCGCCATAGTGGCGGGGTTCAAAAGAGGCTATAGCCGGTGAGCAGAAAGCAAATAAAAATTCAGCGTAGAATGATCTTGTGTCAAAGGCTCCCTTGTGTAAAGGGAGCTGTCAGCGAAGC
>JAZPZY010000056.1:0-15602 GCA_045544955.1 Eubacteriales bacterium
GGTGGATTCGGAAGCCCGTGCCTATGCCGTAGGCAGGCAAAAACAGTCCGGCGGACTGTTTTTAGGGCGTGGACTTCAGCCACATCATCGACTTGCACTCGCAAACGAGCGTGAAGGCGGGATGCCTGCATCCCGCTATACCAAAAAATCCGATGCTTTGCATCGGATTTTTTATTTCGGTGGGGAAGGTGGATTCGGAAGCCCGTGCCTATGCCGTAGGCAGGCAAAAACAGTCCGGCGGACTGTTTTTAGGGCGTGGACTTTGGCTGTGTTTGCACATACTAACAAACGTGAAGGCGGGATGCCTGCATCCCGCTATACCAAAAATCCTCGTACGGAAGTACGGGGATTTTTTACTTTTTCACTTTTACCTCTTCCCTCTTCACTTTTCTCTTAAATACGAGAATTTTGAGAAAGTAATAAGTAAAAGTGAACAGTGAAGAAGTATCATCCGCCAACGGCGGAATATCACACAAATCCCCGTCAGTGCGGATTCAAACGACCTAAACCACGATACACCTTGTTGGATTCATGGTTTTATGCTATAATAAATCAAAGGCGGTGATTTTTTGCATACGATAAGTAAGAAAAAGTTTTTTCGTTTAATTTCTCTATTTCTGATTTTGTTAATACTATTTTACTTGATATTCACCGCAATCAGCATTGTAAACTACGGTAAAAAAGACGAAAAAGCATATTCTGATGTTGCTATTATTTTAGGTGCCGGAACATCAAACAGTGAGGTTTCACCGGTATATCGCGAAAGGATCAATCACGGAATTTGGCTCTACGAGAATGGTTACGTTAATTTTTTGATAATGACCGGAGGTATTGGCGAAGGCAACAATGTTTCCGATGCATTGATTGCAAAGCAATACGCAATTTCCAAAGCCGTTCCGGAGCAAGCGATTTTTATTGAAGAAACATCCGCAATTACCGAAGAAAATCTCGAAAATGCCAAAGCAATAATGGAGGAGAATTCTTTTAACACGGCAATTATCGTCAGCGATCCACTGCATATGAAACGAGCAATGTTAATGGCGGGTGATTATGGTATCGATGCTTGTTCCTCCCCCACTTCAACAACAATGTATAGAAGCCTCAAAACAAAGATCCCCTTTTTAGCAAGAGAAGAGTTTTTCTATATTGGGTATTCCATTGCAAGGATTTTCAGATAGGCATCATAATGGTTCATGACAGCCAAAAAATCCGATGCTTTGCATCGGATTTTTTATTTTCCCTTTCACTTCACCGTCTCCCTGTATTCGCTGGGGGACAGCCCTGTTTTCTGCTTGAATATTTTTGAAAAATTCAGCGGATCAGTGTACCCCACGGAATACGCTATATTCCCCACAGAGAGCGCCCGATCACGGAGAAACTCCTTCGCCCGTTCGATCCGATAGCCGGTCACGTATTCCTTCGGCGACAGCCCCAGCTGTCTCTTGAATATGGCAAAAAGATATTTCCGGCTGATCCCCACGTGGGCTGCAACCTGATCCACGGTGATCTGTTCCGCATAATGTGCCTTGATATACCGGGAGGCCGTAGTAAAATAAGCGTTTTCTCCTCCGTTTACTTCCTGCCCGCTGGGGATCAGAAGCGAAAGAAATTCATACAGCCTCGCCGCAAACCGCAGATTGCTTTCCACGTCCGCACTCCGCTCCGCCGGCATATCCCGGAGAAGGGAAAGTACCGTATCCGGCTTTTTCGGCACGGCAACAGGATGGGCAAGCGTGATCCCCGCCGTGCGGAAGATCTCCTTCACCTCATCTCCTCGAAAGGAAACCCACGTATAGTGCCACGGATCCGTTCCGTCCGCCACGTACTTAACCACCGTGCCGGGAAAGATCACGAACGCCTGTCCGCCCGTCACCACGTGCTTCTCCGTTCCGCAGTAAAACACGCCCTTACCTGACAGAACATAATGGATCAGATAGTTTTCTCTGACGCCCGCCCCCCAGAAATGATTCGGTACACATTTTTCCTCTCCGTGGCTGATGGGAAGAAGCCCCTGGTACTTCCCTTTCGGCAGTACGGCCATCTCCATACACTCGTTACGCACGGTATCCGTCCTCCGTTTCTTTTTTGCTTTGTAGACATTATGCCATAAACAAGGGACAAAAAGCAATAGACAAACGGAATTTTTTATACTAAAATAAACGTAACCGAACAAAAAGGAGATGTCTATATGAAGAAATTTGCATTTATCGGCGGCGGCAGCTTCGGCTTTACCCGCAAACTGGTGAAGGATCTGCTCACGTTCCCGGCTTTCGCCGATGCGGAGATTGCCCTGATGGACATTGATCCGGAGCGGCTTGCCTTCATTAAGGAAGCGTGTGAAAAGATCGTCCGTGCCGGCAAATACCCCGCTAAGATCACCGCCACCACCGACCGTGCGGAAGCACTGAGAGGTGCCGACGGCGTGCTCTGCACCATTCTTTCCGGCGACGTGGAGGTATGGAAGCACGATATTCTCATTCCGAAAAAATACGGCGTTGACATCAACGTAGGCGACACCCGGGGTCCCGCCGGCATTTTCCGTGCCCTTCGCACCATTCCCGTGATGCTGGACATCTGTGCAGATATTGAAAAATACTGTCCGAACGCCGTATTCCTCAATTACACCAATCCCATGGCCATGCTCTGCCGTGCCATGCAGGAGAAATTCCCCCATCTGAAGATCACCGGCCTTTGCCACAGCGTACAGCTGACTGCCGCCATGCTGGCAGAATGGGCGGGAGCCAATCCGGAGGAGATCACCTACACCTGTGCCGGTGTGAATCACCAGGCGTTCTATCTCCATCTGGACTGGAACGGCACGGATCTGTATCCCATTCTGAAAGAAGCCATGAAGAAACCGGAGATCCTGAACGCCGAGCCGGTACGGAACGATATGTTCCTCCATCTGGATTACTACGTAACGGAAAGCAGCGGACACAACAGCGAGTACGTTGCCTGGTACCGCAAGCGGGCAGATCTTATTGACAAATACTGCATCCACGGCACCAACTGGAATCCCGGTGAGCACGCTTATATTCTGAACGAATACATAGATCAGAAATACACCTGGCGGGACGGCATCAAAAAATTCCTGGACACGCCGGACGAGGAGGTGGAGCTGACCCGGGGCAACGAGTACGCGGCGTACATCTTCAACGCCATGTTCGGCGACTGTGTCCCCTTCAAATTCAACGGCAACGTACGGAACTTCCATCTCATTGACAATCTTCCCTACGGCTGCTGCGTAGAGGTACCGGTTCTTGCCAGCAAAAACTCCCTGGAGCCCATTGCCGTAGGTGCTTTGCCCGAGCAGCTGGCCGTTCTCATCAACACCACCGCACGGTGTGAGGAGCTGGCCGTGCAGGCTGCCCTGGAGGGCGACGCCCGCAAGGTATTCTGGGCGTGCGCTTTCGATCCCCTTACCTCCGCCGTACTTTCCCTGGAAGAGATCCAGCAGATGGTGAACGAAATGCTTCGTCAAAACAAGGACTACCTGCCCTGGTACAAGGGATGACGAAAAGACTGCCGTGCTTTCACACGGCAGTCTTTTTCTATTACAGTTTCATCCCCGTAAATCCCTCGTCCGTGAGGATCATAACCTCGTCGTAGCCGCAGGCCTTTACCAGCTCCACCGTTTCCTGATACCGCCAGTTTTCCATGGCCCACACGTTATGTGCGTCCGAGGACAAAACGATACTGACGCCCAGGTTCTTCAGTTCCTTTATGATATACGGCGCAGGATAGGGCTGTTTTCGCTCGTTATAACTGAGCGTGCCGGAATTCACCTCAAAGATATCGAAATCCTTCGCCAGCGCGTGGGCACAGGCCAGTGCCATGTCCCGGTATTCCTTCGCATTCTCATCAAAGAACGGATTCGTATCGCAGTGGCGTGTCACCAGATCGAAATGCCCTACGATATCGTAATTACCGTGCTTTTTGAGGTCGGCGAAATCCTCGTAGTATTTTTTGAGAAACGCCGTCATATCCCCGTGGAAATATTTTTCCAGAAGCTCTGCAAAAACGACCTCGTTCTTGTCAAACTCGAAAATATCCTCTCCCACACGCATAAAGTGGGACGAGCCGATGAGATAATCGTATCCCTCCGTCACGCAGGTGGAATACATATCGCACTCCAGGCCGCAATAGAGGCGGATCTGCCCTTTGTACTTTTCTTTCAGTGCGGCAATTTCCGCCTTATACTGCAGTGCCGGCTCCTCAAGCATGGTGTATTTCGGTGAGAAATACTGGTAAGAGTGGCTGGAAAAGCCAAGCACGCCGTAACCCAGCTCGATAGCCTTTTTCACCATCTCCTCCGGGGTGGCACCGCCGTCGCAGTAGCGGGTATGGGTATGCAGATTCTGTATCGGTGCAGGCATAGGCCGTTCTTCCTTTTAATCAATTATGATCAATCTTTAATCAATAATAATACCGCGGGGACTGCGGGTAACGTGCTCCAAAGCACGGCACGCCAGCATATGATCGTAGTAGCGTTCCATTTCCAGCTCGTATTTACCGAAATTTTCCTTGAAAGCGTTAGCCAGTTCCACCGCTTTGAAATCATGTCCCAGTGCCTTTTCCGTCACGATCTCCGCCCACATTTCGCAGTATTCCGCATGACGCATGAGCATACGCCAGGATACGGTCTGGGGACGGGTTGGCATATTCAGATGGCTCTGCACCAGCTGACGGAGACGTGCACACAGTTCGGGAACCACGGAAAGACGCTGTGCCCTCTCCGGATCGTAGTAGGTGGAGATACGCTCGTCCTTGGAACACTCGCCCTCCATATAAGCAAAATCGAATACGTCGCTGAGATTCTGCAGGATCGTCACCGCTTTCTCCCAGTCACTGCCGTAGATGTGGGAGAAGTAATCCTTCTTCACCGCTTCAAAATCGCACTCCCGGTTCATCAGCGTTTCCGCGTAGATATATACGGGGAAAGCGTTGGGGTAAGCGCTTCTCTGGGAGCCGTCCTCCACATAGCCGTGGATGCCCATGAATTTGAGGGAGAGCACGTCCTCGTACAGACGGCGGGCAAGGGCCATGCCGCCCACGTCCAAAAACTGATGCCGCCAGAAATGATACTCGTAGGCAAAGGCCATGCCGGGAAATTTCTCCTGCCAGCCGCGAAGATAGGCGAGAGTCGCACCGCTGTCGGTAGGACGCTTCCATTTATTGCGTACGTACTCCTGGGTGGGCACGGTGGGCGTATTTTCATCGATACTCTGGGTATAGGAGCGGCTGATGGGTGCGTACAAAAGTGCAAACCGGCCGGGATTTTTGAGAGAGATCTTCTGGGGTGCAAAAATGGTATCCAGATACGCGATAAACACGATACGGGTATCAAGTCCCCGCCCAGTGAGTTCCTCGTCGATCTCGTTCATAATCATCATGTACCAGTCCGAGGGGATCATCTTCTGACACTGCTCGCATTCGCAGTGGTTGTAGGCACCGTCGGACAGCCACACGTGCAGATAATCAATATTGGCGTGGGTCTCGGCGTAGTCTGCCACCTCTTTTGCCATGGCGGCACGCACGTCCGCCCGGGACATACACAGATTGGTATAAATGGGCGTTTTCTGGAAGAAATCCCGCTTGCCGTTCAGCATAGCAAGGATAGACTTCTGCTCCTCGGTGTACATGGAAACGTCGTACTGGTTGTTAAGGCTGTTGGATGCGGGAAAGCCGAAGGGGCGGCAGGTCCAGCCGTGGCCGATATCGTGAAGCATGAGTCCCCGTTTGGAGATCTCCGCCTCGCACTGCCGCTTCCACTGGAGGATCTGCCTGTCGGACACCGGCTCGGGGATGCGGTTCTTCTCGTTGAACAGATGGGCGTAGTAGCGGTTATAGTAGCCGTTAGGAATGAACCACTCCAGCATATACACGTTCATTTCCAGTTTGGCGTAGTAATCCGCACATTCCAGCATACAGGTCTGCGTCTCCGCACCCTCGTTGCAGAAGCCGCGGAAGCGGTGGTCTGCCATTTTATGATACCGCACGCCCTCGATATCCTTCATGGGAACGTAATCGCCGTCGATACCGGGATAGAGCCAGCGGCATCCGTTCTCCCGGAGGAAACGGTAGACGGCAAACAGCACGCTCCGGGGATTGGAGCCGGCAAGGATACCGCCCTCGGCAGTGGTATCCACGTGGATCACGTCGTCCAGCACCGGGTCCTCCGCCTCGCTCGGCAAGCCGAAATCGGAAAGGAGGCCGAGACGGAATCCGTCCTTTGCCTGCGGATCGTAGAAAATATCGATCTCGCCGCATTCCGGCATCATCATGCGGAGATATTTCTTCAGCTCCTCCGCCGCAAAATCGATCACGTGATCGGCACGGATTTTTTTGATAGTCAGCATATGGTTTCTCCGTTTCTTTCGGATAGAATTTAGTCGATAATAATGTTTCCTTCGGGCTTGCGGGTAACGTGCTCCAGTATACGGCAGGCAAGACCGTGATCGTAATAGCGTTCGATCTCCATTTCATGCCGGCCGAATATGTCACAGAATTCCTTTGACAGTTCCAAGGCTTTGTAGTTGTGACCCAGCGCTTTTTCTATCATGATATCTGCCCACAGCTCGCAGTATTCCGCGTGGCGCAGAAGCAGCCGCCAGGATATAGTCTGGGGACGGGTGGGCATTTTGAGATGCCGCTCAGCCAGGCTTCTTTCCTGGGCGCACAGCTCCTTTACCTGCGAAAGTTTCTCTGCGTGCGCCGGATTATAGTAGTCGGAAATATCCTTGTTTTCGGATTTCACGCCCTCCATATAGCCGAAGTCGAAGGCGGCGCTGATGGACTCCAGAATACGGAGAGCCTGTTTCCAATCCCCCCCGTAGATATGGGAGAAGTAATCCTCCTTCAGCGTTTCAAAATCCACATCCGGATCGGCCAAAGCACAGCCGTACATATATACCGCAAATCCGTTCGGGAAGAAGCTCCGCTGGGAGCCGTCCTCCATATATCCGCGAAGTCCCATGACCTTCAGGGAACGCACGTCCTCAAAAAGACGGCGGGCAAGTGCCATATGGCCGGGATCCAGGAACTGGTGCCGCCAGAAGTGATACTCAAAGGCAGTGATGTTGCCGGGATACACCGCCTGCCACTCCTTGAGGAACGCATAACACTCCTCGGTGGTGGTAGGACGCTCCCAGGCATTGCGGATGTACTCCTTGGCCGGCGGCGTTACGGTATCCGCCGTAATACTGGACTGGTAATCCCGGGAGACCGGGGAATACGTCATAAAGAAGCGCTGCGGATTTTTGATCTTCATCACCCGGGGCGCGAAGAACGTGTCAAGATACGCACCGAAGGTAAGCCGGGTATCGAGGCCGCGGCGGGTCAATTCCTCGTCGATCTCGTTGAGGATCATCACGTACCAGTCCGCAGGACGCATCTTCTGACACTCCTCGCACTCGCAGTGGTTGCAGTTGCCGTCGGAGAGGTTAATACGCAGATAGCCAACGTTTGTGTGGTTCTCGGCATAATCCACCACGCAGTCAACGAACCCCTTCCGCACCCAGTCCTGGGACATACAGAGATTGGTATAGATCGGCTTTTCTCGGAAAAATTCACGCTTGCCGTTCCGCAGTGCCAGCATGGATTTCTGCTCCTCGGTATACGCTGACAGATCAAACACATTATCCACCGTATTGGTAGCGGGGAAGTCGAAGGCGCGGCAGGACCAGCCGTGGCCGATGGACGGGGTGATAAGGCCGCGTTTGTTGCACTCCACTTCCACCTGCCGTCTCCACTGGAGAATCTGCCGGTCGTCCACACCCTCGGGAATGCGGTTTTTATCGTTGAACTGATGGGTGTAATAGCGGTTGTAGTAGCCGTTGGGGATAAACCACTCCAAGGCAAGAACGTTCATATCCAGCTTGGCATAAAAATCCGCACACTCCAGCATACACGTCTGGCTTTCGCTTCCCTCGTCACAGAATCCGCGGAAACGCACCTCCAAAGCACGGTGATAGTTTACGGGATGCAGGCTGTCCACACTGGGGATATATTCGCCGTCGATGCCGGGATAGAGAAAACGGCATCCGTTTTCCTTGAGAAGACGGTACACGGCATACAGCACGCTGCGGGGATTGGAGCCAGCCAAAATACCGCCCTCGGCAGTGGTATCCACGTGGATCACGTCATCCAGCACCGGGTCCTTCGCCTCGGAGGGCAAGCCGAAATCGGAAAGGAGGCCGAGACGGAAGCCGTCCTTCGCCTCCGGATCGTAGACGATATCGATCTCGCCGCATTCCGGCATCATCATGCGGAGGTATTTTTTCAGTTCCTCCGCCGCAAAATCGATCACGTGATCGGCACGGATTTTTTTCACAGTCAGCATATGTTTTCTCCCGAAAGAATTATACTTTTTCATCTATAAGTATAGCAGATTCCGGGGAAATGTCAACCGATCTGCGCAATTCTCCCATAATTCTCCCACTATCCGGAAAACGCTCTATCTTCTCCTTGCAAATCGGAAAAGAGTGTGCTATACTAAACAAAAGGAGTTGATAAAAAATGAAATTTTTCCGCAGCAAAGTTCTTCCTTTTCTACTCCTCCCCCTTTTTCTCCTTTTGGCGGCACAGCTCGCCTATTATCTCGTATATAACGGCGTGATTCTTCTAAATCATCCTTCAAAAAGAGCCTATCCCGTTAGAGGCGCGGATGTTTCCCATTACCAAGGTGAGATTGACTGGGCGATTCTGTCAAACGAGGGAATCGATTTCGTTTTCATCAAAGCCACGGAAGGCTCCTCGTTCACGGACGATCGGTTTTCCTACAACTTTGCCGAAGCACAGCGGTGCGGCGTGGATGCGGGCGCGTATCACTATTTCAGTTTTGACAGCGGCGGCGACACGCAGGCAGAACATTTTATAAAAACGGTCATTCCCTCCCCTGGCATGCTTCCGCCGGTGATTGATGTAGAACTGTACGGCAGGTACGCGGAAAATCCGCCCGCCGGGGACACCGTACACACAGAACTTTCCGTCATGCTCACCGCGCTGGAAGCCCACTACGGACTGAAACCGATCCTGTACGCCACCGAGGACACCTACGAGTTGTATCTGGCAAACGGATACAGAGAATACGATATCTGGATCCGCAACGTAATCACGAAGCCCACGCTCAGTGACGGTCGGCAGTGGACGTTCTGGCAGTACACCAACCGGGAACGGCTGGACGGTTATGCAGGGGAAGAACCTTTCATCGATATGAACGTATTTGCGGGAACACCGGAAGAATTCCGGCAGTATCCTCGCTACCCGGCACCGTAATCCCCGATCATACATAAAAAGAGGAATATCCTATGAACGAAACAACGAAACGAATCGCGGACGCGGTAGACAAATACCGCGAGGACATACTGGCAATCGAAAAATTCATGTGGGACAATCCGGAGACCGGATTCCGTGAATGGAAAGCGAACGAATACCTCAAAAAGAAATATGAAGCGTTGGGCTATACGCTCACCTGTGCGGGCAACATCCCCGGATTTTACACGGTGATCGATACCGGCCGTCCGGGACCGGAGATTCTGGTACTGGGGGAGCTGGATGCCCTGCTCTGCTCCAATCACTTTCACGCCGACCCGGAAACGGGTGCGGCACACGCCTGCGGGCACAATGCCCAGTCTGCCGCCCTCTATGGCATTGCCGCCGCTTTGACGGAGGAGGGGATGCTGGACGGTCTGTGCGGCCGGATCCGCCTCTGTGCCGTTCCGGCAGAGGAAACAGGCGAGCTTGCCTTTCGCCGGCAGCTGAAGGAGGACGGCATCATCTCCTATTACAGCGGTAAGCGAGAGTTCTTATCCCGGGGCTATTTTGACGGGGTGGATATGGCCATTCTGGTACATACCCTGCCGGTGAGTTATTACTCCTCCGACGGGCAGGCGGTTGGCGTGATCGCAAAACAAGCCACCTTCAAGGGTGTGGCCGCCCACGCCGGCGCCAACCCGCACAAGGGGCGGAACGCCCTGTACGCCGCCACCCAGGGACTTGCCGCCATCAACGCCATCCGGGAGACGTTCCGTGACGACGATCACATCCGGGTACACCCCATCATCACCGAAGGCGGTGCGGCCATCAACACCATTCCCGACACGGTGACGGTGGAAAGCTACGTGCGCGGGCTGACCTTTGAAGCCATGGCGGACGCCAATCTCCGGGTAAACCGGGCGCTGTGCGGCGCGGCGGTTTCCCTGGGCACGGAGCTTACGATCACGGACACCGCCGGCTCTGCCCCCATGATCGACAACAAGGAACTGGCGGCGGTGGCAGGGGAAGCCATTCATCAGCTTCTGCCTCAGGCGGAATATCATTTCTTTGACAAGATCGACACGGGCAGCACGGACATGGGCGACGTATCCTGTCTTATGCCCACCATTCACCCTTACGTTCCCGGCGCGGCCGGCAAGGGCCACGGCAACGATTACCGGATCGAAAATCCGGATCTCGCCTGTCTCATGTCGGCAAAATGGCAGCTCGCCATGCTGCGGATCCTTCTCGAAAACGGCGGCGCCCGGGCAAAACAGATCCTTGCGGGATTCACGCCCCGGTTCCCCGATAAAGAAACCTATCTGAAAGCGCACGAAGCCCTCTCCACGGAAGGAGACCGGGTATTCTACGACGAAAACGGCGACATCCGGATCAAACTGTAACAAACGGAGAACATTACATGAAAAAATGGTCTAACTTTCTTATGATGACCCTTGGCGCCGTACTTCTGGCGCTGGGCGTATATTTTTTCAAGATTCCCAACGGATTTTCCACGGGCGGCGTTACCGGTATCGGTACGCTTCTGGCCGCCGGCACGCCCATATCCGCCGCTGTGTGGATCTGGGGGCTGAATATCCTTCTTCTGGTTCTGGGATTCGCCATTCTGGGCAGGGAAACCGGGCTGAACACCGTATACTGCAGTATGCTCTTCTCTGCCCTTACCTATCTTTTTGAGAAGCTTCTTCCCCTGTCCTCGCCCCTGTCCGATCAGCCGTTTCTGGAACTGGTATACGCCATGCTTCTTACCTCCATCGGATCGGCCATGATCTTCAACAGCGGTGCTTCCGGCGGCGGCACGGACATCGTGGCACTGATCCTACGGAAATACACCCGGCTGGACGTAGGCAAGGCGCTCCTTATCGTGGACTTCATCGTAGCGGCAAGTGCTTTTTTCGTATTCGGCATGGAAACCGGTCTGTTCTCGCTTCTGGGCCTCTTTGCCAAGGCGTTCATCGTAGACGGCGTGATCGAGAGTTTGCAGGTATGCAAATACTTCCTTGTAATCACCAAAAAACGGGAGGAGATCTCGGACTATATCATCAAAAACCTGCATCACGGTGTAACGGTGAACCAGGCTGTCGGCGAATACACCGGTGAGGAAAAATACATGATCCACACCGTATGCAAGCGGATCGAAGCCATCCGCCTCAGAAACAAGATCAAGGAAATCGATCCACACGCATTCATTATCATCACCAGCAGCAATGAGATCATCGGCCGCGGATTCCGGAGTGTATGAGAGGGAGGAACGAAACCGGGGAAACTTTTTGCAAAAAGTTCCCCCGAACCCCTTCAAAAACCTTCAAAAAAAGAGAATCACGTCTGTGCAAGGATAGAAGCACAGACGTGATTTGTTTATTCAGGTGGCACTCTCTGTATCGGGCAATTCAATTGCTCCTTCTTTTTCCTCGAACGCTTTAATTTCCTGACGCAGCAGATAGAGGATTTGACCGTTGGCGGAGCGACCGTAATATTTGGATATATAATGAAGTTTATAATGCAATTCCGGATCTATTTCTATGCCAAGATGCTTATTCTTTTTGTTCCTCATAATTCTCTCCATAATCTTAATATAAGTATATTTTAAGATTATTTTGTGGTATAATGTTGTGAGTATACTTATTTCAAGTATACCAAATAAAGCGATGGAGGTCTTTATGAGGATAGCAGTTATCGGTTCAAGAAGCATCATCACGACAGAAATAGACAAATACGTTTCGTATGCTGACGAAATTGTTTCGGGCGGAGCGACCGGCGTAGATACCTGCGCGGAAGAATATGCAAAAAGAAAAGGGCTGAAATGCACCGTTTTTCTGCCTCAATACGAGCGTTACGGTCGCGCGGCACCGATTGTAAGAAATAAAAAAATCGTCGATTATGCAGATAAAATCATTGCTTTCTGGGACGGACGTTCAAAAGGAACATTATCGGTCATAAAATACGCACAGAAAGCAGGTAAAGTCTGCGAAGTAATCCTTTGCAAATAGCTTTTTTCTCCGAAAACAAAAATCACGTCTGTGCACACACAGAAGCACAGGCGTGATTTTATTTTTTTATAAAAGTTTTCCTAGTTCGTTATTTCTCTCTTCTCTTTCGTACGATCTTGTACAGTTCCTCCGCCGCCAAGCGTGTTTTCGCCACCACATCACCGGAGCCTTTGGGGAAGCAGTAATACAGTGCTTTCGCATTGCCGATGCAGATCACGTCGCCCAGCTCGTACCAGAAATAATCCGCGTACAGGCTGTAGGACGCCTGGGGATTCTGACTGTAATCCAGTTTGCCGTCACAGCCGGTGAGATGGAAACCCTCCGCGGTATGGGTAAGCGTTCCCTCTCCCACGAAATAGATCTTCTTCGTATCCACCAGCATGGCAATATCTACGTCAACCGTAAGCCCGTACGCACCGGTCAAAATCTCGTTCCGCACGCATTCCCTCTCCCAGCGGTACCAGTCCGGCACATGATTGAATCTCGTTTCCCCTTCCGTCGCCCGAAGGAAGCCGTCCTCGGTGAGCTCGTACGTTTTACCGCAGTGCTCGCAGGTGATCTCCGTACCGGCCCCATGCATCCGTCCCTCGGTCAGGCAGTGGGCGCACTTATACAGCACCCGGTTCAGCCCGTCCGCGCGGAATTTCTCCGTGATCTTCACGCCGTTTTCCTGCTGCCAGCGGAAATGGTCAAAGGAAAACTCCTCTGCCAAAAGCTCGTTCAGCTCTTCCGCCGACATGGCGGCAATCTCCTCTGGAGAAAGCCGATACTCCATCTCTGCTGTTACCGGCACCTTCCGAAGCTGCAGGTTATTGTAGAGGGGATTCTGGGAAAACGCACCCCGGGTACGGATCATTACCAGCGGCACGCCCAGCTTTTTGAGGCAGTGCCCAAGAGATTCCGGCAGGGGCGTAGCCGTGCCGTCGAAAGAATAGCTTGCCTCCGGGAACATCAAAATGGAGGAACGGTTGGTACGCACTGTATACAGCATATCCCGGATCAGGGTAAGATCCGGCACGAATTTTTGGGTAGGAATACACCCGATCTGCCGCATGAGCCAGTTTTTACCCACGAATCCGTCCGAGGTGCAGACGATATTGAACGGCCGGGGAAAGATCATGGATGCGGCGATCTCAAGATCAATAAAGGCAGAATGATTCATCAGATACAGGCAGGGCTCGTCACGGCCCAGCTTGTCCATACCGATCTTTTTGAACGAGTGCTTCACCGGCAGCATAGCCGCCTCCGACACCACTTTCAGAAGCAGGCGGAACGCCATATGGGTGCGCAGCGGTTTTTTGTGCGGCGGCGGCTGTATCGCTGCCACGTCTTCGTAGTTTGCCCGGGCGGTTTTGATCTTCATAAAAGGTCTTCCTCCATAGTGACTGTTCAGCCGTCACGGTTTTTCACAGTATCATTATAACATACAATTCCAAATTCACAAGGGAAAAATGCGAAAAAACAAAAATTCCCTCATAAAAACGGGGCTCCATACTCATTTTTTCTATTGACAAGCGGTAGTGGGCGTGCTATAATATCCCTATAAAACCGATGAGCAGGATGAAGTACCTTGATCGGATTCTGTTCCAGAGAGCCGTGCAGTGCTGGGAGCACGGTACAGAAGGATCCGGGGAATGGGCCTGCATAGGGCGAGCGGAAATGCAAGCCGGAGAGGACGCTCCGTTAGAAAAGGTCAGCGTATGACAGTACGCGTTGA
Organism: Eubacteriales bacterium; assembly: GCA_045544955.1. Taxonomy (GTDB): domain Bacteria; phylum Bacillota; class Clostridia; order Oscillospirales; family CAG-272; genus SIG701. The sequence continues at coordinate 13,981 of JAZPZY010000056.1, forward strand.
GAGGGATGTTTTTCATCCAATCCGGGTGGCACCGCAGAATTTGTTTTCTGTCCCGGCAGATCACAGACGTGATTTGCCGGGTTTTTATTTTCAAATCTATTCTCCAAAGGAGTAAGGCATATGATTTTCAACAACGTAGACTTTGACACCTATTTCAAAAATTATCCCAACGCCGAAGGCTACTTCGGCAAGTACGGCGGCGTGTTTATCTCCGATGAGCTGAAGGCCGCCATGGCAGAGATCACCGAGGCGTATTTCTCCATCTGCCAGTCCCGCAAGTTCATCGCTGAGCTTCGCCGTGTCCGCAAGGAGTTTCAGGGTCGTCCCACGCCCATCTCCCATCTGGAACGGCTCAGCAATTCTCTCGGCAACGTACAGCTGTACGCCAAGCGTGAGGATCTGAACCATTCCGGCGCCCATAAGCTGAATCACTGCATGGGTGAGGCACTGCTGGCGAAATACATGGGCAAAAAGAAGGTTATCGCCGAGACCGGTGCCGGTCAGCACGGCGTGGCCCTGGCCACCGCCGCCGCCTACTTCGGTCTGGAATGCGATATCTACATGGGCTCCGTGGACATCAAAAAGCAGGCACCCAACGTGGCACGCATGAAGATCCTGGGTGCCAACGTAGTGGAGGTCACCCACGGTCTGGCCACGCTGAAAGAGGCGGTAGACGCCGCGTTTGAAGCGTATGCCAAGGAATACAAGGACTGCATCTACTGCATCGGCTCCGTGCTCGGTCCGCACCCCTTCCCCATGATGGTTCGTGACTTCCAGCAGGTAGTTGGTATTGAGGCAAGAGAGCAGTTTCTGGAGATGACCGGCCATCTGCCGGACGTGATCACCGCCTGCGTAGGCGGCGGCTCCAATGCGGCCGGCTTCTTCTCCGGCTTCCTTAACGATCCCGTTGAAATCTACGGTGTAGAGCCTCTGGGCCGCGGCAAAAAGCTGGGCGATCACGCCGCCAGCCTGCAGTACGGCACGGAAGGCATCATGCACGGCTTCAACAGCATCATGCTGAAGGATGAAAACGGCGAGCCTGCCCCGGTATATTCCGTGGCAAGCGGTCTGGACTATCCCTCCTCCGGTCCCGAGCACGCCTTCCTCCGCGATCTGGGCCGCGTAAAGTACGACGTGGTGGACGACGAGGAAGCCGTAGACGCCTTCTTCAAGCTGTCCCGGCTGGAGGGTATCATTCCCGCCATCGAGAGCAGCCACGCCGTTGCCCACGCCATCCGTCTGGCAAAGACTATGAAGAACGGCTCCATCATCATCAACCTCTCCGGCCGCGGCGACAAGGATATGGATTATATCCTGGAACACTACGGCATGCGGTAAATAAGTCATGACCACCAGCCGTGCTGGTGGCTTGCACAAGCCCCCTTGGGGCATTTCACACGCTGAGCCTATAGGCTCGTCGAATTATCCGCCACTTGCGGGAGTTGCCCCACTGCCACAGATGTGGCTACTATTTTCAGCCTCCCTTGTGCAAAGGGAGGTGGCACGGCTTGCCGTGACGGAGGGATTGTTTTTCTGATTTCGCACGAGTACAACCCCTCAGTCAGCTTCGCTGACAGCTCCCCTTACACAGGGGAGCCTACCGCTGCGGCGGAAACTGTGCA
>JAZPZY010000057.1:0-6616 GCA_045544955.1 Eubacteriales bacterium
TAATCCTGAAGCATCTTCAGGCGGAGTTTTACGATTATCTCAATATCATTTTTCGTTGCTAACCTTATTACCATAAAAACCTCTAAATTTATATTTTGCTTAATATGTTCTATTAAATATTCCCAATTAACATCCTCTGACAGTTAGTTAAATTCTTATTTATCGAACACGTTTATATAGATCAGGAACACAAAATCGAATTGGGACTTTTTATTTTGCACTGAAATACCGGGCGAAGGCACGGCGGCGGAATTCCTTCGGCGTAAGTCCCGTTTCCTTCTTAAAAACCGCACCGAAATAGGATTGGGACGAAAAGCCGCACTGCTGGGCGATTTCCAAAAGAGAAAACTCCGAATCCGCCAAAAGCTGGGTTGCCCTCCCGATACGAAGCTGGAGAAGATATTTTTGCGGCGTCTCCCCAGTGAGCTTGCGAAAAAGATTCTGAAAATAATTGGGAGAATAGCCGGTGGTCTCCGCCAGCGTCTCTATACGGATCGGCTCCTGCAGATGCTGGCTCATATAATCCATCGCTTTCACGATGGGCTTGGCACGGGTTCTCGTATTCATCTGCAGATACTGCTTATTCCGGGGAATATCACATTTAATATAATAGAACAGTTCCAGCATTTTTGCCATGGCAAATGCATCGTCGGGATCGCCCTCGGGCAAACTCAGATGCTCCAGCAGTTCCTCAAAGGAACGCCTGTATTTCCGGCTGTCGATCATCTGTAAAAAGCTGGGAGCACTTTCCAAAAGAGATACGAACTCGCTGGATTCATCAAGGTCAAAATAAATATACAGGCACTTGAACGGCAGAATACTGTGAGATTTCTGCCCCGGCTTTCTCAGAAGCACCATATCCGGCGTATGGGCACAGGAATGCCGTTCGATATGGGAAACGCCTTCGCCGGAAAGTATATATTCCAGTTCATAGTGAGCGGCAGTGCGGTCGGCGGTTTCCTTCTGCTTTGGAAACATGACCGCACTGTCAAACACGCCGAATTTCACGATATGGCAATCTTGCATTTTCCCTATCCCCTCCCCCTTTACCTTTTTATTATAATAAAAATCCGCAAATTCGTCAACTATAATCTGTGTATTTTGACAAAACTGCCCTGTATTCTTATATAATACCGTATATAAGGTGTGGTACAATACAAACATACCAATACTGACAAGGAGAACTTTCATGAAAATCACTGATGTCAAATCGTTTGTAGTAGACTGCTTCCGCACCAACTGGGTATTCGTAAAAGTATACACCGACGAGGGGATCACCGGCGTGGGCGAAGGCACGCTGGAGTACAAGGAAAAGGCTCTGGTAGGTGCCATCGACCACATCCGCTCCTATCTGATAGGCAAAGATCCCCGGCAGATCGAAAAGCACTATCACGATATTTACAGAGATGCGTACTGGCGGGGCGGGGCGGTGCTTATGAGTGCTCTGTCTGCGGTGGAAATGGCACTCTGGGATATTCTGGGCAAGTCACTGAACGTACCCGTCTATCAGCTTTTGGGCGGCAAGGTAAACGACGAATGCCGCATTTACATAAACGGCTGGTTTGCCGGTGCGAAAACGCCCAAGGAATTCGGAGAAAAGGCCAAAGAAGCGGTCAAAAAAGGCGTGACTGCCATGAAGTGGGACCCCTTCGGCAAAAACTATCTGCAGATCTCAAACAAAGATCTGAATACGGCCATGGAATGTATCGGTGCGGTACGAGATGCGGTGGGAGACGACGTGGATCTGCTGATCGAAGCACACGGCCGTTTTGACGTGCCCACAGGTATAAAGATCGCCCAGGAGGTGGCGCAGTTCAAGCCTATGCTGCTGGAGGAGCCCGTGCCGCCCAACAATCTGGAGGCACTGAAAGCCGTGCGGGACAAATCTCCCGTACCGATCTCCGCCGGCGAGCGTTTGTACACCCGATTTGATTACAACGAGCTGTTCCGTCTCCGTGCCGCTGACTACATCCAGCCGGATATTTCCCACGCCGGCGGTATCATGGAGCTGAAGAAGCTGGCGGCCATTGCGGAAGCAAACTATATTCCCTTTGCCCCGCACAATCCTTCCGGCCCCATTGCCAACGCCGCCACCCTGCAGATCGCGGCCTGCTGTCCCAATTTCTGTATTTTGGAAATCATGTACAGCGACGTGGAATACCGGAAATACATCACCGACGAAAACCTCATCTACGAGGATGGCAAGATCAAGATCGGCGACAAACCCGGACTGGGCATCGATCTGAACGAAGAAGAATGTCTGAAGCACCCGTACGTGGAGCACAATCTCCGTCACTACACCGGTGCTCTCACTGACATCCGTCCCCCGAAAACTGAATTCTATTTCTGACAGAAGGAGTATCTCCCTTGAAAACTGTACTGATTACCGGCGCTACCGTAAATACCGGCTACGGCGTGGCACAAAAATTTGCATCGGAAGGCTGGAACGTGGTGATCACCGGCAGGAACGCCGCACGGGTTTCCGCCGCCGCCGAAAAACTCCGTAATGATTATCCGGCCATCACCGTACATGGCTTTGCCCTGAACGCAGTCCGCGAGGATAATACGATTGACGAAGATGCGGTGAGAGCAATCTTTGACGAGTTGGACGGGGCCGGTCTGTTTATCGAATGTCTCGTTCTGAACGCCGCCAATCTGGGCATCCGCCAGCAGATCTTCCAAAATCCCCTTTCCGATTTCATAAACGTTCTGCAGACCAACGTATCCCTGAATTATCTCTTCGCGGAAACGGCGGCACGCCGCATGAAGGAAGAGCACACGGGCTGCATTGTATTCATCAATTCCAACACCGCCTACCGTGCCATTCCCGACCGGATCGCCTACTGCACCTCCAAGGGGGCACAGCTCTCCATGATGCGTGCTTTGGCACTGGATCTGGGCAAATACAATATCCGGGTAAACGCCGTACTGCCCGGCATGATCAAGACGGACAGATGGGAAAGCAATTACAACGACTGCAAAAACGCTCCGTCAAACTTTACCCCGCTTCAGGATATTGCGGAATTTGCCGACATCGCAGACGCCGTCTGGTATTTTGCGGCACATGCCCGCAACACCACCGGTGCGGAGCTCACCGTGGACGGCGGCAACACGATCCAGTTGTACCCAATCATCCCGGATTAACAGTTCCACCCTAAAGACTCTACCGTTGGTGGAGTTACGTTAAAGCTATCTCCGAAATATCGCTTGCGACTTCCACCCCGGTGTGGTATAATAATAAAAGAAAAAACGACAGAAGGATACATATGAACGATTACGCAGAAAAATTTGCCGCCAATCTGAAACGGCTACGAAAAAAACGCGGTATTACGCAAAAAGAATTTGCCGATGCACTGGGATACTCCGAAAAGGCAGTCAGCAAATGGGAATGTGCCGACAGCATCCCCAACATTGACGCACTATTCGCCATTGCCGGCGTGTTTGATCTGAAACTGGACGATCTGTTCAAGGACACCTCTGAAATGTATTTTCTCGGCATCGACGGCGGCGGAACGAAAACCTCCTTTGCCCTTGCCAACCATTCCGGAAAAATCCTGCGGACGCTGCACAGTGACGGCTGCAATCCCATTGACATCGGAATTGACGCCGCTAAAAAGATCCTGCAGGACGGCATCTACAAAATCACGGACGGCATCGCCCTTTCCTCCGTCGTTATGTATGCGGGCATTGCCGGCGGATCCTCTCCCCAGCTTCGCTTAGCCCTTTCCGACTTTTTTGCCACGCTGGGCTTTTGTGCCTACGATAACGGCTCCGACAACAACAACATTATCGCCGCCGGCATCGGACAGCGTGACGGCATCTCCATCATCACCGGCACAGGCATTTTTGCCACCGCGCAAAAAGCCGGTGAGCGAATCCGCGTAGCCGGCTGGGGATACCTTCTGGATAACGGCGGAAGCGGATACAACGTAGGACGCGACGGCTTGAATGCGTATTACTGTGCCCTGGACGGATCCGGTCCCGAAACGGCACTGACTGCCGCCATTGAAGCACACACGGGACGCACGCCGCAGGATCTGCTGAGTGATATTTACAGCGGCGGCAAGCGGAAGGTGGCTTCCTTCGCGCCCCTGGTTTACAAGGTAGCACGCACCGGCGACGCAGTTGCCGCCGGTATCGTGGAACGGAATATGCAGTGCATCGCCCACGTTTTGGAAACGGGCGGACGGCAATTTACAGAGACACCCATTCCCGTCATGTTCGCCGGCGGGTTGAGCAAGGAAGAAGGATTTCTGGACGCCGTTCGCAAGCATCTGCACGAGCCGGACCGGTTTGCCCTTTCACTGCTCCCCTGTGAGCCCGTGGAAGGTGCCGTTCGTCTGGCCATGCAAAACTGGAAACAATCCGCCGATAACGGAAAAGGAGAAAAATAATGCAGAAGACAGAACAGCGCAACCCCAACACCATGCATATCGATACTGCCTCCACGGCAGAGATCATGCGGCTGATTCAGGATGAAAACATGAACGCAGTCAGAGCCGTGGGAGAGGTACTTCCTCAGATCACCCGTGCGGCAGACAGCATCCACGAGGGGCTGGAAAACGGCGGCAGACTGATTTACATCGGTGCCGGCACGTCCGGACGTCTGGGCGTTCTGGACGCCTCGGAATGCCCCCCCACCTACGGCGTATCGCCGGAACTGGTCAGCGGTATTATCGCCGGCGGTCCCCGGTGTCTGACCAGTGCGGCCGAAGGCGAAGAGGACAGCGGTGAGACCGGCATCGCCGACATCGCCGCCAAAAAGCTGAACAAATGGGACAGAATCGTAGGCATCTCCGCCGCAGGCAACGCGGCTTACGTGGCGGAAGCGATGAAATACGCCCGGGAGGTTGGCTGTGTCACCATCGGCATCACCTCAAACGAAGGCAGCCGGCTGGATCGGGAATCGGATATTTCCATCGTAGTAGATACGGGTCCGGAGGTTATCACCGGCTCCACCCGTATGAAGGCAGGGACGGCACAGAAGCTGATCCTCAATATGCTTTCCACCTGTGCCATGATCCAGGCGGGCAACGTCATGGAAAATCTGATGATCAATCTGAAACCCACCAACGAAAAGCTCCGCCGCCGCGTACTTTCTATCGTAAAGGATCTGACCGGGCTCGGAGAGGAAGAATCCATTCCCTATCTGGAAAAGCACAACTGGTCTATCCGGGCTGCAGTAGATGAGATCCGTGCCCTGAAAAACTGAAATACACCCGCAGAATCTTCCGGGGATCTATTGCAAAATAGATTCCCGTGCTGTATAATAAGGAAAATTGCACTTTGAAGATACACCCAAAGGAGACGCCCCATGGAAGTTGTACGACTGAAAAAAGAAAACTACGACGAGCTGATCGCCCTCTTTGACGCTGTGTTCGGAAGAGAAAAAGGCGGTCTGAAGGAAACGGAAAAGGATCTGCCCAAGATGTGCGTCCGTGACGACGAGCACATGGGTATGCACTTCGGTATTTTCGATGAGGGAAAACTGCGCGCGGCACTGGGCGTGTACCCTCTTCCCATGAACGTGTGCGGTGTTCCCCTTCTCTTTACCACGGTGGGCAACGTGGTCACCCACTGGGACTACGAGGGCCGGGGCTGTATGCGCGCCATGATGCAGCAGGCCATGAAAGAGCTCGATCGAATCGGTGCGGACGGTGCCCGTCTGGGCGGTCTCAGACAGAGATACAACAACTACGGCTTTGAGGCCTGCGGCACGCTGTATCATTTTACCTTCACGCCCCGCAACCGCCGGCTCACCATGCCTGATTTCCACAGCGATATCACCTTCAAGAAAATCCTCCGGGACGATTATGATTCTCTGAAATACGTCACGGAACTCCACGCCCGGGAGGAAGCCGCCGTGGTGCGAACCGCAGACGATCACTACCGTGAAATGTATACGGCCATGACGGCATGGCAGAACGTCCCGTTTCTCGCTTGCCGCGGGGACGGAACGAAGATCGGCTACCTCTGTCTGAAGCCGGACAACAAGGTGGCGGAAATGGCCGCCGAAACGGACGACCTTCTCATAGAGATGCTGGCAAAATGGACGGAAAATTCCGGCGTGCACCTCACTTTCGTTCTGCCGCCTTACAAAGTAAACCTGGTCCGCCGTTTCTCGGCGATCTGCGAGGATATGAGTCTTTCTTCCCCCAATCACTATCTGATCCGCAACTGGCAGAAGGTGACGGACGCATTTCTGAAACTGAAGGCCTCCTATGCCAATCTTCCCCACGGAGAAATGTGCATTGGGATAGAAGGGTACGGCACGCTCCGCCTCTTTGTCAGCGAAACAGGTGCCGGCTGTGAACGCACGGATGCCGCCCCGGAGATCACTCTCTCCCCGCTGTACGCGGCACGGTTCCTGTTCGGTCCCTTTGATCCCCTCTATGCCGGAGAAGCCAATCCCCTCGCCCAGGCGTGGCTTCCCCTGCCCCTCTCCTGGAATCTGCAGGATCGGGTGTAAAAAAGCAATAAATAAAAATCCACCCGCATAGCGGGTGGTATTTCATTTTCGGGCAAAGCCCTATCCTTTACTGGCTGCGCACAAGTGCGCTTTAGATTGGCCTGCCAGCCATGCAACGGTTACTTGCTACCCGTAAACGGGTCTTTC
>JAZPZY010000058.1:0-2053 GCA_045544955.1 Eubacteriales bacterium
ATGCACGACCGTTCCAACGGACTTGGCGGTGGTTTTGCCGGTTATGGCATCTATCCTGAATATAAAGAATTTTATGCGTTACATATGTTTTTCGACTCCCGTGCAACCCGCAAGGATTGCGAAGTATTCTTAAAGGAACGTTTTGAAATTGTAAAGAGTGAGATTATTCCCACACGTACCATTCCTGCTATCACAGACGAGCCGATTATTTGGAGATACTTTGTTGCTCCTCTGAAATCTCTGCTCTCTTCGATGCAGCTTGATGAAAAGGAGTTCGTTGCACGCACGGTCATGAAGATCAACACCGAAATGAAAGGTGCCTATGTCTTTTCCAGTGGCAAAAATATGGGAACCTTCAAAGCAGTTGGTTTTCCGGAGGATGTGGGTGTCTTTTATAAATTAGAGGAATACGAAGGTTATTCCTGGACGGCACACGGTCGGTATCCTACTAACACTCCCGGCTGGTGGGGCGGCGCACATCCTTTCACTCTGCTCGACTGGTCCATCGTACATAACGGGGAGATTTCTTCCTATGATGCCAACCGCCGTTTTATTGAGATGTTCGGATATAAATGTACTCTGCAGACAGATACCGAAGTCATCACCTATATTATGGACTATCTTGTGCGCGTACAGGGGCTTACGCTCGATGAAGCTGCAAGCGTTGTTGCCGCACCATTCTGGAGCACCATAGCCGGAAAGACCGATTTGGAGGATAAGGAAAAGCATACCTTCCTGCGTACCATGTTTCCAAGCTTGCTCATTACCGGACCTTTTTCCATCGTTCTCGGCTTTAACGGCGGACTTATGGCACTGAATGACCGATTGAAGCTTCGTTCAATGGTGGTCGGCGAAAAGGATGATAAAGTGTATATTGCCAGTGAAGAGGCGGCGATCCGCACGATGGAACCGAACGCCGAAAACATTTGGGCACCTGCCGGCGGCGAACCGGTAATCATTAAGGTAAAGGACGGTGCATATTAAAATGAGTGTAGAATTTATCTATCCCGAATTTGAAGTAATCAGAAACCCAGACCGTTGCATCGCCTGCCGTGTATGCGAAAGGCAGTGTGCCAACGATGTTCACACGTTGAATGAAGAAAAAGGTGTGATGATGGCTGACGAGACTAAGTGCGTCAACTGTCAGCGCTGTGTATCTCTCTGCCCGACAAGAGCACTGAAAATCGTAAAAAGCGATTGTGTTCTCCGCGAAAACGCCAACTGGCAGAACGATACGATCAAAGAAATCTACAAGCAGGCAAACAGTGGCGGTGTACTGCTATCCTCTATGGGTAATCCGAAGCCGTTGCCTGTATATTGGGATAAGATCCTGATCAATGCTTCACAGGTGACCAATCCGCCGATTGACCCTTTACGTGAACCGATGGAGACACGTGTTTTCCTTGGTAAAAAGCCCGAAAAGGTACAGCGTGACGAAAACGGAAAATTAAAATGCGAACTGCCTCCGCAGATTGAACTCTCTATGCCGATTATGTTCTCGGCAATGAGCTACGGTTCCATCAGCTATAACGCTCACGCATCCCTTGCCCGTGCTGCAACTGAGCTTGGTATTCTTTATAATACCGGTGAAGGAGGTCTGCATGAGGACTTCTATGTTTACGGCGAAAACACGATCGTTCAGGTGGCAAGCGGACGTTTCGGCGTTCACGAGGATTACTTAAAAGCCGGTGCCGCCATTGAAATCAAAATGGGACAAGGGGCCAAGCCCGGTATCGGCGGACATTTGCCCGGTGCGAAAATTGTCGGTGACGTTTCCCGTACCCGTATGATTCCCGAGGGTTCAGACGCTATTTCTCCTGCACCCCACCACGATATTTATTCCATTGAAGACCTCCGCCAGCTTGTCTTTTCGCTGAAAGAGGCCACAGAATACAAAAAGCCGGTTATCGTTAAGGTTGCCGCCGTACATAACATTGCCGCCATTGCAAGCGGTATTGCAAGAAGCGGTGCAGATATTATCGCTATCGACGGCTTTCGTGGCGGCACAGGTGCGGCACCAACCCGTATCCGCGATAACGTCGGTATCCCGATT
>JAZPZY010000059.1:0-16589 GCA_045544955.1 Eubacteriales bacterium
TGTACGCATCCACTACGCACAGACGTGATCTTGTATTTGGTTAAAAGGTTTTCGAGGGGGGTTCGGGGGGCACCTTTTGCAAAAGGGTTCTCCCGCACCCCTTTCCAACCAAAAATCTTTATATGATAAAAAGATCACGTCAGTGCGTTTCTATGCGCGCTGACGTGATTATTTCACCCAGTATAAGAGTTTTTGAAAGGGGGGATGGGGGAGGACTTTTTGCAAAAGTCCTCCCCCATCGTATCTCAGTATACAAACAAACCACGCCTGTACGCATCCACTACGCACAGACGTGATCTTGTATTTGGTTAAAAGGTTTTCGAGGGGGTTCGGGGGGCACCTTTTGCAAAAGGTGCCCCCGTTTATTATTCGTTAATTTTAGCCTTCACGCCGGAAAAAGTCGGTTGCCGGAGGCAATGCAAAACGGTTAGGTCCCGTTTTGCAAGACTTTTTCGACGAGTGGGATAACTGTCGTGCAATTACAGATGCAGTTTATTCCCACTCGGTTAGCCGGTGATACCGGAGCGCTCGATACCCTGGATGATGTATCTCTGCAGGAAGGTGTAGAGAATAACCAGAGGCAGGAGAATCAGAATACCGCAGGTATTGCGGATCGCAGCTTCGTACATCTGCTGACCGGCGTATACAGTGTCCAGCGAACGGGGGATCTTGACGATGTTGGGCATCAGGACCGGACCGTTGGTGGTGTAGAATGCGTTCGTATAGAACGTATCCGTCCACTGCCAGGAGAAGGAGAACATGAATACGGTAATCAGCATGGGCACGGACAGAGGCAGGATGATCTGAACGAAGGTTCTGAACACGCCGCAGCCGTCCAGGTATGCGGACTCTTCCAGTTCGTCCGGCACGCCCTTGAAGTACTGACGGAGCATGAAGATGTACAGACCGTTTTTGAAGCCTAAGCCCGTAATGGAGAGGAGAATCAGCGGCCAGTACGTATTCAGCAGGTTCAGATAGGGGTTTTTCAGAATCTGGAACGACTCTGTCACGCCGCCGCCCAATAGGTTCACAATTCCCAAAACGTCGAAGTAACGGAACTTCATGAACATGGACAGCTGAAGCGTTGCGTGCGGTACGACCATCGTGAAGATAACAAGCAGGAACAGAAGGCCGTTGAACTTGAACTTAAACTTTGCAAATCCGTAGCCGATCAGACAGCAGACGAACGTCTGGATGAGGGCACAGGAGAAGGAAAGGATGAAGGTGTTCGTAAAGGCGGTCAGGTAGTTGTTATCCGTGATGATGGCACGGTAGGTATCCAGCGTGGGGTGACGGGGGATCATAACCACCGTTACGTCCACAAAGTCTTCCGGGCTCATAAAGGAAGAGGAGATCTTCGAATAGAACGGGAAGAGGATGACGTACGAAATACCCAGAAGGAACAGGAACTTGAAGAGGTAAACGCCTACGTTCTGGAAGAAGTAGAGGTTTACGAACTTCGCCTTCAGTCGTTCCGCAAGAGGGGTACGCTCAAATTCAACGCGGATCTTGTTTTTGCTTTCTTTCTTGATCTTCGGTGCAGTTTCTACGTTATTCATTAAAGCTTTCCTCCTCTCTTAATCTCTTCTCTGGTAGAATACGAACAGGCTGAGCAGACCGGCCACCGCTGCGATGATGAGCATTACGATAAGGAAGTACATCCATGCCATCGCAGAGGAAAGTACGTTACCGTTGGCGGACTGATATACGCTGTCGATATACGCCATAACCTTGTTGCTGGACGAAGTGAACGAGTCGATGATCGTGTAGATTGCGTTTACGAGGATCATGGGGCTCACCATCGGCAGGGTGATCTTCCAGAAGGTTTCCCAGCCGGAGGCACCGTCGATGGAGCAGGACTCGTAGATTGCCGGAGAGATGGACTGAAGTCCCGAGAGGAAGATCAGCATCTGTACACCGGAACGGTTGATGATGTTGAAGATGTTGTTAACCAGGTTAACAACGTACGTTACGAGTTCCGTACCGACCATCATGTTCTGGAACAGGAATTCCACGTCCATGACCGAGATGATCTCCGTTACGGCACTCTCGCCGCTGCCGTCGTCCATACCGGAGGATTCCTGGTACTCTTCCAGCACGTTCTGTGCGTCGATCTCGGCGATCAGACCGGTGGTCAGAAGAACCGGGATAAAGAAGATGGCACGGAAGGCGGCGCGTCCTGCGATCTTGCCGTTAAGCAAGATCGCAACGAACAACGCGAAAATTACGATTGCGGGAATATCCATTGCCAACTGTTTCAGACCGGTGGTCAGCGTCTGTACGAAGGACGGGTCTGTAAACAGGGCGTTAGAATAGTTCTTGAAGCCTACCCACTCCAAACGGAAGCCGCCGCCCGTAAGAATACGGATCTCATGGAAGCTGTACTTGATGGAGTCGTAGATGATGGGCAGATAGAGGATCACAAAGCCGAGAATGAACGGCATTACGAACCACCAGCCGGCACGGGCTTTCCGGACGTCCAGGGAAGCACTGCGTTTCTTCTTTTTCACAGAAGCGCCGAGAATATCGTTGTTTTTCACTTTAGCACTCATTATTGCACTCCCCTTTCTCAGTCGATCCGCACGAAGCCGAGAGCGGCTACCGTGTAGGTCTTACCGTTATAAACTACTTCTACGTCGAAGGAGTTGTAGTTGAGGATGAAGTTTACGCCGCCCTCGTACTCCACACGCACGATGGAACCGGTGGTGGTGGTGTACTTGGTCTTCACGTATTCGCTGTCCACAGCGTCCGCACGAACTTCTTCTTCAGCGGGTTCTTCCTCAGCGGGCTCGCCTTCTTCGCCTTCAGCAGCATCTTCGCCTTCCTCGTCATCCCCGCCGAGCAGCTCTTCGGGAATCTGCATATCCTCGGGGATTTCGGGCTCTTCTTCTTCCTCGGGCTCTACCACGCCGGCAAGCTCGGGATGCATTTCGGCGTACTTTTCAGCACGCTCTGCCTTTTCGGCGGCGATAGCTGCAGCTTCGGCCTCTGCCTGTGCGAGCGCTTCCTCAGCAGCCTTATCGGCAGCGATCTCGTCCGCATCCGGCACACGCTCACCGTACATGAACGCATGGTCCACGATGAGAGAGGTCTGCAGATCCTTGGTAGCGTCGTTCAGGGTCTTGTAGTACTCCACTACTTCATCCTTCCAGATATCGTAGGTTACGGAGTAGTAGGCACTGGTGTCTGCGTACTCTTTCAGCCGGTTGGTATTCTGGTAGGACAGGGTGAAGTACAGGCTTCCGCCGTTCTCGATGGCTTTCAGGATAGCGGAATCGCTGTCACCTTCCATGTTGATCGGCGTACTTGCGAAGTACTTGGAGCCGTGGAGAACCATACCCATGAAGGGTATAGCCTCGCTGGCACGCAGGAAACGGGAAGAGTCGGTGGACATATTCAGGATGTGGTCAACGTAGGCCAGAGAGTATGCGTTGCCCGCGTCGGCCATAACCTCGCTATAGTCGGCGTCGATCTTCTGGAGGATCTCCACGGTGAACTTCTTGGAGTCCTCGCGGTTATACGGTTCGTCTGCGTCAAAGTCGGAGTTCAGATCCTTACCCAGCGTGGAAACGGAGATGCCGTAAGGCTCGCTGGTCTTATAGCTTTCCGCAAACTTATCGTAGAAGTGCTCGTAAGCGGCGGGGGAGATACAGAGGGCAAAGTCACTGGTGAAGGACTGGGTTGCCGCGTCGTAGTATCTTCTGGAGGTATAACGGTCGTCGATGGTCTTAACGGCGTACTTGGACAGGTTCATACCGTCGCCCAGCTCGGTTCTCTTTACGTAAGAGAAGTCGAAATCGGGGAACACGCCGAAGCTCTTTTCCTTTGCATAGCTGACCAGATCGGCGAAGCCTTCTTCACCGCCCAGAACCTCCATCCAGTTCAGCTTATAGGGAACGGAGGCACGCATACCGCCGTTGGCAAAGCCGGAAAGACGGAAGTTGAGGTTGCCCACGCCAGCCTCGGAGAGCTCGTTGTACATGGTCTTTACGTCCTCAAAGGTGGTGAGGGGCGTATCTACGGTTACGGGGAAGGAGAAGCGTTTCTCCGTAGTCTCGAAGGAACCGAAGGTCTCGATGTACAGCGGGATATCCTCTTTAGGATTCTCGTGGATCTTCAGAACGCCGGTATCGTTCAGGTAATCACGGTAAGCGTTTACCATGCCCATGTAGTCGGCGGAGTAGGTGTTCTTCAGATTCTTTTCAGCGGCGATCTTCTCGTCGGTGAGCATCTTATAGAGCACGGTAAGTCTGCCGGTGTACTTACGGGCGGATTCTACCGTCCAGGTGGCGTTGGAGCCGCCGGAAACAGCAGAGGAAAGAACGTACTGGTCACTGGGGCGGGGATTGAATTTTGCGTACACGGTGTTGAAGCAGTGAAGCGTACCGCCGTGAGAGCTCATAAGCGTTGCCAGAGAATCGCCTTCGGTGATGATGGCGAAGAAGCCTCTGTCTTCCTCGTACGATTTCTTCTCGGTGACTTTCTCGATCACTGCGGGGATCTCGTTGCCGGCCTCGTCCTTGGTGGCCTCGGCAACTACCACTTCATTGGTCTCCGTCCAGTTCTTCACGTAGTTGGTTACTACGCCGAATACGGGCCAACGCATGACTTCCGTATGCTGGTTGGAGATGGTGTGGTATGCATAGTCAGGTCCGTAGAGCTGACCGGATGCGTTGTAGGTACCGCCCTTCACGTCCTCGTAACGGATCAGCGTACCGCTGCCGTCCGGGATGAAGGTGTAGCCGGTATAGTTGTTGGAGCCTGCGCCGAACCAGGGCAGAAGCGTTACGGTGTTCAGCTTATAGACGGATTCGTCAAAGCGGATACCGTTGGCGGAAAGGCTTGCCTGCAGATCGCCCTCTTCGGTGATGGTATACTCGATAGCCATCTTGAACATGGGCGGTGCGGCGTCCTCACCGGTGTAACCGGTCTGCTGATGGTCCGCATCCAGTTCCTCGTAGGAGTACAGCGTACACCAGGTCTTGATGTAGTTCTCCAGACGGATCAGCTCCTGGGGCTGGATGTCGTTATCGCAGACGTAGATTGCCATGGTTTCGGTGATGGGGAAGCGGGCGCGCATTTCTTTTACGGCACGCTCGGTAAGCTCAATGTTAAAGGGGTCCTTTTCGGTGTAGAAGGATTTAACCTTTTCACGGGTCCAGGTATCCTCGATGTAGCCGAGAATCAGGGTTTCAAAACGGGATTTCTCGATCATACGGGGAACGAGACGGGTGGTCTTTTCCTCACCGATGGTGTACTCCACACGAACACCGTTTTTGATGTTCTTAATACCGATCTGACCGCGGAGAGCGGCGTCGGTATAGCTGTTCATCTCTTTATCCTGACCGTTTTCCTTAAAGGAAATGATGATCTGGGAGAGAAGGCCTGCTTTGGTGGAGTTGGATGCTTTGTTGTAGGTTGCTGCAACGTCCCAGGGGTTGGAGAAGAGCATCTGACCGCTTGCGAGATCCACGTACGCGATCTCACCGGTGAACTCCTCAAACCAGATCTGGTGACCGTTCTGTTCCTTTACCAGGATCATGTCTTCCAGCTTTGCCTCTTGGGATTCGTACACGTGGCTGGTATAGGTGATGATGGGCTTACCCTCTTCATCCACCTTATCTTCCCACGCGGCAGAAACCGGACGGACAGCGGCGGGAACGAACACGCCGGCTGCCATAACCAGGGACAGGACTGCAGAAATTATTCTTTTCATATTCATATTGAATCTCCTTTCCCCGGTTATAAGCGGAAGTTGATTTCCACGATGATGCTGGATACGAATGCCACCATCTTGGCAACAAGGCTGGAGAACAGTACGGCGAGGAACATGATAAATACCGCACCGACGATCGTACCGGCACTTGTTACGATGCTCTTGAACATGGAATAGTCGTGGGTGACCATCATGCCTACGAAGATCAGGCAGCCCATCCAGATGAACGCGAACGTGGAGAGAAGGGTGATGATCTGACCTTCGCTCTTGGTGAGCACGTTGGACAGGATGACGGAGGGGAAGATGAGCAGCGGCAGAGGAGTCAGGGAGTAGCAGGAAGCTACGAAGATATCCTTCAGGCTGCCTTCGCCCTCAAACAGAGTGGTAAGACACCAGTTTGCCACGCACCACAGCACCAGCGGCATGGAAACGGACAAAATCTGCATAATGATATTCAGACCGCTGGACTGGCGGGGGTTAAAGATGTAGCCTGTACCGATGGACTGATAGCAGAACACGGCGATGGTGATTACCAAAATGAGGAATGCACTGCGGACGGAACCGCGCTTCTCGTGTTTCAGATCCCAGAATCCGTCGAACGGATGGAAGATCAGATGGAACGGATAGAGCATTTCCTCCTTGAGGGACTTACGGCCGATTTTCAGCTGTGCCTTCTTGTTGATCTTGGCGGCGTAGCCGAGGAACTTACCGATCAGAACGATGAGTACGACGATACCGGCCAGCAGAGCCACGATCCACTTGGAGAGGAATTCCTTACGGATCTCCTGGTAAGCCAGGGAGTAGTTATCGGTTTCGTAGGCGTACTTGTAGTACTCCATTGCCTCTTCAAACTGACCGTCACGGTAGAGAGCCTTACCGATTCCGATGTAGGCGGAGTCGTAGTTGTTGTTACGCTTCAGGATCTCCGTCCAGTCGTCGATAGCCACGTCGTAGATACGGTTGTTCTGATGCTCCAGAGCCTGGATCAAAAGATCACCGTACTCGGTGCGGCGGTAGATGGTGAAGGTATCGGAAGTCTTGTCGAGCAGGATGATCTTGTCACCCTGGTAAACGATGGCTTCCACGCTGTCGATGTTACCGGTCTGCGTACCCTTATCACCGAAGGTGAAGAGCATGTTGCCGTCTTTATCGTAGGTGAATACCTTGGAACGCTTCTCGTCGATGATAGACCAGGTTCCTTCCGGACCCACGGCAGCGTCGATGATGCGGGACGCACCCTTGATCTCTGCGGTGGAAACGTTGGACACCATAACCTCACCGTGGGGGCCGAAGAAGCCGTTACGTCTCATAACGTCTGCGCCGGAGGCGTTCAGTTTCTTGACGGGAGCTTTATCGCCGCTCTTGGATTTGATGGTAGCCTGCTGCTCCGACTCGCCGATAGCAGAGGTGGTAACGTAGATGAAGTTATCCTTATCGATGGTGATGTTGTTGAACTCCGTGGAAACCAGTTTCGTGGAGAGTTCTCTCTGTGCCTCGGTCTGGAAGTTTCTCCAGAGGATCTCCCAGGCGGAGATGGTAACGGTGTTTGCACCGATGAAGCCGTGGAATCCGCCGTCCTCACTCATTACGATGATACCCTGATAGGTAGTGGAGGAGACGATGAACAGACGGCCGTATTCGTCAACGGCGCAGGCAACCGGTTTGTAAACGGCGTTCTCATCGAACAGATCGCTTACCGGTGCGGGGATGATCTTGTGATACTCACCGTCCAGGGTAAACATCACGATACGGTTGTTGTTGGAGTCGCACACGTAGATGTACTTATCCGTTACGAACACGCCGGAGGGATCGGACAATGCGTCCGGCACGCCCTGGGTGTTATTGAACTTATCGATATCAAACTTGAATTTGAAATACCGGTCCATGCAGATGATGCGGCTGTTCTTGGCGTCTACCAGATACACGCTCTGGTCGGGGCCGACGAACAGATCGCGGGGATCGTCAAAGGGCTTTTCCAGACCGATATACGCGGAGGTAATGATCTGGTCCGGCACGTAAGCGGCCGGAGAGTTCAGAACGAATCCCGTAGAGGAATAGGTGTAGGTAGCGTAGGGAGCGGCTGCACCGACGAAGGTGGTCAGCAGCATCACCAGTGCCAGAGCGGACAGGAGAACACGTGACAGTTTTTTCATTTTCATATCCTCCTTAGTCCTTCATACCGCTGGATCCCATCGTTTCGATGATATTACTCTGGGTAATAACGAATACGAGGATCGGCACGGCCATCATGATAACCGTTGCAGCTGCGGATGCGCCTGCACGGGCAACGCCGCCCACGGTGATCTGGCTGATTGCGTAGTTCAGAGATTTCAGTTCCTCACTGTAGATGTAGATGGACGCACCGGCGTTCCACAGGCCCTGGAAGCAATACACGATCAGCGTAAGCCAACCGGGCTTAACCATAGGCATGGCGATGACCCAGAAGGTCTTGAACTCGGATGCACCGTCCAGACGGGCACTCTCCAGAACCTCGGAGGATACGTTGGACTCCATGAACTGCTTCATGAGGTACAGACCCAAAGAGGAAGCGAATGCCGGAATGATCAGGGCGAAGTAGGTATCTACCCAGCCGAGGAAAGACATGGTGATGAAGTTCGCGATACCGGTAACGGTAGGCGTGAACATCAGGGCAAAGCGTACCAGCTTGAAGAGAGGCTGGGCACCGGGGAAGGGGATCTTAGCCAGTGCGTACGCTGCCATAGAGGAGAGGAGCAGGTTGCCGGCCGTACCGGTTACGGAGATGAACACCGTATTGAAAATGTAACGGGAGAACGGCACCCAGGAGTCGCTCATAAGGCTGAAGAGCTGTTTGAAGTTGCCGAGCGTAGGGGATACCACGTAGAAGCGCGGCGGGAAGATCCAGAGTTCGTCCATGGGCTTCAGAGAGTTCATCAGCACGTACAGCATGGGCAAAAACATGAATGCGCCGAAGATAGAGAGGACGATCGTGATACCCATATCGCCGCCCACGGAACGGTTCAGGACGACGCGATGTTTTCTTGTTCTTAATTTTCTTGCCATATCACTGTCCCACCTTCGAAAGCAGTTTGGTTACCAGCGTATTGGAACCGATCATCATAAGGAACATTACGAACGAAATTGCAGAGGAGTAACCAACCTCCCAGCGGACGCCGCCGTACTCATCCAGGTGATGCTGAATGGTGTACGCTGCGTAGTTAACGGAGGGGTTACCGGCCAGTGCGGTAACGATAGCACCGAAGCCGAATGCACCGGTAATTGCCAGCACGGCACCGAACATCAGCTGGGGTTTCATAGACGGCAGGGTAACGTACCACAGCTCCTGCCAGCGGTTCTTCAGACCGTCCACAGCGGCGGCTTCGAACAGGGATACGTTGATGCCCTGGAGACCGGCGATGAAGGAGAGGAAGGAAGTACCGAGGGACGTCCACAGAGCAACCACGATACAGAGGGCCATAACGTATTTCTCGTTCTGGAACCAGAGGATCGGGGAGTCGATGAAGCCCCAGGCAAGGAGTTTACCGTTTACCCAGCCCTGTGCGTCGCTGGAGAACAGCGTCTGCCAGATCAGGTAAGCGTTACCGGAAATGGACGGTGCGTAGAAGATCAGCGTTACGATGGCACGGATTCTCGGGGGAAGCTCGTTGATGAACCAGGCAACCAGGAAGGACAGGATATAGGAAACCGGGCCTACCACGGATGCGAAGATCAGGGTGTTCTTGAGAGCGGTGATCCAGAGATCGTCGTCAAGGAACAGCGTGATATAGTTGTCGAGGAAGAGGAATTTAGGCATCTGCAGCATGTTAAAGGAAGTGAAGCTGAGTGCCAGAGAGGCTACAACCGGAATGACGGTGAAGATGAAGAAGATGATCATAAACGGAGCGATCATCAGGTACGCAACCTTATAGCGCTTCATCTGCATCCATGTCCACTGCGCCTTCGTTATGTCGCCGCGTTTAACGACTTGCGCGTCAGTTTTCTTTGACATTGCATTTTCTCCTTAATTAGAATGTTTCTTCGGTGGCTCCGGCGGGGCGCCGGAGCCGTCCGATTTACTCGTACAGTGCGTAGGTTGCGTATGCGTCGGCTGCGTCCGTGAGGTACTCTGCAATCTTCTGCAGTTCCTCACTGTCGCCTGCCTTGGCGAATGCCTTAGCGGCGGTGCGGAGGATGTTCTCGTTCTCGCCTTCGATGCCTTCCAGGGCTTTTGCCTTTTCGAAGTCATATCCGTCGAGCGTATTCATCAGCTCCACAGCCTGGGCGCAGCGTTTCTCGGCCAGAGTCTGGCCGACTTCCAGAGTTTCGTAATCGAACTCGGTACGCTTACGGGTGATTTCCTTATTGATCGCATTGATGTAATTAAGGAGCGAGTCAACCGGGTCTGCCAGGTCGTTGTATGCATCCAGGAATGCGAAGTTGGTATAACGGGCGATGATGTAGCTGCCGGGGTATGCGTATACGGCGCACAGGTTGTTCATCTGGAGGTCCAGATTACGGAACTCGCTGGCGGACCAGGGCAGCTCTTCCAGAGCCTCACGGTTGGCGGTTGCGTTCTTGGCAGCCGGGCCCATGACCGCTACGAGCTCGTTGGAGTAGTCTACCTGGAAGTCCTTATCTACCCACCAGTCCATCAGATCCCAGGAAGCTTCCAGGTTGCGGCAGCCTGCGGGAAGAACGATAGAGGTTACGGTAGAAACGGACACGTTGTTGATGTTGCCGTTTTCATCGACCATACCGGGGATCGGCACCATATCCCAAAGACCTGCGATTTCCGTTGCGAACAGGATCATCTGGTTGTACTGGGTGTAATCCACGATACCGATGGGCATTTCACCGGTCTTGAAACGGGTGGGGAAGTTATAGGAATAAGGAAGCGAATACTGGGTGAACATGTTGCACATGTCTTCGAATGCTTCCAGGGCCACGTTGGAATCCAGATTGATTCTCATACCCTCGTCGGCCCACAGCTCGCCGCCCATCTGGTACATAAATACCTGATAGTTGTTGGGCAGACCGATCTCCATGTTGTTGAACTGGAGGATCGGGATCATAGCCATCAGATCGTCCCAGGTCTTGGGAACTTCAAGTCCCAGGTCGGCCAGGATGTCCTTACGGTAGAACATCATGGAGAAGCTCTGCGTCTCCGGCAGGCCGTATGCCTTACCGTAGAGAGAGAGAGGAATCATAGCCGCCTCGTTGAAGCGGGAAACAACCTCGTCGAAGGTATCAAAATCGTTCAGAGGAAGAGCCGCGCCGCGGATCGCGTACTGGATCGGATCAGCGCCGTCCAGTGCAACGTCGGGACCTACGCCTGCCAGAATGGAGGGAAGCAGCGTACCGCCGGCAACCAGCTTCAGCTCTACTGCCACGCCGGAATTGGGCGTGAACTTATCGTCCAGAAGGTTACGCATGATCTGTGCCTGGTCACGGCCGGTAACGATCCATGCGGTGATGGTATCGGTAACCTGCTGCTCGCCGTCTGCCGCCTTGCCGCCCAGGGAGTTATAGTCGGCATAGAAGCTGCCTGCGAACATCTTGATCTCGTGCCAGAGGCTCTCGAAGAAGTTGGCGTTTGCCTTAGGCAGATCCTTCGACGCACCCTGGATCTGGATATAGTCGATCTCCAGAGGCTGTGCGGATACGTTGGATACCCAGGTACCCATGGTACCGATGTAGTTCTTCAGGTTAGTCAGGTTCTTGGCGATCTCGTCTTCCTTCGTACCCATCTTCTCAAGGAGACGTGCTACCTGCTCAAGGGTTGCGGAGTGCTGGCTCTTTACGCCGTTCATGCTCTCAAGGAAGTCGATGATCTCGTAGAGGTTGATGCTCTCCAGGATCATGCTCTCGATGGTATCGGGCATAACGCGGTTGAAGCCGTAGTCACGGTACTGGTCGGGGTTGGAGCCGGTCAGCTTCAGAATCTCAAGGTAGGAGGTGTTGATCACGTCCAGAGACTCGGAAACGCGGCGCACGATGTCACCCATGTCACCGAGAGTTACCTCCAGGCGGAGGGTGTGCTTACCGGGTGTGAGATAGAACTGGAAGTTATCGTGCATACCGTCGGTGAGAGAAGCCAGCTGCCAGTCCGTATCGTAAACGAAGCGGAGGTAGTTGCACTCTGCGAACGGGGTCTTGCCGTCGATGGTCAGTTTACGGGAGGTATACAGACCGGCAAGCTCGGACTGCTTGAAGCGGAGGTTGATGGTATACAGACCGGCCGTCTCCACGTCAAACTCGTATTCGATCCACTGACCCATGGACTGCCATTTTTCGGCACCGATGGTGTTGCGGTAGATCAGCGTTGCATGCTGGGGCTCGGTGATGGCGGAGGTTCTGTCGTACACCGGATAGATGGTGTAGTCAGAAACGGCGTCCGGCGTCTCCGCTGCCAGATGGATTTCGTCGGCACCCTCGGTGTAGCCCTTCTTCTCGTACTCAGCGAGAACCTCTTCGTAAGTGGGAAGTTCCTCGTAGGGATAGAGGCGGATAGAGGAGATCACAACGTCCTCACGAACGCCTTCCAGACCGATGGTGTTCTCGCCCTTCTCGAAGTAGAACTCAAAGGGCGTAGCGTAATATGTATTGGAATCCACGAAAGCGATGGTCTTCCACTTTTTCATTACGTTCGTGCTGGGGCGGAGCTCATTGCCGATGGCATCCAGCGCAAAGCGGCCGTCCTCGGCGTAGTCGTGAACCCAGTGCTTCGTAAGCTGCATATAGCGAGCCTCAGCAAAAGGAACCTTATCGTTGATGTAGAACACACGCTCGATAGAGTTGGTTTTGGTGGACTCGGAGCAATAGGTGATCTCAACGGCGTACATACCGGTGGAGGGTACGTTCACCTTCCAGGTGATCTTGCCCTCGTCACCCACGTAGATACCGGTGGACTTGCTATTGCCGAAATCGTCTTTGATATTCTTACGGATCTCAACTTTTGCGTCCGTCATATCCTTCACGTAGTCCGTGACGTCGACGTCCACAGCCTTTTTGCCTTTTGCCACATCCTTATACCGGTCACGGTACGTGTCGTAGGAGATGGCATTCAGGGATTCACTGATTTCCTTCAGCGTAGTCGTAGCCAGGCTGCTCTTCTCGCCGGAAGAGTCGTCCGCTGCAGCGATAGGAACAATGCAGCCGACCAGCATGAGCAACGAGAGCACAAAAGCCATCAGTCGCTTGGTATGGTTTCTTCTCATGGAACCTTCCTCCTGCTTATTTTGGATTCGGCGGTAAATGACGGGCCGGGGTAAACCGACCACCGACCCGGAAACGCCGAACCAGTACTCCCGGGTTTGTCTCACCGACACGGTGAAATCCGGCAAAACACTATATATAAAAAATGTAGCGTTTTGCAGGACCGCACCGTTTTCGGCAATAAAAGACACAACGCTCACAAGAAAGCCTGCTGGCCCCCTCTCAGAGAAAATTGCGTCTAAAATGACGGCGGATCCTCAGATCCTCCGCCATTTATGTGCAATTATCATATCATATACCCCGAAAAATGTCAAGCGGCACATATTGTGGCGGAAAAGCCAACGGACACAAGGGAAAACCGGATGGTGGCCCGGTAGGAAGAAACCGTCATTTTTCACAGTTGCCGCCGTCTCTTTTGGTGTATTTTTCCTATGCGCAAAAGGTAAATCATTTTTACAGTTCAAAATATCCCATTTCCCGCAAGCCCCGGTTTTCCTTGCTTTTTTCGATATTTTGCACACCGTTTTCTCCGCGGCACAGCAAACAGTAAATTTCATTTACTACACTTTTTATACCTTTACGGCATCCGGGGCGCAGGGTTTACGGATCACCGGCAAAGCAATTTTAGCAAATTGCACAAAAATCAACGCGTTTTTTCTACATATGTGCAATTTTCACAAAAATCAAAAAATCGGTCGATTTTCCGCCCTGTTTCTCCCATAATTTGTAAGTTATGGGTGCTATTCCTGTATTTGTCATAATTCTGCGACTTGTCCGGCGGCGGGAACGACAGTACGCCGCATCGGCGGTTCCGTCCATTCGACATCTTTCCCTGTTGACAAACAGGCACAAAAGCACTATAATATCTCTATACTCAAAGCAAAGGATTAGATAAATTATGTACTCTATCGGTATTGATCTGGGCGGCACCAACATCGCCGTGGGCATCGTCAATGAATCGTACGCAATCGTGAAGAAAGAAAGCATTCCTACCGGCGCGCACCGCACGCCGGACGAGATCACGGCGGATATGGCTTCTCTGTGCAAGAAGCTGATGGCGGACGCCGGCATTACGAAAGAACAGGTGGATTTCGTGGGCATTGCCGCCCCGGGATCGGTGAACCCGGAGACGGGCATGCTGGATTACGCCAACAATCTGCCCTTCTACCGCTATCCCATGTGCGAGATGCTCTCTGCCCGTCTTGACGGGATGCGGGTACTGATCGAAAACGACGCCAACGCCGCCGCCAAAGCGGAAGCCATGGCCGGTGCGGCCAAGGATGCGCGCTATTCCGTCATGGTAACGCTGGGCACCGGCGTGGGCGGCGGTGTAGTAATGGACGGCAAGGTGTTCAGCGGATTCAACTACGCGGGGGCTGAACTCGGCCATGTGGTCATTGAGAAAGACGGCTATCCCTGCACCTGCGGCCGACGCGGCTGTTGGGAGGCGTACAGCTCCGCCACGGCACTGATCCGTATGACGAAAGAAAAGCTGGCCGAGTGCCGGGAGACGGGCCGCAAAACGGCGATGGAAGACATGATCGGCGGTGATCTCTCCCGGGTTTCCGGAAAGACCGCTTTTGCCGCCGCCCGTGCCGGTGACGAAGCCGGACGGGAGGTCGTGGACAAGTACATCGACTACCTGTCCTGCGGCATTACCAATATGATCAACATTTTCCAGCCGGACGTGCTTTCCATCGGCGGCGGCATCTGCCACGAGGGAGATTATCTGCTGAAGCCGCTGAACGAGCGCGTGTTTAAGGAAGTATACACCAAGGACCGGGAACCGAAGACCCATCTTTGTGCCGCCGTGCTGGGCAACGATGCCGGTATTCTGGGTGCGGCGTCGCTGGGACGGTAAACGTACCGATTTACAAAAAGGACTGCTGATTTCAGCAGCCCTTTTTTGTTTTCAACACCCGAAACGCCGTCAGATCAAAATCGGGGCACCGTCACAGACCGTTTCCGTATCGGGGAGGCCGTTCTGCACGCAGAGCGTCCGGCGTGACACCCCGTACCGCTTGGCGATCTCCCACAGCGTCTCTCCCGGATCGGGATAACAGATGCGGATACAGCCGTCATCCTTTGCCGGTACGGCGGCTTTGTTCAGCACGGCGGCATCCACGAAGCGGATCCGGGATTTGCCCAACGCACACAGGCTGACGGAAAGTTCCAGCCGTACGGACAGCTTATCACCCTCCGGACGGGCGGAGGCGTCCACCGTTCCCACGTGGCACCGCCAGAGCAGATCTGCCGCTTCCGCCGCCGATTCGCACTCATAGCGGAAGGGAAGCGTAAACTCCTCGGAGATCACGTCGCCGTCCGAAAGGAGAAGAACGGTTACTGCGCACGAGCCGCTGACGGCGAGCCGGCCGTTCTGCACCTCCACACGCTCCGGCGTGCATACGGCGCGGGTATCCAAAACGGTCTCGCCGGAGGCGGCTTTGCTCTGTCTGCCGCCCTCACCGGTAACGGTCAGCGCACCCTGCCCGCATCGCAGAAGCCGGAGGCTGTCTGCCTCCTCCCATTCCACGGCGGCGGCACAGTCAGTAGAAAACAGATCGGCCGTATAGGAGCGGACGCAGGCACGGGCACTTTCCGCTTCCAGATCGTATTCGATCTCCCACGTGCTCCCATCCTCGCCCGGCGTAACGCTTACCGATGCCGCCCGGCCGAAGGCACGGGCACCGTCCCCGGCTTCCGCATCGGGCACCGTAACCGTCTCGGAAAAGGGGATCTTCGCCGACTGGCAGGTATACGTTCCCTCCGGCGTCAGAAAGATGGCGGTAACGATCACGTCGCCACGTGCGGTGACTGCGCCGGCACCGGCCACGGCCTCCTCCACACGGACGGCACCGCTGCAGCGGATCACCTTACCCCGGGCGGGCAGGGTGCCGGACACGGCGGCGGTCAGCTCGCCCCGGGAAAGAAGCGTATCGTGGGCCGTTTCCGTCAGCCGCTCGATGGCGATCTCATCCGCCGGGGTCAGCCGTCCGCCGCCGGCTACGGAAAGCCGCTCCGTTACCGTTCGGGGCAAGAGCACGGCGATCTTCGTTTTCATGCGGCAGCGAAGCGTCAGCCGGCGGGGTGCGGTGACACGGCAGGTGACGTTTTCCACCGCTGTATCCATAGCCGCGGCGGCGGCATCTACGGCGGCGTCCTCCGGCAGAGCGGTGCTGGCGGTATACTCCTCCGTCAGCGGGGCGGAGAACAGCTCGCCGCCCTCCCCGATATAGAGCACGGAATAGGCCACGGTGCCGCCGAATTCCAACGCGCTGCCGCTGAGGAAACGGTTGTCCGGCAGGACGGACGCCTCCACATGGATCACCCGTCGGATGGCGGGCATGTAGTCCGGCAGGGTAAAATCCGATCCCACCTCGTGGGATACCGTGGTCAGGTGCCGAGCGGCACTCAAGGTGGTTTCCTCCCGCAGAGATTTGTTTTGTTCCATATCCATCATTGATCCTTTCTTGTCCGATTTGATTTCAGTAAAAGATATGATGGAATCGCCGGGAGTATGACAACGTATGCACCGTGCAAAAAACAAAAGGGACTATGGATTTGCATCCATAGTCCCTTCGTTCGTTTAGTTATTGAAAACTATACGAGGGTTTGCAATTACTGCATGTCGATCGTAACCTTCATGCAACGCAGAGTGGAGGAACCGGTGTTAGCAAGC
>JAZPZY010000060.1:0-33951 GCA_045544955.1 Eubacteriales bacterium
AGCTTCGCTGACAGCTCCCTTTACACAAGGGAGCCTTTGACACAAGATCATTCTACGCTGAATTTTTATTTGCTTTCTGCTCACCGGCTATAGCCTCTTTTGAACCCCGCCACTATGGCGGGGTTTTCATAATACAAAAAGACCATCCGCACGGCTTCGTGCGGATGGTCTTTTCAAAATCAGTCAAAATAACCGGGCATCGTCTGCCGTACTTTAAAGCTCACACTGCGGAGGAACAGGTACATATCAAACGCACCGTGCCACTCCATCTCATGCTCCGACAGATAATCACGCATTTCGTCAAAGCGTGCACGCGCCGTATCCATATCGTTCTGTGCCCCGGCCAGCAGAACCATGGACAGCCGCCGGCAGATCTCCCCGTGGTGACGGAGATACACCCAGGACAGGCGCTGGGCACTGTCCGTACAGAGTGAAATATTCTTCTCCACCGCAGGCAGAAACGCATCGATATACGCCGGGATCTGCATCAGCTTCTCCGCCACGGCTTCATTATTGATCCAGCATTTCTTTTTCGTTTCTTCGTCGCCGAAGGCGGCCTCTTCCACGCCGCTGGCACTGCCGATCCGCTGATTGGACGGACAGAACAGATCGCTTAGCGTCTCCAGATACTGCCGGCAGAGCGAGCCGTCCGCACCGAAGGCACCGGCAAAATAATCGTTTGTCAATCTGTCAAAATCCACGCCTGTGTCAAACAGCGTCTCACCCATCATGACCCGGGGCAAGGCGGTGGGCATAGCCATCCGGTGCGTCTGATCGCTCATGCATCCGTTAAAGGAAAGGGCGGGCAGCGATCTCATATCCCGGTGCGTCTCCCGGGCAATCTGCATATAGCCGGGATCGCAGTACATATCCGTGTAGAAGCGGTACTCAAAAATCATGCTGGGGATATTTTCACACAGTGCCTTCCAGTCTCTGTGCCACTTCATCCGAAGCGGGGCGGATTTGGGATGGTACTGATTCAAGACGAAAGGCGGCTCCTCTCCCTCAAACGGCTCGCTGGTGTATCCGTTTTCGTAATGCAGACCGATGGCGGTATTGAGCACGAACCGCCCGGGATTCTTCAGCCGTTCTGTCACGGGCGGACGCTCCGTTTCCACGTACATGATCAGCACGATCCGCTGCTGGGAACCGATCTTCGTCAGCTCTTCATCCAGCTCGTTCAGAAGCATCACGTAGTAATCGGACAGATGCTTCTTCTGACACTGCTCACACTCGCAGAGATTATTGGGCGCGTCGGAAAGCCACACGTGCACGAAATCCACGTGGGGTTTCTTTTTTATGTAGTCCATCAGCGTGTCAATCAGCAGTTTCCGGGTTTCGGGATTGGAATAGCAGAACTGGGTATAGAACGTACTGCCGCCGAAAATATCCCGCTTCCCTTTCACCAGTGCCAGATGCCGCTTCTGCTCCGGCGTCAGGATCTCGGACGCATTCTTCTCGTTCTCCCGGTTGATGCCGAACCGTTCAAACATCCATCCGTGTCCCAGGGTATGCAGCTGGATGCCCGTTTTCTTTATATCCTTTTCCAGAAGGTCCACGTATTCCTCCAGCATGGCGTAGGAGGTTACCTGCCCCTTCTGACGCAGCCTCGTATTGTATACGTGGCCGTACCATTTGTGCATATAGACATACGGAACCAGTCCCTCGATCATGTACATATTCATGCCGATCTTGGGAAGAAAGTATACCGTATCCCTGATATGCTCATAGCTGACGGCACCCTCGGTGCACTCGCCCCGGAAAAGCTGGTCCGCCTTCTTCCGATAGATGAAAGAGTGCCCCGCCACGTCCGCCTTGGGGACGTAATCTCCATCCGCGCCGGGACGGATAAAGCGACAGCCAAGAGACGTACAGTATTTATACACACCCATGAGAATACTTCTCTGGTTGCTGCCGGCGATGTATCCGCGTCCGTTTTCGATGAAGATATCGATGAAATCCTCAATAAACGGATCGGTAAGATCGGCGGGGTCAAGTCCCAATTCGTCAAGCAGTGCCAGCACGATGGCATCTGCCCCGTTCGCAGGCAGTACGTCCGCATACTCGATCTCCGGAACGATAGCACCGCGGGACATGGCGGTTATATATTTTTTCAGCTCCGCCGTAAAGTATTCGGCTGTATCTCCCCGCTGTGCGGTAACGATCTTCATGGAAAACGACTTCCTTTCTTATTTCTCGTTGGTGTGATTCCACGTGGGGAACAGTTCCCGCCACACGTCCGTGTGTGCCTCGCAGTCCAGATAATGAGAGAACCAGTCCCAGTCCGCATTGCGGACGGGCTGTTCGTATATATTCCGCACGGATTCACAGAAAGCGCGCCATCCGTCCCGCCATCTGCCGTCGGCCAACTCCTCATTCCGGGCGGCAAATTCCGAAAGGATCCGCTCCCTGTCTCCCCCTTTGGCAAGGGAAATGGAAGGTCCGGCGGCACGGATGGGCAGAAATTCCGCCTCCAGCGTATCGCCCACCGTCAGCCGCAGAAGAAGAGCGGTATGCCACATATCGTTTGACGGATCGTATTTTCCGGTAAAATGGAAATTCCCCTGTCCGTACAGGATGTGGCATCCGTTGTACCGCTCGTAGCAGCCGATGCAGTGGCTGTGCTGGCAGATCACCGCATCCGCTCCATGG
Source organism: Eubacteriales bacterium (assembly GCA_045544955.1). Lineage (GTDB taxonomy): Bacteria > Bacillota > Clostridia > Oscillospirales > CAG-272 > SIG701. The sequence goes on from JAZPZY010000060.1 coordinate 2,653, forward strand.
TTCGCCATGGAACGGCACAGCTTTATAAGCCTTGGCGACGGATACCGGCAGTGCTCCTTGCCTCCGTGGTAGATCACGATCACGTGATCCGCCGTCTTTTTGGCCGCCGCAATATCGTCGCTCGTATCGTAGGGATCGTACGCCCTCGCGCCGCACCGATCCGGCAGTGCGTAGGAATACTCGTGCTCACAGACGGTGATGACCGCGATCTTCTTTCCGTTTTTCTCGATAAGCAGATCCCGGCGGGCATCTGTATCGGTCTCACCGATGCCCGTATACACGATACCGCTTTCCCGGAGTGCCTTTTCCGTATCCCGCAGTCCCTCGATACCGAAATCAAAGGTATGATTATTGCTGAGCGTACAGTGAGTAATCCCTGCCGCTTTCAGCGTTTTTGCCGTATCCGGCGAGGTTTTCAGATTCGGTCCGTATTTTTTGATCGCGTTTTCCGATTGGGTAAGGGCACATTCCAGATTTATAAAATTCACATCCGCTTCCCGGAACACGGCGAGCACGTCCCCGAACAGTGCCTCATGGGCACCGCCGGCAAACAGTTCTTCATTGCCGATGGTGGGGCACACGTCCCCGCCGATAGTCATAATAAAAGATTGCATAAATCCGGTCTCCTTATATAATCTTACGTTATATTTTATATATATTTTTTCGTATTGACAACCTCCTCTGCCCGTGCTATAATTCCCTTTGAAATCTAATTCGGCAAAAGGAGAAGCATCATGACCCAAAACGTAAAAATTCCCGCCGCCTTCCAGATCCGCCTGGACGATGTAGCCTGGCACAGCGGACACGACGACCGCTACTGCGGCCACCCCTCCCGTACCGGTATTCCCCGTCTCCATTCTGCACTGGACTATGCCGTCATTCACGAGCTGGGCAAGGCACTGGGCGTAAAGCTCAACTGTGCCATCGTTCTGGGCGAGTGGGATAAGGAAAACATTCTCCGCGGACAGAACAGCCTTTCCTGGAATCCTGAGGGCTGGAACAGAGCCGCCGAAATTGACATGGACTATGCCGAAAAGGCCTTTGAAGCACTGGAAAGCAGTGACTATATAGACTACACCCTCCACGGCGTTCTGCACGGCCACTATGACCGGGGCGTACAGCTGACAGAGCAGGAATTTTACACCCGGGTATACGATCATGAAAAGGGATGCTACACCAAGGAGATCACCTGGCAGACCGAAGATTCGGTACGCCATCATCTGGATTATTTCTTCAAGCTTTACAATATGTGGGGCTTCAAAAAGCCGATCCACTGCTTTGCCTGCGGCAACGGCAGTCACGGCAGTCCGCACGACGAGGGCAACATCATGTACGCCGGCATCTTCAGAGAATACGGTCTTGATGTATGGAAAAACAGCTGGCGGAACATGACAGACGGAAGCTGTGCCGTGATAAACGGCATGATCGCCCTGAAGGGTGCCAACGGCAAATCCGGCGGCTCCATCCCGTGGAACGCTTTTGACGTGGATCCGGATTATCTCGGTTTGTTCAACACGGAGGAGAATGCGTTTACCGATTACGGCATTCACTGGCCCAACCTGCTCCGGTGGAACCCGGAAAAGAACCTGGAATACCTGCCGAAGTGGATAAATTACTTCAATAAACAGGCAGAGGTGTTCGGCACCATGATGGCAAAAGACGTACTGTTCGCCGCATCCCAGGCGGTGTATAACCGCTTTGCCAAAGCAGATACTGCAGACGGAAAGTACGTCATCGATCTGTCCGAGGTGGATAAGCAGAATGCTGCGTCGTTGAAGAACGAATTCTACGTCAGCTTCAAGACCCGCTCCATTCCCACCGCCTGCGAGGGCGGCACAATCTCCCTCTATGAAACGAAGAAAAACTTCGTCACCTACAAAATCGAACGGAACGGCTCGAACAAAATCACCGTTCAGTTCTAATATATTCCGGAGGTATATACCATGAAAAACAGCATCAGAATCCCCGTTGCCCTGCAGATCCGTATAGACGACGTGGGCTGGCACTACGGCAGAGATCAGCGCGGCGTAGGACTTCCCTCCCGCACCGGCATTCCCCGCTATCATTGCCCGGAGGACTACACAACGATTGCCGAGCTTGGCAAAGCCCTGGACATGAAGATCGGCTGCTCTCTGGTGGTGGGCGACTGGGACAAGGACAATCTGCTTCGCGGCATCCCTCACCTTACCCCTTACGAAAAGGACTGGGATCAGGCATCCAAAATGGATATGGACTACTTCACCCGCAGCTTTGAAATTCTGAACGGCAGCCCCTTTTTGGATTTCATTCTGCACGGTATCTGGCACGGCTATTATGAAAACGGCGAGCAGGTCACCGAGCAGCAGTACTACCCGAAGGTATGGGACAAGGAAACGGGCAAATACAAGGATGCGTTTCAGAAGCTGCCTCTCGATGAATTCCGTCTCCATCTCGATATGTTTTACAAAATCCTTGACAGTTGGGGATTTACGAAGAAAGCAACCGCTTTTGCCTCTCCCTGCGGCCCCGTGGGCGTGCCGGCAGACAACAGTGACTACATGAAAATCCTCCGGGAATACGGCATTCTGTCATGGAAAAACATCTGGGGCGAATGGGACGATTACGCCGGCGTGCAGGACGGCATCGTGTGTGAGCAGGCAGTCGCTCTCATCCCGTGGGAGGGATACGATATAGATCCCCGCTATCTGAAGGACGCCGTAAAGGAAGACGACCCTAATCCCCGCACGGATTTTCTCACCCACTGGCCCAACTTCCTCCGCTATAATCCGGAAAACAACGGGGAGCGTCTCTCCGCATGGGTGGATTATTTCCACCGTCAGGCAGAAATCTTCGGCGTGATGCTGTCAAAGGACATCCGCTTCGCCGCATCCCAGGCAGTGTACAACCGTTTTGCCAAGGCGGATTTTGCAGACGGCAAGTATGTCATTGATCTTGCCGACGTGGATAAGCAGAATGCCGATGCCCTGAAAAACGAATTCTACGTGAGCTTCAAAACACGCGCCCTGCCCGTCTCCTGCGAGGGCGGTACCATCTCCCTGTACGAAACGAAGAAAAACTTCGTCACCTACAAAATCGAAAGAACCGGCGGGGAAAAAGTAATCCTCGGCTTCTGATTCTCAGATTACAAAACTCTCAATCCTGTCCGGGAATTGAGAGTTTTGTTTTTTTACTCAAAGAATGTGGAAACTGCGGAACACGTCCCAGGCAGGATCGGCATAGAAGCGGTGTCCGCCGTCGCCCACGATCAGGCGGCAGTTGTTCTCCGCACCGGCTTTTTTATAGATACGCTTTACCGTATCAAAAGTTTCGTTTACGCCGGCAATGGGGAAAATGGCGTCTTCGATACCGGCCACGATGATAAACGGACGGGGGGCAATAAGCACCGCCAGATCGCCCATATCAAAATACCGGGCGATACCGGGAATGTAGTTGCAGTCGCAGTGACGCATGGCGGCAATGGAATCCCGGTAGGTGCACACGCTGCAGGACGGCATGACAATTTTGATCCGCTCGTCGTAGCAGGCGGCGTAGAACGAGCAGGTGCCGCCGCCGCTGTTGCCCATGACGGCCACCTTATCCGTATCGATTTCCGGGAACGCCTCCAAGGCGTCGATGGCACGGGATACGTCCCACACACGCTCGCCGATAAAGGTCCTGCCCAAAAGCAGTGCCACCATGGACGGATGCTCACAGGTGGTCTTGCCCAGTATTTTATCACTCTTTCTTTCGCCGAAGCCCCGCTGCTCTAAAACGAGGGCGGCGTAGCCTTCCTTTACGATCTGCCGGGCGAAATCCCGGTCGCCGCCGGAGATGGATTTGTTATCTCCGCCGTAAATGGCCTTTCCCATGGAAATATGCATACCGGAGGAATGTCCCTGCAGGCAGATCACCACGCCGTGCTTTTCCTTTCCGTCGTTGGGAATCCACAGATGGCAGGGGACTTTCGCATATTCTTCACTGCTGAACACAAAGCGGATATCCGTGTAGGTTTCCATGTCCCGCCTGTATTCGATCTGCACGTCCGCAGGCACTTTTTCGGGCATGACGCCCAAAAGCTCCTCGTATTTTGCACGGACGGCGGCTTTATAGGTGTCAAATTCCACACCGTCGTCAAATGCCATAGACGGTTTCAGGGAAGCAAACGCTTTTTCGTGACAAAGATCGGGATTCAAAAACTCCATATTGTTCATACCAACACCTCATTTTTGCAGATATAACGGGCGGCTGATTCTTACAAAAACATTTTAATACATTTCTTTTGAAAATTCAATATTTTATCTGCACAAAAACCATGAAAAAAGGTGTATTTTCCCATTTGTATTCTGCAATTTTGATATTTTCGGCATTGTATCCCCGTCTTTTTCAATCCATCTGTTTTTTTGCGTCTTGATCGATTGCTTTTCCTATTTTTTTGCGCTATAATAAAGAAAATGCACATCGACAGAAAGAAGGATACGCCAATGCCCCAGGAATACGAACGAATTTTTCCCACAACACTGGCAGATCTTACCTGCGATTCTTTCAATACGCCCACTTCCTGGGTGCATACCCCCACCGATACCGCCAGAATGAGCACGCCCCACCATCATAGCGGCTATGAAATCTATCTGCTGATTGCCGGCAGTGCCCGTGCCTTTATCGAAAACACCTGTATTGATCTGACGCCGGGAACAGTCACGGCAGCAAAACCGTACGCACCCCATCGATACGTATATTTTTCCAACACGCCGCCCAATCTGCGCTTTGTTTTCAACGTGCATCCCCGGTATCTGTCCGCCTTTTATTCCGAAAGCGCAGTCCGCTCGTTCTTTTCCCCTTTTGAAGAAACCTGCTTCGTCCGCCTTAGTGAAGAGGAGACGAAAAAATACATAGAGCTGGCACACGAACTGGATGCGGAATTTGCAAAGCCGGATCACGGAAACAGTTTTCTGCCCATCGGAGATATTCTCTCTCTCCTTGCCCGGCACAGTGAAAAATCCCCCGCAGAAAAAGCGGCTCCGTCCGCCGACCCTCGCATTCAGCGCATGATCGAATACGTCAGCGTTCATTTCGCAGAACCCATTACGCTGGAAACACTGTCCAGGGAATTCTATATCGGAAAGCGGACCATCAACGAACTGTTCAAACGGGAGCTGGGCACCACACCCGGCACGTTTCTCACCGATCTGCGTGTGCAGAACGCCCTGTTCCTTCTGACACGCAGTGACTACACGTTCCGAAAAATCAGCACCCTTTGCGGGTTCAGCTCACCTGCCCATTTTTATCAGGCCTTTACCGGCAGAATGAAGGCATCCCCCTCCGCATTCCGCAAGCAGTACAGAGAGGAGGTGCTTTCCCGATGAACGTGCTTTCCCCCTTCAGCATACAATCTCCCGGTGAACTTTGGCAGATCCACCGATTCCAAAACGAGAACCTCCGGCTGCCGTATGCGTTTTCCCCCGACACGGTACTGCTATACTGCGAAAGCGGCACGCTGACGGTATCTCTCCTCGCAAAAGCACTTCTTCTCAAGAGTGATGACTGCATACTGATTCCGCCCCACGTTCTGCACCGTATTACGGCAGACGATTTCTGCGGTACAGCACTGGTGTTCAAGAACGCCTACCTGCAAAAGCATTTCTCTGAACCCTTCGCCGCGCGGCTGCTGGCCGCCTTTCCCGGAGACACGGTTTATATAGAAAACTGCAAAAAAAACGCACCGTTTGCCTCCCGATGCGGAAGTGAGGATTTCGGCTTTATTGATCTTGCCCGGCTTTTGCTGGTTCTGGAAAAAGAAGCGGCAAGGTGGGACGGCCGGAGCACCGTAACTCCGTTCAGCGGTACGCTCCAAAAAATCGTGGAGCATATCACCGAGAAGCCGGAAGGCGATCTCTCCGTTTCCGGCGTTGCCCGGATGTTTTCCCTTTCGGACGCCCACGTCTGCCGGCTGTGCAAAAAGGAGATGGCACTGACGCCCACGGAGCTGATCACTGCCTGCCGCATGAGCCGTGCCGCCCGGCTGCTTACGGAAACGGAGTTGTCCGTCCGGCAGATCTCGGGAATGTGCGGATTATCCTCTCACACTCATTTTCAAACTCTGTTCAAAAAATGCATCGGCGTCACGCCGAAAGAATACCGTTTGATGCAAACGTAAGGAGGTGTTGCATTTGAAAAAGCAACACCTCCGCGAGGTTTCCCTTGCCAGATACTGCGGTCATTTTTGCCCGTTCCGGGCAAAAAATCGGGAAATCTCGCAGCATATTCCTACGGAATTTCAAATTTTCGCATCTCTGCCGCAAAAATTTGGGGCTGTCACACCTACGTGTGACAGCCCCTTTCTGTATATTTCACCGCAAAGACTTGACAAAACAATAACCCTATGGTAAAATATATACATAGATATACAATGTATCGTAATTCAATGCAACGGAGGAACAATATGAAAATCAGCAAAGAACTTCTAAAAGGCAGTACCGCCATCATGATCCTGAAAATGATTTCCGAGGAGGATTCCTACGGCTATCAGATCGTCCAGCGGATTGCGTCAAAATCGGAGAATGTGTTCACTTTGAATGAAGGAACGCTGTACCCGCTTCTGCACACCATGGAAAAAGAAGGCTGGATTGAATCCTACCGCAAGCCGGGAGAAAGCGGACGGGATCGCAAATACTATCGGATCACCCCTGTGGGAAAGCTGAAGCTTGCCGCCCAGATCGAAGAATGGGAGGTTTTTACAAACGCAGTGAACGGCGTTTTGAAGGAGGGAAACTAACGTGCCCGGAAATGACTTTGATCTGAAAAAAGAAATTGCACTTCATACGGCGTGGCTCGTCCACGACGTACGCTCCCGCCGCAAACGGAAGGAGATCCGGCGCGAGCTTTCGGAGCATCTGGAGGATGCCGTGTATCATCATATGATGAAAGGATGCTCCGAAAGAGAGGCATTTCGTATCGCCGCAGAAGAGTTGGGTGAGGCAAAAAAAATACAGCGTCTGTTTGCCCTGGTTCACAACAAAACGTCCTCCAGGCTGACGCACCGCCTGGGAATGCTTTTTCTCATAGTAATCGCCGCAGTTCTTCTTCGCTTCATTCCCAAAATGGATTTGCCGTATACGCTCCAAAACTGGCTGATACTCGTCTCCCAGCTTATTTGTATATCCCTGTCGCTGGTGTTTGTGGTAAGCGAGTACAAATACATCCGTGCGTTCTGCAAGCGGATCCGTTTGATCGGCAAGGTGAAAAAAATATGCCGTGAAAAACAGTTCCCGTTTCACTGCACGGCGAATGCCTATAAGGATTTTGACAATACGTCCGGGGAACCCTCTGCATTGATTCAAGCAAACGGAAAAACCATTGCCATTCGATTCGTGGCGTGTCTGAAGAAAAACGATACCTATACGTTCACAGATGCAGCCAGTTTCTTTACGACCAATAATGCAAATCCGGTTTTTATCAGTTTCAGTTATCCCAAAAGTGGACTCACCCCCAAAACACCGGAAGAAAGTCGTTTATACCTGCCAAAAGTCGTAAGATTGAAAGAGGACAATTACCTCAAAAGCGAAACGGTGCGATTGGAATCGGAACGGAAACATTCTTCGGACACACAAAACATTCTGTGCATCCATCCGCTGCCTGCGAAGGTACAGGTAGTACACACCAACCGGGCCGAAGATATTTTCGACGGCGATACCTTTAAGGGATACACAGTGTACAGCGGAAACGGACTGTGTGGGCTTCTTCATTCGATCGGTGAGAAAAAATAAGAAGCGCATGTCTCCGCAGTTTCAAAAACCTTTCAAAAAGTGCCCGTGCAACGCCTTGACTTTCCATTTGCGAAATGCTATAATTATGTCGGAAAAACACATAATTTTTGAAAGGAACTATGCATATGCTTCAAGATCTCTTATCATCCGTCCTTAACTGGGCAACCACCGCAGGTCTCCGCCTTCTGATCGCTGTAATTCTTCTTCTCATCTCCTTCAAAATCGTAAACGCCATCGGCAAAAAGATCGAGAAAACCGGCGACAGCGGCAAACTGGATAAAACGCTTTCAAAGGTATTCGCCTACGCGTTCAAGCTGGGTATGAAGTGCCTGATCGCCATCTGCCTCGTTGGCTACGTGGGCATTGACACCAGCGGTCTTGCCGCTCTCGTTACCTCCTTCGGCGTTTGTGCCGGTCTGGCGCTCAACGGTGCACTCAGCAATCTTGCCGGCGGCGTTCTCATCATTCTCACCCGCCCCTTCCGCGTGGATGATTACATCGAAGCCCAGGGATACGCCGGCACGGTAGAGGATATCCACATCACCTGCACCCGTCTTCGCACGGTGGATAACAAGGTGGTTTATATCCCCAACGGTGCCCTCTCCAGCGGCAGCGTGGTGAACTATTCCGAAAAAGATACCCGCCGCGTGGACCTTACCTTCGCCATCGGCTACGACAACGATTTTGAAGCGGCAAAATCCATTCTCGCCCGTCTCTGCGACGCCCACGAGCTGATTCTGAAGGATCCTGCTCCCATGATCCGGGTGTCCGAGCACGGTGCCAGCAGCATCAATATCGTCGTCCGCGTGTGGGTAAACAGTGCGGACTACTGGACGGTACACTTTGACCTTCTGGAAGGTGCAAAGGCCGCCTTTGATAAGAGCGGCATCACCATTCCTTACAACCAGCTGGACGTACACGTGAAAAACGATTAAAAACACATACAAAACAGGCTTGGCAGCTGCCAAGCCTGTTTTCTTTTATTTTTCCTTTTTTTCAAACGTATCCGCCACGTCCGAAAGGAGTTTTCGGATAGGCAGATGCTGGGGACAGGCACTTTCGCAGGCACCGCATCCGATGCAGGTGCTTGCCTTGCCGCCCTCGTGCGTATGCACGCTGTAATAATAGCCCGCATTCCAGTTATCGAAAACCCTTTTCGTATTCATGCAGGCAAACAGCTCCGGAATCGGGATACTCATGGGGCATCCGTCCACGCAGTACCGGCAGGCGGTACAGGGAATCAGATCCACGTCCCGGAGAATGGCACAAACCTTTTCTACCGCCTCCCGTTCCTTTCCGTTCAGCGGCCGGAAATCCTTCATGTATCCCATGTTGTCCTTTACCATATCCATATCGCCCATGCCGGACAGCACCATCATCACGCCCTCAAAGCCGGCGGCAAAACGGATAGCGTAGCTGGCGTAGGAGCCGCCGCCCAGGCTGTCGTAGATCGCCCTGGCCTTCTCCGGAAGCCGAACGAGACAGCCGCCCTTCACCGGCTCCATCACGATGACCGGCTTTCCAAAGCGGCGGCAGGTTTCGTACACCCGCCGGGAGTCCACGGAAACGTCCCCGTAATCCATATAGTTGAACTGGATCTGCACCACTTCGATCTGCGGATATTCCGTAAGGATCTGCTCCAGCACCTCCGCCTTATCGTGGAACGAGATGCCGAAATGGCGGATCTTGCCCTCGTCCTTCAGTGCCAGTGCCGTCTCGTACGCCCGGCAGTTTTTATATTTCTGAAACAGCTCTCTGTCCTGAGCATGCATCAGATAAAAATCAAAATAGTCCACGCCGCAGGCGGCAAGCTGGCTTTCGAACAGCGGACGGATCTCTTCCTCTTTGGTAAAGAAATTGGTGGAAAGCTTATCGGTCAAAACGTAGCTTTCTCTCGGATACCGAGACGTAAGGCAGGTCTTCAGTGCTCCCTCGCTCTTGCCGCGGTGATAGCCGTGAGCCGTGTCAAAATAGTTGAATCCGCCCGAAATGAACGCATCCACCATCCGGGAGAACGCCTCCGTATCTATCTCTTTCTCCTCCGTTTCGGTAAGGGGCAGACGCATAGCCCCAAAGCCCAATCTGCCGCGAATTTTTTCAAACGATGACATATCTTCGCTCTCCTTTTTTATTCTCTGCGTACCGTATCTCTCCGTCTTGACAGAGACCGGCTGAAATGCTATAATCTAAAAAATAGTATATCGTATCCGAAAGAAAATGTCAAGCACCGCAAAAAGGAGATTTTTCATGAAAAAAGTAAAGATCACCGTTATGAAAATGGTCCGGCACAACGATCTGATCGAAAAATACGAAAATCCCCTGGAGCACGAATGCGATATGCAGATCGGCCGGGTGTTTACCGCCGACGGCTGGCAGATCCCCGAGGGCATGTGTCAGAGTGCATGGGACGTGCTCTCCCCGTACGTGCTTTCATTATCCTGCGGCGGCGGCGATTTTTTTGACGGCTGGATGAAAAACAAAAGATCCGCTATGCTCTCCTGCAGTGACGGATTCCGGCCGGTGACGTTTCTTCTGGAAACTATGGAGGAAGATGCCGGGGGATAACCGCCCTCTCTCCTCACACCAATTCATCAAAGGGGTACACGCAATGTTTTCTATCGGCTGCAATTACTGGGCGTCCCACGCCGGGATTTACATGTGGTCTGATTTTAATGAGGATGAGATCCGGAAAGATCTCATAGCACTTACCGCCCACGGCATGACCTGCCTTCGGGTTTTCCCGCTCTGGAGCGATTTTCAGCCCGTGGAGCCCATGATGGCCTGTCACGGAGAACTTCGCCGGATCGCGTACAAAGACGACGCACCGCCGGCAAATCCCTATTATCTGGACGAGATCATGCTGGATCGCTTTTCCCGGTTCTGCGATCTGTGCGGCGAATACGGCGTCACGCTGATCGTGGGCCTTATTACCGGCTGGATGAGCGGTCGGCTGTTCATTCCCACGGCACTGTACGGAAAGAATCTTTATACCGATCCCACGGCACTGCTCTTTGAGCAGCGGTTCGTGATGGGATTCGTCTCCCGCTTCAAGGACAGAAAAGAGATCTACGCCTGGGATCTGGGCAACGAGTGCAACTGCATCGGTGAGGCTGTGAGCCGCTTTGAAGCGGACAACTGGACGGCTGTCATCTCCGGTGCCATCCGCCGCTGTGACGGCGTTCGTCCCATTATCTCCGGCATGCACGGGCTGGACGCGGACGGCACCTGGACCATTCAGGGACAGGGCGAATTCTGCGACGTGCTCACCACCCATCCGTATCCCTATTTCGTCCCGCACGCAGACAAGGCCTGTGTCACCGCCCCGCGAACGCTTCTGCACGCCACGGCGGAGACGAAATTTTACAGCGACGTTTCCGGAAAGCGGGGTCTGGTAGAAGAGATCGGCAATCTCGGTCCCATGCTCTGCAGTGACGGCAACGCCGCCCGGTTCCTCCGCTACAATCTGTACTCCAACTGGGCAAACGGGGCAGACGGTGTGCTTTGGTGGTGCGGATTTGATCTTACCCATGTGGACAAGCCGCCCTATACCTGGAATATGTGCGAAGTGGAGCTGGGCGTACTGGGGAACGACCGATCCCCGAAGCCCATCGCTGCGGAAATGCAGGACTTCTCCCGTTTCCTTGCCGGACTGGATTTTGAGCTGCCGCCGGCTAAGACGGATGCGGTCTGTATTCTGACCATGGACGGCAAACAGTGGGGCAAAGCGTACATGACCTACGCTGTGGCAAAGCAGGCAGGGCTGAACCTCCGATTCGCCTTTTGCGAAAATGATCTGCCCGAAAGCCGTATTTATCTGCTTCCCTCCGTCAGCACGGATAAGATCATGCCGGCGGACGTGTATCGGAGGCTGTTTGACAAAGTGGCGGACGGTGCTGTTCTGTACCTTTCCAACGACGCCGCCATTCTCCGGGAATTCAAGAAATATTTCGGCATGGAGCTGACGGATGCGGAAAACACCGAAACCGCCGGCACCTTCTCCTTCGCCGGTACGGAATTTTCCTACCGCCGTCAGCGCACCCACCATCTGGCAGGTGCCGGTGCGGAGATTCTGGCCGCGGACAACAAGGGTGAACCCATGCTGACCGCCTTCTCTTTTGGCAAAGGCAAGGTGTTCTATCTGAACTTCCCACTGGAAACGTCCCTGCTCGATAAAAGCGACATCGTGGACGACCGTTACGATAAGATTTACCGGCAGCTGTTTCTGCCGTATGCAGACAAGGCCGTGTGCACGGACAATCCGTACCTTGCCGTAACGGAGCACGCCGGCACAGAGGGCACGTACGCCGTGATCCTGAACTGTGCGGATACCCGCCAGGCACACGGACTGAAAACGGATCTGAAACTGAAGAAAGTCATCCGCGGAAATGCGGAATATACGGAGCCCTTTGACTGCAGTATTCTGCTGTTTGAATAACACTCTATTCTTCATATAATAAGGAGATATTTATGAAACCGTTACGCACCGGCTACGCCTATCACGGCAACCGCATGCTGCATCACGCGGAGGAAGATCTGAAAGATATGGCGGCACACCATGGCAATATCGTGGTGCACATGCTGTCTCACACCGACTGGGATCGGCATAAAACCGTCATCAAGGACATGATCGCCGTTACCGAAGGCCTCGGAATGGAGGCATGGGTAGACAACTGGGGGCTGGGCGGCCCTCCCGGCGACAAATCCCATTTTCTCGCCTACTACCCGGATTCCCACGTATACTATTCCGACGGCTCCATGGATCCGGTACGCGCCTGTCTGAACAGTCCGGATTTCCGGAAATTCACGAAAGAATGGATCGACGTGGTGGAGTTCACCGGGGCGAAAAAGATCTTCTGGGACGAGCCGCACCTGCCCGAAAAAAGGATGGAAAACGGCAAGGTGCTCTTTGCCTGTGCCTGCCCCCGCTGCAAAAAGCTGTTCAAGGACAGATACGGCTACACCATGCCGGAGGAGACCAACGGAGACGTCGTCAACTTCCAGCTGGATTCCATCGTGGACTACTTCCGGGAGGTGACCTCTTACAGCGTAACGAAGAATATGGAAAACGCCGTCTGCGTCATGCTGGGTACAAGCGGCATCAGCCTGGAATCGGTGGACCGCATCTGCTCTCTCGACACGCTGACGGACGTAGGCTCCGATCCTTACTGGGTGGGGAGGAACACGGACGTATACGAATACGTATATAACGGAACGAAGCACAATATCAGCGTATCGGAGAAATTCGGCAAGGATCACAACCTGTGGATCCAGACCTTCAACAATCCCCGGGGCGAAGAAGAGGACATCATCACCGCCGCCGAGGCATGCTACGATGCCGGTGCCCGTACCATTCTGGCGTGGGGCTACTACGGCTCCATCTCCAACGATTACCGGGCGAAAAATCCCCTGGTGACGAAAATCAAAACCGAAGAAGCGTTCCGCCGCATCTGGGATCGGGAACGGGATCGGATCCTTGCGGAAAAGCGGCAGATGATGCGTGAGAAATACGGCACCTCCTTCGGTAAATAATCAGTCTCCATCCGGCTTTGTGTACCCGTCGAACGGAAAGCCGGAGAACAGTGCACTTGAACGTTTGGAGGTAACAGTATGTTAGCGTACTCTATAATTATGTTTTTAGTTGCAGTGATTTTTGTGGGAATGGGTATTGCAATATACAGAGGCAAAACGGATTTGATCCACGATTACCACCAAACAAAAGTCACGGACAAATCCGCCTACGGAAAGGCTTTTGGAAAAGCAATGTTTGTTATCGCGGCAGCAATGCTGCTCAGTGGCATAATAGGTCTGTTTGACGGTTTTATTATACTTGCTGACGCAGTGCTAATTATCGGATTGGTTATTGGAATAGGCTGCATTGTTGCGGTACAAAGAAAATATAATAAGGGCGTATTCTAACCCCCATTTATCTGAACATCGGAAACCCAAAGAATAATTAGGGAAATAATTACAAAAAGGAACACACTATGAATCTGTATATACAGCAGCGATGGTTTTCCTGGGGCGATAAATTCTCCGTTTACGACGAATCCGGTGCAGAGCGATATACCGTAGAGGGAGAGATTTTCACCTTCGGCAAAAAACTGCATCTGTATGATCTCAGCGGTAATGAGCTTTCGTACATTGAACAGCAGCTTCTCACGTTTCTGCCCAAATACTGCATTTATAAAGGCGATACGCAGATAGCGGAAGTGGTCAAGGAATTTACCTTTTTCCACCCCGAATACAGCGTAAACGGCCCAGGCTGGCAGGTACACGGTGACTTTTTCAATCACGAATACGAAATCACAGACAACGGCCGCGTAATAGCTGCCGTGTCCAAAGAATGGTTTACCCTGGGCGACGCCTACCGGATCTCCATCGGTACGGAGGCGGACGAGATCACCGCACTTTCGGTAGTTCTGGTTATCGACGCCTGCATCGATGCCCAGCGGAACAACTGACGCCCTCATCGGGCGACTATACAGAAAGGTCTTTTTCTTATATGAAAAACAAGCGACGCACCGTTTCCCTGCCTACGGATTTTGAAAAAGATCTTGCCGGCGGCACACCTCCCTTCTCTGACTATCCACGGCCGCAGATGCGGCGGGATTCCTACGTTTGCCTGAACGGGCAGTGGGATTTCCGCATCGAAAACCGGGGCGAAACAACGTACAAAGGAAAAATCACCGTTCCCTTCGTTCCCGAAAGCCGGATCTCCGGCGTGCTGCGGACGGTAAAGGCAGACGATACGCTGATCTACGAGCGTACGTTCGTTTCTGCCCTGCCCCCTGACGGCCGGCTTCTTCTGCACGTGGGCGCGTGCGATCAGTACGCCTGTGTCTTCGTAAACGGAAAACCCGCCGGGGAAAACGAGGGCGGCTATCTGCCCTTCTGCCTGGACGTAACGGAGCTTATCACAAACGGGGAAAACCGCCTGCGGATAGAAGCACGGGATCCGCTTTGCACGGATCTCCCTTACGGGAAACAGACCAGGAAGCCGGGCGGCATGTGGTACACCAACTGCAGCGGCATCTGGCAGACGGTATGGGCAGAGTACGTGCCGGCGGAGTATGTGGAAAGTCTCCGTCTGACGCCGGATCTCACCGGTGTGACCGTGGAGATCACCGGCGGTTGTGAGGAAAAAACGCTGCATTTTGCCGGAAAAGACTATTCTTTCAAAGGAAGCACGTTCCGCCTGGACGTGGAAGATCCGATTCTGTGGACACCGGACGATCCCCATCTGTACGAATTTTCCGTTACGGCCGGTGAAGATACGGTGTATTCCTATTTCGGTCTTCGGACGTTTTCCGCAGGGGAGAAGAACGGAACGCCCCTTCTGCTTCTGAACGGAGAGCCCGTCTTCTGCCACGGTCTGCTGGATCAGGGGTATTTCAGCGACGGCATTTTTCTGCCGGCGTCGCCCCGTGGATTCGCCGAGGATATTCTGAAAATGAAGCAATGCGGCTTCAATATGCTCCGCAAGCACATCAAACTGGAGCCGGATCTGTTTTACTATTACTGCGACAAATACGGCATGCTGGTATTCCAGGATATGATCAACAGCGGAAAATACAGTTTTTTCTGGGATACTGCCCTTCCCACGGTGTTTCTGAAAAAGGGTTTCACTCACCGGGCCTCCGCCGCACGGCGGAAGATCTTTGAGGAAACCTCTCTCGGAATACAGAAAACGCTGTATAATCACCCCTGCGTGGTCTATTACACCGTTTTCAACGAAGGCTGGGGACAGTTCCGGGCGGCAGAAGAATACCGTCTTTTGAAAACGGCGGATCCCACCCGCGTCTACGACACCGCCTCCGGCTGGTTCAAGGTAAAGGAATCGGACGTGGAAAGCGATCACGTATATTTCAAGCCGGTAAAGGTGAAGCCCATGCCAGGGAAGCCTGCCGTTCTTTCGGAATTCGGCGGCTACGCCTGCCGGATCGCCGGACACGTCTTCTGCCCGGACAAGACGTACGGCTACCGCATCTGCCCCGATCCGAAATCCCTGGAGGATGCTCTGGTAACGCTGTACGAAAAGGAGATTCTGCCCGGTATCGAAAAAGGGCTGTGTGCAGCCGTACTGACACAGGTGAGCGACGTGGAGGAGGAAACCAACGGTATTCTGACCTACGACCGCAAGGTACAGAAGGTCTTCGCCAAACGGATGAAAAAGCTGGCAGATACGCTCTATCGCACGTTCGACACACTTTATAAATAATTCTGCACCGGAGAGATTGTGTTTCTCGCACAATCTCTCCGGTATTTTTGTGTATTTTTCGTTCTTCTGACCAAAATTCGTCTTCCCCTCTTGTAATTCTGTTATATTTATTGTATAATATATCGAATACAAAACAAAAGCGGCACGAGGTGATTATTTTGGCATATACCTTCCGCGGCGGCGTTCGCCTTGAAGAACACAAACACACGCATACAAAGCGGATCGAAACGCTTCCCGCACCCAAAACGGTGGCGATTCCTCTGCAGCAGCATATCGGTGCTCCCTGTCTGCCCACGGTCAAGGTCGGCGACATGGTGGCCATCGGCCAGCGCATCGGCGATATGGAATCCGGCCTTTCCTGCCCGGTACACTCCAGCGTATCCGGCAAAGTCATTGCCATTGAGGATAAGTTCGCCCCCATGGGCAACAAGATCTCCAACGTGGTTATCGAAAACGACATGCTGGACACGCTCCATCCCAACGTACAGCCCTTCTCCAAATCTCTGATCGACGCCACACCCGAGGAGATCATCCAGATCGTCCGCAACGCCGGCATCTCGGGTATGGGCGGTGCTACCTTCCCTACATACGCAAAGATCCAGTCTGCCATCGGCAAGGTGGATAAGATCATCGTAAACGGTGCGGAATGTGAGCCGTTTATCTGTGCCAATCACCGGCTGATGCTGGAAAACCCGGCGTCCGTTATCAACGGCATCAAGATCCTTCTGAAGGTTCTGGGCGTACACACCGCCTACATTGCCATCGAAGACAACAAGCTGGATGCGGCCAACAAGATCGAAAAGCTGGTTGCGGACAGCCAGATGATCAAGGTACGTATTCTGAAAACCAAGTATCCCCAGGGCGATGAGCGTCAGCTTATCTACGCTCTCACCGGGCAGGAGCTTCCTGCCGGCAAACTGCCTGCCGACGTAGGATGCGTTATTTTCAATACGGAGACCTGTGCCTCCATTTTTAACGCCTTTGCCCACGGCATGCCGCTGATCCGGCGAATCGTCACCGTGGACGGCGACTGCGTGCAGAATCCGAAAAACGTGCTTGCCCCCATTGGTGCTTCGTTCCAGTCCCTGATTGATTTCTGCGGCGGTTTGAAGCGGCAGCCCCAAAAAATCGTCACCGGCGGCCCCATGATGGGCCGGGCCGTATGGGATCCCGCCATGTCCGTAACGAAAGGAACCTCCGCACTTCTTCTGCTGTCCGACCGGTACGATACCTCCATCGGCACGCCGCCAACCTGCATCCGCTGCGGCCGGTGCGTGCAGAACTGCCCCATGCATTTGATGCCCAACTACATCGCTTTGTTTGCACGTGCCCGTGAATTCGGCCGTGCCGAACAGTTCGGTGCCATGTCCTGCGTGGAATGCGGTACCTGCTCTTACAACTGCCCCGGTCATCTGGAGGTTTCTCACGATATCCGCGCGGCAAGAAACGAGATCCGACGGCTTTCCAAGCTGAAGAAGTAATTCTCACGCCCTCCCTTACCTCTCTTGAAAGGACGGTTTGCTTTCCTATGGATTCTTCCGTAAACAAAGAAAACAACGGCATCCCCGCTGAAACCGCTGAGCCCGTGGACAACACGGCTCCCGCCGGGGAAGAAGCGGCGGCGCCTGCCGCTGAGGAGCCGGCCGATACGCCGGCCGACACCAAAAAGGTAAAAGAAAAAAAGGCAAAAAAGCCTGTCACCATGCCGGAGCGCCCCATCATTTCTCCGGCCCCCCATATGCGTACCACGGATACCACCCGTGCCGTAATGATCGACGTGGTCATCGCTCTGCTCCCCGCTTTCCTGTGGGGCGTATACGTTTTCGGTATGCGTGCACTGATCATCGGCGTAGTTTCCGTTGCCGCCTCCGTTCTCTTTGAGGCGCTGATCCAGCTGATCCTCCGCCGCCCGGTTACTATCGTGGATTTTTCGGCGGTCGTCACCGGTCTGCTTCTGGCAATGAATCTCTCCTCCGCTGTGCCGATCTGGATTCCCATCGTCGGTGCCTTCTTTGCCATCGTCGTGGTAAAGCAGATGTTCGGCGGCATCGGTAAGAACATTGTAAACCCGGCCCTGGCGGCCCGTGTGTTCCTGTTCGCCTGGCCCTCGGAAATGGGTATCTTCACCGCACCCGGCGTGCGTCTTTCCACCTTTGCCTCCGGGGACATTACGGCTTCCGCCACACCGCTCGCTTCTTTGAAAGAAGGCGTTCTGCCGGATGTAAGCCTTGCCGATCTTATTCTCGGCAAAGTAGGCGGATGTATCGGTGAGGTTTCTTCCGCTCTGCTGATTATCGGCGGCATCTATCTGCTTATCCGCCGGGTCATCACCTGGCACATTCCTGTTGCTTATCTGGGCACGGTAGCAGCCATCACGTTTCTCTTCCCGCGCACGGACGCCGGAAACCTCTCCTTTATGCTTAGTCAACTGTTCTCCGGCGGTCTGATCCTCGGTGCCATCTTCATGGCAACGGACTACGCCACCTCTCCCGTTACCCGGAAGGGCAGACTGATTTTCGGCGTAGGCTGCGGTCTCATCACCGTATTCATCCGCTACTTCGGCGGATATGTTGAGGGTGTTTCCTTCTCCATTTTGATCATGAATCTGCTCGTATGGTATATTGACCGGTACACCATGCCGGTACGTTTCGGAGGTAAAAGCGATGGAAGAAAAAAATAAGAATATCGCCCACACCCCCGCAGTGGATGCTGAAAATGCTGCTCCGGAAAAAGAAGGGGAAACTGCCCAGCAGGATTTCGCATTTCTGACAGAAGGAGTGGAACCCAAGGACCAATCTTCCGCTGCAGAAGACGACTTCTCTCTCCTGATAAAGGATGCCGCCGAAAAGGCAGAAGCCGCCGCACACGGCGAATTTACTTTCCTGCCGGAAGATATTCCGGAGGCTGAGGAAAAGCCGAAAAATACACCGGCTGAAAAGCCGGACGAAGAACCTGCCGGCGAACCGGCTGAAAACACAGCCGAGGAGGATTCTCCCTCTGAGGAAGCATCCGTCCCGGAGACGCCGGAGTCCAAAAAAGAGAAATCCGTTCTTGCCATCTGCCTGCCGCTGATTCTCATCTGCATGGCAGTGGCACTGATGCTGTCCGCCGTCAATATGCTGACGAAGGACATCATTGCTGCAAACGCCGCCGCTGAAAAGCAAAACGCGGTACTGGCCATTTTCACCGACGCCGCCGCTGCCTCTCTCTATGAAAAAACGGAAGCGGAGGAGATCTACCTGGCCACCCAAAACAACGAGCTGGTCGGCTGCTGCGTCAGCCTTTCCGAAAACGGATTCGGCGGTGCGATCTCCCTTCTCGTGGGACTTGACACAAACGGCCAGGTTTCCGGCATAGAGATCGTCTCCATGGCCGAGACACCCGGCATCGGCTCAAAAACCAAAAACGACACGTTTCTGAATCAGTACAAGGGCAATGAGCCGTTTGTGATCGGTGAGAACATCGACGCCATTTCCGGTGCTACCATTTCCTCCCGTGCCATCACCCGCGCTGTGAATCGGGCGCTGGAAATTCCGCTGGATTTTGAAAGAATAGCATCCGAAATGGGGCTGTCCGTACGTGCAGCTGACGAAAGCCAGGTACCGGCGGAAACCGCTCCGTCAGAAGAAGCGAAGCCTGCCGAACCGCCGGCGGAAACCACGGCTGTCACCGAACCGGCAGAAACCACGGCTGCCCCGGAGACCGCAGAAACCACCTCCATCGTGGCATCCGTCGAGCCTATCAGCCACACAAAAAGCAAAAACCCTGCCCGGCTGACTGCCGAGGAGACCGTATTCACCTCGGAAACAGAACCGCCGGCAGAAACAGAGATCCCGGCGGAAACGGCTGCCGCCGAATCGACTGCTGAATCCACGGCTGAAACGGATACAGAAGCCGAGAGCACGGCGGCTGAATCCACGGAGATTCCCGCGGTCACAGAGACGGAAAATCTCTAAAACTTACCTGAAAGGCGGCTTTCCTTTATGAGCGAAAAACCTACTTTTATTCAACAGATGAAAGAGGGCATACTGACGAGCAATCCGGTGTTCGTCCAGTTTCTCGGTATGTGTTCCGCACTCGCTGTAACCACCTCTGTCACCAATGCCATCGGCATGGGCGTATCGTTTACGGCAGTGCTCATCTTTTCCAACCTGTTTATTTCCATTCTCCGGCACATAATTCCAAAGCAGGTCCGTATCGCCGCGTACATCCTGATTATTTCCGGATTCGTTACCGCAGTGGAGCTGCTGGTGCGTGCGTATCTTCCCGCACTGGACAAATCGCTGGGACTCTTTATTCCGCTGATCGTGGTAAACTGCATTATCCTGGCCCGTGCGGAAGCCTTTGCCTCCAAAAACGCTCCCCTTCCCTCTATCGTTGACGGTCTTGCCTCCGGTATCGGCTATACCCTGGCCCTGATCGTACTGGCGCTTGTCCGGGAGCTGCTGGGCACAGGCATTCTCTTTGCCGCGGCCGACGGCACGGGCGGTATCCGGATTCTGGGAGACTGGTATTCCCCGGCAACCATTTTCATCATGCCAGCCGGTGCCTTTCTGACGCTCGGCTTCATCTGTGCCGCATTCAATAAATGCCGCTCGCTGGTCGGTGCCAAAAAAGCAAAACGGGCAAAAACTGCAAAGGAGGTGCAGGAATGAGCGAAATATTCTTTCTGATGCTTGGTGCCATTCTGACGGAAAACTTCATTTTCGCCAAGTTCTACGGCATCTGTCCCTTTATCGGTGTATCGGAAAAGCCGGACACAGCTCTTGGCATGGGTATGGCGGTTACTTTCGTTATGACCATCTCCAGTGCCATCACCTGGGGCATATACCACCTTCTGCTGGTTCCCTTTGAGCTGGAGTATCTGACCACCATCGCCTTTATCCTGATCATCGCCACCCTCGTGCAGTTTATCGAAATGTTTCTTCGGAAATTCATTCCGGCACTGTACAGTGCCCTTGGCATCTATCTGCCGCTGATCACCACCAACTGTGCCGTACTGGGTGCCGCCCTTCTCAACGTGAATGAGGGATTTTCCTTTCTGGAAGCCGTCGTCTACGGCTTTTCCGCGGCCCTTGGCTTCACACTGGCCATCGTTATCTTCGCCGGCGTGCGTGAACGGATGAAATACGCCGATCCGCCCAAAGCCTTTTCCGGCTTTCCGCTGATCCTCATTGCGGCAGGCCTCGTGGCCATGGCCTTCTCCGGATTCTCCGGCGTAAGCTTCTCTTAACAGGAAAGGAACGGTACATACGTTATGAAAGAAATTCTCATTCCCGTTCTGATCTTTGCGGTGCTTGGTACCGCCATGGGACTGATTTTGGCCATTGCCTCCAAGCTGCTGGCAATCAAACGGGACCCGCGTATTGAAGCGGTACAGGAATGCCTCCCCGGTGCCAACTGCGGCGGCTGCGGCTATGCCGGCTGTGCCTCACTGGCGGAAGCCATCGTCAAGGGAGAAGCCAAACCGAATGCCTGCCCTGCCACCGATGCCAAAAAGATCGGCGCCATCATGGGTGTGGATGCGGAAAACGGCCCCCGTATGGTAGCACAGGTGCTCTGCTCCGGCTCTTTCGGCAATGCCAAACGCCGTTTCCTCTACCAGGACGTTACCGACTGCTACGAGGCGGAAGCATTGGGCGGCGGCGATAAATTCTGTGCCGCCGGCTGTATCGGTCTTGGCAGCTGTGCGGAAAAATGTGCCTTCGGCGCCATCTCCGTGGTAGACGGCGTAGCCGTGGTGGACAAGGAAAAATGTCAGAGCTGCGGCGTCTGCGTAGACGTTTGCCCCAAGCGGATCATCCGTCTCGTGCCTTACGACCGCCCGTATTTCGTACAGTGTGCCTCCCCGGAAAAGGGAAAAACCGTACGGGATCAGTGCGAGGCCGGCTGTATTGCCTGCCATCTGTGCGAGAAAGCGTGCCCGGTTGGTGCCATCTCCCTTTCCGGCGGCAACGTTGCGTCCATTGACTATATGAAATGCACCGGCTGCGGTGCGTGCGTAGCAAAGTGTCCACGGGGAATCATCAAGCCGTAAATCAAATAAACAGGCTGCCGTATCTGAAGTGCGGCAGCCCTTTTTTGATAAGATTTGGGGATACAAAGAAAAGACGCTACAGACGAAGCAGAAGATACACGGAAACCAGCAAAAGCGACAGATTGCCGCCGCACCGCAACTGGACGGCCACGGCACACATCCATACGAAAAAGGTTCCCATCACGGAAAAAATGCGGGTGATCCGCGCGGCAGGCTCCGCACCGCGAAAGAGGGACACGGCGGCAAACAGGATCACGCCCCCGTCCAAATGGCGGAGAGGCAAAAGATTAAACAAAGCAAGGGACAGAGAGGCCGCCGCAAACAGCATAAAAAATCGATTGCGGCAAAAAAGGCAGGCAGCGGCTGACACCAGATTGACCAGCGGTCCTGCCGACGCTATCGCTATTTCCTTTGGAAACGACAGTCCGGCGGCGTCGTATCCGATCACGGCTCCCACCGTTACGGGATGAAAAAAGAGAATGGGAACACGGAAAAGGCGACACGCCGCCGCGTGGCCCCCTTCGTGCAGAAAGACTGCCGCCAACACCGAAAGCGTATCGGCGATCCCATTCAGAAAAGTTAAAGCGGCCGCAAGAAACACTGCCGCACTCACGGCACTTCCAAAAGCGTCCGAAACGCATCCTTCAGGTAATCCCAAAAGGTCCACGGCGTTTGCGTTTCCGTGAGAAACGCCCGGTACGCCTCTTCCCCCCGGGTGGAAAAGCTGCCGGCACGCACCGCCGGCAGCGGATAGTATTCACTGATGCCCAACGCATCGGAAAAGGATGCGTGCTCCGTCAAAAACGCCGCCACTGCCGCCTCGGCACCCTCCTTTGGATAAAAGGCCGCGTTTTCGCTTTTGCCCACGGCAGAGCACAAAAACAGCACGCACGCCAATGCACCGATCACGCAAACCGCATGGGCAGCCCGCCACAGAGCTGTGCCGCCTGCGCTTTCCTCTTTTGGATTCGTTTTCGTACGGTTTCTTCCCCACGTCATCGGCTTCGCCCCTTTCCTTCTGCTGCATACATATATATGAAAAACAAAAAAGAATATGCAGCATCAAAAAGCCGGGACGGCGTGCACACCGTTCCGGCTTTTATTCCGTATTCTTTTATTCTATGCTGTACGCACCGCTTGCATCCGCCTGCACGGAAGATGCGAAAAACAACGTCAGTGCTTTTATCAGATAGTCCGTATCCTCCACGCCTGCCGTTTCGTAGGAGGAGTGCATGGCAAGCTGGGGAAGCCCGATATCCACCGTATTGAGAGACACCTGGGTACTCACGATATTGCCGAGAGTGGAGCCGCCCATCATATCGGAACGGTTGGCAAAATACTGCACCGGCACGCCGGCCTTCCGGCAGATCTCCGAAAAGATCGACTGAGAGACTGCATCGGTGGTATACCGCTGATTTGCATTGTGCTTTATCACGATGCCGCCGTTCATCTTCGGACGGTGGCCGCCGTCGGCAAACTCCGGATGATTGGGATGCACTGCGTGGGCGTTGTCCGCAGAGATCAGAAAACTGCCGGCAATCAGGCGGCGGTAATCCCCGTGCAGTGATTCCGAGATCCGGGAAAGCACGTCGAATAAGAACGTAGACGCCGCACCCTGCTTCGTCTGACTTCCCACTTCCTCGTTGTCCAGCACGCAGAGCACCGGCACACACGCCCCCTCACCGGCGGCAAGGAAGCCTTCCAGCGACGCAAAGGCACACTGGAGATCGTCCAGCTTAGGTGCGGACACGTACTGTTCCGAGGCACCCCAGACCGTACCGGGCATACGGTTATACAGATACAGATCCGTGCCGAGAATATCCTCCGGCTCTGCCCCCACGGCTTCGGCAATGATCCGCTGAAATGCCCCCCGGTCTGCCGTATCTCCAAGAAGCGGGAACATATCCACGTTGGCGTTATAGCTCATGCCGTCGTTGGCGTTCCGCATCATGTGAATGGCCACGTTGGGGATCATAACCAGATCTTTATCCACGTTTACCAGCTTCGGCACGATGCGTCCGTTTTCCCGAACCACCGCACGTCCTGCCACGGACAAAGGACGGTCCAGCCAGGTGGCACACAGCATACCGCCGTACCGTTCCGTATGGAGGCGGACGTACATCCCCGCCGACTCCGTCTCGGCGTTCTCCTTGATCTTGAACGTGGGGCTGTCGCTGTGGGAAGCACACATCATAAATCCTGTCGGTGCACCGTTCGGCACACGGAAAGCGATCACGGACGAGCCGTTCCGGCTCACGTAATATTTTCCGCCGGGGACGATCTGCCAGACATCACACTCGGCAAGAGGCGTATATCCGTCAGCCGCAAGGCGGTCGGTAATATTCTCCACAGCATGAAAACAGCTGGGACTTTTCTCAATAAACTGAAGCAGTCTGCTTGTTGTTTCCTTTGACATCGTTTTCTCCCTTGATGCATAGTTTTCTGTATTGATTGTACCGCATCCGGGCGGTTTTGTCAAGTCCGGCAGGCTTCCCTGGCGTTTTTTTCGAAAAACCTGCCCATACACTTTTCAAAAGAGGATTTTTATGGTATAATACCATATGGATTCAACGAAAAGGAGTGCACCGTGAAAAAACTGCTTGTTTATATGAAAGGATACGGGGGTGCCATCGTACTCAGTCCCCTGTTCAAGTTTATTGAGGCCACGCTGGAGCTGCTGGTCCCGCTGGTGATCGCACAGGTCATCGACCGGGGCATCGCAAACGGCGACCGGGGATACATCACGAAAATGTGCCTGCTTTTAGCCGCACTGGGCATCGTGGGATATATTTTCTCCATCATTGCCCAGTACTATGCCGCCAAGGTGGCGGTGGGATTCACGGCACGGGTGAAGCACGCCCTGTTTGCCCATCTGGGACGGCTCTCCTACACGGAGTTGGACACGCTGGGCACTTCCACCATGATCACCCGCATGACCAGCGACATGAATCAGATGCAGAGCGGCATCAATCTGGCACTGCGTCTTTTGCTCCGTTCCCCCTTCGTGGTATTCGGTGCCATGGTGATGGCGTTTACTGTAGACGGGAAAGCCGCCGTTACCTTTGCCGTAGCAATTCCGCTTCTGTGCCTTGTGGTACTGGGCATCCTGCTTGCCACCATCCCGCTCTACAAGAAGGTACAGGAACGGCTGGATCGGATAATGAAAGCCACAAGAGAAACCCTCTCCGGTGTCCGTGTGATCCGCGCTTTCTGCCGGGAAACGGAAGAGATATCCGATTTCAAGAAAAAAAACGAAGTGCTCACGCACGAGCAGAAATTCGTAGGACGCATCTCTGCCCTGATGAATCCGGTGACGTACATCATCATCAATCTGGCCACCGTATGGCTCATACATATCGGTGCCGTTCGCGTGGAGATCGGCATTCTTACCCAGGGCGCGGTTATTGCGCTGTATAACTATATGTCCCAGATCCTGGTAGAACTGATCAAAATGGTAAGCACAGGCATCACCATGACGAAAGCCATCGCCTGCGGCAATCGTATCGCGGCTATTCTGGAAATCCCTGCCGGTATGGAAACGGTATCTTCCGACAGCACCGGCGGGAACGACGGCGATGCGGTACGGTTTGACAACGTATCCCTCACGTATCGGGGTGCCGGTGCCCCGTCGCTGGAGAATATTTCGTTTTCCGCCGCCCGGGGCGAGACCGTCGGTATCATTGGCGGTACAGGCAGCGGAAAAACCTCTCTCATCAACATGATTCCCCGGTTCTACGATGCCACAGAAGGCACGGTATCGGTAAACGGTTCGGACGTACGTGCGTACCCGCTGAAAGAACTGCGGGATAAAATCGGCGTAGTACCGCAGAAAGCGGTACTGTTCCGCGGCACGGTTCGGGACAATCTCCTCTACGGAAATCCGGACGCCACCGACGAGGAGCTGTGGGCGGCACTGGAGATCGCCCAGGCAAAAGCGGTGGTGGAAGAAAAGCCGGGCGGTCTGGATTTCAAAATCGAGGCCGGCGGCCGGAATCTTTCCGGCGGACAGCGGCAAAGACTTACCATCGCCCGGGCACTGGTTCGGCGGCCGGAAATTCTGATTCTGGACGACAGCGCCTCCGCTTTGGATTTTGCCACCGACGCCGCCCTGCGGAAAGCGCTCCGCTCCCTTGACGGCGGCATCACGGTGCTTATCGTATCCCAGCGTACCTCCTCCATTGCCCATTCGGATAAGATCCTGGTGATGGAAGACGGCTGCATTACGGACACGGGCACCCACGAAACATTGCTTAACACATCCCAGATCTATCGGGAAATTTACGATTCCCAGTTCAAAAAGGAGGAGGCAGTCTGATGGCATCGGAAAAGAAAAAAGCCGCGCCGGGCACGGTGAAAAAAGTGCTTACGCATATCAGAAGATACCGGCTTCTGCTTCTCTGCTCTCTCCTTCTGGCTGCGGTCACGGTGATCCTGACCCTGTACGTTCCGATTCTTATCGGCCGGGCCATCGACGCCATTGCAGGCACGGGAAAGGTGGATTTTGACGTGATCCTGCCGATTCTTACGCGCATTGTCCTGGTTGTGCTTACCACGTCCGCAGCACAGTGGATCATGAACATGGTAAATAACCGCATCACCTACGGCGTCGTCCGTGATCTCCGGGATGAGGCGTTTGCACATATCCAGAATCTGCCCCTCTCTTATCTGGATGCCCACCCGGGCGGCAGTATCGTCAGCCGCGTAATTGCAGACGCCGATCAGTTTGCAGAGGGACTGCTCATGGGCTTCGCCCAACTGTTCACCGGCATTATGACGATTCTCGGCACGCTGGTCTTCATGCTGACGCTTCACGCCGGCATCACGGCAGTAGTGGTTCTGCTTACCCCCATGTCCCTGCTTCTGGCACGGTTTATTGCCACGCGCACGTACCGATTCTTCCACGCCCAATCCGAGGTGCGGGGTGAGCAGACCGCACTGATCGACGAGATGCTCACCGGGCAAAAAACGGTGCAGGCATTCTCCCGGGAGGAGGAAACGCTGGCACGCTTTGACGAGATCAACGACCGGTTGGAAAAGTGTGCACTGAAGGCAACCTTCTTCTCTTCTCTCGTCAATCCCAGCACCCGGGTGCTGAACAATCTGATCTACGCCGCCGTGGCTCTGACCGGTGCCTTCGCCGCCGTGGGCGGTGCCGTTTCGGTGGGCGGACTTTCCTGTTTCCTCAGCTACGCTACCCAGTACGCCAAGCCCTTCAACGAAATCTCCGGCGTGATCACCGAGCTGCAGAACGCACTGGCGTGTGCCTCCCGGCTGTTTGAACTGATCGACGAACCCTGCGAGATCCCCGACGTTCCCGATGCAAAAGTGCTGACGAATGCCAAAGGGCAGGTATCCGCAGAGGACGTTTTCTTCTCTTACACGCCGGAGCGTCCGCTGATCCGCCGCTTCCATCTGGACGTAACACCCGGACAGCGGATCGCCATCGTAGGCCCCACCGGATGCGGAAAAACCACACTCATCAATCTTCTGATGCGGTTTTACGACGTAAACGAAGGCGAAATCCGGGTGGACGATACGGATATTCGGACGCTCACACGGCACTCTCTCCGGCAGAATTACGGTATGGTACTGCAGGAGACCTGGCTCAAATCCGCCACCATCCGGGAAAACATCAAAATGGGACGCCCCGACGCCACGGATGAGGAAATGATCGCCGCCGCCAAAGCGTCCTTTGCCCACAGCTTTATCCGCCGATTGCCAAACGGCTACGACACCGTCATCGGCGAGGATGGCGGCAGTCTGTCCGCCGGGCAAAAGCAGCTGCTCTGCATCACCCGCGTGATGCTGTGTCTGCCGCCCATGCTGATTCTGGATGAAGCTACCTCCTCCATCGATACACGCACCGAGGCAAAGATTCAGGAAGCCTTTGCCCGGATGATGCATGGACGCACCAGTTTTATCGTGGCACACCGCCTTTCTACCATAAGAGAAGCGGACGTGATTCTGGTAATGCGTGACGGCAACGTGATAGAGCAGGGACGGCACGAAGAGCTTCTCGCAAAGAACGGCTTCTACGCCACCCTCTACAACAGCCAGTTTGCACAGTGAAAAAAGGACGTTTACAAAAACCGGCAAGGGGATTGCTTCCCTGCCGGTTTTATGATATAATGACCCCAAAGGAAACTTTCTCCGAGAGAGCACGGACGTGCTTATCCCGTGCGCAGTTCTCACGAATGCAGAGGTAACAACTCATGAATGCAAAGCTGGTGCTGTCAATCATTATTGGTGCTTGGTTCGCCATCGCCGCTTTCCTCATTTTTCTGTTCATTGACCCGGAGTCGGCTTTTTTATACGCCCTGCTCACCGGTGCTTTCTCTACGCTTCTCATGCACATCTGCTTGTTGGTATACGGGAAGAAAAACGGCAACCGTTATGCAACCGCCGAAAACAAAATATCAAGTCCTGTTATTTACAAAGCCAACGGAAATTTTCACCATGAGAATCAGATTCGGAACGGAAACGTTTATTTCTGCGAAAAAAGCATCGTGATCATTTCTCTGGACAAAAAGCCCCATCTCTTTAAAGAGATCTGCCTGTCAGACGTTGACAAATATGACTTCGACGCTGCACACATGAACATCTCCATGAAAGCGGGATTCGTTTTTTCGATTACACTGTTCAACGCGGGTCTTATAGCGGCAGAATTGAAAAGCAGGAATTACTTCAACAGCCATAACAACAGCCAAAAAGAAAACGATGACTGAAAGCAGAAATGTGCTCCGTCATCGTTTTGTATTCTTTTTGCAGGCGTTCCAGATTATTCCTCAACGATAAACGCCTTCAGGTCAGCAAGGAGTGCGTTCACCTGCGCCTCGTCGTCCGTCTGTGCGGAAAGGGTGATGGGACTGAGCAGATCCAGGCTGAAAATACCCATGATGGATTTTGCATCTACCACGTAGCGGCCGGAGGACAGATCCACGTCGATGTTATACTTGGTTACGGTGTCCACGAAGCTGCGGACGTCCTGGATGGAAGACAGACGAATCTTTACGTTTTTCATAACAAATTTCTCCTCTTCGTTTTATGATAATTTTTATTGAACGGATTTATACGTTTCGGTTTCAAAAACAACCGCTGGAATAATTATACCCAAAGGCACGCCGTTTGTCAAGAGGATTCCCTATCACCGTATCGTCACCGGGAACTTTTCCGTCCGAAAACCGTCCAAAATTGCAGATTCCCGCATTTGGCTCTTGCAATCTTACGAAAAATATTATATAATGAATGGTATGATATAAAGGATGGTGCCTATGCTGTCAGCATTCAAGAATTTTTTCATTACTTTCCTGGTTGCCGCCATTGTGTTCGGCACTGCAGCGTATTTTGCCACGCAGTTTCTTACCGAAACCATCTCCGGCATTTTTGATGCAGAATCCAGTGAACTCGATTCCCTTTTGAATCCTACCGATACCCCTTCAGATACGCAGGACACGCCCGGTGAGACGGACGCCGCCGGAAATCCTGCCGTTGAAACTCCGGAAAAGGAAATTGAGGGCAATTCCTTCAATATGCTTTTCGTTGTCACCGACCATCAGCCGGATCTTTTCGATGACTACGCACCGGATGCAGATACACTGACCGAGCTGCAAGACGAAGCCCCGGAAAAACAGCTTGGGCTTCTGGCTAAAGAATACCGGCGCACCCGTGCCGCTGCCGTAGTTCTTCTGCGGGCGGACAAAGAACGCCGTGAATTCACCTATACCGTATTTCCCTCCATCACGCGGATAACGACCTCCTCCGGCGATCACGCCCTCGGCGATCTGTACGATCTGTACGGTCTCGACTACGTGATCGACACGGTAAAGGGTATCACCGGTCTTACCGTGGATTACCACCTTTCCGTCAATGTAACGGAACTGTATGAAGTGGTCAACAATATGGGCGGATTTCCCCTGTATCTGACGAAGGACATCTATTACAACGGTGTCACCGCCACGTGGACAAAACCGGCGGCGGAACAGGCGAATTCCCTCCCCCTTCTGTACCGCATCGGCAAGAATACCATTGACGGCTCCGGATCTATTGCCCTTATGATGTGCGAGGACTATTCCTCTACTGCCAATTTCAACGATCGAAACACGCTTCTCGTCAACGTCCTTACCGCCATGCTGGAAAAGCTGACGGAGCTGCCTGAAGCGGAATTCGCCTCTTTCTATGATAAGATCTGTGCGGAAGCATGGGTAAACTCTACCCTCCCCACGAAGGATCTGATTGCTAACATTGAACTTATCTACGCCATAAAGGACGATACGTTCACGAAAAAAACGGTGGAGTATCCCGGACGGTTTATTGCCGAAACGGAAGAAGAGTCAGCGTATTTCTCCCCGAACGTCTCCTCGGCCGTCGCCACGTTCAAGAATTATCGGAAAGTTATCGATTCTGAAACCTGATACATTATTTATACATATCACTGGAAAGGATCCTATTACATTATGAGTACTCGTATGCCCAACACGGAAAAAACGATGGAGAAAGTCGTTGCACTCTGCAAAAACAGAGGCTTTGTTTACGCCGGCTCCGAAATCTACGGCGGCCTTGCCAACTCCTGGGACTACGGCCCCTTGGGTGTTGAACTGAAAAACAACGTAAAGCGTGCCTGGTGGAAAAAATTCGTACAGGAAAGCCCCTACAACGTAGGTCTTGATTCCGCCATTCTGATGAACCCCGAAACCTGGGTTGCCTCCGGCCATCTGGGCGGCTTCTCCGATCCTCTTATGGACTGCAAAGCGTGCAAGACCCGTCACCGTGCAGACAAGCTGATTGAAGATTACGCCGCCGCCAACGGTCTTTCCGATAACCCGGGCGGCTGGTCCAACGAACAGCTTTCCGCCTATATCGTGGAGCACGGCATCGTCTGCCCGGACTGCGGTTCCAAAGACTTCACCGACATCCGTAAGTTCAATCTGATGTTCAAGACCTTCCAGGGCGTTACCGAGGACAGCACCAACACGCTGTACCTCCGTCCCGAGACGGCACAGGGCATCTTCGTAAACTTCAAGAACATCGCCCGTACCTCCCGCAAGAAGGTTCCCTTCGGCGTAGCACAGATCGGTAAATCCTTCCGCAACGAGATCACCCCCGGCAACTTCACCTTCCGTACCCGTGAGTTCGAGCAGATGGAGCTGGAGTTCTTCTGCAATCCCGGCACGGATCTGGAGTGGTTCACCTACTGGAGAGGCTACTGTGCCAACTTCCTCTACGATCTGGGTATCGCTGAGGAAAACCTCCGCCTGCGTGACCATGATCCGGAGGAGCTGTCCTTCTATTCCAAGGCCACCACG
>JAZPZY010000061.1:0-54163 GCA_045544955.1 Eubacteriales bacterium
TTTTTGTATTATGAAAACCCCGCCATAGTGGCGGGGTTCAAAAGAGGCTATAGCCGGTGAGTATAGACAGAAAAACTCCGATTGTGTAAAATAAGGAAGACCTGCCAGTCAAAACCAAACAACACAATCGGAGGACATTAAAATGCTCAAGAAAGAAGTCAATTTTAACGCCACAAATAGTTTAGCACATACGAAGTGGAATTGCAAGTATCACATAGTATTTGCACCGAAATACAGAAGGAAGGTGTTTTATGGAGAAAAGCGAATGGAAATACGAGAGATATTGAGAACGCTATGCCAATGGAAGGGAGTAGAAATAATATAAGGGGAGGTGTGCCCCGACCATATACATATGCTTGTTAGTATTCCACCCAAAATGAGCGTATCAAGTTTTATGGGATATCTGAAGGGAAAAAGCAGTTTGATGATATTTCAAAAATACGGTAATATGAAATTTGCATACCGCAACAGAGAATTCTGGTGTAAAGGATATTATGTGGATACGGTAGGAAAAAACACAAAAGCAATAAAAGAGTATATAAGCGATCAGTTGAAAAGAGATCAGGAAAGCGATCAGTTAAGTATGTACGACCCGAAAGACCCGTTTACGGGTAGCAAGTAACCGTTGCATGGCTGGCAGGCCAATCTAAAGCGCACTTGTGCGCAGCCAGTAAAGGATAGGGCTTTGCCCGAAAATGAAATACCACCCGCTATGCGGGTGGATTTTTATTGCGCATATTTTTCTTACTGCCGCATATGTATGAAGTATAGCCGGAACGGAGGGAAGAAGAATGAATCGGACAACGTATGGAACACCAATGCAGGCTGCGCTTAGCGCTTTGCCGGAGCACATCGCAGACGCAGTTTGTTCCGCCGCAGCTTTGTACGGCGGAAAGTGTAACGAGATCCGTCTGTGCTGCGGCGGACAGGCGTATATTACCGTGTGCGGAAAGAATGTGCGTACTTCAGTCATATGCACTGAAACAGATTTGCGTTCCACACTTACGGCGCTTTGTGCCCATTCTTTGTATACACACGCTGAGACGATCCGTGACGGCTATATTTTTACAGACACTGGTCTTAGGGTTGGGGTTTGCGGGCGGGCTGTATGCAAAGGAGGCATAGTTGAGATCGTGAACGATATTTCCTCATTGTCGATTCGAATACCTGCTCGCTATATAGGGACTGCAGACAGTCTGTATCCTTTTGTCGTATCCGAAGACGGCGTGCACGGTATGCTGATCTGGTCGCCGCCTGGTGTAGGAAAAACAACAGCTTTGAGGGAACTTGCATTTCTTGTTTCGGGAGGAAGCCACCCGGTCCGCACAGCACTCATTGACACAAGGTTTGAACTCTCAGCCGGCATTGAAGGCGGCCTGATGGACGTCTTCAGCGGCTATCCCCGCGCTCTTGGAATGGAGATCGCTATACGCACCATGTCACCGCAGATCGTGTTTTGCGATGAAATTGCTGGTCAGGAAGATGCGGCGGCCATCAGCCAATGCGCGGCCGCGGGCGTGGCAGTGGTCGCTTCTGCTCACGGGGGAAGCATTGAAGATATCCTAACGCGCCCGGAACTCCGAGAGCTTATAAGCCAAGGCGTATTCCCAACTCTGGTTGGGTTATACAGAAGCGGCACTTCTGTTTTACATCGTATTACGAACGCCGCGGGGGAAATCCTGCCTTGCTTCGCGTAATCGGCGGCGCCTGTCTGCTGATTTCCGGTTTGTTTGTTGGTTTACAACTTCGTCGTACCGACGAAGTTAAAATTACTCGAATGGCGGTTGTTGTATCTTTACTGCGCCATGCACAGCGAAAAATCTCGCTGTTTAATACACCAACGGATGAGCTGTTTGCTGATTTTTCCGAAACGGCTGACAAGGATACAGCACGCATTCTTCAGACGATGTCCACTAAGGATGCCGTGGAACGGATTGCATGTATATTGGAGGCTGATGGCGATATACTTCGGAAATTCTGGCGGGACGTGGGCGCAGGATATAAAGCGGATGCTCTTGCGACGTGTCAGTATTGCATCGAAACAATGGAGGAACGCTTGAATCAGGCGAAAGAAACGTTTTCAAAACGAAAAAGTCTATACCTTTCTTTGCCGGTTTTATTGGCGATTTCCGTCATTGTACTTGTACTGTAAAATTTTCAGATAAAGGAAGCAGCATGGAAGCAGAAATCATTTTGAAAATTGCAGGTATTGGCATTTTGGTAGCGGCAGCCTATCACGTGCTTAACCGTGCCGGGCGGGACGATCAAGCAATGCTTGTATCGCTTGCAGGCATTGTTCTGGTACTTTTGATCGTTCTGGAGCAGATCAGCAGTTTGTTTCAGAAGGTCAGAAATTTGTTTGGACTATGAGCGTATTCACGTGTATCGGCGTGGCGGTTTTCGTAGCATTGTTTTCTCTCTACCTGAAACCGCAGCAGAAAGAATTATCAGCACTGTTTGTGATCAGCGGTGCGGTGGTGCTGTTTGCTGCCACCCTGCAAAAATCAAGGGAAGCTGTACGTTATATTCAGGACAGTGTGGAGACGACTGCGTTTTCCGCCGAAGTTAGTACAATGCTCAAAGCTGTTGGCATCGCCGTAATTGTGCAACTTGCAGCGGATATATGCAGACAAGCTGGGGAAGCAGCGACTGCCAATCAAATAGAGATGATAGGAAAAATGGAAATTCTTCTATTATCGCTTCCGCTTGCTTCCCGTTTGCTAACACTAATCCAGGATTTATTGTCATGAAATCAGTTCGCGTTTTCGCTGTCACTGCAGTTTTGTTGGTTTTGTTCTCCGTTCAAATCGGAGCGGCAGAAAAGTCTGTTTACGACTCCTTTTCAGAAGAGTTTGATGTGCTGATTGGCAGTATGCCGCAAGAAATACAGGCACAGTATGAGGATGTCTTTCAAACGCCGGAAGGAATTGCAGAGGTTGAGATGGGAGTGCGCCTATCTTCCGTTAAAGAGAAGATTATCATGGCGTTGGAAAAGGCTTGGCCTTCTGCCGTGTCGCTTCTGTCGCGTCTTTTGGCTCTCATCCTTTGTGCAGGTCTTCTGCATGGAATAAAACGTGCTTTTCCGGCGCCGCATCTTGAAAGTGCATTTTCATTATGCACCGGGCTGGTGTTCAGCATTACGCTGGCCGACAGTGTTCATACGCTGCTGACGAATTCGCTTTCTTATTTGCAATCTCTCAGCGATCTTTCTGCTGCCGCCGCACCGATTGCTGCCGCTGTTACTGCCGCCTCGGGGCATCTCACGGCGGCGACCGTCAGCCATGCGTCTTTAATGCTTCTGTTTGTGCTGATACAAAATATAACTACTGCCGTTCTGGTGCCGCTTGTGCGGCTGTCCTATTGCTTTGGCATTGTCAGTACTGTAGGAAAGTTCGTGCGTATTGAAAGTATATCGAAATTCATCCGTAAGACTTTTACCGTCGTTCTTGCTTTTGTGACCGTGATCGTTGGATTTACGATCAGCGTGCAAAGCGTTCTTGCAAAGAGTGTGGATTCGCTTTCATTAAAGACGGTGAAGTTTGCTCTTGGTAATATGATTCCTTTAGTCGGCAGTGCTGTGGCGGACGCTGTATCAACCGTTGCCGGCGGGCTTGGCGTGATCCGGGCTTTTTCCGGCGGTTTATGCGTATTGGCACTGCTGATCTTTCTTCTTCCGGTGCTTGCACAGCTGATTCTGCATCGGCTGGTTCTTGCTGTCTGCCAAGGAATGGCAGAGATGCTTGGATGTGAGCAAGAAGGGAAAATGATTGCTGAAATACATGGGGTACTTGGATGCATCCTTGCAATGGTGGCACTTATGTCTGTTTTGTTTTTGTTAACGATAATTCTGTTTACATTTTTGGGCGGAAGTTATTATGCGTGATTTTTTAGTTCTTTCGCTGTTGTGCTCGTTGGTGGGGACTTTGCTTCCTGCTTCTTTTGAAAACGGTATGGGCAAATCGGTGGCATTGTTGGCAGCTTTATCGATTCTTCTGGCGGTAAGCGTGCCTGTTGTGGAGTTGGCATCGGAAATATCCGACGGGTCTTTTAAAATAATGGATCTGCTTTTGCCGGATGATGAAACGATTTGCTCTCTGGAAGAAACGGCCCAAGAATGGGTGGTTCAATACAGTGTGGATAATATTGAGGCTGATATAGAAACCTTGGTTGAAAACAGATTCTCCTTACAGACTGATACTGTACACGCACAGGCTGTTACTGAAACAACGGCAGATGGAACGCTGATTATCCGTTACGTGCATTTATCCGCAGAGACTTTTGGAGTATGTGATACAAGTGATATTTCAGCCTTCGTTGGAAATCTTCTCGCTACACCATGCGAGGTGACAGTTCATTTTGAAAAAACGCAGAGCGCACGGGAGGAATAATGGGGAGCATTGAACAGATAATGCAGAAGTTTAGAAGATATTTTCACTTGAAGGGAACCGCATGGATTCTCCTTTTTTCCATACTGGGTATTTGTCTGCTGGTGTGGGGAGGGAGAGAGAGAGATTCTGCGAGTATAGATGAAACAACTATCGAGCATGAGGCGATACGCTTTTATACGGAGGAGTTGGAGGCACGAATTACGGATTTGTGCCGCCAGGTGCACGGTGTGAACGAGGTACACGTTCTTTTGACGCTGGACGGCGCCAGTGAATATGTGTATGCAGAAAACGGAGCCGCCAAGGAATACGTGATTATCGAACACCAGAACGGAGGGACACCGGTGTTAATTCAGGAGATCTATCCGAGAATACGCGGTGTCGCTGTAGTGTGTTCTCATGGAGATGATAGCGAGATGCAGCGCACGATTACAGAGCTTCTGGCCGCTGCACTTGGGATTGGTGCCTCTCGCATTCGTGTGGCTGGTACATGAAAATAATCCGGAAGTCATATTATTGATAACCGGTTCATATACATGAAACACAAATCAGCATACGGGAGGTATTTATGAAGCAAAGCACAGTATGGAAGGAAAAAATGACTGCACTGCGCGACGGAACAGTAAAGGTAGTGAACAAAATCGGAAAAAAGGGAACCGTAGTCATTTGTGCGGTTCTTCTCGTGGGTGCAGCTGTACTTATGAATCTGCTTCTTTTCGGAAGTAATGTTGGGGAAAAACGTGATCTTGCCATTGATATGCAGTCCTTGACAGCCGGAACGCCTGCGGACGACAGCCAACCCAGCGAGCCTGTCTACAATTACTTTGAAGCCATGCAGCTCAGCCGTCAGCAGGCAAGAGATGAAGCCATGGAGGTTCTTCTTTCCGTAGCGGAAAGCGGTACTGCGGTTGAAGCGATGAAAAATGAGGCGCTGGACGGCATTGCACAGATTGCCGTGGATATTGAAAATGAGTCCAACATTGAGACGTTGATCCTGGCTAAGGGCTTTGAGCAGTGTGTGGCTGTTGTAAACGGTGATACCGCCAGTGTAATTGTGAAGACAGAGGGACTTCTTCCGAATGAGGTCGCACAGATCAGCGAAATTGTATATGAGCAGGCCGGTATACTGCCTACGAATCTGAAAATTATCGAAAAGAACGTGTGAGTACTATAATGAAAAAGGATGTCGGCAACCGCCGCCATCCTTTTTCCCGAATCTGTGCGTATCTCTTGACTTTTTGTGCAAAATATAGTAAAATATATTAAGTATGCAGTTAGAAGAAAGGAATATTGCAAAAATGGAAGATAAGAATTTGTTTGAAGCAACTGTGGACGGTAATTTTCTTATGTATAAGGGACGTCCTCTCGTCCGCGGTGAGAATACTATTTGCTACGGCTTTTTGGAGGATCCTTACGTCCTGCAAATGACTATTATGACCACAAAGACGGTGCATGATAAGGAAGTACCGGACAAGATTCTGATTCAGATCGTTAAAACGGATAAAACCCTTTCCGCACAGGAGCGGATCGTAAAGCAAGATATGAAATCCGGCCTTTACGAAGCGTTTGATTTGGGCCTGATCTGGCTTGAGAGACTGCTTGGCTGATTGGGAGGCGATCTTTGATGAAACCGCTGATTCGCTATATTTGTTTTTCCCTGGCATTGCTGCTCTGCGGAGGATCGCTGATGGCCTGCCTGCCCCTGCAGCAGCCGGCAGAGACGACCGGCGTTACGGAGACTGCTGATACTACTACGGCTGCTACTGTTCCCCCGGAGACAACAGCCACTTCTGCGACAGAGAGTGAGACGACTGAAACTTCGGCGACGGAAACCACGGAATCTGATTCAACCGAATCAGAAACGCCGGCTGATGTGCCGCCGTACGTGAATCCGCTGACCGGCCTTGCCGTAGAATCGGATTTTTCCACCTGGCGTCCTGCCGCCATTATGGTGAATAATATCAAGATCAGTTGTCCGCAAAACGGCGTTGGTGCGGCCGACATTATTTACGAGTGCCTGGTTGAGGGCGGAATGACACGTTTGATGCTGGTTTCCATGGATTATGAGAATCTCCCTGAGGTGGGCAGTATCCGTTCCTCACGTGATTATTATCTTGATTTTGCCGCTGATTACGACGCCTTATACATACACGCCGGCGGCAGTGAATACGCTTATCTCGCTATCCATGAACGCGGTGTACAGAATATCGACGGGGTAAACATGTGGACGCCGTCTACGTTCTACCAGGACAAGGACCGCCTCAAAAATATGGGGTACGAGCACAGTTGGATGACTACCGGTGAGGGTATTGCCTCTGGCGTAAAATACAAGAGATATCGCACGCTTTTAACGGCCGATCACGATTATCCCCTGGATTTCGTGCCCTACGGCACCACCGTTTCCTTTGAAGACAGTGCATCCCATATCCGTATTCCGTACTCTCTGGTGCAGACAACGGATTTTGTGTACGACGAGGAGACTGGTACATACCTCCGCTATCAGTTCAACGGTGAGAAGCATATCGACGGTCTGACAAATGATCAGCTTGCCTTTGAAAACCTAATCATCTATTTCTGTGAGACGGATGCTATCAGCGGTGATCCCAAGCACCGCATCAACGTGGGCACCGTGGGCACCGGTACGGGCTATTATGCAACGAAGGGTACCGTTATCCCGATTACGTGGGAAAAGGACGACCACGAGTCTCCTATCCGCTTCTATGATGCAGATGGGGAGCCGCTTTTGATCAACGCCGGTAAAACCTTTGTATCTGTCTGCCCCACAAATATTGAAAAGACGATTTCTTTTAATTTTGAATGGTAATAAAAATCCCCGGAAAGAGTACCTTTCCGGGGATTTTTTATGTCGTTTTACAAGCTGTTTATATAATCGCAGACCATCTTTCCGAATACGCTTTCACCGTTTTCGTCAAGCGTGTCTACGTAATGTATGTGTTTTCCATTTTTGATTTCAAAACGGATCGACTCTTCCGGACATCCGAAGTGGCGAAGAGAAGCGATCATTAGCTGCGTCTGCTCCAGACGGCAGGGAAGATCGTTATCCGAAACGATCACGTACATCGGCGGATGCTCCGGGCAGGTGCCTACGTGATATAGCGGTGCCTTCTCGTCCACAATGTTCCGACGGGTGTCAATGCCGTATTCCTTTAGAACTTTGAAGTGGGTGGTAGGTTGACCGGCGTCCATGATGAATCCAGAAAAATCGGTGTTTTTCAATCCATGGGCCCCGAGCCAGCGTGCGTCAAAGCAAAGCATCATGGAAATATACCCGCCGGCCGAGCTTCCGCCGAGGAAAATCCTCCGGCAGTTTCCGTACTTTGCGATATTCTCCTTCAGCCATGCAGCGGCGGCGGCACCATCCTCGATAAATTCGGGATACTTTGCCGTAGGATATTTCCGGTAATTGATGGCAGCGGCGGCAATGCCGTGATCAGCAAGATAGGTGAAGATTTCCGTATTCCGTTCTTTGTTTCTGAATTCAAGTCCGCCGGCGTGCATGTACATGAACAAGTCAAAACTGTCGCCGTCCGGCAGGTATAAATCCAGATCATTGTCCGTGTGTGCACCGTAGCGAAGATCTTTTATGATTTTCATTTTGTTTCTCCTGTGTAATTATCTGTCAGTGGCGCCGTTTTCCGCGGCGTGCGAATGTATGTCTGCCGGAGCGCTTCCTGCACAGCAAGACACCGATCAGAGCGGCACCGGCAATCCCCGACCGTGCAAGGACAGACGGCAAAAATCCAAAGCCGCACGTGGCCGTGCCGAGTGGCAAAAGGGAAATGAAAAGCGTGAGCAATACACAACCTGCCCCGTATGCACACCCAGAAATAACCGGATTTTCCGTAGTCCGACCGAGGGACATTCCACCGATCATGGCGGAAAGATAAAGGGCGATAAGTGCGGCCGGCACGGAAAACCTTGCGGGATCTTTTTGCGAATAGGTGATCAGTGCCGCCGTAAACAGCAGAATTATAGCAGAACCGATGAAGACGAGCATGGCATATCCGCAGGCAGCGGGCAGGGACAGATTCTTGCCGATACGCTTTTTGTGGCGATGGTTGGATGCGTTCATAAAATTCCTCCGAAATGTTTCAGAAAGCAGGCAAATGAGTGCCTGTCTTATATTGAACATATTCGGAGGACTCATATTTTATGCTGACTTACTGTGCGTCTTCAGCGTGAACGTCTACGCATTTAACAGCGGATTTGAGCAGGCGGATCTTGGTCTTGTCGCCGCTGGTTTCGATCAAGATCGTTTCTTCCTTGATCTGGATGATCTTGCCGATGATGCCGCCGATAGTAGTGATCTCGTCGCCTACAGCCAGTGCATTACGCATGTCGTTCGTTTCTTTTTCCTGTTTTTTCTGGGGTCGGTACATAAGAAAATAGAAAATAGCGATCATGGCTACCAGCATGATGATCGTGCCAAGGCCGCTTCCTGCATTGGGCGTGGGTGCAGCCTCCAAAAGAAGAGTGGTCATTGCTTGCCTCCAAAGAGTGAAATTTGAATGATGAAATTCATACTATAATTATACCGAAAAATCCCCCAATAAGCAAGCCATTTTGAAAAAGTTTTACAGTATTGCAAAATTTCTCTTGACAATCATGAATGTCTATGGTATATTATAACTGTACTATCACAAATAGTACGGTTATGACGGGAGGTGAGAGCATTGGGATTGATCACTATTGACTATCGGGATCGGAAACTGATTTACGAACAGCTTGTTGACAATGTGAAAGAGTTGATTCTGCGGGGGGATCTGAAGCGGGACGATTTTTTGCCGTCCGTTCGGTCGCTGGCCAAAGAATTGGGTATCAATCCGAATACGATTCAGAAAGCGTATCAGGAGCTGGAACGGCAGGGAATTATAGCATCCCTTTCCGGTCGGGGCAGTATCGTGGTGTTCGATAAGGATGCTATGGCTGAAAATGGATTTAACGCTCTGCGGGCGGAATTTGCACCGCTGGTTGCCCGTGCACAGGCACTGGGTATGGATGCAGATTCTTTTGCGGCCATGGCGGCATCCTGTTTCCGTGCTGCGGATTGCAGTAAGGAAAAACATAACAACGGAGGTGGCAGTGATGATAAAAATTGAGTCGGTAACGAAAAACTTTAGTGAAGTCAAAAGCCTGGATACAGTGACGCTGAACGTGCCGGACGGTTCTATTTTCGGACTGATCGGATCCAACGGATCCGGTAAATCCACGCTCATGCGTATTATGTGCGGTGTATTCATGCCCGACGACGGATACGTTCTGTACGATGGTATGAACATTTGGGAAAACACTGCCGCAAAAGCAGAGATCGTGTATCTTTCCGATGAGCAGTTCTTCATTCCCCATGCTACCGTTGCGGATATGCGTGATATGTACCGGAGTCTGTATTCGACTTTCTCCGAAGAACGTTACGAGAGAATGCTAACGCTGTTCGGGCTCGATCCGAACCGGAAGATCAATACGTTCTCCAAAGGCATGCAGAAGCAGACGGCCATCCTTTTGGCCTTGTCCGTTCAGCCCAAGTATCTATTCTGCGACGAGACGTTTGACGGTCTTGATCCGGTGATGCGGCAGATGGTAAAGCAGGTGCTGGCGGAGGACGTGGCGGAGCGGAAGATGACTGTCATTATCGCCTCGCATAACCTTCGGGAACTGGAGGATATCTGCGACCGGATCGCTCTGCTTCACAAAGGACAACTGCTGTTCCACCGTGAGCTGGACGATATGAAACTGACACTGCAAAAAGTGCAGGCTGTGTTTGAAAACCGTGAGGATGCCGACGTACTTTCCGTTCTGACACCCCTTTCTGTGGAATGGAGGGGAAGTATGGCAACGGTGATCGTCCGGGGAACCAAAGAAGAGTTGGACGAGGAATTCCGCCGCATGAACACGCGTTTTTACGAATTCATTCCGCTGACACTGGAAGAAATCTTTATTTCGGAAATGGGGGAGAGAGGCTATGACTGCTCGA
The DNA here is from genome assembly GCA_045544955.1 of Eubacteriales bacterium. GTDB lineage: Bacteria > Bacillota > Clostridia > Oscillospirales > CAG-272 > SIG701. The sequence continues at coordinate 10,378 of JAZPZY010000061.1, forward strand.
AAGTTCTCGGCTGACGCACCGCGTAATTATTTTACCTTTCTGCTTCGGCAGAATTGGCCGTCGCTTGTTACAAACGCAATCGTTCTGTTTATTCTGAACGTATTGATTCTGTCCTTTTCTCTTACGGAAAGCCTTTCCCGCATCCAGAAATACAATTACGTTCTGCCGGATATCTTAGGGGAATTTTGCCTTGTAAACGTGATTGTTGCCTCACTGCTTGCTGTGCTTTGGGGTGCCACCGCCATGTCGTATCTGAACAGTAAGGTCGGCGTGCATTTTTATCACAGCCTGCCGCTTACCCGCACCTCCCATTATTTACATGAGATCGGATGCAAGATCCTCTGGTTTGTCCTTCCCATGGGGGCGGCGAGCGTACTGGGGTATTTAACCACAGGTGCCATAACCGGTCATTTTGAGAGCGAAGTTCTCCTGCTGTTTGGACAGACGTTTCTGTTCTCTACCGTCTTCTATCTTGTGTTTTTCAGTATCATGATCTTTGCCGCTTCCTTTACCGGCACAGCCTTCGCCAGGCTCTTGGCGGCCGCCATGGTGGTGTTTATGCCCTCTCTGCTTCTTGCCTGCTTTGGGATGATCTGCGATTTCAGTGCACATTTCCAGTCAGTGGAATGGCTTTATGATACAGCAGCAGAACTTCTTCTCCCTGTACGCGCTGTTGCAGTGGCCATGGGAGAACAGCCGGATACACTCTGGCACGTACTCTTTGCGGTAATAGTTTCCGCTGTGTTTTTCGCTGTCGGTGCTTTGATTTACAAAAAACGCCCCAGCGAACGAAGCGGCACGCCAGTGATATATCCGGCGGCACGCGGAATTATGAAATACACCACTTTGTTTGCCGCCGCCACACTTCTTGCCATCGGATTTGAGGGATTTGCCGAGGGGCTGATCGGTATTGTGATCGGTACGTTGGTGGGTGCCATTCTCTCCATGATGCTGATGAACACGATCCTTACGAAATCCGCAAAGAATATGTTCAGCGGCATGAAAGGGTTCGTTATTTTCTGCGTTTGCTTCTTTGTAATCTTTGCACTTTTCGGCCTTGATCTGATCGGTATGGATACGTACGTACCCGACGATGCCGCCGTTAAAAAAGTTGAGGTATCCCTTTCCGGCGGCGGATGGTTTGAACTGGAGATCACCAATCGGGAGGATATTGCCGAGGTGACCCGCATGGTGCGTGAATACCTGAACGGCGACAGGGAAGAATCATCTCCAAGATACAGTGGGTACGTGTATGAAAAAACGGGCGTTGTCTCCGTGACGGAATCGATCATAACGAATGAAACGGAGGATACCCTTGAGGAAATGCTGTGGCATGCACAGCCCCGCATGGAGGACGGTGTCTACGTGCGGATCTCCTTCAGGACTGTCGGCGGCTTCCGTGTTGACAAGCGATACAACGCGTACGTGGATCAGAACTTTGACTTTTTCACGCTTCTTGCCAATTCTGAAAACTTCCGTGACGCCTATTTCGGTGATGAAAATGCTGTAATTACCGGCGGACAAATCACCAGAAACCGACATAATGGCTTGCAGGTGGATTTGAACGACAGAGCCCACCTGTTGAACCGCTCGCTGCGAGATTCCTATACCGGAGCCGGGTATTTTAACCGTCCGCTGTTGTCCACGGTGTATTTTGACAATATTGAAACGTATTGGATGCCCTATTTCGACGATACGGAGGAAGCTGTACAATCGTATCTGGAAACGCTTACGTCCATATGCGTTATCAATACGAAGACCGGTGAGATGGAAATGTACGAAACCAAGCGGGAGATGGAACAGATTCTCTCCTCTGCCGTAATGAGTGACGGATTTATCAGTGCCTTCACACCGAAGGATGATACCTATTTCTTCTTTGGGTTTATAGACGGCTACTGTAATTACAACATATCCGGTCGTTTTTTGAAGGATCGAATGCCGTCATTGAACAATTTGCCGTAAATAGAAAGACTGCTGCAGAGATGCAGCAGTCTTTTTCTTTTCATTGATTCACCATTTCTTCGCCGCGGCACGGTCCCGTGTAGTATTTATTCACGTCAAGCCACGCTGTGCCGTCCTCAGCCACTGTAAAGCCCAGTTTTGCGGCCAGACCGTCGTCTGCCCCATCCGGGAGAATCGTGGCTTCCGGAAAGCCGCAGCGGTGCAGAAAACTGGTGCACGCCCGTGCCATGATCATCATGGCTTCTTCATCGGCGACGCCGGGACAGGTGCGAAGCGTGTCGATCACGCCTTTCGTTCCCGCAAGGGAGAACTGGCATACGCCAATAGGGAAGCGGACCGTCTCGCCGTCGTCTTCGCAATCATATGCCGCATAAGCGAGGGCAGTTTCTTTGTACGTGCCGCCGCACACGGTTACCATTTCCTTCTGTTTCATTTTATTTTCTATCGGTTTAATAACAAGCATAACGTGCCTCGCTTATATTGATTTCAAATATTGAACTTCGTCCTCGGTCAGATACCGCCACTTTCCGGCGGGAAGGGATCCAAGTTCCAGATTTCCGACGGAAATACGACGAAGCCGCAGAACCTTCATCCCGACCTTTTCACACATCCGGCGGATCTGCCGATTGCGGCCTTCGTGCAGTGTGACTTTTAATTCCGTGGTGATCTGACCGTCCGGACGGGGGATGCCCGTTCGGAGCACTTGCATTTCCACCGGGCGGAGGAGATATTCGTCCAGCGTCATAGGTGCTGTGAACGCCGCCAGCGTTTCGTCCGTAGGCACGCCGGCAACGGTGAGAACGTAGTTTTTCTCTACGTTGTGGGAAGGGTGCATCATCCGGTTGGCGAGATCGCCGTCGTCTGTGCAAAGGAGCAGTCCTTCGGAATACATATCAAGCCGGCCGATGGGGTATACTCGTTTTCCCACATCAGAAAGAAGATCGGCCGCGGTCTTCCGTCCTTTTTCATCGGACAGTGTAGTGACGTATCCGATAGGCTTGTGGAGCATAATATATGTACGGCTCGCAGAGCCGTTCCGGGGCTCTATACGCTTGCCGTTATAACAGACTTCGTCCGTTTGGGGATCGATCTTCATACCCAGTTCTGCAGGTGTTCCGTTAACGGTTACCTTGCCGGCAAGAATCTCCGCTTCGGCGGCACGCCGGGACAGAATTCCGCAGTCGGAAAAGAATTTCTGCAGGCGGATGCCTGTATCGCTTGTTTCCATGGTGTTCATTCCATTCGTGAATCAGTCAGTTTTGTGCAGAAGAGATTGTATGCGCTCAAAAAGAGAAGGGGACGGGGTGACGGGAGAAAGTGCCGTGTCTGCACACAGCGGAACGCGGGCAATCTCCGTCCCGTCACAGGAAAAGATCACCTCGCCTACCGCATCCCCGGCGTTGACAGGGGGGCAGAGCGGCCGGTTCGCGGTATACGATACGGTAACGGTTCCGTGGTTAACGGGCAGCACCGCCCGAGCCTCTGTGTGATTTGATGCAGTGATTTCCGACACGTTGCCGCCCAGGCAGCCGAGGGTGCACTTGTACTCACCGCACTCTGCCAAAAGGACGGAAGTATACAGGGAGAAGCCGTAATCCAGCATAACGGTGTGATCGTGCCAATCGTCCGGGGCAGATAAAGTAACGGCAATCATCGTAACGCCGTCCCGTTCAGCCGCTGAGACCAGGCATCGGCCGCTGTGGCGTGTATAGCCGGTTTTTACGCCCACGGCACCGGTATAGGTTTTCAGCATTTTGTTGTGATTTACCAAAACCCGTGTGCCTTCCGTTCCGTTCAGCGGAATCGTTGTCTTGTACGTTCCAGCAATTTTTGCAAAAGCCGGATTCTGCAGGGCGTAACGGGCAAGCTTTGCCAGATCATAGGCGGTAGTGTAGTGGGCTTCGTCGTCAAGTCCGTGCGGATTGGTAAAATGGGTTTCCGAAAGCTTCAAATCCGCCGCCGTCTCATTCATAAGCTCTGCAAAAGCGTCTATACTGCCGGCTACTTCAATGGCAATGGCAGCGGCGGCATCATTGGCACTTTCCAGAAGAAGTGCATAGAGAAGCTGCTCCATGGTCAGCGTTTCGCCGGCCTTCAGATAAACAGACGAGCCTTCAATGCCCACAGCTTTTTCGGAGATGATCACTTCATCCTCCGGATCACTGTGAGCCAGTGCCACCAGTGCTGTCATTATTTTCGTTGTACTTGCCATCGGCATGCGTCGGTGCGAATCCACGTCCATCAGAACACGGCCACTTTCCGCTTCCATCAGTACGGCAGAAGTGGCAGATACGCCGGGAACGGTCGCATAGACCGGGCAGGCAAGGGAGAGTAACATAATCGCCAGAAGGGCAGTAAAGCAAATTTTTCGCAAGGGAATCAACTCCGTTCACATAGGATATAGCTATCGTACCCAGCCGTCGTGCCGATATGTGAGGGAGTTTATGGGACAATTACTGTGCGTTGTTTTCAGAAGCCGCATCCGACTCTTTTTTTGCAAAAAGAACTTTTAGCTTTTCAATCAGCTCCGGGGAGCGTTCCAAAAGACCGATGACCTGCGATACAGGATCGTTGGCCTGTTTGGTGGGCTCGTTTACGTTCAAAAGCTGTACGTCACCAGAGGGATCCACCACGAGAAAGGCCACCGGGGACACCGTAAGGCCGGTTCCGCCGCCTCCGCCGAAGTTATTGGCATTAGGCTTTGCGGCGTTCTGAGGTGCTGTATGCTTGCCTGCATAGTCAACACCGCCGGAAGCAAATCCTACGAAAACCTTGGATACGGGAATGATGGTGGTTCCGTTGGCAGTGGTGATGGGATTTCCGATAACGGTGTTGGAATCCACCATAGAACGGATACTGTCCAGAGACGTCTTGATAATGTCGTTCAGTTTATTGCTCTCGTTCATTTTACACCTCTTACTTGCCCGCTTGAGCGGCGAATTTTTTCTTAATAAATCGATATGCAAAAGTAAATGCGATATTTACGAAATGCCAGAGTCGGACGGTGAAGATAATGGATATTTCCGCCGTGGTCGTTTGTGCCAGAAAATCCGGCACGACGTCGATATATTCGTTTTTCGGCCTGTAAAACCTTGTTTTGTGCATCAGAATTTCCATAAGGTAGGCAACACCCTGGGAAACGATTCCGTATGTCAGTGCCGTTGCGGATGCGTCCTTGCCGCCCACGGTTATATGAACACGTGCTACGTCCACACGGAGCATGCCGGCGAATTTATCAACGATTCCGCCAACAATGGAAAGAAGGAGCGATATCATGGATGGCTCGTCTTTCACAGGCATCGGCTCAGTGGGAAGCTTTTTCTTTTTATTTGTTTTTTTATCGGCTTTAGCCGCTTTCTTCTTTCGTTCTTTTTCCCGTTTTCGCTGTTGCTTTTTCAGAGCCTGTGCCTTTTCCTTTGCCAGTCTCTCTGCATGCCTTTTTTTTGTGAACTGTTTTAACTTGATCTTTTTTTTCGGCTTTGGCAGGATCGGGATTCTTATGCCCAGCACAGAGACGGACAGGGTGATTTCCTCCGCATAAGAAACACGGATCCGGATGCCAACGAACAGGAGAAGGAGAATAAACAGAAGGAGCGCGAGAAGAATCCAGAGAAAAGTCATTGTCCACCTCCGTCGTTTGTCCGAAATTCGTGGTTACAGGGAGAGAAGCCGTTCAATATTCCGATGAGAAATACATTCGATTTCTTCATCGGAAAGATGCTCCGTCATGGGCAGCGTGTGCAGCTTCAGCAGATTGGGGGCCGTATACTGCATGGGTGCACCGGTGCCGAACAAAATGTGCTCTGCATCCGTGTTTTTATAGAAGGATTGAAAAGAAAACTGTCCCAGATTTTCCACTCGTCCCAGATCGTAGTACACGTTGCTGCATCCTTTCAAAACGGATGCGTATTGTTGATGGTGGCCGTTGGAAAGAATGAAATTCACGTCCGGGTGGGACAAGACGGCCTCTTTTACCTCCTGGGGAGAGACTGGCTCCGTTATATCCATGGGGTGGCGCTGACGGAGATCCTCCAGAAAAACAGTCAACTGAACAGGAAGTCGGTGCTCAGCACATAGGGAAAGCAGCGGGTTATCCAGTTTGTACTTATGCTGTTTTGGAAACAGACGCACTCCTTTGAAGCCGAGGCGGATACATTCCAAAAGATCCTGTTCTGCACCGTTGTAATCGGGATTCCAGATGCAGAAGGGAAGCAGCCGATCTTCATAGCCGTGGATCTGCTCCAACAGTTCGTAGTTGCCGGTCATGACATCCCTGTAATAAACACCGCTGATATTGCAAACGCAAGCCTTGTCGATGCCGGAGGCATCCATAACGCTAATAAGTCCCTCGGCGGTATTGTTAACAAGACGCCGGAACGGATAGTGACCTATATAAGTGTTTACGTCAATGATCATCGTACGTACCTCGAAAAATGCGGGTTGTCAAGAATCGTCCGTTTTTCGTCGATGGTAAGATTGGCAGAGAGAATTTTTCCGACGGAGGAGGAATAGGAGCCGTCCGTGCCGAAGAGCATGCGTTCTGCTCCGAAAACGTCGGCTGTTTCTTCCAACATGGGAGAATCAAACACACTGCCGCTTACGTCGATAAACACACTCGGACATTCTTTCATCCGTTTCAACTGCCAGTTCCAGTCGCCGCCTCCTCCGATGTGTGCCATAATCAGCTTTGCCTCCGGGTATCGTTTGGCAAGATTATAGAAATGCACACTGTTGGAAAGATGGACGTGTGACGGATAGGTATCGGAGGATTTTCCGGCGTGCATCAGAATGGGAATATCCAGATCGATGCATTTCTCAACGATCGGGTACTGTGCCGGATCATCCAAATAAAACTGCGTATACAGTTTAACGCCGATAAAACCGAAATTCTGCACGCAACGGTCAATTTCAGAAACGGCGTATCTTCCCAAAATGGGATCTACGTAAGCGAGCCCGCGGAGCTGATCGGGATACAGTGCCACGGCATCGTTTACGCAGTTATTGGCGGCTTCCATCTCCTCTGGTGTGCAGTAATTGAAATAGGGAAGCGAGAGCACCGTCATGTCAATTCCTATAAGAGAAGATGCTTCCATTTTCTTATCCAGGCCGGCTCGGTTCATTTTTCCGCTTTCATCGAACCACACGTGTTCGTGCCAGTTAACGACCCGGTGCTTCAGGAATAAGTCCAGATTCAGATTCATACGTCCCTCCGGCCATTCGTTTATTTGTTCTCCGTGCCTTCTGCTTCGCTCGGCGGCGCAGATTCAGTTGATGCGTCCTCTAAGGGAAGCACGTTTTCAACAGCTGCATCGGCCGATTTTGGAATTGTGATTTCCGGTAGTTCAGAGAGTGACGAGATTCCGAACACGCGCAAAAAGTCCGGCGTGGTACGGTAAAGAAGTGGGCGTCCAGGTACGTCCAGTCGGCCGCAAGGCTCGATCAGATGCTTTTCGCAAAGTGAGTTTACACCGTAGCTGGAATCCACGCCCCGTACCGTATCAATATAGGCACGTGTTACCGGCTCGTTGTACGCAACGATTGCCAGCACCTCAATGGAGGAGGCAGACAGATTTCCGCCGCGGCGAATGCCCAGTGCGTCACGGATTGCCTGGCCGTACTGTTCTTTCGTACAAAGCTGACAGCTGTCAGCGAAGGTGAGGAGCAATATTCCCCTGGGCAGCGCAGATGCTGGGTTGTTGTATTCGTCAGCAAATTCCTGCACCAGTCTCTTTACCGTTCCCGGTGTCATCGTCAGAACGGCGCCAAGTTTTTCATATGTGACCGGATGGCCGGCAGCGAACAGAATCGCTTCAATCGTTCGTTTTACTTCCGCTGCAGCGGCGGAATCCACTGAATCTTCCAGCGGAATAGTATTCATAATTTCTTCCATTGTTTATACAGTCCGTTTGCGGCAAATTTAAGAATTTGCGCTGTCTTTCAGTATTTTTGCGATAGCATCCACGTCCGATTCCGGATTTAGACGGATGGAAGCAGAGTCATCGGCGGAGATAACGCCATCTGATGCGTAATCGGATTCCTCAAGAAGTACGCAGCCGGATTTCAAAAGCTCCAGCATTGCCATAAACATGGCAATGGCGACGCCTTTGTTTTTCTTTGCCGAGGCGAAATACCGATTCAGTGTGACCGGGGTTCCGTCCCGGAGCGTATCGATCAGGACGGTGGCAACGGAGGATACCGTAACCACTTTTCGCTTGATCAGCGGTTCAAACTGCCGAATCGCCTCTTCGTCCGTGATGCGTACTTCGGTAAGCATACGCACCATGGCTTTCGTAAGAAGATTCACGTCGTGATCAGCAACAAAAGAATTGTCTGCCTTGATCTCGTCCGTATCTTTGATCATGCGTGAGCCGTACTCGGCAAACATCCGGGTAAGCGAGACGGATGCCTCCTTTGTCCGCTTGTATTCCAGCATGGCGGCGGCAAGGGCGGCACGGGGATCTTCTTCCGTTTCCTCGTTGCGAGGCAGGAGCATTTTGCTTTTGATCAGCATCAGCTCACTTGCCATAAGGATAAATTCAGCGGAAACGTCGATGTTCATGGATTCGGCTTCCGCTATGTATTCCATGTACTGGGAACACAGCAGAGAAATGGGAATATCGTCGATGTTGATTTTGTTTTTTTCCACCAGCGTGAGGAGCAAGTCCAGCGGCCCCTCAAACTGGTCCAGTCTGTATCTGATCTCTTCCATAAGTGCCTCACAAAAAAGGAATCAGACTGACAAGGAACGACATACCGTTCATAAGCAAGTTCACGAGAATTGATAAAGGTTTACTCAAAACGCCTACCCACAAAAGAACGATCAGTGCCAGAGAAATATACCGCTCGTTTCGGATGACCCACATATGGGCTCGGGGCGGCAGAAGAAGCATGAGTATGCGTGAGCCGTCCAGCGGCGGAATAGGCAGGAGATTGAACACGGCGAAAGAAACGTTCAGCTGTGTGAACAGAGAGAAAAACGTAATGGCAGCGGCACCTATGGTAAATGCAAAACCGGCAGTGTCGGCACCGTTTGTCGCAGCTGCGTACAGAATGGCAGCGATAACGCGATAGATCAGCATGCCGATAAATGCGAGAATAACATTGGTAAGCGGACCGGCAAGGGCTACGATGGCCATATCCCGGCGGGGCTTTTTGAAATGGCGCGTGTTGATCGGAACCGGACGAGCCCAGCCGAAATGAAGAAAGATCATGGCGAGAGCACCGATAGGATCAATATGCTTCAGCGGATTCAGCGTCAGCCGGCCCAGGCTTTTGGCAGTGGGATCCCCCGCACGGTAGGCGGCGTAGCCGTGTGCATATTCGTGAAAGGTAATGGCGATCAGCACACAGGGGAGAGAAAGCAAAAACTGGATCAGTTGGAGCTTCATATCAGTCATTCCGAATGTTCACTCCTTTCGGAATCGTAATAGGTTTGTCAAAAGGGGATCAGTTATCCAGTGCGGCAACGTCGGCGTAGGTTTCCCGACGGACGGCAATACGAGCCTTGCCGCTGGATACCATAATGACGGGTGGTTTGGGGAGACGGTTGTAGTTGGACGCCATGGAATAGTTGTACGCACCGGTTACGAGAACGGCCAGAATATCGCCTCGCCGTACGGGGGCAATCATCGCATCCTCTGCGATCAGATCGCCGCTTTCGCAGCAGCGTCCGGCAATCGTGCAGGGATAGTCCGCTTTGGCATCGGCTCGTTCAGCCGCTACGATCGTATATCGGGACTGATACAGAGCATAGCGGGGGTTGTCCGGCATACCGCCGTCAATGGAGACGTAATTGCGGAACCCGGGGATTTCCTTGACACTGCCGACCGTATACAGCGTGATGCCGGCGGCGGCAACGATGGAGCGTCCCGGCTCCATAAGAATCGTCGGTTTTTTTATACCATAACGTGCACACTGTGCATCAATTTTTTCACCGAGAAGACGAACGTTTTCCGTGTAGCTAATTTCCGGATCGTCGGCCGTATAGCGTACGCCGAATCCGCCGCCTATGTTGAGAATCGGCAGTGCACGTCCGTACTTCTGCTGAATTCCGGCAACAAAGCCAATCATGATGTCGGCCGCATCCGCAAAAGGTTCTATATCAAAAATCTGTGAGCCCACGTGGCAGTGAAGTCCGTCCAAAACGACGTGGGGTGTTTGCAGTGCAGCAGCAACGATTGCTTCCGCCTGGCCGGTCACGATAGCGGAGCCGAATTTGGAGTCAACGTTTCCGGTGATGATCTTTTTGTGGGTGTGAGGATCAATACCGGGCGTAATGCGGAGCAGGATCTTTTGCTCAATACCTGCCTTGCCGGCAACAGCGGACAGTGCGGCCAGCTCTTCGTGAGAGTCAACCACGATATGTCCGACGCCAAGCGAAACGGCGTAGGCAAGATCCGCATCCGTCTTATTATTTCCGTGGAAATATGCATTCTCCATAGGAAATCCGGCACTGTGGGCAGTATAAAGCTCCCCTGGAGAAACGCAGTCCGCATACATGCCTTCCTCCGCCATGATGCGGTAAATATCTTTACAGCAGAAAGCCTTTCCTGCGTATACAGGAGCAGAATCTCCACCAAAAGAGGCGGCAAAAGCGGATTTGTACATGCGGCACATACTGCGGATGTGATCTTCATCCATAACGTATAAGGGGGTGCCGTAGGTTTTTGCGAGTTCGACGGCGTCCATGCCGCCAATGGTCAAATGACCGTCACTGTTTATACCGTAGCAGGTATGAAGCGTGGTTTGCATAACACGGTCCTTTCTCAATGTTCGTTTTCGGTGGATTTCGTATCCAGTTTTGCGTAAGCAAGGATCTCTTCCCAGAGATCGTCACGGCCGGCACCGTTCTGTGCGGAGGTGAGAATGATGCATCCCGCATCCGACACGTCCGGATCGGACTGGATCTGCTGAATAAACGCATTCCGTTCCGTTGCGTTCAACTTGTCGATCTTTGTGGCTACCACGATGTGCGGAATTTCCGCTTGCCGCAAAAACGACAGCATATCCCGGTCGTCCTTGGTAGGGCCGACCCGGCTGTCGATCAGCTGAACGACGAGACGGAGCAGATCGATGTTCTTGTTGGCAGTGAAATACCTGTCCGTGAGCTGTGACCACTGCAGCTTGTCCGCCGGGGAACGCTTGGCAAAGCCGTAGCCGGGCAGATCCACTAAAAATAACTTCCGGTCAATATCGTAAAAATTGATCGTGATGGTTTTGCCGGGGGCACCGCTGACACGTGCAAGCGATTTTCGCCCGGTGAGCGTGTTGATCAGGGAACTTTTTCCTACGTTGGAACGTCCGGAAAAGGCGATCTGAGGAATCGCATCCGCCGGAATCTGGTCCGGACGTCCGGCGGAAATCTTCAGCGTTATGTTGTTCAGATTCAGTTTCATGAAAGCGGTTCCTTTCACACCATTACAGCAGGGATGCCGGCGGTGTTACCGTGAGTGATCGGCAGGGTATCCGGCTGTTCCTGGCTTTCGGGCTGGTTCATCTGCGCCGTGGCTTCACGGACGTGTGCCGGTGTACAAAGAGCTACACGAAGTACTTCCTCCGCTGTTTTGCAGGGAACGAACAGCAAGCCGTTCCGAACGATAGGATCGATTTCCGCAAGATCGGCCCGGTTATCCCAGGGAATCAGCACTTTGGTAACGCCTGCTGACCAGGCGGCGGTTGTTTTCTCTTTCAGACCGCCGATAGCGAGCACGCGTCCGGTAAGAGTTAATTCACCGGTCATGGCGATGTCCCTGTGAATCGGACGTCCGCTGAGGGCACTGGTAAGAGAAGTGAGAATAGATACGCCGGCGGAAGGACCGTCTTTCGGCACGGCACCTTCCGGTACGTGAATGTGTATATCTTTCGTTTTGTAGAAGTCGGAGGGAATTCCCAATTCGTCGGCGTGGGCACGGATGTAGCTGACGGCAAGGCGTGCCGATTCTTTCATTACGTCACCAAGAGAGCCGGTCAACTCCACCTTACCGGTGCCGTCCATGATCAGCGTTTCGATCCGCAGAAGATCGCCGCCGGATTCCGTATAGGCAAGGCCGTTGACAACGCCAACGGGATCCTCGTCATAAATACGGTCAGGCAGAAGCTTCTTCGGTCCCAGATACGTCGACACGTCTTCTATCCGCACCGTGACGGATTTCAAGCCTTCCTCCACGATCCGTCTGGCACACTTGCGGCAAACGGAGGCAATCTTTCTTTCCAGATTGCGGACACCGGACTCCCGGGTATAGCCGTCAATGATTTCCGTGAGAGCCTCATCCGTGATTCGGAGCATACGGCGGGTGAGACCGTGCCGCTTGTACTGCTTGGGCATCAGATGATTTTTGGCAATGGCAATCTTCTCGTTCTTCGTATAGGTTGTCAGCTCTACGATCTCCATTCGGTCGATCAGCGGTCGGTGGACTGTGTCCAGCGTGTTGGCCGTGGCGATAAAGAGACAGTCGGACAGATCCAGCGGCATTTCCACAAAATGATCACGGAACGCCTTGTTCTGCTCCGGATCCAGTACCTCCAGCATAGCAGAGGACGGATCACCGTGAGCATCCGCACACATTTTATCGATTTCATCCAGCAGGATCAAAGGATTACGGGAGCCTGCCTGTGTAAGAGCCGTTACGATTCGTCCGGGCATGGCGCCTATGTACGTCTTACGGTGACCGCGGATATCCGCCTCATCCCGGATACCGCCCAGGGAAACACGCACGTAATTGCGCTTCATTGCCCGGGCAATAGAGGCCGCAAGGGAAGTCTTACCAATACCGGGCGGGCCCACGAAGCAGAGGATCTGACTTTTCAGATCAGGGGAAAGCTGGCGGACAGCCAGGTATTCCAGAATACGGTCTTTCACCTTGTCGAGCCCGTCGTGATCCGCATCCAGAATCTTTTTGGCCTGCTTTACGTCCAGACGGTCGCGGGTGAGCGTCGTCCACGGAATTTCAAGGCAGGTGTCCAGATACGTACGAAGCACGGAAGCCTCCGGCGAGCCGAACTGGGTTTTGTTCAGACGTGCCACTTCCTTGCGAAGCTTTTCGTCTATTTCGGATGGCAGCTGGAGTTTTGCGATTTTCGCATAATATTCTTCTACCTCGTCCCCGGTGTCCATACCAAGCTCACCTTGGATGACCTTCATCTGTTCACGCAGGTAGTAATCACGCTGGTTCTCGTCGATCTGTTCACGGACACGCTGGTGAATATGTGCCTCCGTCTGCAGAAGTTCCGCCTCGCTGTCCAGCAGCACTGCCAGCGTTTCCAGCCGGCGAAGCGGTTCGTAGGTTTCCAGAATCCGCTGTTTATCTTCAAAGCGAACGAGGACGTTGGCTGCAACGAAGTCAGCCATCAGTCCGGGGTTTTTGATAGATTTGGCCGCAAGAAGCAGCTCATCGGAGGCAGAAGGTATGTATTTCACCATGGCCTCCAATGCATCGGTCGCTTCTTTCATGAGTGCTTCCACTTTTACGTCGCCGCCGAGAGAATGGTCAAGAGAGACCGTTTTGGACATGACATCGGCCATGATATGACCGTCCCGTTCAAAGTAAGAAACGGCCGTGGCACGGCAGATACCTTCAGCAATAACACGAAGATTGCCCTCAGACGTTTTCAGCGTTTGGCGAATTTTTGCTACCGCACCTACCTCGAACAGATCGTCCGCTGTAGGCATTTCCGTATCGATCTGTTTTTGTGATACGAGGAATATATACATATCCGCCGAGGTGGCGGCGTTGCAGGCAGAAACGGAAATTTCGCGTGCAAGTTCAAAGTTAAGAGGAAGAGAGGGAAAAGCTACGAGACCGCGCAGCGGAATAACCGGAAGGGTCAGCTTTTCGATCTTTTCGATAAATTTTGGCATTTGAGTACTCCTTTAGGTTCTTATCATACTATTATAGCACACTCGAGTGAAAAAATCTATAGAACCGCAATAATTTAGGGATAATTTATATAGAATTTTCAATTTTGAAACAATCCGGCGAAAAAAAGGGGAGAAAGAAATCTACCGCAGCGAAATCGTTTTTTCACATATTGACAGGACTTTTATGAAGTGATAAAATGAGGAGACTGACAGCGACAAATATGCAGACAGGGCAGGAATGATGAAATGATTACCATAGAAGATGCGGATTTTGCGGAATTTTCCCTTACGGAAGGGGATATTGCCGTACCGGTAGAAATATTTCTGGCAAAGGGATCAACGGAGCCGCAGATCACGGTTTACGAGTCGTTTAAAGCAGATGCAGAGGAGTTTCTCTCACGTTACGGAAACGATCCGTTTTCCGGTGATGCTATTGCGTTCTGGCGGGAGCGGCTGACTGCACCAATGAAAGATTACGGCTTGTCTCCCACCAAAGATGCGGATACGTTTATCCGTATATTTACGCTTTCCGATGCAGCTTTTCACAACAGAGAACGGATTCTCCCGAACACGCATATCGTCAGCGGTCAAGACGATCTTGCGTCTATGCACAACCTTACAACGCATGATCTGGAGATGGATGTGGATGACCCGGACGATATCAGTGCGATTGCTATTGCGGAGGGGAAAATAGCCGCTTATGCCACGCTGAACGACGCAGTTTTTGGCGAGGACGAAATGGAGATAAGCGTGGAATGTGCCCCTGCATTCCGTGGATGCGGACTTGCCTCATCCTGTGCTGCTGCTTTGTCCGGCGAGCTTCTTCGCCGTGGATACACCGTGTCCTATAAGTGCCTTTCCCGGAATATCGCTTCCGCACGCGTGGCGGTAAAAGCCGGATTTCGGGAAACGGGAAAAAGTTACAGTTTCGTTTGCTACCGAAATCTGTAACGTCTACTCTGAAAAATCGGAAAGGAAACAACTATGGCATTTGACGCAGGAATGCTTGCCGCAGTTCTTTTTGAAATCAACGAAAAACTGACCGGCGGAAAAATAGAAAAAATCCATATGCCCCAAAAGGATATGGCGGTTTTCATTATGAAAAACGGCGGCGGTACGCACCGGCTTCTTATAAACGCCGGGCCGTCCTCGCCACGTATTTGCATTACGAACGAGAAATCAGAAAATCCTGCAGCACCGCCTATGTTCTGCATGATGCTACGTAAGCACCTGGGCGGTGCCAAGCTGATCGACGTGGAGCAGCTCGGTTTTGAGCGCGCGGCTCGGCTGACCTTTGAAGCCTACGACGATCTTGGCTATAAGACGGAAAAGCACATGATCGTAGAGATCATGGGGAAATACAGCAACCTGATCCTCACCGATACGAACGGTAAAATTACCGGACTTCTCAAAAGCGTGGATTTTTCCACCAGTCAGAAGCGTCAGCTTTTGCCCGGAATGATGTATGAGCTACCGCCTAAGCAGGATAAAGCCGACCCGACCACCGTTACCGAATCCGAGTTCAACCGGATAGTTCTGTCCGCCGGTCTGGACTGTGCGGCGGATTCCTTTATTCTGTCGCATTTTTCCGGCATTTCCTCGCTGGTTGCCCGTGAGATCGCTTACCGTGCCGGCGGTGCAACGGACGCTCCGCTGCGGGACTGTGCCGAGGGGCTCTGGCGGGAGTTTTCTCAGTGTATAGATGCAGCACTGCACCGCACGGGTATGCCGACTTTGGTGATGACACCGGATAACACGCCGAAGGAATACTGCTTTATGTTCGTGCGCCAGTACGGAGAGCATATGAAAACGGCGGAAATGCCAAGTTGCTCTGCACTTATTGATTCTTATTTTGCTGAGCGAAGCCGCCACGATATGCTGGTACAGCGTGCGTCTGATATTCTTCGGATACTGCACGCGGCGGAAGCACGTGTGACGAAAAAGATTGCTTTGCAGACGGCAGAACTGAAAGACTGTGAGGACGGTGAGAAGTACCGGGTGTACGGGGATCTGATCACGGCCAACATCTACCGGCTTAAAAAAGGTGATTCGCACGCAGAGGTTGAAAATTTTTACGAGGAAGGTGCCCTTGTGAAAATTCCTCTGGATATTACCCTCACCCCGTCGCAAAACGCACAGAAGTTTTATAAAAAATACACGAAATCCAAAAGTGCCAAGGAGCATCTGACAAAGCAGATCGAGCAGAGCGAGGCGGAACAGCAGTATATTCAGACCGTTCTGGACGCTTTGTCCCGTGCGGAAACGGAACGAGAGCTTGGGGAGATCCGTGATGAAATGTATCACAGCGGATACGCTTCCCGTATGAAGAATTATGCGGCGAGAAAGCAAACGGCGCCGTCCTTCCTTCGGTTCCGTTCCAGCGAGGGCAGGCTGATTCTCTGCGGCAAAAACAACACAGCCAACGATTATCTTACCACAAAATTTGCCGAGCGGTTTGACTGGTGGTTCCACGTAAAGAATCAACCCGGCTCCCACGTAATCATGCAGTCGACCGCCACGGACGATGAACCCACGGAAAAGGAATTTACCGAAGCCGCAATCATTGCTGCCTACCATTCCAAGGCGTCCGAGGGCACAATGGTTCCGGTGGATTATACCCGCATACGATATGTAAAAAAGCCGTCCGGTGCCAAGCCCGGTTACGTGATTTATACGACGAACTGGACAGCATACGTGACGCCGGATGAAGAAACTGTTCAGCGGCTGAAGGAAAAATGAGTATGAAAGTTGCAGCGGTAATTTGTGAACTGAATCCCTTGCACCACGGTCATGCGTATCTGTTTGAACAGGTGAGAAAAGAGGCGGATTGCATCGTGGCACTTATGAGTGGGAATTTCGTACAGCGGGGCGACGCGGCAATTCTCGACAAATATGCACGTGCCGAAATGGCAGTGCACGCCGGTGCGGATCTTGTTCTGGAACTTCCGTTTCCGTGGTGTACGGCGAGTGCCGAATATTTTGCCAGAGCGGGAACGATTCTGTCGGATAAGCTGTCGGTAAACACACTTGCTTTTGGCGTCGGGACGGAAAATACATCTCTACTATCGGCTGCGGCGTCGTTTTTTGCAGATCCCGATGTTGAAAAAAAACTGCAGATGCAGAACAGAGACGGTGCGGCCGCTGACGGTGCGGCTGTGTTTCGCGAAAAGTGTCTAAAATCTTTTTTGGGAGACGGCGGGGAAGATATTCTGCAATCACCAAACGATATTTTGGCCATTGAATATCTGAAGCAGCTTCACCTTGCGGAAAGTTCCATGCAGACGCAGATGATACGCCGGCTCAATACGGAAATGAATCCGAAATTTCTGGGGGCAACCCAGATTCGCTCCTTGCTTTCTAACAGTTCTTTATCTGAAGTGTCGGATCACGTGCCGGAATATGTATATTCCAAGCTGATATCCGCTATCGAAACCGGTGAATTGGCTGCATCCGAAAAACTTTTCTCGCTAGCTTTTTTTGCATTGCGTACCGAGTGTGCGGTGTCTGATTTTATCCCTGCGGACGGCGATGGCGGACTGTTTCAACGTATCTGCCGTGCCGCCGATATGGCTGTTTCCCCAGAGGAGATGCTGAAACTGGCGGCTACCAAAAAATACACCAATGCACGCATACGGCGTGTTCTGCTGTATTATCTTCTCAAAATTTCCCGGGATATATTGCACGAATCGCCTGCCGTTACCACGGTACTGGCTGCTAACAAGACGGGGTGTGATTTCCTTTCTTCCCATAGAAAGAGTTCACCGCTTTCCTTTATCACAAAGCCGGCAGAATACCGTCGGCTGGATGATGCCGCCCGTATCCAATATGAACGCATACTGGCGGCTGACCGTTTGTATACGCTTTGTATGAATAAACCGGTACCCGCAGACCATTTTCTGCGGCAGTCGCCGTATATCGAAAAATAAAGAAAGGCTTCCTATGAGAAGCCTTTCTTTATTTCTGTTTTTCATTCGGCAAATACGCCGTCCAGATACGAAAGCCAGTCTGCTTTCAGTTCATCATATGATTTTCCGAGGGCGCTTTTTACGTCCTGTGTTTCATACGCGTCCAGAATCGCTTCAATTCCGTACGCATCGATCAAGTACAAAATGAGTGAAGACGTCTGATCGTAGGTAAGCTCCGCACCGACGGAAGTGCATTCTTTATTATTTACGCTGGCGTGGACGGATCCCAGCGTGTTGTCATCACCGTATTCAAACTGAATTTTGGCCGCAGCGTCGGCATACAGGCGGAAATTGAAATCGGTGATGGAAGAAAGCGTTCCACCGTAATTGGTGTAGGTTTCGTAAAGCTTTTTGATTTTGATCGCTGACAGATCACCGGCGCTTACACGTTTATCGTAATAACCGGCCTCAGCCATCATCAGAATCTGTATGTACGATGAGGCAATTTGCTCGTGGAATCCCATCAGCTGGCCGAAATAGTTGCAGATTCCTTCGCTCAGCCAGATATTGTCGTCCGTACTGATGCCCATGGCGTGCACGGCTTCGTGCAAAAGGTTATTGGCGGCGTTGATATACATATTTCGGTCCTTGTACGTTGTTACAGACGGCTTGCCCGTTTCCAGCGTCATATAATAGTGGAACGCACGGTCCGTATCAAACCGGTCGGTAAGATTCTGCTCTTGCAGATAGTGGATCATTTTCCAAAGGCCAGTGGTGCCGAAATACATAACCGCATTGTACTGAGACAGTGCACCTACGTTAAAATCCTTGTAATAATACGTGACGTTGTCAAAAGTGAGAATATACTTGTACGTTTCGTCGGATGAAAAATCCACGGATGTGAAAAACGCTTCCACTTCCTCCGCTTGCAGATAATCAGTATCAAGACCGAGGGAGCGGAGATAGGCGGATTTGTATTCACAGCGTTTTTCTCTATCGAGAAGTGCTTCGGCACCGTACGTATCGTAAATGAAGGCGAAAAGAGCTTCCGCAACGGGAACGGTAGTTTTTGCATCATAAGCGAGTGTATGATCGTACAGCGTCAGATACGTCATGTTCGCCGTATTTGCAAAAAACTCTTTCAGATCCTGGGGCTTCTTGCCGTTTTCGTATGCGTTCAGACCGACGGCCAGCCAGTTTTCACCGCTGTTCCGTACGGCGTCAAATGGATCGTAAGGCTCTGTGTAAGGAGCAGTGGTTTCGACCGTTGATGTATCATCTGCATCCGATGCGGGCGTGTCGTTACACCCGGTGAGAAGAAGCAGTAAAAGAAGCAGAAAAGCTGCGGACAGAAAGCGGAATTTCATGTTTTTATCTCCGTGTATTGTTTATATCCGAAATATCCGGAGGGCATTCTGCAAGGTACATTCCGCCATTTCTTCTTCGGACAGTTCTTTAATTTCCGCCAGCGTACGGACGATATAGGGGAGGTATCCGGAATGGTTCAGCTTGCCCCGGTGCGGCTCGGGCGGAAGATAGGGTGCGTCCGTTTCAATCAGCATCTGCTCCACGGGGACGGCGGCTGCCGCTTCCCGCAGACTGCGGGCGTTCTTATACGTGACGGGGCCGGAGAAGGAGACGTACCATCCCCGTGCCGTCAGCTGGCGTGCCATTTCCGCACTGCCGCTGAAGCTATGCAGAATACCCGTAACACGGGGGTGAGCCCAAAGAATATCCATGGTATCGCCGTGTGCTTCCCGATCGTGAATGATAACGGGCAGGGACAACTCCTCTGCCATAGATAACTGCATGTCAAAAATGGATTTTTGCCGTTCCTTTTGGGAAACGTCCCAGTGGTAATCCAGCCCGATCTCACCGATGGCGACCACCTTCGGATGATCGCAAAGGGAACGGATGTCACACAGCACGGAGGTTAGATCTGCATCGGTCACGTCGTGGCTGTCGCTTGGATGCAGGCCGGACGATGCGTATAGCCCGGGAAATCTTTCCGCAAGCGCAATGGCGGCACGAACGGTGTCCGGAGCAGTACCGGCGTTCAGAATATACTGAACGCCGGCATCAAATACGTCGGTAATTGCTTTTTCCGCACCGCCCGGATATTCACGTGCGAAGCGGTCATCAAAATAGTGTGCGTGTGAATCGAAGAGTTTCATCGCAATTTACCGGACGCGCTCACCGAGGGGCGTATCCTCGCTGAGGAATACGACGCGGATCTGCTCCTCGCCGGAGGCGAGAATCATGCCGTTGCTTTCAATTCCGCAAAGGACGGCTGGCTTCAGATTGGCAACCACGATGATCTTCTTGCCGAGCAGATCTTCCGGCTCATAGAATTTGGCGATGCCGGAAACGACCTGCCGCTTTTCGTAGCCAAGATCCAGCTGGAGCTTCAGAAGTTTTTTTGCTTTCGGAACTTTTTCCGCCGCAACGATCTGGGCGGTACGCAGTTCTACGTTCATGAAATCTTCAATGCCGATGAGGGCAAGGCCTTCCGGTTTTTCCACGGGCTTTGCGGCCGCTTCGGCGGCAGCCTGCTTTGCAGCCTGTTCCGCAGCGATTTCATCCAGCATCTTCTTTTCGTCGATACGCTGGAACAGCGGGGTGGCTTCGCCTACGGATGCACCGGCAGCCGTGGCACCGAATGCAGAGAGAGAATCGTAATCTACAGCCGAGGCACCGATCTGTGCGTAAATGGATTTGGACGTGGAGGGCATGATGGGCTCCAGAAGAATGGCCGCAATGCGGATGCACTCCAGCAGATTATACATAACCGTGCCGAGACGGGGCAGGGCAGCCGGATCCTTGGCAAGTGCCCAAGGCGTTGTCTCGTCGATATATTTGTTCGTACGGCGGAGCAGGGATACGACCGCTTCAATGGCATCGGCGATGTGATAGGTATCCATCTGTTCGGTAAATTCCTTGACAGTGGAGAGAGCCAGTTCTTTCAGTTCCGCATCGGTTCCTTCGTCACCGGCGGGTGCAGGAATCACGCCGTCAAAATACTTCTTCGTCATGGCGACGGTGCGGCTCACCAGGTTGCCCAGGTTGTTGGCAAGGTCGGTATTGTAGCGGTTGATGATATTCTCGTACGTCACGGTGCCGTCGTTGGCATAGGGCATTTCCGCCAGAGCGTAGTAACGAACGGCGTCCACGGAGAAACGCTCTGCCAGCTCATCCGCATAGATCACGTTGCCGCGGGATTTGCTCATTTTGTCAGCACCGGCAATGAACCAGGGGTGACCGAAAATGCTCTTGGGCAGGGGCAGATCCAGGGACATAAGGAAAATCGGCCAGTAGATGGAGTGGAAGCGGACGATATCCTTACCGATGATATGCACGTCCACGGGCCAGTTTTTCTTATAAAGTTCCGGCTGATCCAGGTTTTCCGGATCGTATCCCAGGGCTGTGATATAGTTGGTCAGCGCATCCAGCCATACATAGATTACGTGATCGGGATCAAACTCCACGGGGATACCCCACTTGAACGAAGTACGGGATACGCAAAGATCCTGCAGTCCCGGTTTTAAGAAGTTGTTGATCATTTCCTTTTTCCGGGACTCGGGCTGGAGAAACTCCGGGTGGGTGTCAAAGTGCTCCATGAGCCGGTCGGCGTATTTGCTCATGCGGAAAAAGTACGCTTCTTCTTTGGCTTTTTTTACTTCGCGGCCGCAGTCGGGGCATTTGCCGTCGGAAAGCTGGGTGTCCGTGAAGAAGGATTCGCAGGGCGTGCAGTACCAGCCCTCGTAGTGACCTTTATAGATGTCGCCCTTGTCGTACATTTTCTTGAACATACGGGCAACGGCTTTTTCGTGATAATCGTCCGTGGTGCGGATGAAATGATCGTAGGTGGTATCCATCAGATCCCAGATCCGGCGGATCTCGCCGGCCACGTTGTCAACATATGCCTTGGGCGTGATTCCGGCCTCCAGAGCACGGTTTTCGATCTTTTGGCCGTGTTCGTCCGTACCGGTGAGAAAGAACACGTCGTAGCCTCTCTGCCGCTTGTAGCGGGCGATGGCGTCCGTCATGATGATCTCGTAGGTGTTGCCAAAATGCGGCTTTGAGGAAGCGTACGCAATGGCTGTTGTGATATAGAATTTTTCTTTGTTCGGCATTGTATCTCTCCTTTACCGTCTAAACCAAGATAGATGTAGTTAATTTGCAGTATGGTTCTATTATAGCAGAAAAACGGATTTTTTACAATAGGAAAGCCGGATTTATTCCGCATACGGCGCCATTTTATTCCATTTCGCCGTTTTCCGCTTCAAGAAGCAGTTTATAGAAGGTGCCTTTCGGAATGCCCCGGGCTTTGGCGGCGGCTTTGATAGCATCCATGCGTGCAAGGCCGGTATTCATCAGTGACTGGACATGCTCTGCTGGATTGTCCGGATATGCGTCTGGCGTATTGGCGGCCGACATGTCCGCCCCTTCCAGAATCAGTACGAATTCGCCACGAGGATCGGTGTCCTCATACAGTTGTACGGCACCGCTTACGGTGGTGCGGATGACTTCTTCGTTGATTTTCGTGATCTCACGGCAGAGTGACAGCCGTCTGTCACCGAAATACTCCAGCATGTCGGCCAGAGTGCGGCGGAGTTTGTGGGGAGCCTCGTACAGAATCACCGTTCTTGTTTCCGCTGCAAGAAACTGCAGCCGACGCCGGCGTTCGCCTTTGTCCGGTGGCAAAAATCCTTCAAAAACAAAGCGGCGGGTGGGAAGAGCGGACATAGACAGTGCGGTGACAGCGGCACACGCTCCGGGAATGGAAGAAACGGGAACGCCTCGTTCGGCACAGAGAGCGACGATCTCCTCGCCAGGATCACTGATGGCCGGCGTGCCGGCATCGGTGATCAGAGCACAGGACTCTCCGTTCAGCAGGCGGTTTACGATTTCCTCGCCGCGTTCGAACTTGTTGTGCTCATGATAACTGACAAAAGGCTTGGACAGACCGTATCGCTGCAGCAGCATGCCGGAATTGCGGGTGTCTTCCGCCGCAACGAAGTCAACGCCGCCTAAAACCTTCAGTGCACGTTCCGATATATCGGCCAGATTGCCGATCGGGGTGGCGACCAGATACAGAACGCCGCCGATCACGCGGTTTTTTTCACGGTCTCCCGACGGAAATACGGTCGTCTCACTCATATACTGGTTCCTTTCTTAACGTCAAAAAGAAATTCAAGAGAAAAGGTATCGTACACACGTGTCATGGCATTTGTGTAGGTGCGTTCGGTACTGCTTTTGTAAATAATCAACGGCGGTGCGTGCAGAAGCGTAGGGGCGGCATCTTTTTTGGATTCCACCAAGACGAGACATGGGCGGCTCTCTATGTCGGGATATACGGTAATCATCCGTTTTGGCTCCAGCTTTACGTTACGCAACGCAGATATCAGTTCCGGCAGGCGGTCGGGACGGAACACGGTGTAAAAATTGCCGCCTGTCGTAAGCAATCGGGATGCTGCGGCACAGAAATCCCCGATATTCCCGTTACACTCCCGCCGTGCGATTTCCATTTCAGTGGCGGTACTGGAAAAACCGGCTCCTTTTACCATGTAGGGTGGATTGGAAATTACGGTGGAAACGGTATCTGCGACGTCTGCTTGACTCAGCGCGCGCACGTCGTTTTCCAAAACGGTTACACGGTCATCCATGCCGTTAAGCGTTGTATTTCTGCCGATCAGCTCACAAAAGGAGGACTGTATCTCTACGGCATACGCATGGCGGTATTTGTTCCGTGTAAGGCACAAAAGGGAGGCCACGCCGGTTCCGCTGCCCAGATCCACGAGTGCGGATTTAGGTGATGCTTTTGCAAAGGCCGCCAGAAGATAGGCATCCGTGCCAAAGGTCAAACCGTCAGTTTTCTGGATGAGCCGCAGATTTTCGTTAATAACGTCCAACCGCTCGTTGGGTTGCAGATCCACCGTTTTTGTGATATTATTCTCCATATAACACCTGTCGCTTTATCGGATAGATAACAAAAAACGCGCACGAGGCGCGCTTTTGTTATGTAGACAATGAGCGGAAATTACTCAGCTGCGGGAGCATCAACAGGGCAAGCGCCTGCACAAGCACCGCACTCGATGCATTCGTCTGCATTGATTACGAACTTTCCGTCTTTTTCGGTAATGCACTCAACGGGGCATTCGCTTGCGCAAGCGCCGCAGCCGATGCATTCGTCAGCAGAAATCTTGTAAGCCATTCTTTAGCACCTCCGATTATTAGTTTGATACTATTGTAGCACAAAAAAATGAAAATGCAATCGTTTTTTGAAAAAAACTCAAAAATTCATGCAATTAAATCTTTACAGCTTCGGTAAACAAGGGGATGACAACCGTCACGTGGGAGAGATCACTTGTCATCCGCCTTTTTGCCGGAGGATTTTCCGGCACCTTTTTCCGGCATCTTCAGCACAGTAACTGTATCTCTGTGGAAATTCTTATATACCGTGTTGCCTTGCTTGTCCTGCAAAGCTACCTTCAGCATACCGGTCAGAGGGGTGATTTCCGATACGTTACCGACACCCTCGTCCGTTTTCACGCGGCTTCCCACCGGCGGTGTCAGTCGAAGTTCTTCTTCATACGTCTGATACTCGTAATTCAGACAGCACATGAGTCGGCCGCAGGTGCCGGAGATCTTTGCAGAGTTGAGAGAGAGATTCTGTTCTTTGGCCATCTTGATGGATACCTGTGCAAAATCCGACAGGAAGGTAGAGCAACAGAAGGGACGGCCGCAAATACCGATACCGCCCATCATCTTTGCCTCGTCACGGATACCGATCTGGCGAAGTTCGATTCTCGTGCGGAACACGGATGCCAGATCCTTTACAAGTTCACGGAAATCCACACGGCCTTCCGCTGAGAAGTAAAAGAGAAGCTTATTGTTGTCGAAGGTATACTCGGCATCGATCAGTTTCATTTCCAGCTTATGTTCCCGGATCTTTTCAAGACATACGTCAAACGCATTCTTTTCCAACTGGACGTTTGCCTCGTGACGCTCCACGTCCTGACGGGTTGCTATCCGTACAACGGGGCGAAGCGGCGGAACGATCTCGGAGGTGGGCACCCGCTTGTTGTCCGTGGTGGCCGTGCCGTATTCCATGCCGCGGGCGGTTTCGACGATCACCGGCGTTTCTGCTTTTATCTGCAGACTGCCGGGGGCAAAGTAATACACCTTGCCCATATCCCGGAAACGAACACCAACCACCTCGGTGGTTTCCGGTGCGCCAAAGTTCTGATGCATTCTGTTATCGTGAGACATAATGTTTATACGATGTAAATCGTTTCCTTTCAAGAGTTGTTTCATCCGTTTAGGAGGAGATCAGTGTTTTTTGAATAAGAGGCCGGCGCATACCGTCTGTACGGAGGCGTTGGCTAATATATCCTCCCGGGCCGTGCGGACGGAATCATAGGCCATAACCAGCCGTCCAAGGGATACCTTATCGGAAACAGCACGGCATTCTTCCGGTGCAATATAAACCGTGAGCGGTACATCCGCACCTTTTTTTACCGCTGAGAGATCCCGAAGGGCAAGAAGTACAAATTCCAGTACGCGCGCCACGTTCTCTCTCTCTTTCGGCAGGGATAAAAGTATATTCGCTGCAGCGGATGCATCGGAATGAAAGAGCAGGGGAAGAATACGCATTGCTTCTTCACGCAGAGAAAGAATTTCAGCGGATTCTGCATCCGTACGGGAGAGGAGAAGACGCGCTTTCCCAAGCGAGCCGCCGGAAGCAGCTACAGCTGCCGCAAAAAAGTCCGGATCGTTGCGTGCGATTGCTTCATAACTTGATTCTTTTTTCAAAAAATCCAGCAATTTCTCCGCTTCAAAGCACTGCATACGCAATATGGGAGCCCGGCTGCGTACCGTTTCAAGCAGCGCGGACGCATTTTCTGTGAGGAGAAGAAAGACAATGTAAGGCGGCGGATCTTCCAGTGAAAGAAGCAAAGCGTTCTGTGCCTGGGGAGTCATCGTATCCGCATCCTCAATGATGTATACTTTCTTCTCGTTTTCATTAGGGGCGATCCACAGATCCTCCCGAAGACGCCGGATTGTCTCCACACCAAGCGTGGCACGGCCATCCTCACGCCGTACAAACAGGATGTCAGGGGAAATTCCGCCTGCCGTTTTCCGGCACGCAAGACATTTGCCGCAAGGGAGAGCATAGGCAGAATTCATTCTGTTTTCGCAGGAAGCGGCGGCCGCAATGGAAAGAGCTGCTGTGTGTTTTCCGCTTTTGGAAGGCCCTTCAAGGATATAAGCATGCCCAAGACGCCCGGCAAGAATATCACCGCCCACGATGGTACGGATAGAATCGTTGCCGAACAGGGCAGGAAATACAGAGCGAGGCATATCCGGCGGGCACCTTCCTTCCGCATGAAAACTGCATGCAAAACTATGCATGATATCATTATACCAAAGGAATGCGTCCGTGTCAAATCGAAATCATGAATTTTTCAAAAACAGGTTATGCTATGAGCATAATTAACGGGAGGTAAGTATGAAAATTGCAGATTTTGTTAAAAGGGAACCACGGAGAGCCGGCTATTTGTTTATAGTTTTAGCTGTCGGATTTTTCACCTGCTTTTCGGCCCTTGTTGCCGGCGGTGGAATGGCTTTGTATGCAAAAGCACATTTTGCTGATACGAACGCCGCTTTAGTGGCATCGGATGTGCTTTCGTTGCGGCGTGCGATGGACTCAAACAACGACATGGAGAAAAAAATATACACAGCACTTCTGCAGTCCCGCACGCCGTTTTGTCTTGAAGCGAAAGACGTCGACACATTTGAGCGGCTTCTCGTGAGCGCGGACGGTCAGTTTTACCGTTTTTGCACAGAAATTGAATCTGCAGCAAATGACGGCTCAGTTACAAGGAGAGAGTTGACCGCCGCAGTTCGTGCTCTGAACGATACAGATGATACGGATAACGCCGCTGTTTCTGAAGAGGCGGAAGACAGCCCGCTTCCGAAACAATACGATCCCGTGCGAACCGCAGAAAACCATTTCGGCATACAGGGGATTTTCCACCCGGCTGCCGCCGGTGTTTACTGCAAGAATCTCTATGTTGATTTTGAAAAAATGAACGGCAGTTTGCTTCTGTATGCCTGTGCAACCCTGCCGAAAAAAGTAACAGTAACGGAGCGAGAAGCGGTGCAGCTATCCACGGCATACGCCCAAAAACAGCATCTTTCCGATTACCGTCTGCTTTCCGCGGTGGAACGATATGGAATCTGGTGGATTGAATTGGCAAGTAAACAAAACAGGACGGTGAAAATCGGTGTGCGAGGGGATACGGGAAGCATTTGTTTCTATTTTCAACCGGGAGAATCGAACCAATCGTCGTAAAATGTATTGCAATATTTATGAAATTGTGGTAAAATAACCATAATTGAGTTCTAATAGCAGCAAGGATGCGGAAAGGGATGAGTAAAGGTGGACACGCCGATCATCATTGGTCTGTGCGGCAGAAGCGGCACGGGTAAAGGATACGTATGCAAAAAATTTCTTGCCCACGGCATACCTGCCGTTGATACGGATGCGGTTTATCGCTCCATGACCGGCCCCGCGGAGATGTTTTCTCCTTGTATGCTGGATCTGCTCTCGGCGTTTGGAGAAGAGATCGTTCTCCCTGACGGATCGCTGAATCGCCGTGCTCTCTCCGCCCTCGTTTTCGGCGAAAACGGAGCAACCGCACGACAGACACTGAACAGGATCACCCACGGGCATATTCTGGAGGAAACGAAGCGGCTGATTGCTGACTTTGCGAAAAACGGTGCACGGGCCGTCCTTATCGATGCTCCGCTTCTCTTTGAAAGCGGTTTCGATGCCCAGTGTCATTGTACCGTGTGCGTAACGGCACCAAACGACGTGTCGGTGCAGAGAATCGTGCAGCGTGACGGCATTACTCCGGAGGAGGCACAGCGTCGCCTCGAGGCCCAGATTCCGGCGGAGGAATTGCTTCGCCGCTGTGATTACTCTGTTGAAAACGGTCTGCACTGTGAAACGCTGGAAGCACAGGTGGCGGAAATCGTCGGTCAAATATTCAGCCGGTTCGCTGCCACGGAGGTAGCCGATGGGGAATAACTGGAAAAAAAGCATACGCATGAGCAGCGTTATCCTCGGGATCCTCATTGCGTCCGTATTGGCGGCACTTTTGTATCAGACCATCTGGGATGCCGTGGACCGGGCGAGATATCCCCGGGAATACAGCGAGTTTGTGTCGAAGTATTCGGATCAATACGGCGTACCTGAACACGTGATTTATGCCGTCATAAAAGTTGAAAGTGATTTTACCAGCAACGCTGTATCTCATGCCGGTGCCGTAGGTCTCATGCAACTGACACCGGATACGTTTGCCTGGGTATCCATGCTGATGAAGCGAACCCAGGATGACGGCATGCTTTACGATCCAGAAACGAATATTGAATACGGGACTTATCTGCTTTCCCACCTCTATATGCGGTATAACCGATGGGATACCGTGTTTGCTGCCTACAACGCCGGCATGGCAAGAGTAGACGAATGGCTTCAGAATCCGGATTACACGGACGGGGATGGACGCCTCGTTAACGTTCCGTTTGATGAAACAGATAAATATATTGACCGTGTCAATGACGCAATCGGCGTGTATAAACGCCTTTACGGCGATACTTACTGATAAAAAATTCAAAATTTTATTCGAAAGGATACGAAAAAATGAGCGACACGAAAACAAAGGGACAGCTTTTAGCGGAGGATCTGTTCTACAAAAAGACAACCGCATTTGAACTGTGGAGCGCAGAGGAACTGAAGGCTGCAAAGGATTACTGCGTTGGATACATGAAGTATCTGGACGATGCCAAAACGGAACGCGAGGCAGTCGAGGTCTCTATAGCTATGCTGGAGAAGGAAGGCTTCCGTGCCTACAAGCTCGGTGACAAGATCACGGCTGGCGATAAGCTCTATTACAACAACCGCGGCAAGAGCCTTTACGTCCTTTCCGTCGGTACGGAAAGCATTAATAACGGTGTGCGCATTTCCGCTTCTCACATCGATTCTCCCCGGTTGGATCTGAAACAGCATCCGCTTTTTGAAAGCGAAAAACTGGGCTATTTCAAGACCCATTATTACGGCGGCGTGCGCAAATATCAGTGGGCAACGATCCCGCTGGCACTGCACGGCGTGGTCATCAAGAAAAACGGTGAATCCGTAGACGTACGCATCGGCGATATGCCCGGTGATCCCGTGTTCTGCATCACGGATCTTCTGCCTCATCTGGCAAAGGATCAGAACGCAAAGCCGCTTGGTGCCGCTTTCACCGGCGAGGGACTGAATATTCTGATCGGCGGTGGCCCCTACTTTGAAGAGGACGGAAAGCCGTCTCCGGCTTCCGATAACGTAAAACTTTCCGTTATGGCATATCTTAACGAAAAATACGGCATGACGGAAGAAGATTTCATGAGCGCCGAGCTTTGTATGGTTCCTGCCGGCAATGCTGTGGATATCGGCTTTGACCGCTGGCTGATCGGTGCTTACGGCCATGACGACCGCGTCAGTGCCTACCCGTCTCTCACTGCCATCATCGAAAACAAGAACAGCCCGCATACCCTGATGTGCGTCCTTGCCGATAAAGAGGAAATCGGCAGTGAGGGTGTAACCGGCATGCAGTGCTCCCTTATGGTGGATCTCATCGATGAACTTGCAAAGAACCTCGACGGCAATGTAAACGTGATCCGTGCCAATTCCATGTGCCTGTCCGCCGACGTAAGTGCCGGCTTTGATCCCAACTATCCCGAAGTGCACGAAAAGAGGAATGCGTCCCTTCTGTCCTGCGGCGTTGCCATGTCCAAATATACCGGTGCCGGCGGCAAGAGCAGCACCAACGACGCCAGTGCCGAGTTCGTCAGCACGATCCGTACGATGTTTGAAAATGACGGCGTGCTCTGGCAGACCGGTGAGCTTGGTAAGGTAGATCAGGGCGGCGGTGGTACCGTGGCCAAATATATCGCCAAAGAAAACATTGAAACGGTGGATCTTGGCGTGCCGGTTCTTTCCATGCACGCTCCCTTTGAGGTTGTATCCAAGGTGGACGTGTATTCCGCCCATAAGGCGTTCTCCGCTTTCTGTAAATAATCGGTGGAAAAGGAGAGAACACTGTGAAAGACATGAATCAGCAGCTCTATGAAATCGGCATCATCCCCGTTATTAAGATTACCGATCCGAAAAAAGCCGTCCCCCTTGCACGGGCCCTGTGCAAGGGCGGCCTTCCTGCCGCAGAAATTACCTTCCGAACGGAATGTGCCGCAGAGGCTATTGCCGCCATAGTGAAGGAATTTCCCGATATGCTGGTAGGTGCAGGCACCGTTCTGAATGCAGAGCAGGCTGACCGTGCCGTGGCTGCCGGTGCAAAGTTTATCGTCAGTCCCGGCCTGAATCCCAATACGGTTCGTCACTGTCAGAAGATCGGCGTGCCGATCCTGCCCGGATGCTCCAATCCTTCCGATATTGAGGCCGCTATTGAACTTGGCCTCAACACGGTGAAGTTCTTCCCTGCAGAGGCGGCCGGCGGTGTGGAAATGATTAAGGCGATGTCCGCTCCTTACGGCAACATCAAATTTATGCCTACCGGCGGCATCAACGCCGGCAATCTGCTCGATTACCTGCGGTTTGATAAAGTAATCGCCTGCGGCGGAAGCTTCATGGTAAAGGAATCCCTGATTGATGCAGAGGATTGGGAGGCCATCGAAGCACTTACCCGGGATGCGGTTATGAAAATGCTGGATTTCGATCTGAAGCACGTGGGCATCAATGCTGACGGAGAAGCAGAGTGCAAAAAGACGGCCGACACGCTGGAGAAGATCTTTGCCTTCTCTCAAGAAGAGAGAAACGGTGCCATTTTCTCCTCTACTCTTTTCGAAGTGATGAAAACACCCGGCCGGGGCAAGAACGGACATATTGCTATTTCCACGAATTTCGTGGATCGTGCCGAGGCTTTTTTGTCCCGCATGGGTGTGGAATTTCTGCCGGAAACCAGGAGATTTGATGCGAAGGGCAAGGAAGAATTCGTATATCTCAAGGATGAGATCGGCGGCTTTGCCTTCCATCTGGCAAAAAAATAAGCACATATTCAAAGCGGACAGCTCCCGTGTGCACTCGCGTACACGGGAGCCGATGTCCGTTATACGATCCGATTCTGTTTCGAAGGAGGCAAACAGTATGTCTGAATGGATTGAAAAACTGAAGCAGTACGAAGAACGCTATCAGCTTCTTGAGCATTTGCTTGCCTTACCCGAAACCGTATCGGACGGCGCAAAATATGCCGAAGTGCTGAAAGAATACAGTGCTCTTACGCCCATTGCCGAAGAAATCGCCCAGTACACGGCAGCCGAAGCGCGTATAAAGGAAGCGGATCTTATAAAGCGAACGGAAAAGGATGCTGAACTTTGTGCACTGGCGGAGGAAGAATATGAAGAAGCGTCCGAAAATGCCGAAAGAATTGCCGCTGAACTGAAGAGACTTATGATCCCCAAAGATCCAAGCGACGATAAAAACGTAATTGTAGAGATCCGTGCCGGTGCCGGCGGTGAAGAAGCCGCCCTGTTTGCCGGCGTTTTGTACCGCATGTACGTGATGTACGCCGAATCTCACGGACTTCGCTGTGAATTTGCAGGAGCTACGGAGACGGGCCTTGGCGGTTATCGGGAAATTACGTTCCTGGTCAGCGGTGCGGGTACGTATTCCCGCTTCAAATATGAAAGCGGTGTCCACCGTGTTCAGCGTGTACCGGAGACGGAGTCTTCCGGCCGCATTCATACGTCCACCGCCACGGTGGCGGTGCTGCCTGAGGCAGAGGACGTACAGGTGGAAATCAATCCTGCCGATCTGCAGATCGACACGATCAAAAGCACCGGCGCCGGCGGACAGCATATCAATAAAACGGAGTCGGCGATCCGCCTGATTCACAAGCCCACTGGCATCGTAATCGAATGTCAGGACGAACGCAGTCAGCTTAGGAACAAAGATAAAGCCATGCGTCTTCTGCGTGCCAAACTCTATGATATGAAGCAGGAAGAACAGTCAAACCGCATTGCGTCGGAAAGAAGATCACAGGTGGGAACCGGCGATCGAAGTGAGCGTATCCGCACGTACAATTATCCGCAGGGAAGAGTAACCGATCACCGAATCGGCCTCACCGCCTACAGTTTGGACACTTTTCTGAACGGCGACATGGATTTTATGACGGATGCTTTGGCGGAAGCGGATATGACGGCAAAACTCAATGAAAAGGAGGGCGACTGACGTTTATGGAAACGGAGTTTTATAAAATCACCGGTGAGACGGAAGCTGATAACACCGCCATTGCCCGTGCCGCACGGATTTTACGTGAAGGCGGTCTGGTTGGCATTCCCACTGAAACCGTATACGGTCTCGGCGCCTCCGCTCTTGATTCGGAGGCCGCCGCACGGATTTATGCAGCTAAGGGGCGTCCCTCCGATAACCCGCTTATCGTCCACGTTGCCGAGCCGGCGGAGGCGGAAGCGATTGCTTTTGTACCGCCGCTCTTTTACAAGCTTGCTGAGCGATTTATGCCGGGACCGCTGACTGTGATTCTGCCCAAAAAAGCATGCGTCCCAGACAGTGTGACCGGCGGTCTTTCCACCGTAGCGGTACGCTGCCCCTCACACCCCGTTGCCCGCGCACTGATCCGTGCTGCCGGTGTTCCTGTTGCCGCCCCCAGTGCGAACCGCTCCGGCGCCCCTTCGCCCACTTCGGCGGAGCACGTACGCCGGGATATGGATGGAAGAATTGACATGATTATTGACGGCGGCCCGTCGGAGATCGGGCTGGAATCCACGGTGATTTCGCTCACAGATGACGGATGCATTATCCTCCGTCCGGGTGCCGTGACCGAGGTAATGCTTTCCGCCGTGTGCGGATCCGTTACCGTATCCAAAGCAGTAATTGATCCCGCACTGGCGGGAGACAGGCCTCTGTCTCCCGGTATGAAGTATAAGCACTACGCACCGAACGCCGAGGTGATCCTCCTTGACGGCACGCCTAAGGCTTTTGCGGATTACGTACGAAAACACATTGGGAAAGACGAAGCGGTGGCAGTATCCGATGATCGAAAGACACTGTTTGCCACGGAAAACACGCTTTCCGCCGGCGAGAGATCCACGGCAGAGGAACACTCCCGATATCTTTTTGCGCTTCTCCGGGAGGCGGATGACCGCGGCTACCGCCGCATTTACATACACCTTCCGCCAGCTGGAGGGGAATATCTGGCACTTTATAACCGGCTTATCCGTGCCGCCGGCGGCAAAATCATACATTTAACCGAACAGTAAGAGGGAATTATGGCTAAGAAAAAGAAGATTACCGCACCTGTACCCGTGACTGTGGCGGAAATACAGAATCAGCCCATAACCGAAACGATAGAAAAAAACTATATGCCGTACGTTATGTCGGTAATTGTTTCCCGTGCTATTCCGGAGATTGACGGCTTCAAGCCTTCTCACCGCAAATTGCTTTATACGATGTATAAAATGGGGCTGATGACCGGGCCGAAAACAAAAAGCGCCAACGTGGTTGGTCAGACGATGCATCTCAATCCGCACGGTGATATGGCCATTTATGAAACCATGGTCCGTCTGACCAGAGGATACGAGGCACTCCTGCATCCGCTGATCGATTCAAAGGGTAGTTTCGGTAAGCATTACAGCCGTGACATGGCTTTTGCCGCTCCCCGTTATACGGAGGCGAAACTGGATCCGTTCTGTGCGGAACTGTTTTCCGGCATTGACAAAAACGCGGTGGATATGGTACCCAACTATGATAACACCACCACGGAACCGACCCTTTTGCCCACCACTTTCCCCAACGTACTCGTTTCCCCTAACATGGGTATTGCCGTTGGCATGGCTTCCCAGATCTGCTCGTTCAATCTTGCGGAGATCTGCGACGGAACGATCGCTCTTCTAAAAAATCCCAATACCTCTATGGAGAAGATTCTGGATCTGATCAAAGCACCGGACTTTTCCACGGGCGGACAGCTTTTGTATGACCGGGATCAGATGCGTGAGATATACGCAACCGGACGGGGAAGCGTGCGTCTGCGTGCCAGGTACGTTTTTGATAAACAGAATAACTGTATTGATATTATACAGATCCCGTACTCCACGTCCATCGAAGCGATTCTGAAAGCAGTGGGCGATCTGGTCAGAGAAGGCAAGATCCGTGAAATTACCGACTACCGTGACGAGATCGATAAGAGCGGTTTCAAACTGTCACTGGATGTTCGCCGCGGTACGGATGCCGATGCACTGATGGCGCGTCTCTTTAAACTGACACCGCTGGAAGACTCCTTTGCGTGCAATTTCAACGTCCTTATAGACGGTGCACCCAGACAGATGGGGATCGTGGAAATTCTTCACGAGTGGATCCGCTTCCGCTGCGGCTGTCTCGTGCGTGAGCTGGAATACGATCTGGCGAAGAAGAAGGACAAGCTGCATCTGCTCCGGGGCCTCGGGAAAATCCTGCTGGATATTGATAAAGCGATCCGCATCGTCCGCGAAACGGAAAAAGAGGCCGACGTCGTGCCCAATTTGATGGCCGGATTCCGGATCGATCAGATACAGGCGGAATATATCGCTGAGATCAAGCTCCGTCATCTGAACCGTGAGTACATTATCGGCCGCATCAAGGAAATTGAGTCTCTGCAGGAGGAGATTGCCGAGCTTGAATCCATCATCGGTGACGAACTGAAACAGAAGGCCATGATTGCCAAACAGCTTTCCGAAATCAAGAAAAAATACGGCAAGCCCCGCTGTACGCAGCTGATTTTTGCGGAGGATATTCAGGAAGTGACGGAAGAATCCTTCGTTGAGAATTACGCCGTTCACGTCGTTCTCACAAGAGAAGGGTATTTCAAAAAGATCACCAAGCAGTCTCTTCGGGGCAGTGACGAGCAAAAACTGAAGGACGGTGACGTGATCATCAACAGCGAGGAAACGGAAAACCGTGCGGAAATTCTGGTGTTTACCAATCAGGCACAGGCGTACAAAGCCAAACTGGATGATTTTGATACCACGAAAGCATCGGCACTGGGCGAATTTTTGCCGGCTGCGTTGAAATTCGACGTCGATGAACTGCCGATCATGCTGAAGGCCATGACTTCCTATGATCCCAAGCACCATATCGTATTCATTTTTGAAAACGGTAAAGGCGTCCGTATTCCCGTCAGTGCATATGAAACGAAAACAAACCGCCGCAAGCTGAGCGGCGCGTTCAGTTCCTCCTCACCGATCGTCGCTGCTTTCTATGAAATCGAACCGATAGATATCTTTATGGTTTCGGACAGCGGAAAAGCAATTCTGATCAAATCTTCGCTGATTCCCGAAATGACTACCCGTACCTCTGCGGGTGTTTCGCTGTTTGCACTGAAAAAGACTCAAAAAATCACCGCTGCCGTCTCCGGGGAGGCAATTCTTGCTTTTACTGACGCATCCAAGTGTAAAAAGATCAAAATCCCTGCAACCGGCGTGGCGCTTTCTTCTATTGCTTCCGGTATGAAGCAGCTGTCGCTGGAGTGATTTCCATCGTACCTGTTTTCGTTAATAAAAGCGGATTTTTTGCAAAATCCGCGTTTATCATCCATTTAGACTTGATTTTTTTGTCGGAATATGTATAATATAGGTGTAGGTTTTTGCCGCACAGGCAAAATTACTTTTGAATATGAATGTAAATAGGAATTGTTTATGAATTTTTCCAACAAAAGAAAGATCTTTTTGCTGTCCTCGGCTCTGCTGCTCTCTCTGCTCGTGACCGTAGTAGCTGTTTCTGCTTACGACGGTACGTCAGATCCGATTATTTCGCTTAGTTATCTGCGCCAGTACAAGGTGCAAGAGATTGATCCGCAGATGGCGGCGCTTCAGAGTGAAATTCAGGCACTGCAGGCGACTGTCAAGCAGTTATCGGAGGTGCAGTCTGCTCCCCCCCAGACGCCTGTTGTCAACACCGGCGGCTATAATGTTGTGCAGTTGACGTTTGGTCAGACGGTAAAGGCTGGCGAGTCGTGCGAAATTATTTTGCGTGCCGGTACTGCCTCTGTGATCTTGGACGCTCTTTCCAGCGGCGGCATTTCCGATCTGACAGAAGGTGTAGACCTTATTGACGGACAGGAAGTCACTCTGAATCACCATCTGCTTGTTCCCCGTGATGACGGACGCGGAATCCGTATTACGTCCGATATAGCGTACATCATGATAAAGGGGGCGTATTCCGTTGAGTAAACAGAACAAAGATCGTACTGCACGTGAGCCGCGGAGCAAGACGGTTGCACGGATCCTTGCCTTGATTCTTGCGATACTTATGGTCGCAGGCAGTGCATATTACTTGATTTATATGTTGGTTATCGCTGTTTCCGCCGTGCCGACCGCCGTGCCGCGGGATGATATCAACATACGGGTAGGACTTAAGTACGGAAGTGGCGTGCCGACCAGTTTCGCCACTTCCACAGTCTACGGCTATACCGTCGGTACACAACCGCTGTCCGACGGTTTGTTTGAATATTTCCCATTTTGGAATCTCGCGTCCACTGCCGTTTCCGTTTCCGTTGACTCCAATCTCGTAAAGTCGGGAAATACATACAGTGCGACTGACGGTACTGCCGGTGTGGTAATCGGTGCGTTTCACGTGGAGTTTACCGCCGATTTTGCATTGCAGGATGCAGCCGTCATGCAGCAGCATCTTGACTATCTTAACAACGCACTTATCCCTAGCGGTCTGTATGCATATCCTTCCTACAGTAACGGTATTCTGCGCATACGAGCCGGTGCTTTTTCGTCAAGAGCCGATGCGGATGCCATGTATCCTTTTTTGGCCGGCTATATGAATTATTTTGCATCGACGGTTGTTGAGCCGTCGCCCAGTTCTGTCGTGGTTATTGACTCTGCCACGGACAGAATTTTGTTTTCCTACGACTGTGCGGACGGTACTTCACTGGGACTTGCTCCCGTTCAGTCAGGGACGAACAGATGCTACACCAAATCTCCTGCAAGCAATGTTTACGACGGCATTATTGCTTATGCTCCCCACCATGCGGACGACTGCAACGGCGTGGCTGTCACCAATGTGCTGACCCTTGACCAGTACGTGCAAGGGGTGCTTCCGTATGAAATCGGCGCTACCTGGCCGATCGAGACACAGAAAGCATTCGCTATCGCAGCCAGGTCCTATACGGCCAGTTGTCTGAACAAGCATGCTGCAACCAACGGATTTGATCTGTGCAACAACGCCGCACATTGTCAAGCGTATCACGGTGCAGGACGTGTAAACGATCGCGTTGTTGAGGCAACCGAAAGTACGCACGGTCTGATTATTACGCACAACGGGAAAATTGCTACCACGTTTTACTCTTCCAGCTTCGGCGGTGTTAGCGTGAGCAGTGGTGATGTGTGGGGCGGTACACAGCTTCCTTATCTTGTGGCGCATGCTACGCCTTGGGAGCGGTACTCCGAACATTCCGGCGGCCTGTGGACTTCAGAAGTATCTCCCACCGATCTTTTGAATTATCTCGTGAACACCAAGGGGCATACGCAGCTTGCCGGAGGAGGATACATTTCCTCTATTGAGGTACTTGCCTACGCTGCCGGATCCACCTATGTGAAATCCCTGAAACTCACGGCTGCAAACGGACAGTCTGCGACGCTGAATACAACAGATGGCGTGCGTCTCGGGCTTGGTGCTTATCTAAAAAGTGCCAATTTTGTGGTTGGAAAGGGAAGTGTCCAGTATACGGTTGACACAGTCGAGATTGTGGGCGAGCACGAAATCGATGCCAATTCTGATAAATTTGTGAGTGCCCCGGTTGATGCCTCCTTGCCTTCGATTACGTCAGACGGATTTATTTCCCTCACTGAACCTCATTCTGTGCTTACCTCCGTGGGCCAGATACAGATGCCCTTGCAGAACGCATCTATTCTGACAGCGGCCGGGCCTGCGTCGACCGACGGCAACTCTCTTTTGGTGCTGACTGCTGAAAATGCACGTGCCTTTATGTTGGGTGTCCTTGCTCCTCCGTCCTCCTCTGAAACTGTGATTCCACGTATTGTCAAGGATTATGCTATCCGTACTGAAACCAAAACAGCAGTTGCTTCCTCTGCACAGAATTTCATTTTTGTTGGTAAGGGAAGCGGCCACGGCACAGGCATGAGCCAGTTCGGCGCCATGGACCTTGGTGAACTCGGCTACGACTGTCTGCAGATCATCAATGCGTATTACACAGATGTGGAAGTTGTGTATTACAAAGAGCTTCCGGCCTTTCAGAATCGCTGATTGATTCTCTATCAAGAAAGACGCTTTTACAAGCGTCTTTCTCTTATTTTGTCAGTTCAGCACGCAGTGCCGTGAATATTTTCTTTTCTTCTCGGGAGATTTTGACTTGCGTAAGCCCCAGTAAGTCAGCCACTTGCTGTTGAGAGTACTCACGGAAATAGCGCAGAAACACGATTTTCCTCCAAAGCTCCGGTAAAGCTTCAATCGATTCACGCAGAGCGATTTGGTCTATCCTTTTTTCAATCTGATCTTCGGCCGGGAGAACGCTTTCCAGAGAGAAAGAATCATCCTCATCCCCAAGCGATTCCGAAATCGAATACACCGGAGATATTGCCTCCAAAGACAATGCCGCCTCTGCGTCTGATACGCCGAATTGCTCCGCCAGCTCGTGAATGTGCGGTTCCTGGCCGGTTTTTGCGATATACGTCTCCCGTGCCCGCAGTATGGATGCACCTAACTGTTTTTGCCGCCGCCCTACTTTGATCAGACCGTCATCCCGAAGATAGCGTCGGATTTCACCGATGATCAGCGGAACCGCATACGTCGAGAAGGAAGTGCCCCGTTCCGGATCAAAACTGCGGATCGCTTTCAGCATCCCGATGCTGCCGATCTGTACGAGATCGTCAAACTCGGCACCGCGCCCCCGGAAACGAGCCGCCAATCCACGAACAAGTCCCCCGTTTACATCCATCAGATGTGTGATCGCACTCTTGTCTCCCTCAGCGGCTTTTCGGAGATAATACATGTTATCAGCGTACTTTGGGTCTGTGTTGACGTTTCCCATATTACTTCAGTGAATTGGTTAACGGAGCCAGTTTTTTGCTCATCGTCACTTTCGTTCCGTTTTTTGAGGAAATTACCTTCAGTGAATCCATGAAATTTTCCATAATGGTAAATCCCATGCCGCTTCGCTCGTGCTCCTTGTCTGTGGTGTAAAGCGGCTGCATGGCTTCCGCCACGTCCGGGATGCCGCATCCCTTGTCCTTGATCTCCACACGGAATTCCCGGTTCTCGTACAACCGCATCGTTATGTAGATAATGCCGATGGTATCTTTGTATCCGTGAACGATGCAGTTGGTGACCGCCTCCGACACGGCACATTTTATGTCGGACAGCTCCGTGATTGTTGGATTGATTTGTGACACGAACAGGGCGGCGGCAGACCTGGCGTAGGATTCGTTCACGGAATGGGAGGGCAGAATGAGACGTATCTCATTCTGCGGCTTTCTGCGGGGTTTTCTTATACGATTCATTTCTTCGTTCATGCTTTTTCTTTTCTCCTTTCAATGCGGATCAGTCTCCCGATGCCCGCTACGTCCAAAATTTTCGTTACCTGCTCGTTCGGATTCAAAAGAATACATTCCGCCCCGATTTCTGATGCTTTGGAAAACCGTCCCAAAATCAGCCCTAGACCGGAGCTGTCCATAAATTCCACCTCTGACAGATCCAGCACGATTCTCTGTGGACGTTTCCTGTATAGATCTTCATCGATCTGCATACGAATGGTTCGTGCACTGTGGTGGTCTATATCGCCGCCCAGCACGCAGGTCATGGTCGTGTCTTTCAGGTGAATAATAACACCGCTTGTCTCCGTTTTCATTTGATCCCTCCAGTTTGTTTTATATGGATATTATACGCAATTTGCACGTCGGATTTTGTTGCATTTGCGTGTGATAAACGATAAATTTTTCGACGAATTATACTGTAGGACTCCGTTAGAGGCGTATATTGACAAGAACAGGAAGCTGTGTTATACTTATGATGATCTTTCAAGAGTTACACGTATACGTATAATGCGGAAAACGCACGTATTCGCAAAGTTGATAGTGAGGTGGGCACGCTTATTGGAGTGGCTGTAACTACTTTAGCAAGTATCATAATCTATGGTCTCACAGAAGCTACTGAAAAAAATAGTGAGTCTCTAGTTGGTATGTTAAAGGAAGATGTTTATCAAGTCACTGAGAACGCCACCTCTATGGCAATAATCTCTTCTGCAACAAATTCTTTTGGAGGAGGTAGTTTGGGAGGTGGTGCAGGAGTTTATGGACTTAACTGCGTAATATTTGGCATGAAAGAGAATAGCCATCTATTTATGGGATGGTAATCAGAGACCTAATGATTCCAAGTGATATTATGTTGGGAGGCTCTATGTATTTAGATAACATACGTCAGTATGTCGCTCTTGGTTCAATGTTTGACGAGGACGAAAAAACATATAGGAAACACAGTTTTGGCCCCATTCTTTTGACGCTTTTGGCAGGAACTTTCCCAGCTCAAGCATTAAAAGGCTATTGGTCATACATGACGGTGGCCATGTTCCTTATTTCAATCGCTTGTGTGGTGACGGTTTTTAAACTCTCTTCCTTTGTGCTGACTCTTCATGATGCTTTGTGTTTGGATGCGGTCATATTCGGAGCATGGGTTCTGGATTTGTCAATCCTTGAGCTTATGTATTTTACCATGTGGGAAGGCTTCACCCCTTGGTTACTGTTAATGTATTTACCTATTTTAGTCGTGCCGTTATTTTTTGGCTTCAAAATATATAAAGCGCTCAAGAGCGATCATTATAGCACAACAAAACCTGCAAAAGGTGGTTTGGGTGGAGTGGGAATTACTGCCGGTATACTGGGCATGAGTTTTGCGGCAATAATCTTTCGAAATGTTGAGCAAAGTACTGCTGTTGTAGTTATACTAATATGCATAAGCCTTTTAAACGGGTTTATGTCATTGGGGATGTTGTCTCTGCAAAAGTTATATTACTTGAAAAAATACAAACCTTTTGGGTAAAATTTTTTGTTTTACACCCGCGCCGTATGGCGCGGGTGTTTTCCGTTTCCTATACCTACGACGAAAACGGCAACGTCCTCACCGTCACCGACGGAAATGGAACGGATAGAATTTCCTGTGAGGATCTTTTCCGAAGTGCTTCCTCGAACACGATTTTTCCACGAATTCGGTCGTATAACTTGACTTCAATCCAATTATCCGATATAATTGAGTGTACGAATTTGAATGAGGATGAAAGGTGTATATCATGACCGAAAAGAAACTTATCGGTGCCGCCGTTGTGGGGCAGTCCGGCGGACCTACTGCCGTAATCAACGCAACGCTTGCCGGCGTTATCCGTGCCGCTCTTTCCGAGGATGCAAAAGACACGATCACGAAACTGTACGGTATGAGAAACGGTATAGAAGGCTTTATTGACGGGCGTTTTGTGTCGCTCAGCTCCGTATTTACCAAAAACGACGGAACGGCAGATGAAGATAAACTGGCTCTGCTGACGCAGACGCCGGCATCCGCTCTCGGCTCCTGCCGCAAAAAATTGCCCGATCCCGAAAAAGATCCGGAGTTTTTCGAAAAACTGATCGCTCGCTTTAAGGAGAACGATATTCGTTATTTCTTCTACATCGGCGGTAACGATTCCATGGATACGGTGGCCAAACTCAGCCGCTATGTGGCCGATCACGATTATGAGATGCGTGTCATCGGTCTGCCGAAGACCATTGACAACGACTTGCCAGGCACGGATCACGCCCCCGGCTACGGTTCTGCCGCAAAGCTGATTGCCACCGAGGTTCAGGAAATCGTCCGTGACTGTGCCGTGTATACCGTTCCCGCCGTTACGGTAGTAGAGATCATGGGACGCGATGCAGGATGGCTGACCGCTGCTTCCGCATTGCCGCGGATACTGGGCGGATATGCACCGGATCTGGTATATTTGCCGGAGTGCAGTTTTTCCATGGATGCGTTCTTCAGCGATCTGCGTGCCGAATTCCAAAAGAAACCCAACATCGTGGTTGCCGTATCGGAAGGTATCCGATTTGAGGACGGCACGTACGTTGGTGAATCCGCACAGAGCGGTGTGAAGGACGTATTCGGTCACAAATACCTGGCAGGCACCGCTAAGATGCTTACAGAGGCTGTAAAGGCCGAATTCGGCTGCAAGGTGCGTTCGATCGAGCTTAGCCTTCCGCAGCGTTGCGGGGCTCATTTCGCCTCTCTGACGGATCTCACGGAAGCCGCCGATGCCGGTGCTGCCGGTGTAGCTGCGGCACTGGCCGGCGAAACCGGTTCCATGATCGCCATTCTCCGTGACGAAAGTGCACCCGGGTACAGCGTGGTTTATAAGCCTGCCAACGTGCAGAACATTGCAAACGGTGAGCAAAAGGTGCCGGATGCGTTCATCAACAGTGCAAAGAATAACGTGACGGATGAATGTCTGCGTTATATCGCTCCGCTGATTGCCGGTGAGCCGAAACTTGTCATGAACGGCGGCATCCCCGTACATTTTGTATTCGATTAAGAACGAAAAAGACTGTGTAGAAATACACAGTCTTTTTATATTACGCGTCTTCACGCTCAAAGTAGTATTTTTGGTTATGCGTTGCCACGCTTTGCACCACGCCGATGCACAGGAACGAAGACAGCATGGACGATCCGCCGTAACTGAGAAAGGGAAGTGTGATTCCGATGACAGGCAGCATACCGAGACACATTCCGATGTTTTCGATTATCTGGTATGTGAGCATCCCGGCGACTCCTGCACAGATGAGAGCACCTGACATCTTGTCGGCGGTGATGGAGTTCATAAAAATTCTGATAACGAGCGACGCAAGCAGAAGGATCACGACCGCAGCACCAATAAAACCGAATTCCTCGGCGATGACTGCAAATATCATGTCTGTTTGCTTGGCGGGCAAAAGCGATGGAACCGATTGGGTGAGATAACCCTTGCGATAGCCTGCGCCTGTGATTCCTCCGGAGCCTATGGCTGTCTTGCTTTGTATCGCCTGATATCCTTTGTCTGCAGGGTCAAGCTCGGGATTGAAGCCGACAAGCAGACGTTCTTTCTGGTAATCCTTGAGATTTGCGAAAATAATTGGGGCTGCAGCAAGACCGACAATCCCTGCTCCTGCAAAATACCAGGCCGAAAGCTTTGCCGCAAAGAGCATCACAAGAGTGATGGCGATGTATACCGTTGCCTGGCCGAGGTCTTTTTCGAGAAGCACAAGACCAATGATAAGTCCAGCATGAAGCAGAAGACCGAAAACTGTTTTTATATGATTTATTCTGTGTTTTACTGCGTCAAGATGGGCGGCAAAGGTGATGATGAAAAGCACCTTTCCGATCTCTGCCGGCTGGATACCAAAAGAACCGATGCGGATCCAGTTGTGGTTGGTATCGCCGCTGCCGTCTGCACCTGTTCCAAAAACAGCAGTGACGGCAAGCATTATGACATTAAGTATCAGAATTATTTTGTAATGCTTCGTCAGAACGTCATAGTCAATATATGTAAGTCCGAGCATCAGGCAAAAACCGATGACTGTCATTGCTATCTGCATAAAGTCGAAACGTGCAGAGCCTTTTGTCAAAGTTGCACTGTGCACAGCGAGGATTCCGATGCATGACAGGATCGCAACAGTTATCAGGAGAAAATAGTCGATGTGACTGATAAGCTCTTTGATTTCGGAATAAAGGGCTTTTATCCTGCCGTTGAGCTTTCCTTTGGGGATTGTGGGATCTTTGGGTGCAGGCTTCAGCACCATCGAGCGTCGCGCTTTGCGCAGATTTTTCGGATCGGCGG
The DNA here is from genome assembly GCA_045544955.1 of Eubacteriales bacterium. Taxonomy (GTDB): domain Bacteria; phylum Bacillota; class Clostridia; order Oscillospirales; family CAG-272; genus SIG701. Next base: position 54,012 of record JAZPZY010000061.1, read on the forward strand.
TGATCATGCCGCTTTCCCGCTTCAATCTGTCGGCTTCGATCGGCGAATACAGTCTGCGAGCCTGTTTTGTTACAGTTTTCTTCAGATCATCCGGACGTTTTCCGGAGCCGGTCTTAACGGTGTATTTTTTTACCGAAGAAGATGACGAAAGC
>JAZPZY010000062.1:0-39459 GCA_045544955.1 Eubacteriales bacterium
ATGCCCGTGACACATCAAAAAAGATTCGTGCGGTACAGAGAGCAAAAGGTGAACGCGGGGAGCGAGTGGGAATGACAATTCCATACGGATATATGAAGCATCCAGACGATCCCAAGCAATACACACCCAATCCCGAAACAAGACCTATTCCAAATCCAATAAGCTGAAAAAGCGGCTGAAAAATGCTCCCGAAAATATGCTGATTTTTGAAAACACCCATGAAGCAATCATCGACCGCAAAACATTTGATATCGTACAAAAGCATTTCGAGGGAAGAAAGCGCCCGGACAAGCAGGGGGAGATGGACAAGTATGCCGGTTACCTGTTCTGCGGTGAGTGCGGAAGCAAGCTATATCTTCATAGAGCATATTCCTTAACGGAAAACCAAAATAACTTCATGTGCGGCGGTTATCAGGGTAAAAAATCGACTGTACGGCACATTATATCCGAGAGTGTGTCCTTGATCAAATCATCCTGGAGAAGCTCCGCGAGGTAACCTCCTTCGCCCGTGAGAATCCCGATGAATTCTATGCCTTGGCAACACAGAACGGTGAAGCCGAAGCGAAGAAGTTCTATCAGACAGCCGAAAAAGAAAAGACACGGATGGAAACCCGTATCAAGGAGCTTGACAATATTATTCGCTGTCTGTATGAAGACCGTGTTTGCGGACGAATCACCGCAGAACGATATGACACCATGGCAGTCGGATACGAACAGGAGCAGGCAGAGCTGAAGCAGGAACTTGCATCCATCACGGAGCGTATTGACGAAATGGAAATGCGTGAGCAGTGCATTCGTGAGTTTATGGACAAGGCCAAGGAATATCTTGAAATGCCGAAACTGACCCCCGAGCTGCTGCGAGTGTTTGTGAGAAAGATACTCGTGTATGAAAAAGAGGTCAAGTATTCACGGACAGCGGGGAACCCCATTGTGATATACTTCACCTTTCAGCCAAATCCGAACTAATACGGTATAGGTAGCATAGAAAGGGCAAGAAAAGTATATATCCGGAAGCCATCATGACTTCCGGGTATATACCGAGATTTATTCTTCGTTAAGGATAGCGCACTAAAAGCGGCAATCCTTTTTGTATCCTCCGGTTTTCGCACTTTTTCCGTTTCCCCTGTTTACAAGGCGGCGAAAATATGGTATAATAACTGTGTGTGCCGTAATGTAGATGATTCACATAAATTCCTGTCCGCACACGGAGGATATTTTGATTATTGCACTTGAACAAGCCAAACAGGAGCTGAACGCCTTCCGCGATCAGCTTACCGAACTGGGAAAAGCACTCCGCATTGAGGCTTTGCGTGAACAGGCAGAAACCCTGGAGGAAAAATCCCAGTCCCCCGATTTCTGGAACGATCAGGAAAAATCCACCAAATCTCTCCAGCAGTTAAAGCAGCTGAAGGATAAGATCGAACGGTACGATTCTCTGGTATCCCGCTTGGAGGACACCGTCATCATGGCGGAAATGGCCATTGAAGAAAACGACGAAAGCGTCACTGACGAGATCGTAGCGGAAAAAGAGCAGATCTTTGCCGACGCGGAAAAGCAGCGTATCGAGGTGCTTCTCTGCGGTCAGTACGACAAAAACAACGCCATCGTTTCCTTCCATCCCGGTGCGGGCGGAACGGAGGCACAGGACTGGGCACAGATGCTCTACCGTATGTACACCCGCTGGGGTGAGTCCCACGGCTTCACCGTAAAGCTGGCTGACTGGCTGGACGGCGACGAGGCGGGCCTTAAATCCGCCACCATTATCGTGGAGGGCGAAAACGCCTACGGCTATCTGAAGTGTGAGAACGGCGTGCACCGCCTGGTGCGTGTGTCCCCCTTTGACTCCTCCGGACGCCGCCACACCTCCTTTGCCTCCGTCGAGGTCATGCCGGAGTTCAGCGATGAGGACGCTGATATTGAAATCCGTGAGGAAGATCTGGAGATCACCGCACACCGCTCCAGCGGTGCCGGCGGTCAGCACATCAATAAGACGGACTCCGCTATCCGCATCGTGCATATTCCTACCGGCATCGTAGTAGGATGCCAGACGGAAAGAAGCCAGCTGCAGAACAAGGAAACCGCTCTCAAAATGCTGAAAAGCAAACTGCTTGAAATCAAAGAACGGGAAAAACTGGAACGCATTGAAGACATTCAGGGCGCGAAGGTCAATATCGAATGGGGCTCCCAGATCCGCTCCTACGTATTCATGCCGTACACCCTGGCCAAGGATACCCGTACCGGCTTTGAAATGGCCGATATCGGTGCCGTAATGGACGGCGAGATCGACGGATTCATCAACGCCTATCTGAAAATGAACGCCGAGCAGTGAGCTCGCTCTCGCGTGAAGCGAACATTCAGCCGTTTTTCACGCAGATCACTTTGCCGATAACGAGGAGATGGCATGAGCACAGATTCCATACTGTTTGAGGGGATGACCTCCATCCGTGCCGTTCTGGAAGGCGGAAAGGCCGGTATTCACGACCGGCGTATTCTGCGGGTTCTTGTTGACCGGGCGAAAAGGAAAAGCAAAGCGGATGAGATCGCTTACCTCACCGCCGCCGGAAAGACGCTCGGGTTTTCCGTGACGGAATGTTCGGCACAGGAGCTGGACGCGCTCACCAGCGGAACCACCCACGGCGGTATTGCCGCAGAGTGCACCGATCGCACGATTCCTCCTCTTTCCGATTCTTCCCTGCCCGCCGGCGGTTTTGCCGTCATGCTGGAGGGAATTGAGGATCCCTTCAATTTCGGCTACGCACTGCGCACACTCTACGCCGCAGGTGCCGACGCGGTTGTCCTTACGCCCCGCAACTGGATGCACGCCGCTGGCACCGTATGCCGATCCTCCGCAGGTGCGTCCGAGCTTCTGCCGTTGTATATTGCGGACGGAATCAGGGCCGTACAGACCGCGCGGGCGGCCGGCTACAAGATCGTATGCGCCGGCATCCGGGATTCCGTATCCGCCTTTGATGCAGATCTTACAAGACCCGTATTTCTGATCGTGGGCGGTGAAAAGCGGGGCATCTCCCGTGCTCTTTTGAACGAAGCCGACACGGTGGTCCGCCTGGATTACGGCAGACCGTTCCGGGGATCCCTTTCCACTGCATCCGCCGCCTCCGTGCTGGCGTACGAGATTCTCAGACAGAACAGATAAAATGTAAAAAACGCTCCGTTTTAAAACGGAGCGTTTTTTTGTCTCAGTATTTGTTTTCCAGTCTCTCGTATATCTGATCGTTTACGCCGGAAACGGTATAAATGACCAGTGCCACAAACAGGCAGGACACCACGATATGTAAGATCCACAACTCCGGATAATACATGGCGGTGGTGAACGAGGCGGCACGAAGAATTAGCAGGATTCCGCCGCCTGCCATAGCGGTAAAGGTACGTGCGTACACGCTTTTCATGATCTCAGCCGCCCGCATCTCCCCACTGTACTGGGGAGAATGGTAGGATTCAGCCACCAGCGCGGCGTGTTTTCGGAACACCCGGCACAGAATCACTGCGAAATACACGAACGTGATCAGTAAAAACACAAATTCCAGCGTTCCCAAAGTGCGGATCGGCTTATACAACCGGGCGGCGTTGGTAATATACCGGGCGGCCATCGCCTCGTATTCCGCAAAGTACGGCGGCTGCAGAACCAGTCCGATCACAGACAGAACCGAGGTCAGAACGGCCGGAACACTGCCGTACCAGGCAAGGCGGTCAAAGCGGGAAAGGATCCGCAGTGCCAGCACCAAAAGGCCGGCGGCAATAAAGGACGGAAAAACACCGATACCGTCCAGCTGCATGGGGAATACCGCCACGGCGGCGAGCAGGAACAAAAGAAGCACGTTTTTCATCTGCACGGCCGCAAACATTCCCTTATCGTTCAGCACGGCTTCCTTATAGTGAGCGGCAATCCCCTCGTTCAGCTTCGTGTCCTTCCGCATCCCGTTCACGTAACGGAGAGCACGCACCAGCCAGATCACACCGAACACCAGTGCAATGCTGCCGGCAAACAGATAGAACAGCGGCTTGAACCGGGACATCGGAATATAGTGGTTCTCGGAAGGGGCGGCCTGCATATCCAGTGCCGTCAGCTCCGGCAGCACGGATGCCGCCGTTTTGATGACGAAAAAGATCACCGTATAGATCTTCAGCTTTTCCGCCCGTTCTGTAACTTGCCCCTTCCGGTCTTTCACCGGCCAGAACACGCTTTTCACGTCGTACCGGCGTCCCAGATCGTAAAAACCGTCAAAGGTCTGCATAATAAACGGGATCGTATAAATAGCTTCCAAAACGCCGAAAGAAAAGACGAGCAGAAGCGTAAACGAATCCGATTTTCCCGGAATCAGCAGAATGGATGCTGTCCGTGCCGCCGTAACGATCACCAGTTTCCAGAGAAGCCCCCGGGCATCCCGCAGCTTTTCCGTGGAAAAGGACATGGCAAACAGACCGCGGTAAATAAGAAGCAGACCGATACAGTCCGGCAGAACGTCGTAAATCTGAATATTGGGATTGAAAAGAAAAAGCAACCCGGCGACTATGCAGCCAAAGCCCATAACGCACTCCTTCGCATATACAAAAAATTTATACGGATCATCCGTTATTTCCGTTTGGATTTCTTCTTCCGTTTGACACGGAGATACCCCGGCTCTGCCGGAATCTCATCCTTCGACGGCGTTTTTCGCTCTTTTGCCGGACGAAGGTACGCTTTGTCAAAAAGTGCATCCGATTTTTCATGGAACCGATTCACAAAGGCAAACCGGCTGGGGGGACGTTCCCCGCTCTCCTGTCCGCTGATACAGATACGGCAGTAGCAGGAATGAATCAGAATGAGATTCATAATGATCACCGCAAAGCCGAACAGCAGAAGTGCCAGAGAGATCAGATTGGCGGCCGTACCAAGATACGGCAGAATCAAAAGGGCGGCAATATGCCCCAGATAGTACAGAAGCACGCAGAGGATGTTCCGTTTTGCGTGATTTTCTTCCTTTTCCAGTTCCACCTGCCGGGCGATAAAATAGATTCCTGCAAGAATGAAAAACTGCAAAACGAGAGAGGCGGCAGCGATACCGACGCCCAGCACGTCCGTGAGCACGCCGTCCGGTCCAATCACCTTCAGCATCAGAAGAACCGTTCTCATAAGACACAGAACTATGTACCCTATATCCGCCCACATCGCACGGTAAAAGTTTTTACCGTGCGGTGCAAGTTTTGAAAGTCCGACGAGCATCAGTGCTCCGCCGATGATATCGAAAAAGAAATACACGTTGGCCAGAGAAAAGGCAAACGCCATAAAATATCCAACAAAAAGATACCCGAATCCCATGTCTTATTCTCCGTCAGAATCCGTCACGCCGGGCTTGCCGCAGCACTGCTTGTACTTCTTGCCGCTGCCGCAGGGACAGGGATCGTTCCGTCCCACTTTGTCTTTATTGACGATAGGACGTGCCGGATCGGAAGAGGCCGGTGCCGCACCGGGCTGTACCGGACGGGCAGTCGGACGCAGCAGCGGACGGCGCTGCATGGGCGGGCGGGCACCGCCGGCGGCCGTTTCCTTTGCCACCTGCACGCGGCGCATGGGATTCTGCGGCGTTACGGACAGGATCATCCGGGCAGCGTCCTCACGAATCTCAGTCACCATCTGATCGAACAGATCGGCACCCTGGATCCGGTACTCACTGATGGGATTCCGCTGTGCGTACGCCTGCAGTCCGATGCTTTCCATGAGGCTGTCCATGGCTTCCAGATGCTCCATCCATTTCAGATCCACGTTATGGAGCAGAACCACACGTTCCATCTCCCGGAAATCCTCCTGGCCGAAAAGCTGTTCCTTTTCAGCATAGAGCTTATCCGCACGTGCAATAAGCGTTGCACGGATCGTCTCACGTGCCTCTGCCGCCTTATCGGGAAGTTCTGAGAAATCCGTCTCCTCCGTAAGAAGTCCCCGGTATTTGGCTCGCAGTCCCGTAAGATCCCAGGCGCTGATCTCATCCTCGTGCAGATACTGATCCACCGCATCGGATACGGTGCCGTGCACCATGGAAAGCAGTTTATCCTTTACGCTCTCACCGGCCAGCACGTCCCCTCTCTGCTGATAGATGATGGTACGCTGCTGATTCATTACGTCGTCGTAGGCAAGGACGTTCTTGCGGCGTTCAAAGTTATTGTCTTCCAGCCGTTTCTGAGCCGTCTCAATGGAGCCGGACAGAATCTTTGCATCAATGGGCTCGTCTTCTTTCATGCCCAGCCGATCCACCAGGCCCAGAATCCGCTCACTGCCGAACAGACGCATCAGATCGTCCTCCAGCGACAAGAAGAACCGGGATTCGCCGGGATCGCCCTGTCGGCCGGAGCGTCCGCGAAGCTGGTTGTCGATCCGGCGGCTTTCATGCCGTTCCGTACCGATGACGAACAGACCGCCTGCCGCTCTTACCTTTTCCGCTTCGGGCTGGATCTCCTTTTGATATTTCTTATACAGTTCACGGTAAACCTCCCGTGCCGCCATAGCCTCCTCGCTGATGGACATGGAGGAGCCGGTGGCAAGGGCGATCACTTCTTCCTCGTAGCCCTGATCACGCATGGCGGCCTTGGCCAGATACTCGGCGTTGCCGCCCAGAAGAATATCCGTACCGCGTCCGGCCATGTTGGTGGAGATCGTTACCGCCCCGAACTTACCGGCCTGTGCCACGATATCCGCTTCTCTGTCGTGATATTTGGCGTTCAGCACCGTGTGCTTTATGCCGTTCAGCTTCAGTTTGCAGGACAACTCCTCGGATTTTTCAATGGACACCGTACCCACCAGCACCGGCTGTCCTTTGGCGTTGCATTCCTTGATCTGCTTTATGATAGCGTTGTCTTTACCATTTTTCGTTTTATAAACCGCATCGGGATGATCCGTGCGGATCATGGGCTTATTGGTAGGTACCTCCACCACGTCCAGGTTATAGATCTCACGGAATTCGTTTTCCTCGGAAAGAGCCGTACCGGTCATACCGGACAGTTTTTTATACATACGGAAATAGTTCTGGAAGGTGATGGTGGCGATGGTGCGGTTTTCCTTCTGGATCTTCACGTTTTCCTTCGCCTCGATCGCCTGATGCAGACCGTCGGAGAACCGGCGTCCGGGCATAATGCGTCCCGTGAAGGAATCAACGATCAGCACCTCGTTATCCTTGATAACGTAATCCGTGTCCCGCTTCATGATACCGTGAGCACGGATCGCCTGATACACGTGATGGGAGATTTCAGCGTTTTCCGGATCGGATAGGTTATCAATACCGAAGAATTTCTCCGCTTTTGCAACGCCGGAGGCGGTCAGGGTGGTATTGCGTGCTTTCTCATCCACGATATAATCGCCGTCGATATTGTCGTGATCTTCCTTGGAATCCAACTCCTTGATCACGAACTTCCGCATGGTACGAACCAGCTGGTCTGCCCGGCCGTACAGCTCGTTAATCTTCTCGCCGGTACCGGAAATGATCAGCGGCGTCCGTGCTTCATCGATGAGGATGGAGTCCACCTCGTCCACGATGGCAAAATTATGTCCCCGCTGTGTCTGCATTTCCTTATACAGGATCATGTTGTCACGCAGGTAGTCGAAGCCAAACTCGTTGTTGGTACCGTAGGTAATATCACAGCCGTAGGCGTACTGCTTCTGGGCACGGTTCTGATCGTGCACCACAAGTCCCGTGGTAAGTCCCAGAAACTCATGGATGCGTCCCATTTCCTCACAGCCGAGACGTGCCAGATACTCGTTGACCGTAACAATATGCACGCCTTTGCCGGAAAGAGCGTTCAGATAAGACGGAAGAGACGCCACCAGTGTCTTTCCTTCACCGGTCTTCATCTCTGCCACACGTCCCTGATGGAGCAGAATACCGCAAAGCACCTGCACGTCAAAGGGACGTTTTCCCAGAACCCGGTCAGCCGCCTCACGCACCAGGGCATAGGCATCCGGCAAAACATCGTCCAGAGCGGAGCCGCCGGCCAGCTGTTTTTTGAACGCCGCCGTTCTTTCTGCCATTTCGGCATCGGACAGGGCTTTATATTCTGCCGCCAGATCGTTGATCTTCACAAGAGTCGGGCGGATCTTTTTGATCTGATGATCGCTGTACGATCCGAACAGTTTGGTTATAATACTCATTTCGTCTGTGCATCCTCTCAAATGATATATCGTTGGACACCGTATGGGTACCAAAAATCCGACAGGTATACTATATAGTATACAACATTTGCTGTGTGCAAAGCGTTGCGGATTTGTAAATTTATTGGGAATGGGGCAAAACGGGAGAAAAACTTGCAATTTTTATAAAATCGGAGTATAATGAACGGACACGCTGAAATGAACGCGAAAGGAACACCTATGGGACTCATTAACATCGTTCTGGTTGAGCCGGAGATTCCGCAGAACACGGGCAACATCGCCCGCACCTGTGCGGCAACCGGTGCATCCCTTCACCTGATCCGTCCCCTCGGATTTGCAATCGACAGTGCCAAGCTGAAGCGGGCAGGGCTGGATTACTGGGACAGTCTGGACATTACGTATTACGACGGCATGGACGACTTTTTCCGACAGCACCCCGAGGCAGAGTTTTTCTGCTTTTCTTCCAAGGCACCCAGAAGCTACACGGAGGTAAACTATCCTTTGCCCGTATATCTGTTTTTCGGGAAAGAAACAAAAGGACTGCCGGAGGACTTTCTCAGGGCCCACAGAGGCCGCTGTGTCCGTATTCCCATGCGTGGCGGGCAGCGGTGTCTCAATCTGTCCAACGCCGCCGCAGTGGGCGTATACGAGGTTCTCCGTCAGCACGGCTTTCCGGAGCAGATGACGGGAAGCGACGCCCTCACATCATCGGTGCAAGAAGCACCATAACGGCACGGATAAGACGCCGCCAGAATCCGTTCTGACAATCCTCTTTTGTTATAAGGCGGCACTTCTGCACGGTGTTTATATAATCTTCTTTGATCTTTTCGATCTCCGGAACGTCGGCCAGCCACACTCCGCACTCGAAATGAAGATACAGACTGCGGAAGTCCAGATTCACCGTACCCACGGTGGCGTACCGATCGTCGCAGACGAACGTTTTCGCATGGATGAATCCGGGGGTGTATTCGTACACCTTCACCCCGTTCTCCAAAAGATGGCGATAATAGGATTTGGTAGTTTCGTGCACGAAAAACTTGTCCCCGATCCCCGGGGTAATGATCCGCACGTCCACGCCGCATTTGGCGGCACTGCACAGTGCGGTTTCCAGAATTTCATCAATAATCAGGTAGGGCGTAGTAATATAGACGTACCGTTCCGCCCGGTTTATCATATTGAGATAGATTCTCATGCCCACCGGCTCGTTATCCAGCGGATTGTCCGTATAGGGCTGGACGTATCCGGACGCCTGCACCGGTTCGTCCTCCGGCGCCGGTTTGTAGTGATCGTAGGATTCCGCCGCGGCACCGGTTTCGCTGAGATAATCCCACATCGTCAGAAACATGACCGTCATGCTCCACGCGGCGTCGCCCCGGAGCAGGACGGCGTTGTCTTTCCAGTGGCCGAAGCGCACCTCTTCGTTGATATATTCATCCGCCAGATTGATGCCGCCGGTAAAGGCAACCTTGCCGTCGATCACGCCGATCTTCCGGTGATCACGGTTATTCAGCCGGGCGGAAAGCACCGGAATAAACCGGTTGAACACCTGACACCGGATGCCCCGTGCCTCCATCTGCTTCGGATAGTCGGCGGGCAGCCGGGTAATACATCCCATATCGTCATAGATCAGCCGCACGTCCACCCCCGCTGCGGCTTTATCCGTGAGAATCTCCAGAATACTGTTCCACATCCGCCCCTCGGCAATGATGAAATACTCCAGAAAGATATACTTCTCCGCTTTTTTCAGCTCTTTAAGAAAAGCGGAAAACATGTCCTCACCTAAAGGGAAATAGCACACCTCCGTATTCACAAAAGGCGGGCAGTGGGAAGCCCCGAGAATATACCGGGACTGAAACGCCGCCCCGGCACTCTCCCCGGCCATTCGGGAAAAGAGCGATCCGTCCTCCGTCAGCGTATTCTGCGTGGCGGTGGATATCTTCTCCATTTTCTTTTTCCTGTGCTCGGAAATCCGGTTGCCGCTGAAGATCAGATACAGCAAACTGCCGAACACGGGGATCAGCAAAACGGTCACGAGCCAGGCGATCTTGTATTCTGCCGCATCCTTGCGGTTCACGATTTTCAGCGTAAGGATAAACGCGGCGAGAAAAGATACGACGTAATAGAAAACAAAATATTCCGTAAAGCGGAAGGCGGCCACGCAAAGGAGCACAAGCTGAAATAGAATCAGCAAAGAAACGATCACCATCCGGCTGAACAATATTTTCAACAGCTTTTTCATACGTGCCTCCCAAAGAATATTTACAGGAACAGTATACCATATTTCCACAAAAAAAACAAGGCGGAAAGCTGTCGCTTTCCGCCTTGTTTTCTAAAGTTTACAAAATAATGCAAATCAGCCCGCCGCTTCCCTCGTTGATGATCCGTGAAAGAGTTTCGCCCAGCTTCAGCCGGGCGTCCGGCGGCATGTGAGACAGTTTGGCGTGCAAACCGTCGTTGACCAGCTCGTAAAGCGTTTTGCCGAACAGATTGGATTCCCAGATCTGTTTCGGATCTTCCTCAAAATCACGGAGCAGGTTTTTCACCAGCTCCTCGGACTGCTGCTCCGTGCCCACCACGGGATTCAGTTCCGTTTCGATAGAGGCACGTATCATGTGAACGGACGGAGCCGATGCACGCAGACGGACGCCGTATCCCCCAGCCTGCCGGACGATCTCCGGCTCTTCCAGGGTAAGACTGTCCACGTCCGGCATCACGATGCCGTATCCGTTTTCATCCAGTTCACGGATGGCCTCGGCGTATTTATCGTAGGTACGCTTCGCTTCCGTCAAAGAACGCAAAGCGGAGATCAGATCCTTCTCGTTCTCCATTTCGATGCCGGTCATCTCCCCGACGATGCGATAGTACAGCGCCTCGGGCATAGTGATCTCTGCATCCACCCGGCCGGTACCCAGATCGATCCCGGAAAGACGGACGGAGGCCTTTCCCTCGCCGCCCCCGGCGGCAATGGATTCGGTAATGGCGTCGGCAAGCGTATCCGCATACGTTTCCGCCGCGTCGCCCACCTTACGCATAGGCCGTGCGGTACGGAGCACTGCTTCGGCGGCGGCACACCGGAGCCAGTGATCCCCGTCAAGGGCACTCATCCAGCCGGGCATACGTACGAAGATCTCCCGAAGGGGAAACTCCATCAACACCATGCGGAGAATATGAGCAATATCCTCCCCGTCAAGGGCGGTGCAGTTCACCAGTGCCACCGGTGCTTTGTATTTTTCCTCCAGCTCCATAGCCAGTTTTTCCGCTTCCGGCGAGGCCGGATTCTGGGAATTGAGAATCACGGCAAAGGGCTTTCCGATGGCAGTAAGTTCCCTTGCCACACGCTCCTCCGCCAGAAGATAATTCTCCCGGGGAATATCGCCGAACGAGCCGTCCGTGGTCACCAGCACCCCGATGGTGGAGTGCTCCTCGATCACCTTTCTCGTGCCGGTTTCCGCCGCCTCCTCAAAAGGAAGCGGCTCCTCTGACCAGGGCGTATGCACCATCCGCACTGCACCGTTTTCCGTATTGCCCATGGCATCGGGCACCATATACCCTACGCAGTCGATCATCCGCACGTTTACCCTGCCGCACTCGCCCACGGGGATCTGCACGGCCTCGTCCGGGATGAATTTCGGCTCCGTGGTCATCACCGTGCGGCCGCCCGCACTCTGGGGCAGCTCATCCCGGGCACGGGTACGGTCGTGCTCTCCCTGAATATTGGGGATCACCGCCGTCTCCATGAATTTTTTGATGAACGTGGATTTTCCCGCCCGCACGGGGCCTACCACACCGATGTAGATATCGCCGCCGGTGCGTGCCGCAATGTCACGATAGATGTCCGCATTTGTCATATCTGTTCCTCCGCATATTCATGATTTCAGATGCTTTTGCTTGATTGTATGCGGGGGAGATAAAAAGTATGACAGGCTGTCCGGTGAAAAAACGGGAGCGGTTAGCGCTATGTTATTAACTTATATCCTATACTTGACGCCTTCACGAAATAAACAGTTCTCCTTGCCGGGGAAAGGACCATCTCAAACGCCGAAGTTCCTTTCCCCGGCACCCCTATCTCCTTTTCTGGGATCTTTAGAATATGTCCGTCAGCCAAGGACGTGGGAGGATTTCGCCCATTGGGGTAAAGGGAGTGCGAATAAAACTGCACAGTGGAGGTTGTTCAGTTTGTATAGACAACTTATTTGAGTTAATGACATTGGCGATCCTCGACCGCTCCTGTATTTCGCTTATTCTTTTTCTTTCGTTCCGTCCGGCTGAAACAATTTGAACGCCGCCGCCGACATCACGTACACATCCTCCGGCGATTTAACTTTTCCACGGGAGGAAACGATACACCCGCTGTCAAGACCGGTAATGATCATAGGCTTTCCGCTGATGAGAACGATGCCCCGCTCGCCTTTTTCCGCAAAAGCGGTACGGCAGAGAACGTGCGTATCGTGAATCAAATTGCCGCCGCCTACCACAGGATAATACTGTTTCCAGACGACGTCCGTGCCGCAGTGAATCTCCGTTCGCCTGCCTGCGGATCGATTGGATTTTTTGATTCTGTATCGCTTTCCGTCGTATTCCATACGGTACGTCGTACACATTTCGTCCCGGTCAATGATTTCGGCTATCTTTGCAAATGCCTCGGCAAATGTCAGCATCGGCTGTCCGCTGTGCGTTTCCATAATGTCGCCGATATCACATTCCAGCATCTCACAAAGGCGAAGGAGCGTTTCCGTTGTCACCGTCTCGTTTTTCGAAAGTTTTGCCACAGTGCGGCTGGACAGCCCTGTCAGCTCTGCCAGTTCCGTTTTACTGATTTTTTTATCGATCAGCGTTTTCCACAGTTTATCATACGTAATATACATTTCCGGCACCTCCTTTTGTATTCTTATTATACTATATTTTTGCACATATGTCAATAACAATTTACAAAAGTAAAGATTTACATTACAAAGAACCTCCCAAAATACCATTTTGGGAGGTTCTTTCTTCTCTTATCAGAACAAAGTCAGCTGGTTGGTGGCGTTCAGTCCCTTGAGTACGCCGTTTCTTTCCAGAATCTCCACAACCGTTTTGGAGATGCCGGCTTCCCGTTTCAGCATTTCTACGGAATAGATCTCGCCCTGATCCCGGTAGTGCATAATGTTGTCTGCCGCCGTATCGCCAAGACCGGGCAGAGAGGCAAAGGGCAGACGGATCTTGCCGTTCTCCGGCAGATACTTGTGGGCGTGGGATTTATTCAGATCCACGGGCAAAAAGCTGAATCCCCGCTGGTAATACTCGTTCACCAGCATGAGGGAGTTGTAAAGTTCAATTTCCTTCTGTGCCAGCTCGTTCTTCCTCCTTTTCAGATCCAGCATCAGCTCGTGCACGTGCTGTTTTCCGGCCATAACCACCTCCGAATCGAAGCCGCCGGGGGCGGCGGAAAAATAGCCGGCGTAGAACTCCACGGGATAGTAGATCTTATACCACATCAGCCGCACGGCGTCCATGGCGTATGCCGCCGCGTGGGCTTTGGGGAACATGTACCGGATCTTCTGCAGGGAATCCAGATACCACTGGGGAACGCCCTGCTCCACCATCACGGACATCATATCCTCGGGGATCTTCACCCCCTTTTTGTTTTTGCGGACGAACTCCATGATCTTGAACGATTTGCCTTTTTCCACGCCGTATTTCTGGATCAGCGTCAGCATAATATCGTCACGGCATCCGATAACCTGAGAGACGGTACAGGTGCCGTCCCTTATCAGATCCTGGGCGTTGCCCACCCACATTCCCGTGCCGTGGGTAAGCCCTTCGATCTGCAGAAGATCCGCAAAATTCTTCGGCTGTGCCTCCATCAGAACGTCCCGGCTCAGCTTCGTGCCCATTTCAGGAAGGCCCAAGGTGGAGGTTTGGGAATCGATCTGCTCCGGCGAGACGCCGATAGGCTCCGTTGAGGTAAAGCCCTTGTACGTTATGGGATCGGTCAGCGGAATATCCAAAACGGGCACGCCGGAATACTCCTCCATACGCTTGTATTTGGTGGGAATATCGTGTCCCAGAATATCCAGTTTCAAAATGGTATCGTGGAGATACTTAAACTCAAAGTGGGTGGTGATTATGTCAGAGTTCGGATCGTCCGCAGGATGCTGTACGGGGGTAAAATCGTACACGTCGTACTCCTGGGGCACCACGATGATACCGCCCGGATGCTGACCGGTGGTACGCTTGGTACCGAGGCAGCCGGAGATCAGCCGCTCCACCTCCGCACGGTTGACGGAAATGCCCTTCCCCTCCAGAAATTTGGCAGTAAAGCCGAAGGCGGTCTTGTCCGCCAGCGTACCGATGGTGCCCGCCTTGAACGCTTTTCCCGCGCCGAACAGCACTTCGGTAAACTTATGGGCATCCGCCTGCACGTCGCCGGAAAAGTTCAGATCAATATCCGGCGTTTTGTCGCCGTAGAATCCAAGGAACGTCTCAAAGGGAATATCATGTCCGTCCTGTGCCATGCGTGTACCGCACTGGGGGCAGTCCTTGGGCGGCAGATCAAAGCCGGAGCCAACGGAGCCGTCCAAGATAAACTCACTGTGCCGGCAGTTGGGACAGCGGTAGTGAGGCGGCAGAGGATTCACACGGGTGATGCCCGCCATGGTAGCCGCAAAGGAGGAGCCTACCGATCCCCGGGAGCCTACCTGGTATCCCTTGGACTCACTGTTTTCCACCAGCTTGCGGGCGATGATATACATGATGGCAAAGCCGTTTTTGATGATGGAATCCAGTTCGCGGTCCAGCCGGGCGGCAACCACCTCGGGCAGAGGATCGCCGTACATTTCTCTCGCCAAAGCGTTGCATTTGGTGGTCAGTTCCTCCTCCGCACCGTCGATATGGGGCGGATAGTTCCCCTCGGGAATGGGGCGTACCGACTCGATCATGGCGGCGATCTTCTTCGGATTTTCAATGACCACCTCCCGGGCAGTCTCCTCGTCCAGGTAATCAAACTCCTTCAGCATTTCTTCCGTGGTGCGGAAGTACAGTTCGGTGACTTTATCCGCATCGGAGAATTTCATGCCGGAAAGCAGGATCCGTCGGTAGATCTCGTCCTCCGGATCCAGATAGTGGGCGTCGCAGGTGGCAACTACCGGCTTTCCCAGTTTTTTGCCCAAAGCAATGATTTTCCGGTTCAATTCCCGGAGGGCTTCGTCGTCCGCCACCGTTCCCTTTTCCACCAGGAAACGGTTATTGGAGATAGGCTGGATCTCCAGATAATCGTAGAAGGAAGCGATCTCCTCCAGCTGACTCTGGGGCTTTCCCTCCAAAACGGCAGTGAACAGCTCGCCCGCCTCGCAGGCGGAGCCGATGATCAGTCCCTCACGCATTTCGGTCAGGCGCGTTTTGGGGATCCGCGGCGTTTTGCGGTAATATTTCAGATAGGATTCGGAAACCAGCGTATAGAGATTCTTCAGTCCCACCTGATTTTTCACCAGAATGATCTGATGGTAGGTTTTCAGCTTCAGCGGATCGGATCGCTCACTCATGGCGGTATTCAGCTCCGCCATGGAATGGATGCCCTCGTCCGCCAGCTTGTCGATCATGCGGTAGTAGATCATGGACAGCATTTCCGCATCGTCCGAGGCACGGTGATGATTGAAATCACCCAGTTCGAAATACTCCGCCAGAATATTCAGTTTATGTTTTTTCAGATCCGGATTGACGTACTGGGACATGGCCACCGTATCCAGATATGCGTTTTCAAAGGGCAGGCTGAGTTCCTCCGCCGCACGGCGGATAAAGCTTACGTCAAATCCGGCGTTGTGGGCGATCAGCATCCGGTCGCCGATGAATGCAAAGAATTCGGGAAGCACCTCGGAAATAGGACGTGCATCCGCCACCATTTCGTCAGTAATGCCGGTGAGTTTCACTACTTCTTCCGGAATCGGCACGCCGGGATTTACAAGGGTACTGTACACCTCCCGCACTTCCCCGTCCTGCACCTTCACCGCACCGATCTCGGTGATCTTGCAGGTCTGCGGAGAAAGGCCGGTGGTCTCGATATCGAAAACGATAACCTCGTCATGGAAGTCCGCCCCGTTCGAACCGAACACGGCCCGGGCGGTATCGTCCACGAAATAGGCCTCCACGCCGTAGAGCACCTTCATTCCCAGTTTTTCCGCCTTCAGCATGGCGGTGGGAAAGGCCTGCAGATTGCCGTGGTCTGTAATAGCCACGGCTTCGTGCCCCCAGCGGTGTGCCGTTTCGATCACTTCCTCCGGCTTCGTGGTGGCGTCCATGGCGGACTGACAGGTATGCAGATGGAGTTCCACCCGCTTTTCCTCGGCGTTGTCCTGCCGTTTGACCTCTTTGATCTTCAATACGTCGCTATAATCGATATACAACTCGCCGTCAAACTTGTCCACCTTCACGCTGCCCCGGATGGCAAGAGCAGAGCCCGTTTTGAAAATGCCGAACAGCTCGTCCTGCACTTCCGTGGGAATGACCGTTTTAATAAAGATGGAAGCACTTCTGTCCGTAACACCGATAGTGACTGCCAGTTTCGTTCCGTTTTTGATTTCCTTCACCGTATTGCCGAACACGGTACCGATCACGGTCACGCAGCGGCTGGCAGATTGGATAGCGGAAAGGGGCGTCAGATTTTCGATGGCAAAGGGCGTGCCTGCCATCAGTTCCGGAGCGGAGATATCGTATTTGGTCCGTCCGCAGCGGATCACCGATTCGTCAAGGAAGGTAATTTCCTCTGCATTTTCAAACAGGGACGCCACACGGCGGAGATTGGGCTTGTCCGGATCCGTGCCGGACGCATTTTCGGACGCCGCCGCACGGGCTGCATATGCTGCCTCCCTTTGGGGAATCTGAGCGGCTTCGCTGCGGAGCCATGCTTCTCTCGCCGCTTCATACTCCTTCTGCACCTCTGCCGCATTGTCCGCGGTAACGATCTTCACCTCGTATTCCAGGGAAAATTCGCTGCGGATAATGGCGGAAAACAGCTGTCCCGTACGGGCAAGATCCAAAAGATCAATGCCGCCGCTGGGAAAGGGGATAGATACCGTAACAGTTTTATCCTCAAGAGACGCTTCAAACCGGTCGAAAAATCCGTTGATGATCGTACCGACCCGTTTCGCCTCGTTTATGATCTCCTGCATATAGGAAAGACTGAAAAGTTCGGGCGGATAATGGGGAAAGATCCGCACGGAATTTTGTGCGTAGATCTCCATCAGTGCGTTCTCCGTCTCGTACAGCACCGTTTTAGATACGATCTTCGGTAAAGACAGATTCACTTCCACCATACGGTTTTCTCTGTCGGCACGCACGGACACGTCCGTGGCCGATGCGAACAAATCCCGCTGCGCCTGGGATACAGGCGTATAGCGGGAAAATATATCGGAAAGCGTTCTCGTTTTTTTCGTATCTTTCGTTTCACTCATATTTATGTCTCCGATGTATCAGCCGACGGATCATCGGCCAAAAAAGCGTATGTTTCTCTGAGGAGCGTGTCGATAATATCTGCCTCCTCGACCCGGCAGACCGTTTCTCCGCGCCGGAAGAGCACGGCGCATCCGTCGCCCCCGGCGATGCCGAAATCGGCTTCACGGGCCTCTCCGGGGCCGTTGACCACACATCCCATGACGGCAACCTTCACCCGTTTGCCTTTCGTATCAATATGCCGGACGGCCTCCTTGAATTTTGCCGCAAGGGCGATGAGATCCACCTTCGTTCGTCCGCAGGTGGGACAGGAGACGATCTCTATGCCGCCCCGGTTGTCCAGCCCCAGCATACGGAGGATCTCCCTGCCGGCTTCCACTTCCTTCACGCAGTCAGCCGTCAGCGACACGCGGAGCGTATCTCCGATACCGTCCGCCAGCAGTGCACCGACACCAATGGAATTTTTAATCAAGCCGGAGTATTCGTCGCCGGCTTCCGTCACGCCCACATGCAAAGGATAATCGCACTGGGACGCCGCCAGCCGGTACACGGCAAGCGTATCCCGTACGGAGGAGGTTTTCATGGAAATCACGATATCGGAAAAGCCCATTCCCTCAAGCATATCGGCCTGGGAAAGGGCACTTTCCACCAGTGCCGCCGGCGTGGGGGCACCGTATTTCTCCAAAAGCGTTTTGTCCAGTGATCCGCCGTTTACACCGATACGGATGGGAAGCCCTGCACTTCGGCAGGCGTCCGCTACCTCACGAACCTTCCACTGTGCCCCGATATTGCCGGGATTGATGCGGATCTTGGATGCACCTGCCTTCACGGACAAAAGTGCCAGTCTGTAATCAAAATGAATATCCGCCACCAGCGGCACGGTAATACCCCGGCTGCGGAGGACGGAAAACACGTCTGCCGCCGCCTCATCCGGCACGGCGATGCGAACGATGTCGCATCCGGCTGCGGTGAGTGCACGCACCTGCTTTTCCGTTTCGTCAAAATCGCCGCTTCTCGCATTGGTCATGGACTGCACCGTAATCGGTGCACCGCCGCCGATCTGCACGCCGCCCACACGGACGGCACGGCTGTTTCGTCTTTCCATCATATCTGTGTCTCCCGTCATCTGAAAAGCGTGACGATGTCTTTCGCCATGATCAGAACCATCAGTACCATAAGCAGAGCAAACCCGGCAAAGTGGACGTATCCCTCCACCTTACGGGAAACGGGCTTTCTGCGGATGCCCTCCAGAATAAGGAACACCAGCCGTCCGCCGTCCAGAGCCGGCAGCGGCAAAAGGTTCATAACGCCCAGATTCATCGTAATAACCACGGCCATATACACCAGATCTGCCGTGCTCTCTTTGGCTACCTCCGTCATAACGGCGGTAACGCCCACCGGTCCGGAAATGGCTTCCACCCCGTACCGGCCTGTGAGAAGATCGTACAGCGAATCGTACACCATTTTGATGGTGGAGGCGGAGCGGCACACGGCGTGCTTTGCCACGTTCAGAACTGTTTTCGATTCACTGTAAACGATGAAATCCGGCTTGCCGAACAGAACGCCGCTGTCCTCCATTTGTGCAAACTCCACATCGGAAAGAACGCTCTTTTCGCCGTTCCGCACGACGGTCAGATCCACCGGTTCCACGCCCTGCCGCATGATTTCATACACCAGCTCGTTGCCGGTGTAAACACGGGTGTTGCCTACCTTTACCACCCGGTCTCCTTCCATAAGGCCGTACTGGGCAGAGACATTTTCCTCCTGAAAGGAATAGATGGTAGAAGACGGCAGACTGGCCGCCGCGGCAATGAGAATCGTCATCACCAGAATACCGGCAATCAGGTTCATGGACGCACCGGCAACGGTAATGATGATCCGCTGCCAGACGGGCTTTTTATAAAACGCGTTTTCATCCTCGGACTCCTCGTCCTCGCCGGCCATGCTGACGTAGCCGCCAAAGGGGATCGCCCGGAGCGAATAGGCAATATTCGTTTTGTGGGAACGGTGCGTATAGATCGCCGGCCCCATGCCAATGGCAAACTCGTTGACCGTTACACCGAACAGGCGGGCAAACAGAAAGTGACCGCCCTCGTGGATCAGTATGAGAAAGCCGAAAATCAGAATCGCAATAATAATATACAAAATCGTCATAAATCAAACCACCTCTCTTATGTACCGTGCCGGGTGATCGTACGGCGAAGCAGGTACGGGTTCAGTTTTTCCGGAATTTTTCAAGAATCCCCCCGGCAAGCCGGCGTGCCTCTTTTTCCGCCTTGTAAATATCCGAAACGTCACGCACAGACGCGTCAGGTGTGGCAGCAAGGCTTTCCATCACCGCATCGGGGATCTGCCCAAAGGAGATCTCACCACGGAGGAACGCCGCCACGGCTTCCTCGTCCGCCGCAATCAGTGCAGAAGGTACGATGCCGCCGCGGGCGATCACGTCCTTCACCGCAAAGAGCAGCGGAAAGGCATCCGCATCCGGCTGATCGAACGTGAGCGTACGAAGCGTTTTGAAATCCAATCCCTTCTCCTCCACAAAGGCACGGTCGGGACAGGAAACTGCATAGCGGATACAGCTTCGCATATCCGGCAGGCCAAGCTGGGCAATGACAGTATTATCAATATACTCCACCATAGAGTGAATTATGCTCTGACGGTGGATGACCACTTCGATTTTCTCGTAAGGGACGGAAAACAGGCGCCACGCTTCGATCACCTCAAAGCCCTTGTTCATGAGGGTGGCGGAATCAATCGTGATCTTCGGTCCCATCTTCCAGGTAGGATGGCGAAGCGCCTCCTCCGGGGTAACGGCAGAAAGCTCTGCCCGGCTTCTTCCGAAAAACGGCCCGCCGGAGGCGGTCAGCAGAATCCGCCGGATGCGGGAGGGATCACCTCTGCCCGTATCCGAAAGTGCCCGATTTTCGCTGAGGCACTGAAAAATCGCACTGTGCTCGCTGTCCACGGGGATCATCTCGCCCCCGGACTTGCGGAGCGTTTCGTAAATGATGTCCCCGGCGGCGATGATGGCTTCTTTATTTGCCATACCGATCCGGGCACCGGTTTTCGCCGCCGCTAAAGCGGTAGGAAGTCCGGCAAGGCCGGCGATAGAATGAATGATCACGTCGGCACGGCATTCGGCAACGGCACGTTCTGCCGCATCCTTGCCGCCGTAGATCCTAACCGGCTCCCCGGCAAGCAGAAGACGCAGCTGTTCTGCCTCCTTCTCGCCGTCCACGGTGCAGATCTCCGGCTTTAGGAGCCGCGCCTGCTGTGCCAAAAGCTCCACGTTCCGTCCGGCGGACAGCATCACGATACGGCAGCCCATGCGGGAGAGTGCATCCAGTGCCTGCACGCCCACGCTGCCGGTACTGCCCAGAATGGCCACCCGAACCGGGTATTCAGATTGTACGGAGTGCATCATACTCCCCCATTTCTATACGCAAATTATTCAAAAAACTTCAAAAACTCCTGCAGCATGGACAAAAGCAGCATAAACGGTGCCACCGCCAGAACGCTGTCAAAGCGATCCAGAATACCGCCGTGTCCGGGCAGAAGCGTGCCGAAATCCTTCACGCCGTATTTACGCTTGATATACGACATGATCAGATCGCCTATCTGGGAAACGGCACTGACAACCACGCCCGCAAGTATCAGCGACCAAACGTGGACGCTTTGCACTTCCTCCACGCAGTAACTTATAACGACACCGCTGATAACAGTAAACAGAGGTGTAAAGAGGATGCCGCCGATCATGCCTTCCACCGTTTTCTTCGGGCTGATTTCGGGAATCAGCTTATGCCGTCCAAATAATCTTCCGCAGAAATAGGCGAACACGTCCGATATCCAGGGGGCGTACAAGGTGATCACCATAAACGGAAAACCAAACGGACGGCAGCTTAAAAGAACCAGGCTGGCAAAGGCGGCAATCACGTAGAAAGAAGGGGCAAATATCGCAAAGATCCACTCTGCATCCAGTGAACCGTGAGCAAACACGCCAACGGTCACAAGATAAAACCAAAAGAAAAACAGAACTGCCATCACCGCCGCCACAGCATCCGGCGTATAAGTAAACATCCGGCAACCAAGCGGCACGGCGATTGCCAGAATATAGGCGGGAACAGAAACACTTTTGTATTTCCGCACGCCGATACAGCCGAGAAGCTCATACATGGCAATCAATGTAACCAGCGATACGGCTGCCGCAAAAATCCACGTTTCGCACAAAAGGCAAAGCGGAATTGTCACCAGTATGATTACAATCGCAGTCAAAGTACGTTGTCGCATAGCGGGTCCCTTTCCAAAAACAATCCAAAGTAAGTAATCATAAAACAGCACCGTAGCGGCGGCGCCGGCCGGAAAAGCTCATCACAGCAGCTTCCAGATCGTCAAGAGAAAAATCCGGCCACAGCGTATCGGTAAAGAACAGCTCCGCATAGGCCGACTGCCAGAGAAGGAAGTTGGACAGCCGGTATTCCCCGGCCGTACGGACGATCAGATCCGGATCAGCACAGTGCCCGGTATACAAAGCCCGGGACAGATCTTCCTCCGTCACCGCCTCTTTTCCCGCGGCGATCAGCCTGTTGCAGGCGTACACCAGCTCGGCACGTCCGCCGTAATTCAGTGCAATATTCAAAAGACGGCGATTGCCCACCGTCAGATTTTCAAGGTCAGTACATTTTTGTGCCAGGGCAGGTGCCAGTGCACTCTTATCTCCCAAAAAGACGTAGCGGATGCGGTTTTCTTCGTTTTCCCGTTCCGCATCCTTAATAAAGGAATCGAGAAGCCGCATGATCGCGTTGACTTCCCCGCTGGGGCGTTTCCAGTTTTCGGTAGAAAATGCGTATACGGTTACAGCATCAATTCCTACGTCACCGCACATACGAACGATTTTCTTGAAATTCTCCGCACCGTGCCGGTGCCCTACCTCACGAGGCAAACCTTTTGAGGTGGCCCAACGACCGTTTCCGTCCATGATAAACGCAATATGGGAAAGACCGCTTTCCGCCACTTTTTCACGGATACGGTCATACTGATTCTTATTCTCCGTCATATCAAGAAGAAATCTCCTAAAATCGTACATTCGCCCCGGTACTCCGGATAAAGGAGGAGTGCCGGGGCGGCCAGTCTTATCCGTTCGGTGAGAACGTCAGATTTCCATGATTTCCTTATCTTTCTTTGCAGTGATGTCGTCGATGATTTTGGTGTACTTATCGGTCAGATCCTGGATGTTCTTTTCGGACTGCTTCTGCTCATCCTCGTTCATCTCGGACTTCTTCTTCATATCCTTGCACTTATCGTTGGCATCACGGCGGACGTTACGGATTGCTACCTTGGCATCCTCGCCCATTTTGGCAACCTGCTTTTTCAACTCCTTACGGCGTTCCTCGGTCAGCTGGGGGAAGGAAAGGCGGATCGTCTTACCGTCGTTCTGCGGCGTGATTCCCACGTCGGATGCCAGAATGGCCTTCTCGATGTCCTTGTTCAACTTGGCGTCCCAGGGGGTAATGGTCAGCGTTCTTGCATCGGCCACACGCACGTCAGCCACCTGGTTAATGGCAGTGGGGGCACCGTAATAATCCACGGTCACACGGGCGAGGACGGCGGCGTTTGCACGGCCTACGCGGACGGTGTCCAGATTATCCTCATATACCTCAATGGCTTTCTTCATTTTGCTCTCAAAATCTTTGGTGTCAAGTTTCATTCGTTTGTGCCTCCTTTAACAATTGTTCCGAGCGTTTCGCCCATAATTACTTTATAAATATTTGCGGGATCATTGAGACCGAATATGTGGATCGGCATTTTATTCTCCATGGCAAACGCCGTGGCAGTTATGTCGATGGCGGTAAGGTGATGATCCAGAATATACATATAGTCAATCTGCGGCAGTTTTTTCGCCTTAGGATCAACGCGGGGATCCGCCGTATAGACGGCGTCGATATTCTTTGCCATCAGCGTAACGTCGCAGGACAGTTCAGCCGCACGAAGAACGGCCGCCGTATCCGTTGAGAAGAACGGAGCCCCGGAGCCGCAGGCAAGGATAACCACGCTTCCCTTTTCCAGATATTCCACCGCCCGGTCACGCAGGTACGGCTCGGCAAAGGCGTCCATAGAAACGGGAGACAGAACGTGGGCGTCGATCCCGGCACGCAGGAGCGCATCTTTCATACCGATGGAATTGATCACGGTGGCAAGCATGCCCATATGGTCCGCACGGGTACGGTTCACATCCGTGCCTTTGGCACCTCGCCAGATATTGCCGGCACCGATCACCAAAGCGATCTGGACACCTGCCTCCACGCAGCGGCGGATCTCCGCCACTACTGTATCGATATAGGAAAAATCCAGAATGGAATCCGCATCGTTACGGAGTGCCTCACCGGACAACTTCAGAAGGACGCGCTTATAAGAGGGGTGCTGCATGGAAATCACCTCGTTATATTAGATAGTATATCATGTATATTTTACTCCGAAATAGCAGATTTGTAAATATACTTTCACAAATTCGCATAAAAAATCCGCCGGCACTTTGAATGCCGGCGGAAATCGAAGCATTATTTCTTCACAAGGCTGGCGATTTCGTCAGCGAAATTGTCTTCCTTCTTCTCCAGACCTTCGCCTCTCTCGTAGATATAGAAGCCGGCGATGCGAATATTGCCGCCAAATTCCTTAGCGGTGTTGTCCACGTACTTCTGAACGGAGATGGAATCGTCCTTAACGTAGGACTGCTCGGTGAGACAAACCTTCTCGTAGAACTTGTTCATCTTACCCATGATCATCTTCTCAAGGATAGACTCAGGCTTGTTGGCGTTCTTCTCGTCGTTCTTCATGAGCGTGAGCTGGATCTGCTTCTCTTCCTCGATAGCGGAAGCAGGAACAGACTCCTTGTTCAGGTACAGAACGGGCATAGCAGCGACCTGGAGAGCGATGTTCTTAGCGAACTCAGCAAAACCGGGGTTGGCAACGCAAACGTCGTCTGCCTCGAACTTAATGATAACGCCGGTAGTGCCCTTACCGTGGATATAGGTGCTGAGCACGCCGTCAACGATCATAAAGCGGCGGATGTTCATGTTCTCACCGATCATGAAGATCATATCCTTCAGCTTAGCCTCAACGGTCATTTCAGAATCGTAAGGCAGAGCCAGCAGAGCGTCCAGATCTGCGGGACGGTTCTTGATAATGGTGGCGAGGATACCGCGAACGAAGTCCTGGAACTTCTCGTTCTTTGCAACGAAGTCAGTCTCGGCGTTAACCTCGATCATAGCGGCGGTCTTCTTGTCGTCGGAGAGCATGATATCAACAACGCCCTCGGAAGCGATACGGTCAGCCTTCTTAGCGGCTACGGCAAGACCCTTCTCACGAAGAACCTTTACAGCCTCTTCAAAATCACCGTTCGCAGCGGTAAGTGCCTTCTTGCACTCCATCATACCGCAGCCGGTCTGTGCGCGGAGATCGGCTACCATTTTAGCAGTAATTGCCATTGTATATATCCTCCGTTTTATTCAATTATTATTAAGATCGACTGATTACTGATTTGCCTCAGCGTCCTCAGCAGCTTCTGCCTCGGTTGCCTCAGCTTCAGCCTCTACCAGCTGTTCGCCCTGCTTGCCTTCCAGAACGGCGTCAGCCAGAACGGAAGAGATCAGACGGATAGCGCGGATAGCGTCGTCGTTGCCGGGGATAACGTAATCAGCATCGTCGGGATCGCAGTTGGTATCCACGATAGCGATAACCGGAATGCCCAGTCTCTTTGCTTCCAGAACAGCGTTGTGCTCCTTGCGGGGGTCAACAATGAAGATAGCGGAAGGCAGACCGTTCATGTTCTTGATACCGCCCAGGTTTCTCTCCAGGTTGAACATTTCCTTCTGCAGAGAAGCAACTTCCTTCTTGGGAAGCATATCAAAGGTGCCGTCCTCCTGCATCTTCTCCAGAGCGTTCAGGCGATTGATGCTGGTACGGATGGTCTTGTAGTTGGTGAGCATACCGCCCAGCCAGCGTACGTTTACGAAATACATACCGCAGCGCTCAGCTTCCTCACGGATAGCGTCAGCAGCCTGCTTCTTAGTACCTACGAAAAGGATCGTGCCGCCTTCGGTGGCTACGTCGCGAACGAACATATACGCCTCTTCGAACTTCTTGATGGTCTTCTGCAGGTCGATGATGTAGATGCCGTTACGCTCGGTGAAGATGTACTCAGCCATCTTCGGGTTCCAACGTCTGGTGTGATGTCCGAAATGGACGCCTGCTTCCAGCAGCTGTTTGATGGATACGATTGCCATAGTTTTAATCTCCTTACGGTTTTTTCCACCACGCAAATACATCCTGAAGCCGAAATCCCGCAAACTTTTTCTTTACAGGCGGCACCGTCAGAAGTTCTCATTGCGTGTGTGTGCTATGCATTTTTGCATGCCTTGATATTATAACACAATTATTTCCTGAAAGCAACAGCATTTTTGTTGTTCACAAAATATTTACATTAAAAAAGAATAAAGAAGAGCCGCAGATGCGGCTCTTCTTTATTCTTTCCATTACAGCCGTACGAATATCCGTCCGGTTTATTCCTCGGCCATGTTTTCGTCGGAAATTCTGGGATTGGAGAACTGGATATAATACACAACGAGAGATCCCTCACCGGTATAACTGAGCAGTTTCTCCACGATCGGAATATTCTTGATCTCGTCCTTCAGATCGTCAATAGATGCCATGAATTCATCGGCAGTCATTGCGTCGAGGCGATCGTAGTACTCCTTGCTGACAGCAGCCAGCTCGTCAAAGTCAGCCTTAGTTTCTTCGTTTACGTAATCGGTCCGAAAGAGGCCGATGTACGGGCTCACGTGAGAGTCCAGATTCTGACGCTTTGCGTTCTCCCACTGGGACATGGGGATGCCGGCACCAGGGTAGGTCATGTAAACGTTACCGGTTTCCTCCAGCGTCATCTTGTAATCGTCGCTGATAATGTCGATCACGTCTTCGTTATCGAAATTCTTCTGCCAGTGAACGCCTTCCACACCGTACTGGAAAATAGTACGCAGTTCAGGATCGGTGTTCAGCATAGTGAGGATTTCCATGGAACGTGTTACGCTCTTGGTGTAAGCGGAAACGGCAAACATGGAGGAATACAAGTTTTCGGTAGTCGCACGGGGCGTTTCATATACGTAAGCGTAGTATTCGTCCTCGTATGCATCCTTTACCGTGATATCGCCGGAGATAACGCCTACGGCAAATTCCTTCTCATTGGCAGGATCCTTGGAGAAACCGTCCGTTTCTTTCAGATACTTCATGAGGTACAGCGTGTCGACGTACTCATTGTTGTTGAGGATGTTTCTCGGCGGGCTGTATGCATTGTAGTCAGCTGCACTGGTAAGCTGGGTACCGAGAAGTGACCAGGAACCGTCCTCAGACCAGTAATACATATCGGAAGGCTCAATGGGAGCGAGGAACGGGGTTACGTCGGTAAATCTCTGTACGTCCTTTATGAATGCAAGGCAGCCAGAAATGGTCGTAACCTTCGTTTCATCCCAGTACAACTCGTCGATAAGACGCTTGTTGACCAGAAGATACTTGTACTCACCCAGAGGCTTATTGTTGGGGATAGCGTATGTAGCGCCGCCAACCTTAACGTAATTAAGGAAGGAAGGATAGATGTACTGTTTGAGGATCTTGGCAGAACCGTTCAGCTCAGCGTCCAGTGCCGTCAAAGCTTCTCTTTCCTTGTATGCCAGGTAATCTTCATAACCGCGAACAAGGAAGATATCCATCTGGTTGGCTTCCACCTCGGGATACTTCTGTACCGTCATACCCAGATCGTTCACGAAGGTTTCTTCGGTAACGGCGGTTTCCTCAGGAGCCGTCGTCTCTGCGGTCGTGGTGGTGATACCCTGTGCCGCCAGTTCCTTGGCTTCTTTTCTCTTACGCTCGGCCTCGGCCTCTTCGAAAGCGATTGCTTCTTCGATCTCGGTCAGACGGGCGTCAACCGCTGCCTCGTACTCATCGCTGGGGATGGCGTGCAGCTCGATTGCCGTTTCGTACTTTGCCTTGGTAAGTTTATTCATCGCCTCCTGAACGGCGAGAATGGCTTCCTCAGTGGTATCTTCATCCGTGGGAACCCACAGAGTAAGAGTTACGGTGCCAAGAGCAGTTTCATCGGTTGTGCTGCCCTCTACCGTTTCGTCCTTGTCATCTTTGGAACAGCCAACGACGGCAAAGCAGGAAAACACCATCGCAAAGGCAAGGAGCAGGCACATAAGGTTTCGTTTCATTAGGAATCCTCCTTAGTAATAATGCGTCGGCATCGAAAAAATGCCAGGATAATCTTAGAATATTTTACACCATTTCGGCCGTGATGTCAAGGTATTTTTCACTCCGCCGCAAAGCGGAAAACAGCCAAATGTTTCACAAATTTACATTCGATTCACAATCCATGTGCAACTCGACCAACGGAAGATGTTGTTTTTTGTTGTTTTTGCCCTTTCATTTGGTCGTTAGTTGCAAAAAGGCATTGTTTAAAATATGCAACTGTTACAAAAATTCCGTCTGCAAATCCTGCCCAAGACCTGGAGAGAAAATCAATCCAGGTAGTCGCGGAGACGCTTGGAACGGCTGGGATGGCGGAGCTTCCGCAGTGCCTTTGCCTCGATCTGGCGGATACGCTCACGGGTAATATTGAATTCCTTACCCACTTCCTCAAGCGTACGGGTACGCCCGTCGTCCAAACCGAAGCGGAGTTTCAGAACGTGCTCCTCACGGGGCGTCAGCGTATGCAGCACTTCGCAGAGCTGTTCACGCAGAAGTGCGTAAGACGCGGCATCCGCCGGTGCCGGCGAATCGTCATCCGGAATAAAGTCGCCAAGATGGCTGTCCTCCTCTTCACCGATAGGCGTTTCCAGCGATACGGGATCCTGGGCGATCTTCATGATCTCGCGCACCTTATCGGCGTTCATGCCGATAACCTCTGCGATCTCCTCAGCAGTTGCCTCTTTGCCCCGTTCCTGGAGCAGCTGACGGGATACGCGGGACACCTTATGGATCGTTTCCACCATGTGTACGGGGATACGGATCGTTCTCGCCTGATCCGCAATGGCACGGGTAATAGCCTGACGGATCCACCAGGTAGCGTAGGTAGAGAACTTATATCCCTTGGTATAATCGAATTTTTCCACGGCTTTCATAAGGCCCAGGTTTCCCTCCTGGATCAGATCCAGGAAAAACATACCCTTCCCCACGTACCGCTTGGCAATGCTGACCACCAGACGAAGGTTTGCCTCCACCAGTTCCTGCTTTGCCGCCTCGTCGCCGTGGCCCATCCGCTGTGCCAGCAGAAGCTCCCGGTCCGCGTCCAGCAGCGGCACTTTGCCGATCTCCTTCAGATACATACGAACCGGATCGTCAATGGCAAGTCCTTCCTGTGCCAGCACCTTTTCCATATCCTCAGAGCTGCTCATCGTATCCAGATCGCTTTCCAGCTCGTCAAACTCCGCCGGATTGATATAACTGGTAACTTCAATACCGTTGCTTTCCAGCGTTTCGTAGAGTTTTTCGATCTGATCAATATCGTAATCCGAAAAATCGATCATCTCCATGATGTCATTGTTGCTGAGCGATCCCTTGGACTTTCCCCGTTCGATCAGATCGTTCATTTCTGTTTTCTTTTCGCTATCCATGCCCATTTCCCTTCTGGTATGTATTTTGTTTCACTGATTAAGTATCGGAAAGCGATGCGTTTTCTTTCAGTGCATCGCGTTTCTTTTGAATAAAGTAAAGAAACTCGTCCCCGTCGGCAGCCTTTGCGTTCTTTTCATTCTCGGCACGGAGTTTTTGCACCACATCCTCAAATACGGCGATGCCGTTGTCCGACAGTTTCATCCGCTCCTGCAGCATCCGCGTGGCACGGGATACCTCCTCCTGGGTAAACGTCTCGGACAGCATACCGAGATCAAAGCCGCCGGCCTCCTCCCCCTCCGAGATGACGCCAAACAGCCGCCGTCCCAACTCGGTTGGGAAATCATCGGCGGAAAGGGGCTTTCCGTCCACGGCTTTTGTGAGATACTCTCGCCGCAGAAGCAGAAGTCCCAGCACCGTTTCCTCAAACCGGGCCGCCTTGGGCACCTTGGCAAAATCCGGATTCACCCGATCGGATATGCCCATACCGCTGCGGTACAGTTCCCCGGGGCGTTCTTTTCTTTCTTTGCTTGCCCGGCGGCGGATGGCCGCCTCCACGTCCGCACGGAGATTTTTCGGATCCACGCCGAGAGCCGCGGCAGCCTTCGTCGTGTATATTTCCCGCTCTACACCGGAATATACGGAGGCGATCTCAGCGCATATTTCAGCGGCTGCCTTTATCTTCCCTTCCGGCACAGAAATATCATGGGCGGCGAGAATATTCTCCAGTTTGAAATCGAACCGGGTCCGTCCCGCATCCATAAGTGACGCGAACTTGTCCCTGCCGAAGGTTTTGATGTATTCGTCCGGGTCCTTTGCTCCCTCCATTTTGATCACGCGGGCATCCACTCCGGCCTCCGCAAGGATCCGGAGCGCCTTATTGGTGGCCGCCTGTCCTGCGCCGTCGCTGTCGTAGGCCAGGAGCACGTTTTCCGTATACTTACGGATGATCCGGGCGTGATCCGACGTGATGGCCGTGCCGAGCGTGGCCACCGCATTTTCAAAACCGGCGGCGTGCAAGGTGATCACGTCCATATATCCCTCGCAGAGAATCAACCGCTTCTCTGCGTGATTTTTCGCAAAGTTCAAAGCAAACAGATTCCGGCTTTTTTTGAACGCCGGGGTATCGGAGGAGTTCAGGTACTTGGGCTTGGAATCATCCAGCACCCGTCCGCCGAAGGCTACGATGTTTCCCGTCACATCGATAATGGGAAACATCAGCCGTCCCCTGAAAAGGTCGTACACGTTGCCCCTCTGGCTTTTCCCGCAGCAGTAGCCCAGGATCATTTCCTCATCGGAAAATCCGTTTTTCCGGAGATGATCGTGGAGCGCACCGAAGGACTGCGGTGCGTAGCCAAGGCCAAACCGGCGAGCCACCACGGAAGGCAGCTGCCTTTTCTCCAGATACGCCCGGCCCGGTGCCCCGATGGAATCGTCAAACAGGCAATCCCGGAAGAACCTTGCGGCACAGAGATTCATTTCCAAAATCCGCTTGCGTCCCACTTCCCGTTTTTCATCGCCGCGATCGTCCGGCAGCGTGATGCCGGCACGCTTGGCAAGAAACTCCAACGCAGCACGGTAGTCCAGGTTTTCCATACGCATGACGAAGCTGATCACGTCGCCGCCCGCTCCGCATCCGAAACAGTAAAAATGGGGTTCCCCCCCGGTAAAAACGGTAAAGGAGGGAGATTTCTCGCTGTGAAAGGGGCACAGACCGTTCATATTGGAGCCTGCCCGCTTCAGCGGCACGTAGGAGGAGATCACGTCCACCAGATCACAGCGGTGCTTCAGATCTTCTATGATGCTGTGGGGAATCATACGTATCCTCCTTTACTTTTTATCAGTTATCCCCGTCCGGCGTACGCCACACGCTGGGGATAAACAATTCTTTATACAGATCGATAGCGTACCGATCCGTCATACTGGCAATATAATCGCACACGCAGCGTCCCAGCGGCTCGTTCTCCAGATTTCGCCGGTACAGCACCGGCAGACGCTGGGGATAGCGGGTAAAGTACTCATACAGACGGGCAAGCATTTCCCGCGCCTTGACCTCTTCCGCTTTGGCTTTCGGATTGAAATACACGTTATCGAACAGGAACTGGCGCAGGCGCCCGGTGGCGTCTGCGATCTCCTCCGTCATACGGATAGCATTCCCTTCGGCGCTTCCCTCGATCACGCCCGACACCATGGTGTTGATCCGATGCCCGTGTCCCTCGCCCAATACTTTGAGAATATCGGCAGGAATATCGGAAATTTTCAGTATGCCGGCGCGGCACGCATCGTCAATATCGTGATTGATATACGCGATCCGGTCGGCAAATTTTACGATGACCCCTTCCAGCGTGGAAGCCATATCGTCACCGGTATGATTCACGATCCCGTCACGAACCTCCCACGTAAGGTTCAGTCCTTTGCCGCCGTTCTCCAGTTTTTCCACCACACGCAGGCTCTGCCGGTAGTGGGTAAACTCGGGAGAATAGCACTGCTGCATGACGATTTCCCCAGCATGGCCGAAGGGCGTATGCCCCAGATCGTGGCCAAGCGCGATGGCCTCCGTCAGATCCTCGTTCAGCATCAGTGCACGGGCAATGATCCGGGCGATCTGCGTCACCTCCAACGTATGCGTCATACGGGTACGGTAATGCTCGTCCTGCGGAAAGAGAAACACCTGGGTTTTGTGCACCAGCCGGCGAAAGGATTTGGAGTGGAGAATC
Organism: Eubacteriales bacterium; assembly: GCA_045544955.1. Lineage (GTDB taxonomy): Bacteria > Bacillota > Clostridia > Oscillospirales > CAG-272 > SIG701. The sequence continues at coordinate 31,936 of JAZPZY010000062.1, forward strand.
CGGTCCCGATCCCGCTGAAAATCGGTGCGGTTGGGGCAGGGCTCACAGGGAAAATCCCGTCCCCGGGTATTCTCCGTAAAAAAAGCGCGCGGGGATAAGGTCTGCCGTTCCCGTTCGCAAAAGATCTGACTGACCGTTTTCTCCATACGCGCCTCCGAATTCATGATTTGTCTGCAAGGCAGACAGCGTATATAATATACGCAGAATTACTCTTTTTTACTTTTTTTGACGAAAAATATCACACGGCAGAAAGATCCGGGCGTTCCTCGTGGCCGATCACTTCCACGGAAGCCCGTCCGCCGGTCATCTCTGACAGAAGCCGGGTCACCTCCTCCACGCGGGAGGCAAAAACGCCGGCACGGATCGTCACCGCCGTTTCAAAAGCGGCGTCGTCTTCCGTCACGCCCATTTTAGGCAGTTGTACAGTTACACGCTGATAATCGGAATAATTCACCCGGACGGAAAGAATGGCGAAATCCGCCATGGTAACGACGCCGGCTTCGTCCAGCGCCAATTTGGCGGCCGCCGAATAAGCGCGCACCAGGCCGCCGGCGCCCAGCAGGATACCGCCGAAATACCGTGTCACCACCACACACAGATCAGTAGCACCGGACATTTTCAGTACGTTCAGTACCGGCACGCCGGCCGTACCCTGGGGTTCTCCGTCATCCGAATACCGTGCAACGGCACCACCGTTTAGAATATACGCATACACGTTGTGAGAGGCGTCGTGATATTGACGACGCATTTCGGCGATCAGCTCCCGTGCTTCCTCTTCGCTGGATACCGGTGCCGCCGTCCCGATGAAGATGGATTTTTTCTCTTCCATCTCCGCCGAAGCACGGCGTGCAAGGGTGATCCGTCCGACAGTTTCAGCCATATCAGAAATCCTCCTCAAAATCGTCCGTATCCTCTGCGCCAGGGATCGCGGGGCGCTCTATATACGCCGAAAGCTTCCCGCGAAGCCGGGCATCCACCGTAGCCGTTACGCGCACACCATCTTCCATATATTCGGCCTCCACGCCGTGTGCAGACGCATACAAAAGATTGAGCGCTCCGCCGTCGGAATGAGGCAGAAGGAAAGTCTCCCGGGTTCGGCCGCCGGCGGCGATCCGTTCCAGCTTTTGTTGAAACTCCTCCATGCCTTCTTCCGTTTTCGCTGAGATGAATACCGTTTCACATCCGCTGTCAGCGGCGACGGTACGCATTTCGCTGAGACGGACGGAATCCGTACACAGATCGCATTTATTGAATACGAGAAGCACCGGCTTTTCCGCCGCCCCCAGATCCCGGAGCAGTCCGTCCGTCACCTGCATATGATCGGCAAAATCCGGATCGGATGCGTCGCACACGTGCAGGATCACGTCCGCAAGTGCCGCCTCCTCCAGGGTAGAACGGAACGCCTTTATGAGATGATGGGGCAGATTGCGGATGAATCCCACCGTATCCGTGAGAAGAAGCTTCATACCGGAGGGAAGCGTATACTGCCGCGTGGTGGGATCCAGGGTGGCAAACAGCTTATCCTGTGCCAGAATACCGGCATCGGTCAATGCGTTCAGGAGAGTGGATTTTCCGGCGTTGGTGTAGCCGACGATGGCGCAGCGCACAAGCCCGGATCGATCCCGGGAGGCGCGCATGGTAGCGCGGGCAGATTCCACGTGCGAAAGCTGTTCCTCCAGGGCGTGAATACGGGATTTGATCCGCCGGCGGTCCACCTCCAGCTTCGTTTCACCAGGTCCGCGGGTGCCGATACCGCCGCCCAGCCGGGACATTTCCGTACCCTTCCCCGCAAGGCGGGGTGCCGTATAGCGAAGCTGTGCCAGTTCCACCTGGAGCCTTCCCTCGGAGGTCACGGCGTGCTTTGCGAATATATCAAGGATCAGCATAGAGCGGTCCAGCACTTCCACCTTCCGCTCAATGGCGTTTTCGATCTCTCTCAGCTGTGACGGCGACAATTCGCAGTCAAACACCACCAGCGACGCCTCCACCGTATCGCAGAGATCGGAAAGCTCCTTCAGCTTGCCGCTGCCAATACAGGTGGCCGCATCCGGCTTTTCACGCATCTGCGTAACGGAGGCCGCAAGCTCTGCCCCGGCGGTATCCAGAAGCCGGGCAAGCTCGGACAGTGAAATCTCGCATTCCCGCTCACCGCCCTGAGGAAAGATCGCACAGGCAACGGCACGGGGCATCTCTTGCACGTCATCACGGAGTAATACATTCTGAGCCATAAAATTCTCCTTTCGGTCAAAAAATGACCGGACAAAACGAAAAATCGGATAAGACGGCGCCGAAACGCGCTTGTCTTATCCGATTCGTGACATTACGGGTACAGATTATTTGCCGGATGCAGCAAGACGCTTCTTGAACTTATCAACACGTCCGCCGGCATCAACGAATTTCTGCTTACCGGTAAAGAACGGATGGCACTTTGAGCAAATATCAACGCGCAGCTCACCGTTTGCATCGCCCTTGGTAGAGCGGGTAACGACCGTTTCACCGCAAGCGCAGCGGATCGTTACTTCTTTATAATCGGGATGAATTCCACTCTTCATTGTTACACCTCTCTCTGTAGATATTCATATGGATGCATTATACCATACATTTTGGCATAAATCAATACCTTTTTCACACTTTTTTCGTTTTTTTCGGATTTTTCAGATTTTTGTTTCGATTCTCTCCTTCAGGCGGCGGATGATTTTCTTCTCCAGTCGGGAAATATACGATTGAGAAATCCCCAGCATATCCGCCACTTCCTTCTGCGTCCGCTCTTCCCCGCCGGACAACCCGTACCGCAGTTCAATAATGATCCTCTCACGCTCGTCCAGTTCCGAGACGGCGGCACGGACGGTACGCTCGTCCTCGCTTCGCTCCAGATCCCGGCCTACCGCATCTTCTTCCGTACCGATCACGTCAGAAAGCAGCAATTCGTTTCCGTCCCAATCCACGTTCAAGGGCTCGTCGATGGAGACAACACCCCGAAGGGAAGAATTTTTCCTTATATACATAAGGATCTCGTTTTCGATACACCGGGAAGCGTACGTTGCCAGCTTGATCTGCCGATCGGCTCGGAACGTGCGGATCGCCTTGATCAGACCGATGGTCCCAATGGAGATCAGATCCTCAATACCGACTCCCGTATTTTCAAATTTTCTTGCAATATACACCACGAGTCGGAGATTGTGTTCAATCAGTCGGGCGGAAGCCGCCTCGTCCGTAGAAAGCCGTGCAACCGTTTCCGCCTCTTCCTCGGCGGTAAGCGGCGGCGGAAGCACCTGTGCTCCGTTAACGTAAAAGATCTCCCCTTCCCCCGCCGAAAAGCAGGCGGACATAAGCCTGCCCACCGCAGACCGGAAATCCGCAAAAGCCGTAAGAATCGCCGCACTGATATACATTCTGTGTTCCTCCAAATTGAAAAATCAAAGCAAAAGAGACGCGGGCAGAAGTGCCGGACATCCGGCGTATCCGCTTTCTGCCGCACCGTGGTCCACGCAGATCACGGCACAGCGCCGCACGGTCCGCCGTCCTCGGCGGATCTGAAGATCACGGCAAAGAAATCCGTACAGAAGGCGGGTACCATTCACGCCGTGCATAGGAACGATCCGCACGCCGCCCGGTACGTAAGCGGTCTCTCCCCGGTACGCCATATCGGCAAGCTCGCCGAGAAAGCCGCGTGCCGCCCATACGCTTAAAAGCACCACCGGATAGCCGCTTACGGGATCACGGAGCAAATTGCCGCTGTCGATCAGGGCCCGTGCCTCAAAGCATTCCGTCTCCCAGGGGATCACGAGATCCGCATAGCCCCGGGTGAACTGCCGACGGGCAAAACGGATACTCCCAAGAAGTGCCAGACCGCCTGCACAAAGCACGTCTCCGCCGCCGGCTGTAAACGTGCCGCCGAACAGGGTGGAAAACGCCGTCATGATTCCCCCAAGAAGGGCACCGCATCCCCACACGGTCAGCGTACTGCGTAAAAGGGATGAAGGACCGCCGGCCAATCCGAACGCAGTCAGGGACATAAGTAACGAGATTCCCACCGTCAGCACCGCCCCGATCACACCGCCCGGCAGCCACAAAACCGAGGCGATTCCGTACAGACCGCCCATCACGGCGGCCAGAACGCTGCGAAGCCACGTGGTTCTAAGGGAAAGAAGCTTTGCGGCGGCAAACAAAGACAGATAATCCATGCTGAAATCAATAAGGAACAACACGTCCGCATACAGTACCGTATCCATCCTCCGCCTCCTTTGCCGCAGCCGTTTCCCTGTCAATAGTATACCGCCTGCGGCGTGCGGATTCTGTCACTATCCGTACGGCGGAAATTAACGATTGTCCGTGAACGGAATCGCACACTGCGTTTCCCCGCGGGAAATCGCACAGTCTGCATTTTTATACAAAAAAAGTGCATCCGATGCGTATTTCTTAAAACAAAATTCATTTTTTCCGCAGAAAAGTAGCGTTTTGACTTGACACCGCTTTTTACAGAGTGTATAATTACTGATGTATGAACGAGACGTTCGTCCGTACACAAAATCAACAGTTTTATTATTATTCAAAAGGAGTTCTATCATGAAAAAGAGAATTTTTGCAACCCTGCTTGCAGCTCTCATGCTCTTCTCTGCTTTTGCTTTTGCAGGCTGCAACAAAGAGAGTGCCGCCGTTAAGGTTATCGAAATCAACCTGACCGAAGAAGAGTACGCTTTCGGCGTTGACAAGACCCAGCCCGAGCTTCTTGAGAAGGTTAACGCCTTCCTTGCTGAGATCAAGGCAAACGGCAAGTTTGATGCTATCTGCAACAACTACTTCGGCGACGGCACGCCCGTTGCCGTCAAGTCCGCCGCAAAGGATACTTCCAAGGATCAGTTGGTCGTTGCCACCAACGCAGCTTTCGAGCCCTTTGAGTACATGGAAGGCGAAGATTACTACGGTATCGATATGGAGATCGCCGCCGCTCTTGCTGAATATCTCGGCATGGAGCTCGTTATCGACAACATGGAGTTTGACTCCGTATGTCTCTCCGTCGGCCAGCAGAAGTGCGATATCGCCATGGCCGGCCTGACCGTAAAGCCCGACCGTGAAGAGTACGTAACCTTCTCCGATTCTTACTACAACGCATCCCAGAAGCTGATCGTTCCCGCTGACAACACCGAGTTTGACGCCTGCAAGACGGCTGACGACGTTGTTGCTATTCTCTCCCAGAAGGATGATAAGACCGTGATCGGCGTGCAGAACGGCACCACCGGTCAGTTCTACGTAGAGGGCGATGCAGAGTGGGGCTTTGACGGCTTCCCCGTTTCCTGCACCGGCTACAAGAACGGTTCTCTGGCAGTACAGGATATGATCAACGGCAACATTCAGTACGTTATCATTGACTCCGCTCCGGCTGCTGCTATCGCAGGTGCGTTCAACGAACTGAACTAAAATCGGAGAGGCTCGCTGACCGGCTCCCGGCAGCAAAACGCTGAATAGTCAACTACTCCCTCACAGCTCATGTCCGTGGGGGAGTACTCATTCCTTCTACAAAATGACAAGGAAGCATCATGGGAAATTTTGAAAAAAAGATCGCAAAATTCATAGACATCTTTATCGAACAAAACGGCTACGTGCGTGTCCTTGAGGGCCTGCAGAACACGATCATCATTGCCGTTCTCGGCCTGATCATCGGCAGTGTAATCGGTACACTCATCGCTACGGTAAGAGTAACGCCAAAGTATAAAACGCTTCCCAAAGTTCTGAACTCTTTGTGCGACGTATACGTGGGCTTTTTCCGCGGAACACCGATGACCGTGCAGCTGCTTTTGTTCTATTACGTTCTTCTGCCGCTGATGGGTATCCGGATTACCGGTGTAAACGTTTCTATCCTGGTATTCTCACTGAACTCCGGTGCGTATATTTCTGAAATCATGCGAAGCGGTATTCAGTCGGTGGATATCGGTCAGATGGAGGCCGGCCGTGCTGTAGGTCTTTCCTTCCCCGTTACGATGATCAAGATCATCATTCCGCAGGCTGTAAAAAACATTCTCCCCACGCTGGGCAATGAGTTTATTGCACTGATCAAAGAGACATCCGTCGTCAGCTTCGTCGGTGCCGCCGATCTGTACGTCGCCTTCAATTACATAGGTTCCAACAGTTACGAATTCATGGTTCCTTACCTTGTGATGGCGATCATCTACATCGTGATCGTTATGCTCATCACACTCGGAATCAAGTTGATGGAAAGGGGGCTGTCCAAGAGTGATCGACGTCATTGATCTGAAAAAGAGCTTCGGTAACAACGAAGTCCTGAAAGGAATAAACATCACCATCAACAAAGGGGATATCGTATGCGTGATCGGGCCGTCCGGATGCGGTAAATCTACGTTTCTCCGCTGTCTGAACTGCATGGAGGACCCCACCGGCGGCAGCATAATCTTCGGCGGTGTGGATATCGCGGATATGCGTGTTGACATCAATGAGCATCGCCGCCACATGGGCATGGTTTTTCAGCAGTTCAACCTGTTCAACAACAAATCCGTAATCCAGAATATTATGCTCGCTCCCGTGCACACGGGAATCAAGGACCTGAAAAAAGCACTCTGGCACAACAGATACACAAAGTTCTTTAATCTTTTCCGCAAAAATAAAAAAGAGCTTTTGCCCATCACAACGACAAAAGCAGAGATCCGTGCACAGGCCAGAGAAAATGCACTCCGGCTGCTTGACCGCATCGGTCTTACTGACAAAGCGGACGTGTACCCGTCCACGCTGTCGGGCGGTCAGAAACAGCGTATCGCTATCATCCGTGCACTTGCCATGAATCCGGATGTGATCCTGTTTGACGAACCGACGAGTGCCCTCGACCCCGAGATGGTAGGCGAAGTACTGGATCTGATGAAGTCACTGGCAGAAGAAGGCATGACCATGGTCATCGTCACCCACGAAATGGGCTTTGCCAGAGAGGTGGCCAACCGGGTGATCTTCATTGATGAGGGCAAGATCCTCGAAGAATCCGCCCCCGAAGAATTCTTCTCAAACCCGAAGAATCCCCGCTTGAAAGAATTTCTTTCCAAAGTTCTCTAACGAAAAAAGCAGAGTTTGCACTCTGCTTTTTTATTGTAAGATGAAAACCCCGCCATAGTGGCGGGGTTCCATAAAGGCTTTGCCGATGAGCAGAAGGCAAATAAAAATTCAGCGTAGAATGATCTTGTGTCAAAGGCTCCCTTGTGTAAAGGGAGCTGTCAGCGAAGCTGACTGAGGGATTGTTTTGTGTAGATTATCGCTTTTTACAATCCCTCCGTCACGGCGACGTTCGGCTTCGCCGAAGGCGGCGTCCCACCTCCCTTTACACAAGGGAGGCTTGGTTTTAGTCCCGCTTGAGCGGGGTTTCGTAACAAATGCATGGCTGACAGGCCAATATAAGACGCACTTGTGCGTAGCCTGTAGTATTAGGGCTATGCCCGAAACTGAAATACCACCCGCTATGCGGCTAGATTTTTATTCCCTCAAATATCACATAAATATAAAAAAATCACCTATAAGGAAGTACAC
>JAZPZY010000063.1:0-35305 GCA_045544955.1 Eubacteriales bacterium
ACGAGAATATCATTTTTTGTTGGGTGATGCACGAGCAGAGTATTATCAATTCCATACTTGAGAAACTGGATACACAGAACTGTGAGGTGAAATGCGTCTCGCTTGTAGCGGATGAAAAGACTCTGTGTGAAAGATTGGCAACGGATGTAGAAAAAGGTATCCGTTCTGAAGATATAATTGAGCGAAGCATAGCAAGAATACCTATGTATCAAGCACTCAATACCATTAAAATTGATACCAACGCCAAAAACGTGGCTATGATTGCCAATGAGATAAAGCTGTTGTAATACCGTCAAATTCCAATTTGTCTAATAGTACGGGTGTTAATCTTGGTGTGAGTTTGGTGCTGATTTGGTGCAGTATCTTACAGAGCGATTCCCTCGGTATAGACTCGCTTATTTTCCGCTCCACCGACGGTTGATTTCTCCTCACTCAACCGCCGGTGTGTGTACTTCTCCCCCAAAATCCTCTATACTGAAAGCGAAAGGAGGAAGCGTATGGATCAGATTAAAATCGGAAGATTCATTGCCGAATGCAGAAAAAAGGAAAATTTGACTCAAATGCAGCTTTCGGAAAAACTGGGTATCACGGACAGGGCCGTATCTAAATGGGAAACGGGCAAATCGCTGCCTGATTCCGCCATTATGCTGGAGCTGTGTGATATCCTCAAGATCACCGTAAACGATTTATTGAGTGGGGAGAAGATCAGCATGGAAAACAACAATCAGAAAAACGAACAGCTTTTGCTTGATATGGCGAAGGAACTGGAGAAGAAGAACAAAACGATCTGGTCGTCTATGTGGGCGATTATGACCGTAAGCATAACCGCACTGCTTGCAGGCCTCTTTATTGCCGCATTTTTGATACCCGAAGGGGTATGGCAGCTTGTCACCATTCTCGGTGTCTGCGTGGTGTTTTTGATCCCGTGCTTCTATGCGTTAAAGCTGGAGGTCAGCGTAGGGGCTTACCGGTGCAAAAATTGCGGCCACGAGATCGTGCCTACCTACACGCAGGCACTGCATGCCATGCACAGAGGAACGACCCGGTACCTGAAGTGTCCGGAATGCGGAAAACGTACCTGGTGCAAGAAGGTAATAAGCAAAGACGCAAAAAATTGAAATTCCGTAGGAATATGCGGAGGCGTTGCTTTTTCAAATGCAACACCTCCGTTTTTCTTTTTCCTCTATTGACTTTTTTCTTGAATCGTGATAAAATAACATATGATATATAACGAATGATATATTAAGGAGCGTACCATGCCGCCAAAAGTGAAAGTTACGAAAGAGGAGATAGTAAACGCCGCCGTGGCTATTGTGCGGGCACAGGGGGCACAGGCGTTGAACGCCAGGGCGATCGCGTCCGTGCTGAACTGCTCCACCCAGCCGGTATTTTCCAATTTTGCCGCCATGGACGGACTGCGTGCGGCCGTTTCGGAAAGGGCAGAGGGGCTGTGCCGGGAGTATATCCGCCGGGAAGTGGAAAGGGGAGAATATCCCCCGTACAAGGCAAGCGGCATGGCGTATATCCGCTTTGCCAAAGAGGAGAAAGAACTCTTCAAGCTTCTGTATATGTGTGACCGGACGGGGGAGCCGATTCCGGAGGGATCGGAGCTTACGGACCAGATGGAAGAAATCGTTCATAAGAATACGGGGCTTGCAGCGGAGGAGGTAAAGCTGTTCCATCTGGAAATGTGGGCATACGTTCACGGCATTGCCGCCATGTTTGCCACGGGATATCTGGATCTGCCCTGGGATCTGGTGAGCCGTATGCTTACGGATGCGTATCAGGGGCTCAGAAAACAGTACGGAATGGAGTGACGGAAAAAATGGATGCGATCCGGGCGGAGAATTTAACGAAAAAGTATAAAGACGTAACGGCGGTGGATGGCCTTACCCTGTCCGTCCGCCGGGGAGAGCTGTTTTCTCTCCTTGGGGTAAACGGGGCAGGGAAGACCACCACCATCAAAATGCTGTCCTGCCTTACCCAGCCTACAAGCGGCGACGCGTATCTGAACGGAAAAAGTATAATTCGGGAGGCTGCCGCCGTGAAAGCGGTGATCGGTGTTTCGCCCCAGGAGACGGCGGTGGCACCGGGGCTTACCGTCCGGGAGAATCTTTCGCTCATATGCGGCGTTCACGGCTTTTCAAGAGAAAAACGGGAAGAAAAGATCGCTGAGATGACCGAACGGTTCGGGCTTGCCCCGGTGATGGGCAAAAAAGCCGGAAAACTGTCCGGCGGATACCAGCGCAGGCTCAGCATTGCCATGGCACTGATCAGCGAGCCGGAGATTCTGTTTCTCGACGAGCCCACCCTGGGACTGGACGTGATTGCCCGGAGCGATCTGTGGGACGTGATCCGTGCGCTTAGGGGCAAAGTGACCGTGATCCTCACTACCCATTATATGGAGGAAGCGGAGGCACTGTCTGACCGCATCGGTATTATGAAGGACGGACGGCTTCTGCTTTGCGATACCGCCGATGGGATCAAAGCGGCCGCCGGCACGGACCGGTTTGAAGAGGCGTTTATTCGAATCGTAAAGGGGGCAGAGAAATGAGAATGTGGACGTTTGCCGGCAGAAATGCCAAAGAGATCCTCCGGGATCCCTTGAATCTGTGCTTCGGCCTTGGTTTTCCGCTGGTGTTGCTGCTTCTGCTCAGCGCCATTCAGGCGAATATCCCCGTGCCGCTGTTTGAAATCCAGAAGCTGACCCCCGGCATCACGGTGTTTGGTCTATCCTTTATGACGCTGTTTTCCGCCACGCTCATCGCCCGGGATCGGGGATCCTCTCTGCTTCGGCGGCTGTATACCACACCGCTGACTCCGGCGGATTTTATTCTTGGCTATACGCTGCCCGTTCTGCCCGTTTCCGTTGCCCAGTGCGTGATCTGCTATATTGCCGCCCTCGTTTTGGGCTTGAGATTCACAGGCAATATTTTCCTTGCCGTTCTGTGCATCGTGCCGGTTGCTCTTTTGTTTATCGCTTTGGGGCTTCTTTGCGGAAGCGTGTTTACCGATAAGCAGGTAGGCGGCATCTGCGGTGCACTGCTTACCAATCTGTCTGCCTGGCTGTCGGGCATCTGGTTTGATCTTGCCCTGGTGGGCGGAGCGTTCCAGAGAATCGCCAACGCTTTTCCGTTCGTTCATGCGGTGGAAATGGAGCGTGCCGCACTGGCCGGAGATCTTGCGGGGCTTTTCCCCCATCTGTGGTGGGTGCTGGGATACGATGCCGTTCTGCTCACGGCGGCGGTGCTTTTGTTCCTTCGGCAGATGAAACGGCAGTGAGAATGTTTGGGAAAACGTACGGTGAGCGGCGCATGGCGTTTATCGATCTGTTCTATTGACAATAATTCCTCGAAGTGGTAAAATAGTATTGTGTATATTTATACCCATTTTTGGGAGGACAATATGAAAAAGAAGGTTTTGCTCATTACTGCCATGGCACTTTTGTGCTGTGCACTGTTTGCCGTGGGGGTTAGTGCGGCAACGGAGGGGTACTATACCTACGAGATCACGGACGGTTATGCTACTATCACTGACGTAGACAATGAGGCTGTTTCCGGCAGCGTGACGGTTCCGTCCACTTTGGGCGGTGCACCGGTTACTGCTATCGGTGCGCAGGCTTTTGATTATTGTATGCGGCTTACGGGCGTATCTATTCCGGAGGGGATTACTTCCATCGGGGAAGGTGCTTTTTCCGGTTGTACCCGCCTTACGGCCATTACTATTCCGGCAAGCGTCGTTTCTGTGGCGCCTGACGCGTTCACTGGGTGTATGAAGCTCACAGACATTTCTGTGGATGGGATCAATCCTGTTTACTGCGACGTGGACGGCGTGCTGTTTTCCAAGGATTTAACCGTGCTTTATAACTGTCCAATGGGAAAGACATACACCGATTATCAAATCCCACCGAGCGTGACTTCCATTGGGGCGTATGCTTTTGCTGACTGCAGCAGTCTTAAGAGTGTTGCTTTCACGGGAAACCTTACTTCCATCGGGGATTATGCGTTCGTTGGCTGTATAGAACTTGGCGATGTCACGATCCCGTCGAGCGTGACTTCCATCGGTGTAAATGCTTTCTGGTGTTGCGATGCCGTTGCGAACATTACCGTGGACAGCAAAAATACCGTTTATTGCGACGTGGACGGCGTGCTGTTTTCCAAAGATTCAACCGTGCTTCACGCCTATCCAAATGGAAAGGACTACACAAGTTATGAGATTCCGGATGGCGTGACTGCTATCGATGCGTGTGCATTCTATGGCATATATAAACTCAGAAGCATCACAATTGCGGACAGCGTGGTTTCCATCGGAGAATATGCGTTCCGTGACTGCACCGGTTTGACGGATATTACAATCCCGGGAAACGTGCGGTCCATCGGTGCACAGGCTTTTCGAAACTGTCATAACCTTGCGCGTATAGATATTTCGGAAGGGGTGCTCTCTATTGGAGATCGTGCTTTTACCGAGTGCTCCTCCCTTGTGAATGTTGTTATACCGGCAAGCGTCACGTCTATCGGCAAGGAAGCATTTTTCCTCTGTGACCGTATCACAGTGTTTATCGTGAGTGCGGACAATCCCAATTACTGCGCACTGGAAGGCGTGCTGTTTTCCAAGGATTTAACAGCGCTGTATCACTGTCCTGCTGCGAATGCGCGAACCGACTACGAGCTTCCGATATACGTTACTTCTATTGCAGACAGTGCATTTTTGGGATGTCAGAATATAACGGCTATCGCGCTCCCCGAAGGACTTGTTTCCATCGGTGTGGACGCATTTTCCGGGTGCTGTTCCCTTTCAGATATCACGATTCCGTCAAGCGTGACCTCCATCGGTGCGGGTGCTTTCGCGTGCTGTGAATCACTGACCGGTATTACACTCCCGGCCGGAATTACTTCCATTGGAGATAATGCTTTCTATGGCTGCAGCGGTCTTGTGAATATTACCGTACCGGAGAGCGTGACGTCCATTGGGGAGTGGGCGTTCTCCAGCTGCAGCGGTTTGACGAGCATCACGATTCCTGCAAGCGTGATCTCTATCGGGGCGGAGGCCTTTTTAAACTGCCCCAGCCTCACCATCTTCGGTTACGCCGGCTCCACCGCTGAGACGTACGCTGTGGAAAACGATATCCCGTTTACGGCACTTGTAAAAGAAATCGCCTCCGGTACCTGCGGTGATAACCTAATTTGGGTGCTTACCGAAGACGGCACGCTGACTATCAGCGGTACGGGCAATATGACGAACTGGGCGGGAGCGGCCGCTCTGCCGTGGAACGATTACAAGGGTCTCATTCAAACGGTCGTAATAGAAAACGGCGTCACTTCTATCGGAGATTTTGCGTTTTATCCTTGTGAGGTGCTTCGTCAGATCACGATTCCGGAAGGCGTGACGAGCATCGGGCATGCGGCGTTCTTTAACTGCTCCTCCCTTGGGGAGATCGCCATTCCTTCCAGTGTGACCAGCATCAGCGAATTCGCATTTGCGAAATGCATTTCACTCAAAAATATCACGGTTGCCGACGGTAACGCATACTATTCCGATGAAAACGGTGTTTTGTTCAATAAAGGGAAAACCGTGCTCTTGCGGTATCCTGCAGGCAAAACGGATACGGTATACGCGGTTCCTGACGGTGTTGAAAGTATCGGTTATCAGGCGTTCAGAAGTTCGCCTTTGACGGAGATCACGCTTCCGACGAGTGTCACTTCCATCGGAGAAAATGCCTTCGTGGGCAGTACCGGTCTTGTGCGCATCATGATTCCTGAAAGCGTGAGTTTCATCGGGGCGGGGGCTTTCGATGGCTGCCCCAGCCTCACCATCTCCGGCTACGCCGGCTCCACCGCCGAGACGTATGCAAAGGAAAACAACATTCCATTTGAGACGATCTCTTCCGTGAAAGAAATTGCCTCCGGCACCTGCGGCGACAACCTTACGTGGGTTCTCACCGACGACGGCACGCTGACGATCTCCGGCACGGGTGCTATGCCGGACTGGAAAAGCTCAAACGGCGCACCGTGGTATAACTACCGAGCATCTGTAAAGCGTGTTGATATCGGGCCGGGCGTTACGTTTATTGCCGGCTATGCGTTCTGGAAATTCCAGAATCTTACAGAGATTTGTGTAGACGATGCCAACCTATACTACAGCGACGTAAACGGCGTAGTGTTCTCGAAAGACGGAACGCAGCTGATACAGTATCCCACCGGTCGTCAGGATGCGCAGTACGCTATTCCCAGCGGCGTTACGTCCATTTTGCGCCAGGCTTTTGCCGACAGTGAGTACCTCACGGGCGTTACCTTCCCGGAGGGGCTTCTCTCGCTCGAAGGCTCCGCCTTTGCCCGCTGTCTAAAACTTGCGTCCCTTGGTACCATTCCTGCAAGCGTTACGTCTATTCATGCACAGGCGTTTATGCAGTGTACGTCTCTCAGTGATATCCAGGTGCACGAGAATAACGCCAACTACTGCGATGTAGACGGCGTGCTGTTCTCAAAGGATAAAACCAGTCTGCACAGTTATCCTGCCGCCAAGACGGGAGAGAGTTATACGGTGCCGGACAGCGTCGTTCGCCTTGAGTCGGATGCGTTCAGCCATAACCAGTATCTTAGGACTATCGATCTGCCGGATAAACTGGATTCCATCGGCGTGCAGGCGTTTACGGGATGCACCAATCTGCAAAGTATCGATCTGCCTGCCAGTGTCCGCAGTATCGGAAGCGGTGCATTTCAGAATTGTCGTCTGCTTGCGTCATTCACCTTCCCGCCAGAGGTAACGTCCGTCGCGCGCAATATGTTTAACCAGTGTGAGCGCCTTACGGCTATCGTTATTCCGGCCAAAGTTTCTACCATTAGTTCCCGGGCGTTCAGCAACTGTAAGAGCCTTACAAGCGTTACCGTGCTGAATCCCGACGCGGTTATCGAAACCGAAGTGTTCTTGAACTCGAAAAACATTACCATCTCCGGTTACGCCGGCTCCACCGCTGAGACGTACGCGAAGGAAAATAACATTCTGTTTACGGTACTGCCCGTCTCTGACGAAGTCGCCTCCGGCGTATGCGGTGAGAATCTCACGTGGAAGCTCACCTCCGACGGCACGCTGACCATCAGCGGTACGGGCGCCATGGGAGGATGGGGCAATTCCACGGCACCGTGGTATTCTTTCCGTGATTCTATTCTGAAAGTGGTGGTGGGAGACGGCGTGACTTCCATCGCCGGGTATGCCTTCGACAGCCACAAGAATCTTACAAGCGTGACGATCCCGAGCAGCGTGACCGCCGTTGATATCTGCGCTTTTGCACGCTGTACCGCTCTTACGGAAATCACGATTCCCAATAGCGTTACTTCACTCGGCGAGTTTGCGTTTTACAACAGTACGGCTCTTGCAAGCGTGACGCTTTCTGCGAATATTACCTCTATCGGACAGTACACCTTCGGCAACTGTGCCGCTCTTGCGGAGATCACGATCCCGGATGGCGTTACTTCTATTGGAGAGGGTGCGTTCTCGGGCTGTACCGCCCTTAAGCGGCTTACCATTCCCGCAAGCGTGACTTCTATCGAGCCGTACGCCTTTCCCACGACTGTGTCAATCCTTGTTTATGCCGGCTCTGCCGCCGAGACGTATGCCAAGGAAAAGAATCTTACCTTTGCCGCACTGTCTGCGGACGGCAGCCTCTCCGGCGTGTGCGGTGAGGATCTTACGTGGAAACTTACCACGGATGGAAAACTGACCGTCTCCGGTACGGGCGCGATGAGAGCCTGGACGTCTTCCTCGAAGGTGCCGTGGGATGCCTATCGGTCTTCTATCAAAACGGCCGTGCTCGAAGAGGGTGTAACCTCGATTGGGGCTTATGCGTTCGTTGACTGCGTAAATCTTACCGGTGTTACCGTTCCGGACAGCTTTTCCAGCGGTAATCCGGATGCGTTTACCGGTTCTCCTAATTGTATCATTTACGGCCATGCTGGTACCAATATCGAGCGGTTTGCCAAGGCGTTCAACCTTCCTTTCGTGGCGATCACGGCTTCCGTCAAGGGCGACGTAAACGGTGACGGTACGTTTGATTACTACGACGTAGCGACGCTGTACGCAGTTTTCAGAGGGAAAGCAACGCTGGCTGCCGGCGCATCTTGTGATATAGACGAAAGCGGTGCGTTCGATTATTACGACGTGGCGAGATTGTACGCCATTTACCGCGGAAAAGCAGAGTTTCCTGCTTAACGGCACAATTAAAAACACGCCTGTGCAACGCACAGGCGTGTTTTCTGTTTAATAAATGTTTTTCGTTTCCCGGTATTCTCTCCATACGTTTTCAAAGAATCCGCCGCCCTCGGGCAAGGGGCGAACGTCACGCCAGCGGGGCGTGCACTGGCCGCCGTCGTAGGCGATCAACTGTACTTTGGCATCCAGGCCACTGTCGTCCAACGTGAAGCGGAAACTGTCGTCGAAGCCTTCGGGACACTGCCCCGCCGCATCGCTGTAAATGGCAGAGCCGCGGGATCTGCCGCCGTGGGCGGCATAGTCCAGCATAGCGGACAGGTACATCTGCTGGGCGATGAGAATATCCCGGAGCCGATACGCCAGCCGCAGCTGGTCAGCCGAGCGCACCTTTGCGGCAGTGTCGAGGGCGGCAAGATCTGCATTCACTTCGCAGAGAGCCTGCCGGATGGCGGCCGGATTGCGGATGGCACCGCCCACTTTGCTCATGCGCGCCTCAACGGTACGGAGCATTTCGGTAACGGTGTCCGTGCCGGTGATCATGGATTCGGAAAGGGCGGCGTGATAGGAAACCGCAGGGGCTGCCTCCCGGATGAATTCCGTCTCGGAAATGGGATCGCCCACGCCGTGCCGGGCGATGTACTGGGCGGCACGCATGGAGCCGGCCTGTCCGGCGTTCAAAGCACTGCCGCCGGGGCGGTAAACGCCGTGGCTGGCGGCAATTTCGCCGGCGGCGAACAGATGGGGCACGTTGGTCTGCCACCACATGTCAATATCGAGGCCGCCGTTGTTGTGCTGAGCGCACAGGGCGATCTCCAGCATTTCCTCTGTAATATCCACGCCCTTGGAACGGTACAGTTCCACCGCCGGGGCGTTCATGTGGAGAAGCCGCTCTATGGGCGTGCCGAAGCAGGCACCCGCTTTTTTGAGATAATCCCGTGCCTCTTCACGGAGAGAATCAAAGGGCAAATCGTCCATGGCGTAGGGGTTTTTACGGAAATCAAGGAAGACGCGCCGTCCCCGGAGCACCCGTTCTCTGTATACCAGAAGATCAATGATAGAGGAGCCGCCGATGACCTTGCGGCAGTCAAAGGGCCACTCGTACCCTTTTTTGAATACCATGGAAAGACATTCCTCCGGCGACGAAAAATATTCCGTGAGGAATTCGTGCTCCGTGCCGTCCGTATCCACGGAAACGAAGCGGGGAAGAACCTGCATATAGGTGCCGGATACGTTCCAGCGGGGATTTACGGAGGCAAGACCGAACTGCCATTCCGTCAGATTCTTACCGTTCACACCGGCTTCAAAAGCGATGCCGGAGGAGCCGCTGTGCCCGCAGGGATATACCGTGTCGGCGTAGATGCCGGCAGGACCGCCGGCGGCAAACACAATATTCTTCGCCCGGAACAGAATGAACCGCTTGTCCGGATCCCCGGCGTTTTCGAGATCCAGACAGAGCAGTCCCACGGCCGCGTCGCCGCTTTTCAGAATAGAGACGGCCATGCAGTTGTCAAACAGCGGGATCTGCTCCTTTTCTGCCGCACGCTGCAGGCATTCCGTCATCAACTTCGACGTAAGGGGGCCGGCACTGGTGGCACGTGCCCGGGGATCGTGATCCGTTTTGTAGCCTACGTATTCGCCGTAGCGGTTCACGGGGAAGGGAACGCCCAGCTCTGCCAGATGAATAAAGCAGGGCGTGGAGAGTGCCGCCTCCGCATAGGCAATATCGCCGTCCACGGCTTTGCCGGCAAAGAGATCCTGTGCCATGGCCTTGGGCGAATCCGCAAAATCCGCGCAGAGATTCAGCTTGTAATACGTCTGCTTGTCCGAGCCGGTGTTCCGGGAGGTGCCCATGTTCACACCCTCGGATACCATGGCGATATCCTCCTGGCCGTAGCCCTTCAGCCGGAGAGCGGCGTTGTAGCCGGCGGCACCGGTGCCAACGATCACGGTGTTCAGGGTGATTGTGCGGTACAGTCTGCCGCCGATTTCTATACGGTTTTCTGTCATATCCGTCACCGTCCTTACAGCCGTGCGATGTGGAAGCCGCCGTCCACGTCAATGGACTGTCCGGTAGTGTAGCAAAGCTCCCCACTGCACAGAGCATAGATGGCCTTGGCGATATCTGCCGGCTGTCCCCACCGCTTTATGGGAAGAATGCCCTGATTGAAGATCAGATTGTCGTATTTCGCCTGCACCGTTTCGGTCATGCCGGTGGCAATAATGCCGGGACGGATCTCGTTTACCAGAATCCCGTATTCGGCAAGACGGTCGGCGAAGAGCTTGGTGATCATGGATACGCCGGCCTTGGAGATGCAGTATTCGCCCCGGTTTACAGAGGAGGTGTAGGCGGACATGGAAGAAATGTTCACGATGAATCCCCGGATGCCGTCGGCCGCCTCCTGCTCGATCATCTTGTTAGCGAACGCCTGGGTGAGGAAGAACGTGCCCTTGGCGTTGATGTCCATGACGAAATCGTAGCTTTCCTCCGTCATGTGGAGAATATCGTTTCTCTGCCGGGGAGCCACACCCGCCACGTTTATAAGGGCGTCCGTCCGCCCGAATTTTTCATAGGTCAGGGCAACGAGGGCCGCCCGGTCCTCCGCACGGCTCAGATCGCCCCGGAAATAAACTGCTTTTTCGCCGAGAGGGGCGAATTTTTCCGCCGCCGCTTCCTCGGGCACTACGTCCATGGCCACCACGGTGTATCCTTCCGATACGAATTTTTCTACGGCGGCAAAGCCGATACCGCCTGCCGCTCCGGTAATAACAGCCGTTTTCATAAGGGTAATACTCCTTTTATATCTATAGTTTTACTGTTTATGAGAATAAATCCGGTTTATCACTTTGGGGAATGGAGCAGGGAAAGGAGCATCTCAGACGCCGAAGTTCCTTTCCCCTGCACCCCTATCTCCTTGGCTTGCGAAAGTATGGTGCTTTTCTGAAAGTTTTTGGGGGTGCAGAGCCTTTTTTCAAAAAGGGTCTGCGTCCGTTTTCCCTCTCGTTACTTCCCCAGTACCTGCTTTTTGTAGATGGGCATGTATACCTCTCCGTCGTGAATGACACAGCCGGGCGTGCCGCCCTTCGTACGCATGATCTCCGTGCACTTTCCGCAGGTGATGCAGAGCTTTTTCGGATCCAAAACGCCCTTTTCGCAGATCTCCCGGGCACAGTCCGGATAGGCCAGCGTCTCTCTGCCGTAGCCGGCAAAATCAAACCAGCCTTCCCGGATGGCGGCGGCGGCGACGTGCGGCGACGCCTGTCCCAAAAACGAGATGCCGGAGGAGATCACCCGCACGCCGGGAATCACGGCGGCCACGTCCCGTATGCCTGTCAGCATTCGGTGCACGCCGGCCATGGGATGCTCCGGCGGCTCGTACGTGCCCTTGGCGTAAGGACGGTTCACGTGGGGATTGAAGTACGGATTGCCCATGGTAAAGTTGAGAAGCTTCACCCCGTGCTCTGCCAGATCCCGCGCCAGTGCTTTTGCCTCCGTGTAGTCGGGCACGATGCCGTTCCCGTCCGTCACGCAAAATCCGTACGGATAGGGGAATCCGTCGTAAATGTTCATGCGGGAGGAAACGATAAAATCGCGGCCGCAGTTTGTGAGCGCTCCGTATACGGCTTCCCGCAGAAGCCGGGTGCGGTTTTCAAAGGAGCCGCCGTACCGGCCGGGCCGGTGATAGGCGGACAGAAGCTCCGATGCCAGATACCGGTGACAGCACTTGATGTCGCACCCGTCAAAGCCGGCTTTCTCCGAAAGCCGTGCACCAGCCGCCAGCTTTTCGCCTACCAGATCCAGATAATCGTCCGTAACGATGCGTGCGGCGTCGATGAGGTTCTCCCCCTCAAAAATGGGATTGTTGTAAGCAATCAGCGGTGCCGGCACGCCCTCCGGCTTGCTGTAGCGGCCGGAATGGGTCAGCTGCAGAAAGATCAGCGGCTCGTATCCGTTTTCTCTGAGACAGGTCTCCTTGATCTCCGCAATCAGCGGTGTGAATTTGTCAAAGTTGTTTTCGTCTATGTATAACTGCCGGGGATTGGCACGTCCCTCCGGCAAAACGGCAGTGGCTTCAAACCAGATGATTCCCGCACCGCCCTTGGCAAAGCGGAGATAGCGTCGTTTCGTCAATTCGTCCGGCAGTCCGGCACGTGTGCCGTCGCATCCTTCCATGGCCTGGTAGGCAATGCGGTTGGGGGCGGTGCGGCTGCCGACGTCCATGGGCGTGCGGAGCACGGCGGTATCGCCGTCGTAAGGCAGCGTAACGGAGGCTTCCGCACACGATGCGAGGAACGCCTCTTTATTCTGTGGAATGGCGTAGGGCATATATTTTTCTCCTGTAGGTTATTTGGTTGTTTATTCGTGCTTTTTGAAAAACGGTACTGGACATTTATACAAGAATATTATATAATATTTCCGGAAGGATTTCCATATTGATATTGCTATTCATTGTGTAAATCTTGCTCATTTTTGAAAAAAGGGGCGATCATTCTGGGTGCAGTGCACAGCGTAAGCCATCAGTATACGGGACAGTGTTATCCCTCCCATTTCCATAACGAGCATCAGATGATTTTCGTGGCGTCCGGGCAGGTGCGGATGCGGGTATCCTTTGCCGTCTATGAGGTGACGGCCCCCGCCGTTCTTCTTCTCAGCAATCTGGAGCCCCATTCCGTGGAAGCGGTTACGGGCGAGTACGAGCGGTATACCGTTACGATCTCGCCGGAAGGGGCACTGGGCGTGCTGGACGATCGGCTTCTGTCCGGCTTTATCGCCCACAGTGAAGAGTTTCCCCGGCTGATTTCCCTCACCCGGGAGGACGCCGTGCTTCTGTCCGCCCTGTTTCGCCTGTTGGAGGAGGAATACGGCGAGGAAACACCGCCGGATGGCAAGGACGCTATCCTCAGTTCCATCCTGCTCCGTCTGTACCGCCGCTATCCCGCCTCTTTTCCCACCGCACAGGACGGCATGGCAAAGGTGGTTTCCAGCGTCCGAAGAATACTGGAGCAGGATCTCTCGGAGAAACTGCCTCTTTCCGCCCTGGCGGCACAGTTTCACGTGAGCGTGTATCACCTGGAGCGGGTGTTTCGGGCACAGACGGGCTATTCGTTGGCCCGATACCGAATGCTCTGCCGTCTTGCCGCCGCCCGGGAAATGCTGGCATCCTCGGAATTGTCCGTGGGGGATATTTCCGCCGCTGTGGGCATCGGAGATATGAGCAATTTCTCCCGCTATTTCAAAAGGGAAATGGGCATGACGCCCCTCACCTATCGGAAACGGTACCGGGACGGGGATATGAGCGAATAAAAAGGAGGTGCTGCATTAGGAGATGCGGCACCTCTATGTATTCTTTTTTTGCTGACAGAGCCAGCGCTTGTAGGAAAGCATCTCCTCGCTGTCGGGGGTGATCTGCAGAACGTAGTTCACTTTCCCCAAAAGACGGTTCAGATAGGAGGCGGCATCCGTGGTATCCCCCGTGCGGGCAAGATGGGATTCGATGCCGTATTTTTTGCAGTAATACAATTCCTGCCGCAGCTTTTTGCGGTATGCGGCGGATACGCCGGCCTTTTCGTTCACTACGATGCCGGTGACCGTCTTTTGCTGACCGTTTCGCACCACCACCGTTTTTCTGTCGTTCAGAAACAGATGGAGCTTTGAAAGCTCCCGCCGTACGGCGGCAACGATCTCCTCCGGCTCGAAATCGCCGGAAAAGGTCATATCGTCGCAGTACCGGGTGTACGAAACGTTCCGCTCCTTGCAGAACGCTCCCACCGCATTGTCAAATTCACGCATGATGATGTTGGATATGGCGGGGGACGTAGGTGCACCCTGGGGCAAAGCATCCCGGTGCGTACAGAGAATGGCAAGGAGGATCCGGTTCTTTTCGGCGTACCGATCGGCCGGAAACGCCTTTTCTTTCACCAGGGGATACACGAGGTGATCGAAAAAATGACGGATGTCCAGCTTTAAGAGAACCGGCTTTCCCACGTGCGGACGTGCGTTTGCAAGAGTGCTGCCGCCGGGACGGTATGCGGCGGCGTAGCGGGAAATGGGCTCCAGCACCAAAAGTTTTTCTGCAATGGCGGTCTGGATGGCCTTCAGAAAATCATCCGGCACGTACAGATCCCGCATTTCACCGCTGGTCTTCGGTATTTGTGCTTTCCGGTAATGACGGTGCAGATTCGTACTGACGCTGTACAGTGCCCGTGCGGAGAATCCAAGATCCTTCACCAGAGAGTCCAGTTCTCTGTACACGATCATAGGCACGGTTCCTTTCTGTCCTTTCCGTATCAACACAATGAGAAACACGAAGTTGCGAAGCTGTATGAAAGCACATGCAGTGTGCCTATAATACAGCGGAGAAACTTCGGCTGAACGAAGTGAATGATGGGAGATACTGCTTCCCGACGGCGACTCGCCGCCGGTGCCATTATAAAAACGGACTTACGCTGATGATACGGACAGACGTTTTGCGGTTTTTGCGTGCTTTGTTATTCCTCCGTCAGTGCACGCTTTTCTGTACGGCTGAGACGGTACGGCTCATTTACCACGTTCTGATCGGCGTGGTGGATCATAAGCTCGGTGATCTTTTCCCCGCCGCTGAGGATGGTCACGGTCAGGTTGTTTTTCTCCGTGAGGGATATGCCGTCAAATACAAGACGGCGGTAATTGTACATCCATTTTTCGGCGGATTCCGTTACGGAGGGGGAGACCGTCTCGCCGGTGACGGAATCGGTGAGCGTAAAAGTAAGTGCAACATCCGCCGGCAGATCGTTGTAGGAGAAAAGGCTGTCGTTGTACCGCACGGTGATCTGCGTTTGCTGAATGGAGGGGATCATGACGAGGGCGTAGGCGGTCATGTATCCGTCCTCGGAGATCTCAAAGGGCGGCTTGTGAGTGAGCATCTCCATATCCGGATCGGCCGCGTACGCTTCCCGGAACGGCTCCGTGACGGTAAGATTTTTGAGCGTGCTTTCATCCGACGCAATGCAGCAGCGGAAAATAAACAGCCCGCACAGAATAAACAGAATACATTCGATGATGATCTTGGCGATGCGTCCGGGGTTTTTCATTTTTCGTTCCTCGGTTTTTTCGTAATTTCGGTTACATTATAACAAATTTGTGCATGCTTTACAAGGACCTTTCTGATTTTGTATGTAACTTTTTTACGAACAGCCATTGACACGGAGACAATTTTCCTATATAATAAATATTCGCAAAGTTATTGCGGAATCATTCGGACGGCAGGAAGGAAACTTTTATGCGAATAGATCTGACTTGCCTTCTGGAAGGCAAACAAACGGAACTTTTTGTGGATTTTGACGTGACCCCCCGTGAGGAGGATGCGGTGCTGCCCCATGGCATTACGCTTCTCCGGCCGGTGAAGGTTTCGTGCAGAGTGAAGGACAATCACGGCTATCTCACGCTGACGGCAGATGCCGAGGCGGAATATGAAACGGCGTGCGACCGGTGCCTGGCACCGATTTCCACCGGCGTTTCGTTTTCGATCGAAAGACTGATCGAATCGAAAGGCGCGCACGCTCTGCCGGATGGGATCGATGCGGATGATGAAGATATTCTCACCATGACGAACGGCACGGTAGAGATCGATGCAGACATCATCGAGGCGTTGATTCTGGAATTGCCCATGCGTCACCTGTGCGACGAAAATTGCCCCGGACTCTGCCCGAAATGCGGAAAAAGGCTTTCCGAGGGCGATTGCGGGTGCAAAAACGAAAAAGAAATTGATCCGAGACTGAAAGTTTTGCAAAAACTACTTGAAAAGCCGCAATAAATAGTGTATAATATTGGGTAGTGTAAAGATATTAGTCCCTAAAGGAGGTTTCAAGGATGGCAGTACCGAAGAGAAAAACATCCAAAGCGCGCAGAGATAAAAGACGCTCCAACGTCTGGAAACTCGAAATGCCCGGCATGGTGAAGTGCCCGCACTGCGGCGAATACAATCTGTCCCACCGTGTCTGCAAGGCTTGCGGCTATTACGATGGCAAAGAGATTATCAAAAAGGAAGCGTAAGCTTTGGCGATAAGACCGCATTGGTTTTCAATGCGGTCTTGCGCTTTTTTTGGCGGAATTTGAAGATGCGGGAGGAATCACGTATGCGTTACACACCAAAGCCGGACAGCACGCCGGCCCGGCGTATTACCTGTGCCCTGATCGGTGCGGGCATCGCCGTATTCATGCTGTCACCGGTGTTCCCGGCGGCACGGGCCGCTTTTCAGCTGACGGCGTTTCTGCTTCTTTCCGCCGGGATCTACGTGACCGTGCGGTATCTCATGACGTCATACTCTTATGCGGTCACGCCCCGGGACGCCGATGCGGATGACGGCACGGTGCCGGCCGCGGCAGGCGTGTTTCATCTGCAGTGTTTGCCTCCGTCTCAACTGGATTTCGTGGTGCAGAAATCCCAGGGCCAGCGTGTGGGCATCGTGGAGGCACGGCTGTCTATGGAGGAACTCCGGTATTTTGCACCCCTTTCCCCAAAAGGCGGCAGAAAGCGGGAGCCGTTCCGGCTGTATCCCGATCTGCGTCTGTTCCGCTATACCGTAACGCTTCGGCCGGCGGTAACGCATATCGCCGTGTTTCAGGATGCGGCAGGCAATACGCTCGGCATCCTCTTTGAGCCGGATGAGAGAATGGCAGAATTTTTCGCCCATACGGCAGAGAAAAATCGAATGAAATAAATAGAAAGCCGTCACCTTACGGGGTGACGGCTCTTTTGCTCGTTTTAGTCGGGCCACTTGATCTTTTTGGGATCTACTTTACTGTACAGAAGTTCTTTCAGTGCGGCAGTTTGCTCAGGGGAGAGCACGGTAAGATCCGCGACGAAGGCAACACGCGGGGCGATAAACAAGTACAGGTCGGATTTGTTTTTGCGGATTTTTATCAGAAGGGAATACCGGGATGTGCTTGACTCGTCGGTGTGCTCGTTGGCACCGTGTACCCGGAAGCAGTCGGTGTCGAATGTATACTGTACGGTGGTGTTTAAGGCCGTTTGCTTTTTTACCGTAAAGCGTGGGACGATAAAATAGCAGACAACGTATACCAGATCGATCCAGAGCAGCAGGACCATATATAGGGTTATGAAGAAAGAAACTTCATCGATCACGGACATCCATGTCCATATTCCCACAGTGAGAACGGTGCAGATACCCAGTACGAACCAAAACCATCTTTTGGATACAACGGTATACATCTGGTATCGCAGTAATCTTTCTTTCGTGTAAACGGTTGAAAATTCAATAGGCATTGCCTCAGTCTCCTTTCAGTTCTTCTTCTTCCTCGTACAGCTGCATCAGCCGGTCTTCGGTGGTGATGCGTTCGTCATCCAGCTCCGCCGCCCGTTTGTAGTCCGAGGCTGCCTCGCCGAACAATTCGTCCTGAATCTCCACCAAACGCTTTTCCAAGGCTTCGATCTCTGCTGCCACGGTTTGCTTGCGCTTTTCTTTTTGACGGAGACGCGCCGCTTCCTGCTTGCGTGCCAGATACTGCTCTTTGGAGGAGGATGGCTTTTCTTCCTCTGCCGTCTGGGCGGTGTTTTCCGCCGTGC
Source organism: Eubacteriales bacterium (assembly GCA_045544955.1). GTDB lineage: Bacteria > Bacillota > Clostridia > Oscillospirales > CAG-272 > SIG701. Next base: position 17,769 of record JAZPZY010000063.1, read on the forward strand.
GGTTTTTCCAGGCAAGATATTCGTTATATCCGCCCCGGAAATCGTCACAGCCGTCAGGCCCGGGGACGAGGATCCGGGTGGCCAGCTTATCGATGAAATACCGGTCGTGGGACACGGCAATGATGGTGCCGCCAAAGGCGGAAAGGGCGTTCTCGAGCGCTTCTCTTGACTGGATGTCCAAGTGGTTCGTGGGCTCGTCCAGAATCAGCACGTTCATTTTGGAGAGGATCAGCTTTGCCAGCGTCAGCCGTGCCCGCTCGCCGCCGCTGAGAACGGATACCGTCTTTTCGATATCGTCCCCGCGGAAGAGGAACAGTGCCAGCGTGCTCCGCACTTCCGTTTGGGTGAGGGAGGGATAGGCGTCCCACAATTCCTCAAGGACTGTCTTTTTGGGATCCAGATTCTGATTCTCCTGGTCGTAGTAGCCTACCGTTACGTTGTAGCCGAATTCGATCCTGCCCGCGTCCGGCGACAGTTTGCCCAGCAGGATCTTGATCAGCGTGGATTTGCCGCATCCGTTGGGGCCCAGGATGAGCAGATGATCCCGCTTTTTCACTTCAAAGGACAGATTCTTGAACAGCGTCTTTCCCGGGAAGGATTTTTCCAGCTTCCGCACGGAAAGCACGTCGTTGCCGCTTTCCCCCGCATCGTTGAACATAAAGCGGATGGAATCCGGCACGTCCGCCGGCCGTTCCACCTTTTCCATCCGGGCGATGGCTTTTTCCCGGCTTTCCGCCGCAATGATATTCCGTTCCCGGTTCCACTGCCGTTGCTGGGCGATGTACGCTTCCATCCGGGCGATCTCCTTTTGCTGGATCTCGTATTTCTTTTCCTGGGCTGCCCGATGTTCTTCCTTCAACTTCAGAAATCCGGTGTAACTTGCTTTATAGAGCGTAGCCGTGCGGTTTTCGATATCCAACGTCTTGTTCGTCACCCGGTCAAGGAAATACCGGTCGTGGCTCACCAGGATCAGCGTCTTTTTATAGGATGCCAGATGCCCCTCCAGCCAGATCATGGTGTCCATGTCCAGATGGTTCGTGGGCTCGTCAAGGAGAAGAATATCCGGCTCTCTTGAGAGCAGGCGTGCCAGTGCCAGCCGCGTCCGCTGTCCGCCGCTGAGCTTTTCGATGGGCATGGAGTGAAACTCTTCCGCAAAGCCAAGGCGGACGAGGAAGCTCCGGCACCGGGATTTGTAGTGCAGACCGCCCTCGGCGGCAAAGCGGGTGTTCAGCGAGGCAAATTCCGCACTGAGATAGGTGAGGGCGTCTCCCTCGGCGGTTTTCAGATCCCGTTCGATTTCGGCAAGGCGGGCTTCCATCCGGCAAAGCTCCGGAAAAGCGGCGTACATCTGCCCCAGCACCGATTCGTCAATAGGGGAATCCGGATCGCCTCTCAGCACGTTGAAGGCGTCGTCCTGCTGGAGCATGCCTACCGTTTTGTCCTTGGCGATATAGACCGCACCTTCGTCGGGGGTGTACTCGCCGGTGATCATCCGCATGAGTGTGGATTTTCCGCTGCCGTTTACGCCAACGATGGCCAGGTGATCGCCTTCCTCCAGAGAGAACGTGACGCCGGCTAAAATTTCACGTACACCTACGCGGTACGCAAGATTGGAGGTACTTATGGAAATCATAGATACATCTTTCGTTATTTGTAATCTTTACCCGGATAAGGGTGTTATCTGTGGGGTGTTTTTTCGCCCTGCCGGGGCACACCGGTGTGGGCCGCACTGCCGTGGGGCGGCACCGTGCCGGGATAGTATCCGCTCCGATGTACGGGGCGTGCGGGCGAACGGGAGGCGGCGGCATATGCTTTCCGGCGCCGGCCTCTGCCCGGACCGCCGCTGCACAGCAGCAGAATGACGACGATCAAAACGGCGATCACCGCCAGTATGGCGATCATGAGTACGGTCACGAGAGGGGAGGAGCTCTTTTGCGTCTCGTTTGCTTCTTCCGGGGCCCGTTCCTGCGTGAACGTGCCCGGAGCACCGCTCCACGTATCCACGTCGATGGAATACATGGTTTCCATGCGGGACAGCAGGGCGTCAAAAAGTGCACGCACACCGGCGGCGTATTCTCCCTTGGCGAAGTGCGGCTCCAGATAGCTGTTGTTCATTGCCTTCAGGTCGGAATTGGGGAGAGCGTCCCCGAGACCTTTCCCGGGAAGCAGCCAGTAATCATCCGCATCGGTGGAGAGCAGAAGCAGAACGCCGTTGTTCCGCTGTGCCGAGCCTACGTTCCATTTATTGAACAACTGGCGTGCGTAATCGGCAATATCCAGAGAGCCGGTATCGGGAACGCAGACGGTGACGATCTGGGCACCGGTAAGGGCGAACAGCGCCTCGTTCCGGGAGATCATATAGGCCTCGTCGGCGGGCTCCAGCACGCCGGCCGCGTCGTAGACGTAAAAAGAGGCGATGGCTTCGGGAATCTCCGGACTGTACGGGCTTTCTGCATTCCCGCCGCAAGCGGAAAGCAGCAAAGCGGAAAGCGCGAAAAGCAGGGAAAGGAAAAGAGTACGGCCGTGCCGGCGGATGGTCGGTGTTTTCATCATGTGTCGCTTTCTGCCTCGTTAGAATTGGATTCGGTGATCTGGGCCGCATCCGTGCCGTCCGTTTCTTCCTCGCTGCCTACGGTGAGGGAACAGAGTCTGGAAAGGGCGAACAGGGAGATGGCGATCCACAGGGCACAGTCAATTACGGAAAAGCCGTGTCCTACCGTATCGTACAGAGCGATGGCCAGTTGAGAAAGCCCGATCGAGGCGGAAAGGACGAAGCACAGCGCGCCGAAAAACGTGTAGGCAAAGGGCTGCAGTTCCCGAATCGCCGTGCGGGCCTCGGCGCTGAAAAGCAGCGCCATGGAAAGATACATCAGAAGATAGTAGGATTTGAGGGGAGAGTTCATGGCGTACGCAGTGTCAAAATATACCGTCAGGACGGAGAGCAATGCATACAGCATGGGACACAGGGACAAAAGTGCAAAGCCGTCTCCCTTTTTCTCCCGGGTGCTGACAAGGAAAAAGAACGCAGCCGACAGTGCCAGCAGAACGAGCCGCAGAATTTCCAGAATCGGCAGTCCGCGGGACAACTCGCGGATGGCGAGAATAAAGGACGCCAGCATCATAAACGCAGTGATGGAGGAAGTGAAAATAAAGAAAGCGGACGGTTTGGAAAAACGTACCGGTATCGATTTCCGCTTCAGAATGAATCCGGCGGCCACTCCCGCGACGGCGGCGGCTGCGACCGAGAAGGAGGCCGCCACGGCGTAAGGCGAATCCTTTGCGAAATGCCGGATGGACAGATCGTAGTCCACCGTCTGGGCAAAATAGAGGAAAACGGCACCGGCAATGGCGCAGATTCCCAACAGACAGACGAGAATTTTATATATCCGCAGGCTTCGGTTCATGGTGTACACCTCAATTTTACGAATTTCATGAAAAGCTCTGCCTACTATGATACCACAAAGTGCCGCTTCACGCAAGGGTGCGGAGAAAATTTCTTTCATTTATTTATAATATATGTGCAACGGTAAAAAAGGCACGCCGGGGAGAAAATACGCCGCTCGATTGCGATGTTGTTATTTTGCACAAAAACAGTGCGGAAAAATCGGCATATTTTCTACATAAAATTTTTTCTAAAAATATAAAAAAAGTGTTGATGTGCCGCTATTTATGTAGTATAATATAAGGGCTTGATGTGCGATGAAACGGGAGGTTGCTGCCTTCTGCTCCGGCAGAGTGCAGGGAATTTCCGTGGAGTATGTCCGATGTGATTCGGGCGAACCACACATCGTCTTTGGGAAGATCCTTATCCCACGCTTGTTTTCCGGATTCCCCCGCGGTAATGCTGGCCGCATGGAACCCGGTTTCATTCAGGGGAGGTTGGAAACGCCCGGGCGAGTGTTCCGCGCCTCAAAGACAAATAAAACAGGAGGCAAACGAAAGTGGCAGGCAACGAAAAGATCCGTGTGAGACTCAAGAGCTACGAGCACACCCTGATCGACGCGGCAGCAGAGAAGATCGTTGAGATCGCCAAGAGAAACGGTGCCGAAGTATCCGGTCCGATTCCGCTCCCCACCGAGAAGGAAGTTGTTACGATCCTGCGCGCAGTCTTTAAGTACAAAGACTCCCGCGAGCAGTTCGAGCAGAGAACTCACAAGCGACTGATTGAGATCAAGAAGCCCTCTCAGAAGGCTATTGAGGCTCTCATGAACGTCGAGCTCCCCGCCGGTGTGGATATCGATCTTCAGCTGAACTGATTATCGACGCACCGTTTCGCCAGAAAACCCCGCCGTACAGAGTGATAAGCGGACACCCCGTGTCCGTGAGCTTGATGACGGTAAGGTCACGTTGATACGCCGCTGCTGTGGCAGGCAGGAAATCCCGGCTGTCAACCAATAACCTTTATCAGGAGGAAAGAAAAATGAAAAAAGGCATCATCGGCAAGAAGCTGGGTATGTCCCAGATCTTCGACGAAAAGGGCAACGTGATTCCGGTAACGGTAATCGAAGCCGGTCCGTGCACTGTTGTCCAGAAGAAGACCGCTGATAAAGACGGCTACGACGCCGTTCAGCTGGGCTTTGCAGACGTGAGCGAAAAGCACGTCACCAAACCCGCAGCAGGTCACTTCAAAAAGGCAGGCGTTTCTGCGAAGAAGCACCTGAAAGAGTTCCGTCTTGAAAACGCAGCTGAAATGAACGTTGGTGACGTGGTAGCCGCCGATACCTTCGCCGCAGGCGATAAGGTCGACATTACCGGTATCACGAAGGGCCACGGTTACACCGGCGCAATCAAGAGATGGAACCTGCACATGCTCGGCAAGACCCACGGTATCGGCCCGATCCACCGTCAGTCCGGTTCCATGGGCGTTATCGATCCCGCCCGCATCTTCAAGAATAAGAAGATGGCTGGTCAGTGGGGTAACGAGCAGGTGACCATCCTCAACCTGGAAATCGTAAAAGTAGACGCTGAGAAGAATCTGATCGCTGTAAAGGGTGCCATCCCCGGTGCCAAGAACGGTATCGTATTCATTCGTAACAGCGTGAAAGCATAATCGGAAGGAGGAAGTACAATGCCAGAGATTAAAGTAGTAAACATGGCAGGCGCCGAGGTTGGAACGATGACTCTTTCCGACACCGTGTTCGCTGCCGATGTAAACGGCGCTGTCCTCCATACGGCTGTCAAGGCTTACCTTGCAAACCAGAGACAGGGCACTCAGTCCACGCTGACCCGCACGGAAGTTTCCGGCGGCGGTAAGAAGCCGTGGAGACAGAAGGGCACCGGCCGCGCCCGTCAGGGATCTACCCGCGCTCCCCAGTGGACGCACGGTGGTATCGCTCTCGGCCCGAAGCCGCGCACCTATACCATTAAGCTGAACAAGAAGGTCAAGAGACTCGCTCTCTTCGGCGCACTCTCCTCTAAGGTTGCCGGCAATGAAATGATCGTTGTCGATAAGATCGCAGCTGCAGAGTACAAGACCAAGACGATGGCTGCTATGCTCGCCGCTATCGGCGCGGGCAAAAAGACCCTCGTGATCCTCCCTGAGGCAGACGAGAAGGTTGTTGCCAGCTTCGCTAACATCCCGGGTGTAAAGACCACCCTCACCAATACGCTCAGCGTATATGACATTCTGAACTGCACCACGCTGGTTGCTGCACAGGATGCCGTGAAGAAGATCGAGGAGGTGTACGCAAAATGAAATTTGCTCAGGACATTATCTTGAAGCCGATTATCACCGAGCGCAGCATGGATGGTATCGCTGATAAGAAATACACCTTTAAGGTCGCTGTTGACGCTACCAAGCCGGAGATCGCTCACGCAGTAGAAGAACTGTTCGGCGTAAAGGTTGCAGCCGTCAACACCATCAACATGAAGAGAAAGCCCAAGAGACTCCGTTACAAGGTGGGTTACACCGCTGAGTGGAAAAAGGCAATCGTTACCCTGACTGCCGATTCCAAGACGATCGAGTTCTTTGAAGGTCTGAACTAAGAGGGAGGAGAGACAGAATGGCAACTATGAAATTTAAGCCGACAACCCCGTCGCGCCGTAATATGACAGTCCCCTCCTTTGAGGAACTGACCAAGTTTACCCCTGAGAAGAGCCTGATCGTTACCAAGAAGAAGCACGCAGGCCGTAACAGTTACGGTAAGATCACCGTTCGTCATAAGGGCGGCGGAAACAAGATCAAGTACCGTATCATGGACTACAAGAGAGCAGATGCAACCGCGAACAAGGTCATCGGTATCGAGTACGACCCCAACCGCACCGCATACATCGCTCTGCTTGAGAACGAAGCCGGCAAGAAGTCCTACATCATCGCACCCGTTGGTCTGAAGGATGGCGACGTCCTCTACTCCGGTGCAGATGCAGACATCAAAACCGGTAACACCCTGCCTCTCGCCAACATCCCCGTTGGTACGTTCATCCACAATGTGGAGCTGAACCCCGGTAAGGGCGCACAGCTCGTCCGTTCCGCCGGTGCCCAGGCACAGCTGATGAGTAAAGAGGGCGGTCTCGCTCTTATCCGTCTCCCCTCCGGTGAGATGCGTTATATCCAGCTGAACTGCAAGGCTACCATCGGCCAGGTCGGCAACATCGAGCACGACACCATCAAGATCGGTAAAGCCGGTAAGAAGCGTCACATGGGCATCCGTCCCACAGTTCGCGGTTCCGTAATGAACCCCTGCGATCACCCGCACGGTGGTGGTGAGGGTAAATCCCCCATCGGTCATCCCGGTCCGCTGACGCCCTGGGGCAAACCCGCTCTCGGTCTGAAGACGCGCAACAATAAGGCGAGAACCAACAAGTTCATCGTTAAGCGCAGAAACAGCAAATAAGGAAGGAGGCACCGTAAATGAGCAGAAGCTTGAAAAAAGCACCTTTTGTCGAAGAGAAGCTCTTCGCACGTGTTTGTGCAATGAACGAGAAGAACGAGAAGAAGGTCCTCAAAACATGGTCCCGTTCTTCCACCATTTTCCCGGAATTCGTCGGACACACCATTGCTGTGCACGACGGCAAAAAGCATATCCCGGTGTATGTAACTGAGGATATGGTCGGCCACAAGCTCGGTGAATTTGCACCGACCCGCACCTTCAAAGGACACGCCGGCTCCAAAACATCCAACAACGGTAAATGATTCGCACAGGGAGGATTAAGAGATAATGGAAGCAAAAGCAACCCAGAGTTTCATTCGCATCTCCCCGCGCAAGGTCAAGATTGTCCTCGATCTGATTCGGGGCAAGGACACCGCTGTTGCCGCCGGTATTCTGAAGAATACCCGGAAGGCTGCCTGCGAACCCTTGGAAAAACTGCTTGACCGCGTAGTGGCAGACGCACAGAACAATTTCCACATGGATCCCGAGAAACTGTACGTTTCCGAGTGCTATGTGACCCCCGGCATGACGCTGAAGAGAATGATGCCCCGCGGTAAAGGCTCGGGCGACCGCATTCTGAAGCGTACAAGCCATATTACCATTAAGGTAGCAGAGAAAGAATAAAGAGGGAGGCTGGAAAAATGGGTCAGAAAGTAAATCCGCACGGACTGCGCGTCGGCGTGATCAAGAACTGGGATTCCAGATGGTACGCTGCTGACGAAAAGTTCGGTGATACGCTTGTATCCGACTACAACGTAAGAAAATATCTGAAGAAGAAGCTCATGGATGCCGGCATCCCGAAGATCGAGATCGAGCGTGACAACGCCGGCAAGGCTCGCGTGTTCATCCATTGCGCAAAACCGGGTATGGTTATCGGCAAGGGCGGCACCGAGATCGAAAAGCTGAGAGTTGACCTCGAGAAGATGATGGGCACTTCCGTGGCTGTAAACGTCATCGAAGTGAAGCCGATCGACATGTGCGCACAGCTCGTTGCTGAGTCCATCGCAAGCCAGCTGGAGGGACGCGTTTCCTTCCGCCGCGCGATGAAGCAGGCAATCGGCCGTACCATGCGTCTCGGTGCAAAGGGTATCAAGATCAACCTGAGCGGCCGTCTCGCCGGTGCGGAAATCGCAAGAAGCGAGCACTACCACGAGGGTACCATTCCGCTGCAGACGCTGCGTGCGGATATCGACTACGGCTTTGCAGAAGCAAACACCACCTACGGCAAGATCGGCGTAAAGGTTTGGATCTATAAGGGCGAGGTTCTCTCTGAAGTAGCCCGCACCCAGACCGGCGCGACCCTCGCAGCCGAGGATAAGAAGAAGTTCGGCGGCGACCGCAGAAACGGCGACCGTCGTGACCGCAGAAGCGGTGACCGTCGTGAAGGCGGCCGTGGCTTCGGTGGCGACCGCCGTGACGGCGGCAGAAACTTCGGCGACCGCCGCGGCGGCCAGAACCGCACCGGTGACCGTCCGATGAGAAATTCTGACCGTCCCATGCGCGCACCTGTCGCTCCCGCAGCACCGAAAGAAACTACCGAAGGGGGCGCAAATTAACCATGTTGATGCCTAAGAGAGTTAAATTCAGACGTGTCCAGCGCGGACGTCTGAAAGGTCGCGCATCCCGCGGCAACAAGATTACCAACGGTATGTACGGTCTCGTTGCAATGGAACCCGCATGGATCACCAGCAACCAGATCGAGGCAGCCCGTATCGCAATGACCCGTTACACGAAGCGTGGCGGTAAAGTCTGGATCAAAATCTTCCCCGATAAGCCGATCACCGAGAAGCCGGCTGAAACCCGAATGGGTTCCGGTAAGGGTTCTCCCGAATATTGGGTAGCCGTTGTAAAACCCGGCCGCGTAATGTTCGAGATGGGCGAGATCAATGAGGATATCGCAAAAGAAGCAATGCGTCTTGCAATGCACAAGCTCCCGATCAAGTGCCGCTTCGTAACGCGGGAGCAACTGAACAAAGAAGTGGAGGGCTAAGCTGTGAAGGCTACGGAAATCAAGAATATGACGGAAGTAGAGCTTGATGCAAAGCTGAAAGAGCTGAAGGGCGAACTCTTCAACCTCCGTTTTCAGCACGCAATCAATCAGCTCGATAACCCCCACAAGATCGCAGACGTAAAGCGCGACATCGCTCGCGTGATGACCGTCATCCGCGAGAAGAAGAACGCATAAGGGGGTACTGAGAAATGGAAGAAACCCGTAATCTGAGAAAGACCAGAGTGGGCAAGGTCGTGAGCGACAAGATGGACAAGTGCATCGTTGTTGCCATCGCTGACAATGTAAAGCACCCCACCTACGGCAAGATCATCAAGCGCACCACCAAGATTCACGTTCGTGACGAAGAGAATCAGTGCGGCATTGGTGATACCGTAGAAGTAATGGAAACCAGACCGCTTTCCAAGACGATCCGCTGGAGACTCGTCCAGATCATCGAGAAGGCGAAATAAGGTATCCTCAATCCGGTACGTCAAAGAACGTACGACAAATCAAAAACAGGAGGACTTGCTCAAGTGATTCAGCAGCAGTCATTGATGACGGTAGCCGACAACACCGGCGCGAAAGAGCTTATGTGCATTCGCGTGCTGGGCGGCACCGGAAGACGGTATGCGAACATCGGTGACATCGTTGTGTGTGCAGTGAAAAAGGCTGCACCGGGCGGTGTTGTGAAAAAAGGCGATGTCGTAAAGGCTGTAATCGTCCGCAGCGTATCTGGACTCCGCCGTGCAGACGGATCCTATATTAAGTTCGACGAGAACGCAGCTGTTATTGTCGGAGAAGATAAAAACCCCAAGGGCACCCGTATCTTCGGGCCTGTTGCGCGCGAACTGCGCGAGAACGACTTCACGAAGATCCTGTCCCTGGCACCGGAAGTACTGTAAGGAGGAAACGACGAAATGGCAAACAAAATGCACGTTAAGAAAGACGACCTTGTCATCGTTATCTCCGGTAACTCCAAGGGTGCTAAGGGCAAGGTAATTGCGACCTCCCCTAAAGAGGGTAAGGTCATCGTTGAGGGTGTAAACGTAGTAAAGAAGCACGTAAAGCCCAGAAATCAGCAGCAGCAGGGCGGCATCGTAGAGACCGAAGGTGCTCTGTATGCCTCCAAGGTGCAGATTTTCTGCGAGAAGTGCGGCAAACCCACCCGTGTCGCTCACAAGATTGACGGCGACAAGAAAATCCGTGTCTGCGCCAAATGCGGCGCCGCACTGTAAGCGGAGGTTGTAAGATGGCAGCAAGACTTCAGAAACTTTACAAAGAAGAAGTAGCTCCGGCTCTCATGAAGAAGTTCGAGTACAAGAGCGTCATGCAGATCCCGAAGCTGGATAAGATCGTAATCAACGTTGGCGCCGGCGATGCCAAGGAAAACTCCAAGGTTATCGACAGCATCATCGAGGATCTTACCCTCATCTCCGGACAGAAGCCGGTTCCCACCTTCGCAAAGAAATCCGTCGCAAACTTCAAGCTCCGTCAGGGCATGAAGATCGGCGTAAAGGTCACCCTCCGCGGTGAGAGAATGTACGAGTTTATCGACAGACTCTTCAACTTCTCTCTGCCCCGCGTTCGTGACTTCAAGGGTATCAATCCCGACGCTTTCGACGGCCGCGGCAACTACTCCCTCGGCCTGAAGGAGCAGCTCATTTTCCCCGAAATCGAGTACGATAAGGTAGACAAGATCCGCGGTATGGATATCGCATTTGTCACCACCGCAACCACAGACGCTGAGGCCAAAGAGCTTTTGTCTCTGATGGGCGCTCCGTTCGCTAAATAAGGGGAGGATTTGAAATATGGCAAAGAAGGCTATGGTCCTGAAACAGCAGGCTCCGGCGAAGTTCTCCACCCGTGAGTACAATCGCTGCAAGATCTGCGGTCGTCCGCACGCTTACCTCCGCAAGTACGGTATCTGCCGTATCTGCTTCCGTGAGCTTGCATACAAGGGCGAGATTCCCGGCGTCAAAAAGGCAAGCTGGTAATCAAGGTTCGTTATCCCGCCGGCAGGCGCCGGCTTTAAGAGTTCCGCACCGGAAGGAAACCGGACAGCGGTTTAACCACCGGTGAGCGGCCGTACGAAGAGTACGGCAGCAAGAAATTATGTACTTGCATGACAGGAGGAAAAAGATTATGCAGATATCAGACGTTATCGCCGATATGCTGACCCGCGTTCGCAATGCAAGCAACGCAAAGCATGAAACGGTAGACATCCCCGCTTCCAACATGAAGAAGGCTATTGCCGACATTCTCCTCGCTGAGGGCTACATCAAGGGCGTTCAGGTAATCGAGGACGGCAAGCAGGGTCTCATCCGTATTACCCTGAAGTATGAGGCTGGCAAGCAGAAGGTAATTCACGGTCTCCGCCGCGTTTCCAAGCCCGGTCTCCGTATTTACTCCAACTACGAGGACATGCCCAAGGTTATGAACGGCCTCGGCATCGCCATCGTATCTACTTCTAAGGGCATCATGACCGACAAAACTGCAAGACGCGAAAAAGTCGGCGGCGAGATTCTCGCCTTTGTCTGGTAAGGGAAAGGAGAGAGAACAATGTCAAGAATTGGTAAAGAACCGATTGCTATCCCTGCAGGCGTAACCGTAACGGTAGATGCAGGCAACGCAGTCACTGTAAAGGGCCCCAAGGGCACGCTTTCCTATACCTTCAACGCCGCTCTGACGATTGAAAACAAGGATGGCTCCCTGACCGTAACCCGTCCGAACGATAACCGCGAGGTTCGTTCTCTCCACGGCACTACCCGCGCACTTCTCGCTGACATGGTCATCGGCGTAACCGACGGCTTCCAGAAGAAGCTGGAGATCAACGGCGTTGGCTACCGTGCACAGAAGTCCGGTAAGACGCTCACGCTGAACCTGGGTCACTCTCACCCCATCACCTTTGACGAGTCCGAATTCGTAACCTTCGACGTTCCGGATTCCAACACCGTCATCGTAAAGGGTGCAGATAAGCAGAAGGTTGGTCAGATCGCAGCGGAGATCCGCTCCAAGAGACCGCCGGAGCCGTACCTGGGCAAGGGCGTTAAGTACGATTACGAGCGCATCCGCCGTAAGTCTGGTAAGGCCGGTAAATAAAGAAAGGAGACGTAAGTTATGGTCGCAAAGAAAGATAAGAACCAGCAGCGCCTCAAGAGACATCTTCGCGTACGTTCCAAGATCAACGGTACCGCAGATCGTCCGCGTCTTGCTGTGTTCCGTTCCAACAAGCACATCTATGCACAGATCATTGACGACGTGCAGGGCAAGACCCTTGTCTCCGCCGCTTCCAACGAAGCCGGTTTTGAGGGCATTGGCTCCAACAAGGAAGCTGCCAAGAAGGTCGGCATGACCATCGCAGAGCGTGCAAAAGCAAAAGGTATCGAAGTGGTCGTTTTTGACCGCGGCGGTTATATCTATCATGGACGTGTATCGGAGCTGGCAGAGGGTGCTCGCGAGGGCGGTCTGAAATTCTGATTTCAGAAACCCGTGAAACCCGCCGGAAATCCGGTTTGTACACTGTTTAATTCCGCAGTTAAACATTTCATTCAATTCATTAGGAGAAATTAGAATGGCAAAGAGATTTGACCCGTCGACGCTGGAGCTTCAGGAAAAGCTCGTCGTCGTAAACCGTGTGTCTAAAACGGTAAAAGGTGGTCGTGTTGCCCGTTTCGCAGCTCTGATGGTTGTGGGCGACGGCAACGGTCACGTTGGCTACGGTCTCGGCAAAGCAGCCGAGGTACCGGAAGCAATCCGCAAAGGTATCGAAGACGCAAAGAAAAATATGATCGAGGTTTCCCTGAAGGGTACCACGATTCCCCACGATGTTCTCGGCCAGTACGGTGCAGGCTCCGTTCTGCTGAAGCCGGCTGCTGAAGGTACCGGTATTATCGCAGGTAAGACGGTTCGTGCCGTTGTAGAGCTTGCCGGTATCAAGAACATCCGTGCAAAGAGCCTCCGTTCCAATAACCCCACGAACGTTGTTAAGGCTACGTTTGAAGCACTGAAGGACCTCCGTACCGTAGAGCAGGTTGCAAAGACCCGCGGCATCGATGCGGATAAGGTCATCGGCTGAGGAGGTACGCAATGGAAATGGTAAAAGTAACTCTTAAGAAGAGCCTGATCGGTGCAAAGCCGAATCAGAAGGCTACGGCAGCTTCCCTCGGTCTCCGCAAGATTAACGACGTGATCGTTCACGAGGACTCCGCAGTTCTCGCCGGCAAGGTGAAAATCCTTGCACATCTTGTGTCTGTGGAGAAGGCGTAAAGCCCTCCGGACCCCGCAATATCCAATAATCGAAATTATAGAAGGAGGACTAAACCATGAAGCTCCATGAACTTTCACCGGCAGAAGGCTCCGTAAAGCCTGCCTGGCGTAAAGGCAGAGGCCCCGGATCCGGCAACGGTAAAACCGCAGGTAAGGGCCACAAGGGTCAGAACGCCCGCTCCGGCGGCGGCGTACGTCCCGGTTTTGAAGGCGGTCAGATTCCGCTTTACAGAAAACTTCCCAAGAGAGGTTTCAACAACAAGTTCGCAAAGCATTACGCAATCGTGAATGTCAGCGATCTGAACAAGTTTAACGACGGTGACGTAATCAACCTTGCAGCTCTTATGAACGCCGGCCTTGTAACCAAGGCTCTGGACGGTCTCAAAGTGCTGGGCAACGGCGAGATTACCAAGAAACTCACTGTTGAAGCCAAGATCTTTTCTGCAACCGCAAAGGAAAAGATAGAAGCGGCTGGCGGAAAGACCGAGGTGATTTAAGTGTTTAAGACTCTGGCAAATGCATGGAAGATCGCCGATTTGCGTAAGAAGATTCTTTTCACGCTTCTGATCATTCTTCTGTATCGCGTCGGTGTTGCGATCCCGATCCCGTATCTGAGTTCGAACGTGCTGGAAAGCATCGATATGTTTTCGGAAGGTATCTTCCAGTACCTGAACCTTCTGTCCGGTAATGCATTTTCGCAGGCAACACTTTTCGCGCTCGGCGTATCCCCCTATATCACCTCTTCTATCGTGATGCAGCTTCTGACGATCGCCATCCCTGCCCTGGAAAAACTGGCAAAGGACGGTCAGGACGGTCAGAAGAAGATCACGCAGATCACCCGCTACGTAACCGTAGGCCTTGCTCTTATCACGGCAATCGGTTACTATATGCTCCTTAAGAACAACGGCGCTCTCGTAGACGATAGTTTCTTTGCTGCAGTCGTTATCGTTTCCTGCTACTGCGCAGGTTCGTCTCTCGTAATGTGGCTGGCTGAAAAAGTCAACGAGTTCGGCATCGGCAACGGTATCTCCATGATCCTTCTTGCCAATATCGTTTCCAGCGGTCCGGCCCTGGTGGGTTCCATCTGGAATTATATCACCTCCGGTACCGTTAAAGGTCCGATCATCGCCGCTGTTTCCCTCATTATCGGTCTTGGTATGGTCGTATTCGTTATCTTCATGCACGATAGCGAACGCCGCCTGCCGGTACAGTATGCAAAGAAGGTTGTCGGCCGTAAGCAGTATGGCGGTCAGTCCTCCAATCTGCCTATCAAGCTGACCATGACGGGCGTTATGCCGATCATCTTTGCAAACTCCATCATCACGATCCCCGCAACTATCGCTATGTTCTTCCCTCCGAAGGATGGTTCTTTCTGGCAGAAAGTCATCAGCCTGTTTGGTGCAGGTTCCTGGTTCTATGCCCTGTTGACTTTCGTTCTGATTATTGCTTTCGCATACTTCTATGCGGCAATCTCCTTCAACCCCATCGAGATCGCCAATAATCTGAAGAAGAACGGCGGCTTTATCCCTGGCATCCGCCCCGGCAAGCCCACCGCTGATTATATTACCCGAATTGTGAACCGTATCGTTCTGATCGGTGCGATCATGCTCGGCATCATCGCTATCGTTCCGATGATCGCAAACATCATTTCCGGTAACCAGATGAGCGCTCTTGCCTTCAGCGGCAACTCCATTATCATCGTTGTTGGTGTCATCCTTGAAACCGTACGCGAGATTGAGTCCCAGATGACGATGCGTCACTACAAGGGCTTCCTTGAGTGATTCCGTCCCGGATTCATCTCTCGCGAAACCAAGATTCCGAAGCGAGGTATGGAACATGAACCGTAATATCAGACTTATTCTCCTGGGCGCCCCCGGCGCCGGAAAAGGTACGCAGGCGGAGAAGATCGCCGCCGCAGCCAACATTCCGACAATCTCTACCGGCGCGATCATCCGCGAGGCGATCGCAGCCGGTACCGAGATGGGTACCCTGGCGAAATCCTTTATTGAGCGCGGTGCTCTCGTCCCCGACGACGTCGTGATCGGTATCATCCGTGACCGGCTGCAGAAGGACGACTGCAAGGGCGGATTTATCCTGGACGGATTCCCCCGCACCGTTCCCCAGGCGGAAGCTTTGGAGCAGATGAACGCAGGCATTACCGACGTTCTCAGCATCGAAGTGGATGATGCGCGGATTGTGGCACGCATGGGCGGCCGCCGCGTGTGCAAAGCATGCGGTGCAACCTACCACGTGCAGTCCAATCCCTCCCCCGCCGGCGACAAGTGCGGCGTCTGCGGTGAGGATCTTACGATCCGTGCCGACGACGATCCGACCGTGGTGCAGAGCCGTCTGACCGTCTACCATAACGAGACGGAACCGCTCAAAGATTTCTATGCCCGGAAAGGTCTTCTCAAGACCGTGGAAGGGCAGGAAAAACTCGAGGACACAACGGCACTTACCTTTGCCGCCCTCGGGCTCGCATAATAAATTCTACGAAGAATCCAAGGCGTAAACATGATTTTTGTGAAGAACCCGGACCAGATCCGGCTGATGAAAACGGCAGGCCGTATTACCGGTGAAGCACTGGCGATTGCCGGTGAAATGGTGCGTGAGGGCGTTACGACCAAGCAACTGGACGACGCTATCCGCCATTACATCGAAAAATGCGGCGCAAAACCTTCGTTCCTCGGCTACGGCGGCTTCCCCGGAAGCGCGTGTATCAGCATTAACGACGAGGTCATCCACGGTATCCCGTCCAAAAAACGGGTGCTGAAGGAGGGCGATATCGTCAAGATTGATGTGGGTGCTTTCATCGGCGGTTTCCACGGCGACTGTGCAAACACGTTCCCCGTAGGCCGTGTGTCGGATGAGGCGCTCCGCCTGATCGAAGTCACAAAGGAAAGCTTCCGTCTCGGCGTTGCGGCTGCGGCCGTTGCCGGTGCCCGCCTCGGCGACATCGGTGCGGCAATCGACGGCCACGTCACGAAGATGGGATACTCCACTGTGAAGAAATTCGTCGGTCACGGCATCGGTCACGATCTTCACGAGGATCCGAACGTCCCGAACTACGGAACCGCAGGCCGCGGTGTCCGCCTCTGCCACGGCATGACGATCGCCATCGAACCGATGGTGAATGTCGGAAAATCCGACGTAAAAGTCCTGTCGGACGGATGGACGGTGAAAACAACGGACGGGTCCCTTTCCGCCCACTACGAGCACACGGTGGCTCTGACGGCGGACGGCCCCATCCTGCTGACTGAGGTCTGACGGCCCCGCATCCGCACAGCGGATGATTGAGAGGAGGAGATTTTTCTGTCGAAAGATGACGTAATGGAGTTTGAAGGTACCGTCGTTGAGGTACTCCCCAATGCGACCTTCAAAGTCAAGCTGCCCAACGATATGATCGTAACAGCTCATATCTCCGGCAAACTCCGCATGAACTATATCAGGATCCTGCTTGGCGACAAGGTCACGGTCGAGGTTTCGATCTATGACCCCACGAAAGGCAGAATCACCTGGCGCAGCAAGTAAAGCTGACGCGCATATTTCTGAAAGGTGGTAGAAACTTTGAAAGTAAAGCCTTCCGTAAAGAAAATCTGCGACAAGTGCAAGGTAATCAAGCGTCACGGCCACGTAATGGTCATCTGCGAGAATCCGAAGCACAAGCAGAGACAGGGCTAATAAGAAAGCCCCAAACCCCTATATTACCAAAAAGAGGTGAAATAATCAATGGCTCGTATATCCGGTGTTGATATTCCGAATTCCAAGCGCGTTGAGATCGCACTGACCTACATCTACGGAATCGGTCTGAAGAGCTCCAAGGACATCCTGGCAAAAACTGGTATCAATCCTGATACCCGTGCAAAGGATCTGACCGAGGACGACATCGCCAAGCTCCGTGATGAGATCGAAAACAACTACACCGTGGAGGGTGAACTCCGCCGTGAAGTTGGTATGAACATCAAGCGCCTCGTTGAGACGAACTGCTACCGCGGTATCCGTCACAGAAAGGGACTTCCGGTTCGCGGACAGCGCACCAAGACCAACGCAAGAACCAGAAAAGGTCCTGCTAAGACGATCGCAAACAAGAAGAAGTAAAAGGAGTGAGCAAAGTCAATGGCTGCTAACAACGGTAAGAAAGTAATCAAAAAGCGCCGCGAGCGCAAAAACGTTGAGAAGGGCACGGCTCATATCAGCTCCACCTTCAATAACACGATCGTAACGATCACCGACGTTGCAGGCAACGCCATCAGCTGGGCATCTGCCGGCGAAATGGGCTTCAAGGGCTCCCGTAAGTCCACCCCGTACGCTGCACAGACCGCTGCTGAGACTGCCGCAAAGATTGCCGTGGATCACGGCATGAAGACCGTCGAAGTATTCGTAAAGGGCCCCGGCCCGGGACGTGAGTCCGC
>JAZPZY010000064.1:0-14305 GCA_045544955.1 Eubacteriales bacterium
GCTTCGCTGACAGCTCCCTTTACACAAGGGAGCCTTTGACACAAGATCATTCTACGCTGAATTTTTATTTGCTTTCTGCTCACCGGCTATAGCCTCTTTTGAACCCCGCCACTATGGCGGGGTTTTCATAATACAAAAAAGGACTATGACTTTTCAGTCATAGTCCTTTGATTTTTAATCCAGCGTCTTCATTGTGGGGAACAGAAGCACGTCGCGGATGGCGGCGGAATCCGTAAACAGCATGCACATACGGTCGATACCGTAGCCGATACCGCCTGTGGGCGGCATACCGATCTCCAAAGCGTTCAAAAAGTCTTCGTCCGTATGGTTGGCTTCCTCATCACCGGCAGCAAACTGTTCTTCCTGTGCCTTGAAACGCTCTCTCTGATCGATGGGATCGTTCAATTCGGAGTAAGCGTTTGCCATTTCCCAGCCGTTCATGAAGAACTCAAAACGCTCCACGTAATCGGGATCGCTGGGCTTTCTCTTGGTCAGAGGCGAGATCTCCACGGGATGATCCATAACGAACGTGGGCTGTACCAGATGCTCCTCAACGAACGTCTCGAAGAACAGATTCAGAATATCACCCTTCGTATGGCGATCCTCGTATTCCACGTGGTGTGCGTCTGCGGCGGCACGTGCCTCCTCCAGCGTATGGATCTCTTTGAAATCCACGCCGGAATACTGCTTCACGGCATCCACCATGGTGATGCGTGCAAAGGGCTTGCCCAGATCCATCTCCACGCCGTTATAGCTGATCTTGGTAGAGCCAAGCACCTGTTCGGCCACGTAACGGAACATATTCTCCGTCAGATCCATCATGCCGTGGTAATCGGTGTAGGCCTGATACAGCTCCATGAGCGTGAATTCGGGGTTATGGCGGGTATCCAGTCCCTCGTTGCGGAACACGCGGCCGATTTCGTACACACGCTCCAGACCGCCTACGATCAGGCGTTTCAGATACAGCTCCAGCGAAATACGGAGTTTGAAATCCTCGTCCAGTGCGTTGAAGTGGGTTTCAAAGGGACGGGCAGCGGCACCGCCGGCATTGGAAACCAGCATGGGCGTTTCCACTTCCATAAAGCCCTGTGCGTCCAGAAAACGGCGGATGGTGCTGATGATCTTAGAACGCTTGATAAAGGTATCCTTTGCCTCGGGATTGGTGATCAGATCCACGTACCGCTGGCGGTAGCGGATATCCACGTTGGTAAGGCCGTGGAACTTTTCCGGCAAGGGCTTCAGGCTCTTGGTGAGCAGCGTCGTTTTTTCCGCATGGAGCGAGATCTCGCCGGTTTTGGTTTTGAACACCGTGCCCACCACGCCTACGATATCACCGATGTCGTACTTTTTGAACTCAGCGTAGGGTTCTTCGCCTAAGGTATCACGGGCAACGTAGATCTGGATCGTGCCGGAAAGATCCTGCACGTGAGCAAAGGAAGCCTTGCCCATGATACGCTTGGACATAAGGCGACCGGCCACGGAGACTTCTTTTCCCTCCAGGGCGTCGTACTGTGCTTTAATCTCCTCGGCGTGATTCGTCACGTCGTATTTGGTGATCTGGAACGGATCCTGTCCTGCGTCCTGCAGTGCTTTCAGCTTATCACGGCGGATCTGAAGGATCTCACTAAGCTGTGCCTCGGTTTCCTGTACGGGCACGTTGTTGCGTTCATTCTCTGCCATCGTTTTTATCACTCCGCTGTGGGAGTACGTCCTTTCTGTCAAATGTCAAGCATGCGTAGGCATGCAATCAGTTTTTCGCACGGGTAACGGAAAGAATTTTGATCTTATATTCACCGAACGGAGCCGAAACCGTTACCTCTTCGCCCACCTTCGCACCGATCATGGCAGAGCCGATGGGGCTCTGGTCGGAAATTCTGCCCTGCAGGGGATTTGCCTCGTTGGAGCCTACGATGCTGTACTCCACTTCCTCATCCATATCGGAATCGTACACCTTTACCACGGAGCCAAGGTTCACAACGTCTGCTTTGATCTCGCTCTCGTCGATGATCTCCGCCTCGTTCAAGAGTTTTTCCAGCTCGGCAATGCGAGTAACCACCTTTGCCTGCTCGTTTTTCGCCTCGTCATACTCACTGTTCTCAGACAGATCGCCGAAGGCACGAGCATCTGCGATGGCCACCTTGATTTCCGGGATCCGCACGTCTTTCAGATAGCGGAGCTCCTCCACCAGGTTCTTATACCCCTCTTCCGTATAGAGGGTCTTCTTTTCGTTTTCCATTGGTATTCCCTTTCTTCGTGCATCAGGTGATGCGTAAGTCAAATGATATTATGAGTTTGCCAGAGCGTATACCGCTTCAACCGCTGCGTGGATCTGATTGTCCTCCGCATCGGTGATTTTATAGATGTTTTTGTCCGCAAGGGCTTCATCCAGTTCCACCGTCACGTCCGGCTGCACGCCGATGCCGTCGTAATTTCCGGAGAACGGCGGGCAGTAGTACCGATAGGTAACGGAAAGGCCGCTGCCGTCGGGAAGCTGCCGGATGGTCTGCATGCACCCTTTACCGTAGGTAACCGTACCCACGATGGTGGCTTTATCATAGTCCTGCAAAGCGGAGCAGAACAACTCGCCCGCACTGGCAGTAGAGCCGTTTACCAGCACCGCCATAGGCACGTTCAACTCTTTTTTATCGGACGTATAGATCGTTTCTTCCTTGCCGGTCTTATCCACCGTGCGGATCACCGGACCTTCGGGCAGAAGGTAATCCAGCACCTCGCAAATGGAGGTGAGCTCACCGCCGGGATTATAGCGAACGTCCAGCACGAGTTTGTCGCATCCTCCGGCAAGCAGGGATTCCACTGCCGCAAAGAACTGCTCCGGCGTTGCCATATCAAAACTGGTGATCTTCACGATACCCACGGTCGGATCCGCTTCATAGACGCGGTGCATCACCGTCTGCTCGGTCACGTAGCCCCGCAGGATGGAAAACTCCACCGTTTCGGCGTAATGTGCACCGCGGGCAACGGTAAACTCCGCCATGGTGCCCGCCTTGCCCTGCAGCTTGGAAAGTGCACCGTAGTATCCCAGCTCCGCCACCGATTCCGCCTCATCGCCCACACCCACGTAGACGATCATATCTCCCGGCTCCACGCCGGCCTCCAGTGCCGGGGAATCGGGCATGACGTTTATGATCTCGATGGCGTTATAATCGGCGTTATAGATCACGTGGATGCCCACGCCCTGCATATCACCCTGCAGGCTTTCCATATACGACTGAAACTCTTCCGCCGGATAATAGGCGGCGTATCTGTCGCCGCTGCCGTACACGTATCCCTGCAGAATACCGTCCATCAGTGCGGTTTCGTCAATATCTTCCACGTACAATGAGCGGAAAAGGGAATCCACCTGCAGAAGCTTATCGTACTTTGCCACGTCCTCGTAAGCGGCCGACAGCTGCATCTTGTACTTCTGCGACAGCAGCACGTTTGTCAGCTGAAACGTAAGCAGTACCGCCGCCAGAATAAGAAGCACGGATACGCCTACGGATATTTTCTTTTTCATGATACTCCCGTTTCTGCCGGCACAGGCCGCCGGCATACTATAAGATATGCAAATTGTCCCGGTTTTATGAAATTACCA
This sequence comes from Eubacteriales bacterium, assembly GCA_045544955.1. Classification (GTDB taxonomy): domain Bacteria; phylum Bacillota; class Clostridia; order Oscillospirales; family CAG-272; genus SIG701. The sequence continues at coordinate 3,596 of JAZPZY010000064.1, forward strand.
CTTGGAATACCGGGAAGCGCCCACCGTAATCGGCGGCTTCGGAATATAGTTGAACGGATCGTCATACTTACCGTCCTTGCGGAATTCAAAGTGAAGATGATAACCGGTAGAACTGCCCGTGGTACCCACCTTGGCAATCACGTCGCCCTTCTGCACTTTATCGCCTTTGGCAACCAGCAGTTTGGAAGCGTGGGCGTACACGGTAGAAACGCCGCCGCCGTGATCAATGACCACGTAGTTTCCGTAACTGCTGTGATAGGTGGAAATAACCACCGTACCGGATTTGGAGGCACGGATATCCGTACCGAGCCAGCAGGCAATATCCCAGCCGCGATGGAAGTCCCACGCACCCCAAAGCATACGCCATCCGTACACGGACGAACAGTACTGCTCCGCCGTCAGCGGGATAGGCCAAAGCCATTCGCCGGCTTCCAGTGACCCCTGATTCTTCCGCTGCAGTTCCAGAAGGTACTCCTCCAGCTCCTTATCCAGTTTATCCTCTTCAGCCTTGTTGGCATAATACAGCTTCAAAGCGGCACTTTCGTTTTTCTCAAGTTCAGCGATGCGGGCGATGGCCGCATTCGCCTCTTTTTCGTAAGAGATCTTGTCCAGTTCCAACTGCTGAAGGGTTTCTGTCTGTACGGCCAGTTTGGCGCTCAGCTCGGCCTCCTTCGTTTCCAGTTCGGCCCGCTTTATATCCAGCGTCTCCATGACGTTCTTTTTGAACTCCATAAGGCTGCTGATCTGCTCCATCCGGGAAAGGAAATCGCCGAGGCTGTCTGCACCCAGGATCAAACCGAGATAGGAGGCTTCGCCCTCTTCGTAGGAAATGACCATTTCCTGCAAAAACTGCTCGTACGCACGGTTGTATTCGGAGCGCGTTGCATCGATCTCCGCCTGGGTGGCTTCGATCTGCGCACGCAGTTCGGCAGAAAGCGTCTGCGCCGCTTCCATCTTTCTTTCCGTGGTATTCAGATAGCCGTCGATGGCGGTTTTCTGCTCCTGCCAGGATGCCTGGCTGGAACGCAGACTGGAAAGATTATTCAGAATTGCTTTCTGCTCTTTTGCCAGTGCCGCCAACTGCTCCTCGTACTTCTGCACAGTGGCGTCGGTAAGTCCCGTCTGAGCCGCCGATATATCTGTGCTTCCGTAAAACAGAACGGACGAAGCACCCAGCACAAGCGCAAGGCTCAAGGACACGATGCGCTGCCAGAAACCTCTTTTTCTTTTTTCAGTAGAAATCACGGGAATCCTCCTTACGCTTTCAGATACTTGCCCAAAGAAATACTGGAGCCAATAACACCGGCAAGAACGCCGATGGCAAGGAACGCCCAAAGCAGGGGCATCTGCACGGCGGAAGACGATACAATGGAGATCATCTGCAGATCGCTCATTACCATGCCCTCTATGTAGTGGTAGAAATAGATCTCCACAAAGAAGGCGGTCACGCTGGACACAAGTCCGATGATAACACCCTCAAAGAGGAACGGCAGGGTAATAAACCAGCCGGTAGCACCCACGTACCGCATGATGCTGATCTCACTGCGGCGGGAGAACACGGACAGCTTGATGGTATTGATGATGACGAAAAGGCTGACGACAAACAGGATGATCAGAAACCAGGTAAAGATCAGCAGAACACCGCTTTTGAAGTTGGACATGGTAACTGCCAGATCCAGCCGGTTATTTACCTTACGCACGCCTTCGATCTGCCCCAGGCGGTACGCCAGCGTAACCACCCGGTCGTTATCCTCGTACACGATGGTAAAGGAATCGGTAAGGGGGTTGTTGGTCTCGTTAATATCCTCATAAAGGTGGGCATACTCTTCCGACTGTGCCCGCATGCTTTCCAGTGCCTGGGCTTTCGTGGTCCGGGTGACGGACGCCACATTGTCCAGCGCGCGGATCTCCGCTTCGATCTGCTGTATTTTCTCCTCGCTGGCATCGCGGTCCACGAAGACCACGATCTCGTTCATTAGGCCGAATTCTTCCAGATTCACGTCGATATTATACACAAGCAGAGCAAATCCGCCGAGAACGACGAGGCAGCTCATCAGAACCGCAATGGAGGCAAAGGACATCACGCCGTTTCGGAAAATCCCCTGAAAGCTCTGCCCGATGAAATAAAACAAACTGTATCTTTTCATTCGAACATTCCTCCCACGTGATCGTCTGCGATCTTGCCGTCCTGGATGGTAACGACGCGCTGTTTATAGTAATCCACCAGATTTTTCTCGTGGGTAACGACGATTACCGTTTTCCCCAGTTTATTGATCTTCACCAGAAGGTTCATGATCTCCAGGCTCATCTGCGGATCGATGTTGCCGGTAGGCTCGTCCGCAATAATGATCTTGGGATTATTGGCAAGAGCCCGCGCCAGAGCCACCCGCTGCTGCTCACCGCCGGAAAGTTGGCTGGGGAAGCAGTTCTGCTTATCCGCCAGGTTCACCGTGTGCAGAATGGCGGGGACGCGCCGCTTTATCATCTTATTGGGAGTGCCTACCACGCGCATGGCAAACGCCACGTTTTCAAACACGGTTTTGTTGGGGAACAGGCGGAAATCCTGAAACACCACGCCCAGTTCGCGCCGGTAATAGGGCACGCGGAACGAAGATATTTTGGAAAGATTATAATCTCCCACCACGATGGAGCCAGAGGTTGCTTTCTCCTCACGGAGCAAAAGCTTCATCATGGTGGTCTTTCCTGCACCGGAATGGCCGACGATAAATACGAATTCGCCGTCCTCCACCTGCAGGTTGATACCGTCCAGTGCCACCGTACCGTTGGGATACGATTTGCGTACGTTTTTGAATGTAATCATAATATCCTTCAGTCACATTTTAATTAAAAAAACGGGCTTAAAACAGATTTTCCGACACGGAAGACCGAAAAACCTTCCGCGAAAAAATTCCACTAAAAACATGGCAAGGGAATGCGCCGGGGGGAGCGATGCCGCCCAAGGCAGCAGCTTCAATCCCAGCGCAGTTCCCTTTGTCCTTCATACGATGTCAAATGCTTATGCTGTCACAGCAGCCGCACCGGCTATCAGAATTTTGTAGGCTTCGTCGTCAAATACCGTTTTACCATCAGCGCCACCTTAAAGGTAATGGCGTGGTCAAACTCACGGAGGTCCAGACCGGTCAGCTTGCGGATCTTCTCCAGTCGATACACCAGTGTATTGCGGTGCACGAACAGCTTCCGGGAGGTTTCCGACACGTTCAGGTTATTCTCAAAGAAGCACTGAATGGTCATCAGCGTTTCACGGTCCAGCGATTCCAGTGAGCCGTTCTTGAATACTTCCTGCAAAAACATCTCGCACAGGGTGGTAGGCAGCTGATAGATCAGACGGCCGATACCCAGATTTTCATAGCTGATGATATCCTTTTCCGTATCAAAGACCTTGCCCACTTCCAGCGCCACCTGGGCTTCCTTATAGGAGCGTGCCAGATCCTTGATGTTATCAACCGGCTTGCCGATACCGATGGATACCTTGGTGAAGAACTCGGAATTGAGGGTATCCGCAATGGATTTCGCCAGTTTTTCGATCTCCTTCACGGGGGAGTTTGGCTTGACTTCCTTCACGAGGACGATGTCCTGCTCGCCCACGCTGATTACGTAATCCTTATTTTTGTCCGGGAAGATGTTCTGCACCATATCGAAGGGAAGTGCCTCGCCCTTGGTATGGAATTTGATCAGAAATACGACCCGCACCTCTTCCGTACTGAAATGCAGTTCCTTGCTCTTGATGTAGATATCGGAAGGCAGGATATTGTCGAGGATAATGTTCTTGATGAAAGAACTCTTATCGTATTTCTCGTCGTAGAGGTTCTTGATATTGGCAAAGGTAACGGAAAGGATCGTGGCGATCTTGTCCGCCAGTTTATCCTCGCCCTCCACAAATACGATATATTCCCATTTTGCATCCATGGAAATGGGACGGTAAGTAACGCCGCCGATGGTAACCGCCTCCGCAGTGTACGAAAGCTCGTCGCGCACCCCCGGCTTCATTTCTCCGATCTTCACAAGTTCGCTGCAAGCGATAATTACGCCGTTTTCGTCAATAACGCCGGTCACACGGTCAATCGTGTCGCGCATCTGGTGGATGATTCCCTGAAAAAGACGGCTCGACATAAGGCGCCTCCTTTCAACAATTCAACATACAAAATCGGTACAAACGCTTCGCCAGTTGTATATACTATACTATATTCTACAGTATTTTTTGTATTTTTTCAATAGTTTTTTCTATGTTTTTTCTAAATTCCGACTGTTTTTTTGGTCAAATCACTGCGATGAGACGCTCAGCGGTAGAAAACGTGCACGTACAGGCAGTACACCACGAACAGAACGGTAGACACAACGGAGGCAATCATGATCGTCGTTGGAATCAGCCGGCTGTACAAAAGGCAGGCGATAAACGCAAACAGTACGACGCACAGAATCATTGCAGGCGTAACGTAATGACCGGAAGTATCCACTTTCTTTACGATAACCACCGTTTGATAGATCACCGCCGCCAGCGTCAGAACGCCGAACGCCACCGTCAGAGGCAACAGCCAGTTTTCATAGAACTGCAGTTCACGCTGCCCGCTGCTCTGCAAAGCGCTCAGGATGCAGATAGCCACGATATCCGTAAGGATCATGATCGCCATCCGTCCTGCAGCTACATTGCTGCTTGTTTTTGCACCTCCGGACAGTACTTGTTTGCCGGTTTTCGATTTTTTAAGCATTTTTTCCTTCGCCATAACCATTTCAGCCCCGTTCGCCAAAGCGAACCGCTCCTTTTCGATTTTTTAAGAATAGGCGGCAAATACAAGTGATGTGCCGCACAAACATACAATACGTTGATTAACAGACGCTGCGTCCTGCGGACAAGTTCCAGGTTTCGGACACAATCCTGTTATGATACCATAATATTATACTATATTTGTGCCCGTTTGTCAATTTTTTTTGTAAAACTCCTGCATTCTTTTTCCGAAATCCTCGAAAAAGCACCGTTTGCATACAAAAAAAGGGGCTGTCGCATTTAGATGCGACAGCCCCAAGTTTTTGCGGCAGAGACGCAAAAACTTGAAATTCCGTAGGAATATGCTGCGAGATTTCCCGTTTTTTGCCCGGAACGGGCAAAAATGACCGCCGTATCGGGCAAGGGAAAGCTCGCGGAGGTGTTGCACTTTCAACTGCAACACCTCCTTTTCATTTCTGTATTACCGTTTGGTCACAACGCCGGCATACCAGCCGTTCTCACGCTTGCCGTCAATGACTTTCAGTCCGTTCGCCGCAAGCACGGACAACACCTCGTCCGCCCGCTCTTCAATAATACCGGATACGATCAGGACGCCGTTCTCTTTCATGAAGCGGCCGATGTCCGGTGCCATACGGATGATCACGTCTGCCACGATATTGGCAACGCACACGTCGTACTGTCCTGCGGGCACGTCCTTCAGCAGATCGGACACGGCGCAGGTGACGTTTTCCGTTCCGTTGAGAACGCAGTTTTCCCCGGCGATCCGTACCGCCACGGGATCAATATCGCAGGCATAGGCAGATGCCGCCCCCAGTTTGGAGGCACAGATAGCCAGAATACCGCTGCCGCATCCCACGTCCAGAACGGTGCAGCCGGGCTTCACGTAGGATTCCAGATGTGCCGCACAAAGCCGGGTAGTCTCGTGGGTACCGGTACCGAAGGCCATGCCGGGATCCATCAGCACCGTCACCTCGCCAGGCTGTGCCTCGTATGTTTCCCACACGGGCACGATCACCAGACGGTTGCCCGTTTTGATGGGCTTGTAGTATTTTTTCCAGGAATCCGCCCAATCCTCTTCCGACACGCCGGCGGTAGTTACCTCCGCCTTGATGCCGCATTCCGCCAGGCGGGCACGGACGAAAAATTCCGCTTCAGCGGGGGACTTTTCATCGGGGACGAACACGGACACTGCCGCCGTGGTACGGTCGCGCGCCAGCAGCTCCTCGTCGATCAGATCGCCGTACACACCGTCCAGCTCCTTCTCCACGTCGGAGAAATCCTCGATCATAAGGGCGTTATCCACCATGCTCATGATGGCAGTCAGCGTATCCAGATGCGCTCTGTCTGCGCTCACGCGGATGCAGATCCAGTTTTTATCCTCGTAGTTTTCAATGGTTTCGTATTCCATGCTGTCCTCCGCTTATTTGAAGAAGCGCTTGAAGAATTTATCGCGCCCCTTGGTGTTGGCTTCGCCGCAGCTTTCCGCAAATTTGCGGAGAATATCCTTCTGTTCTCCGGTGAGATTTTTCGGCACTTCCACCGTCACGGTGATATGCAGAGTGCCCCGGTTCTTCGTATTCACCACCGGTACGCCTCTTTGGCGGAGGTTGAAGGTCGTGCCTGTCTGGGTACCCTCGGGAATGTCGAATTTCTCCGTTCCCTCCAGGGTGGGAATATCGATCTGTGCGCCCAGCGCGGCCTCCGTAAAGGAGATCGGCACCTCGCAGTAGATATCGTTTCCTTCCCTTTCGAAAACGGCGTGGGGCTTCACGGTTACGTAAATATAAAGGTCGCCGGCAGGGCCGCCGTCCCGTCCGTCACTGCCCTGTCCGCTGAGCACGATCCGCTGACCGTCGTCAATACCGGCAGGAATCGTCACGTCCAGTTTTTTCGTGGCACGGATATAGCCGCTGCCACGGCAATCGTCACAGGGCTTTTCAATGATTTTGCCTGCACCCCGGCAGGCATCACAGGTCTTCTGCGTCTGCATGATACCGAGAGGCGTACGCTGCTGCACGCGGACACGGCCGGATCCGCCGCAGGCGGAACAGGTTTTGGGAGAGGTTCCCTTTGCCGCACCGGTGCCGGAACAGGTTCCGCACTTCTGCACGCGCTGATAGGAGATCTCTTTCTTGACACCGAACACCGCTTCCTCAAAGGTCAGAGTTACACGGACGTTGATGTCCTCACCCCGCACGGGGCCGCGCCGGTTGCTTCCGCCGCCGCCGAAGCCGCCGCCAAAGAAGCTGGAGAAAATATCGGAAATATCGAAGTCCATGCCGCCGAAGCCGCCAAATCCGCCGCCCATACCGCCGTTTTCAAAGGCGGCGTGGCCGAACTGGTCGTACTGGGCTTTCTTTTCCGGATCGGAAAGAACGGCGTACGCTTCGTTTACTTCCTTAAACTTTTTCTCCGCCTCCGCATCTCCCGGGTTGATATCAGGATGATACTTCTTCGCCAGCGTCCTGTATGCTTTTTTTATCGCCGCCTCGTCGGCGGATTTATCGATGCCCAGTGCCTCATAATAGTCACGTTTTGTTTCTGCCATTGTCACTCACCTTTCTCCGCTTTCCGGAGAGAATAGAAAAACGCCAAATGGAGGTGCCGCATATATATGCGGCACCTCCGCGAGCTTCCTCTTAACCGCTGAAACGGTCATTTTTGCCCCAAGAAGGGCAAAAATCGGGAAATCTCGCCAGCCAAGACATTTCAATCTTATCAGTTTTCGCTCTTATCCTCGAAATCTGCGTTATAGTAAGTTCCGTCGCCGCCCTGTGCGCCTGCACCGGGATTGGCGTTCGGATCAAATCCGGCGCCGCCTGCAGCCTGTGCGGCCTGATACAGTTTTTCAGCCAGCGGATAGAAGGATTTCTCCAGAGCCTCGGTATCTGCCTTGATGGCGTCGGTATCGCCGCCCTTTACGGTCTCCTTCAGCTTCTCCACAGCGGCAAGAACGGGAGCCTTTTCCTCCTCGGTCACCTTATCGCCCAGCTCACCGAGAGATTTCTCGATCTGGAAGATCATGCTTTCGGCGTGGTTCTTCACCTCAACGGCTTCCTTCTGCTTCTTGTCCTCCTCGGCGAACTTCTCCGCATCCTTTACGGCACGGTCGATGTCCTCCTTGGACATGTTGGTAGAAGAAGTAATGGTGATGTGCTGTTCCTTGCCGGTGCCCTTATCCTGCGCGGTAACGTTTACGATACCGTTGGCGTCGATGTCAAAGGTAACCTCGATCTGCGGCACGCCCCGGGGAGCCGGTGCGATACCGTCCAGAATAAAGCGTCCAAGGGTAGTGTTGCCGGCAGCCATATCTCTTTCACCCTGCAGAACGTGGATCTCCACGGAGGTCTGACCGTCTGCGGCAGTGGAGTACACCTGGCTCTTCTTTACGGGGATAGTAGTATTGCGGTCGATGATGCGGTTGAATACGCCGCCCAGCGTCTCGATACCGAGAGACAGAGGCGTAACGTCCAGAAGCAGAACGTCCTTCACGTCGCCGCCCAGAACGCCGCCCTGGATAGCCGCACCGATAGCTACACACTCGTCGGGGTTGATGCCCTTGAAGGGATCCTTGCCGATGAAGTTCTTTACAGCCTCCTGCACGGCGGGAATACGGGTGGAGCCGCCTACCAGCAGAACCTTATCTACCTGAGAAACGGACAGACCGGCGTCAGCCAGTGCCTTCTTGGTGGGTACCATGGTACGCTCTACCAGATCGGCAGTCAGCTCGTTGAACTTGGCACGGGACAGGGTTGCGTCAAAGTGCTTCGGGCCGGTAGCGTCTGCGGTGATAAAGGGCAGATTGATCTGGGTGCTCATGGTACCGGACAGCTCGATCTTTGCCTTCTCTGCGGCTTCCTTCAGTCTCTGCAGAGCCATTTTATCACTGCGGAGATCGATGCCGTTTTCCGCCTTGAAGGTATCGGCGATCCAGTCGATGATACGCTGGTCGAAGTCGTCGCCGCCCAGAGCCGTATCGCCGTTGGTAGCCAGCACTTCAAACACGCCGTCGGAGATTTCAAGCAGGGATACGTCGAACGTACCGCCGCCCAGGTCGTACACCATGATCTTCTGATCCACGCCGTCCTTATCCACGCCGTAAGCGAGAGCGGCGGCGGTAGGCTCGTTGATGATACGCTTTACCTCAAGACCTGCGATCTTACCGGCGTCCTTCGTAGCCTGACGCTGTGCGTCGGAGAAGTAAGCGGGCACGGTGATTACCGCGTCGGTAACAGTGGTACCGAGGAATGCTTCCGCATCCGCCTTCAGCTTCTGCAGAATCATAGCGGAAATTTCCTGGGGCGTCAGCATCTTGCCGTCGATGTCCACCTTATAGTCGGTGCCCATCTTACGCTTGATGCTCATGATGGTCTTGTCGGGGTTGGTGATTGCCTGATTCTTGGCAACCTTGCCGACCAGACGCTCGCCCGTCTTAGAAAATGCGACTACGGACGGTGTTGTTCTTGCGCCCTCTGCGTTTGCGATGACAACAGCGTTACCGCCCTCAACCACTGCAACGCAGGAATTTGTTGTACCGAGGTCAATACCGATAATCTTTCCCATAATAATCTTCCTTTCTGTACTCTCTATATATAATGTGTCTACGGATGCGATTGACTTAATTTGCCACAGCAACCATTGCCGGTCGGATCAACCGATCCTTGAGCTTGTAGCCCTTCTGGAACACTTCGCAGACGGTGTTCTCCGGAAATTCTTCCGTTGCCTCTGCCTGCTTGATTGCCTGGTGGATGTTCGGGTCGAACGCAGCGCCGAGCGCCTCGATCTCCACCACACCCAGCTTATCGAGCTGATTCTTCAGCTGTGTGAAGATCATCACCATGCCGTTTTTATACTGCTCATCGGTGCAGGGAGCATCGATGGCACGTTCAAAATTGTCCACCACCGGAAGCAGCTGTTCCACACATTTTGCTGTCGCATCGTTGTAGGTTTCCAGCTTTTCCTTCGCAGTGCGCTTGCGGAAATTGTCAAATTCCGCAAAGAGCCGTACATACTGCTCTTCCATCTGGGCGAGCTTTTCGTCGGCGTCCTCTTCTGCAGCGTCTTCTGTCTCGTCCTCCTCGGTGAGTTCCTCTTCCTCGAGTTCCTCCTCTTCGAGCAGTTCGTCACGCAGTTCCTCGTTCATGGGTCTCCCCCTTTCTTATGCTTTATGCTTCTTCGTCCTCATTCTGTTGTGAGATCAGGTCCGTAATTTTCTGTGAAAAGTACTCCAGATACGGGATCACCTTGGCATAATCCAGACGCATCGGACCGATCACGCCCAGAGAGCCGACATTGTGCTCCCCCTTCCGGTACTTGGAAACAATCATGCTGGAGTTACCGATAACGAAGTTGTCATCGCCCTCACCGAACACCACACGGATGCCGCTGAAGGAATCATCCATCAGCTTTGTCAGCTCGTCCTTGTGCTCGATGAACCGCACGACCTCCATCTTATCGAGATCCTCGTAAGAGAACAGGTTGCGTTCCCCACGGAACATCAGCGCATGCTGGCGCAGATCCCGTGACAGCTCACAGATGCCCTCGACCAGCGGTGCCATCACCATCATGTAGGTGCCCATAGCAGCCGTAATGCGGTCGATCATCTCCTCGGAAAGCTCATTCACCGAAATGCCCTCAAGATTCTCCGCAAGGTAGCTGGAAAACATTGCAAGCTGTTCATGCGTCAGGTCGATCTCGAGGCGGCAGGCTTTATTCTTAATGGAGCCGCCGGAGGTAATCAGCAGGATGACATACATCCGCTTTCCCGTAGGAATGACCTCCACCTTTGAAATGATGGAGAATTTCGGGGAAAGATCGGAGACCACCGCTGCGCACTGCGTCAGCTCTGCGAGTGCGGTCGTGGCATTCTGGATCAGCAGTTCTTCCGTCATGGGGCCCTGCTGCTCAAGCATATCATCCAGTCGTTCCCGTTCCTCACCGGAAAGGCACTGTGCCGTCATCAGCTC
>JAZPZY010000065.1:0-128386 GCA_045544955.1 Eubacteriales bacterium
GTCAGCTTCGCTGACAGCTCCCTTTACACAAGGGAGCCTTTGACACAAGATCATTCTACGCTGAATTTTTATTTGCTTTCTGCTCACCGGCTATAGCCTCTTTTGAACCCCGCCACTATGGCGGGGTTTTCATAATACAAAAAAACAGTAGCATCCCATTTGGGATGCTACTGTTTTTGGTGACCCGTAGGGGAATCGCTCTCGGCTGCGGCCTCGGTCAGGGTGCGGAAAAACAGTCCCCCGGACTGTTTTTTTACACGCACCCGTTCGATTCCCCTTCGTTTTATCAAAAAAACAGTAGCATCCCATCTGGGATGCTACTGTTTTTGGTGACCCGTGGGGGAATCGAACCCCCGTCTTCGCCGTGAGAGGGCGACGTCTTAGCCGCTTGACTAACAGGCCGTTTTTCAACTGCCCGTATAGTATACCACAACCAAGGCGGCTTGTCAACACCTTTTCACGGATTTTTCGTATTTTTTTCGACTCTTTCGCTCTGCGAAAGAGAAGATCAGCCTTCCATTACCGTTCCGTCGGGATGGAACAGCGGCAGGGGATTCAGATAAATCAGATCCTCCCGGCTTTGTGCATCGCCCTCGGCAAGAATCGCCATTTTTCCAACGATATTGCCGCCGGCCGCCTCAACCAGTTTTTCTACCGCCGCCAGAGATTCACCGGTGGAGATCACATCGTCCACGATAAGGATCCGCTTTCCCTTCATCAATGCCGCATCCGCACCGTCCAGGTACAGCTTCTGTTCGCCCTCGGTGGTGATGGAGTTCACGGTAACCTCAAACACGCTGGTCATATACAGCTTGGCTTTCTTCCGGGCGATGAAGTACTTCTGATTGCCGGCAAGGCGAGCCATCTCGTGTGCCAGCGGAATTCCCTTTGCCTCGGCAGTAATAATATAATCGTAAGCCGGTGCACGGGCAAGCAGTGCTTCTGCCGCCGCGGTAGTCAGTTCGGGATCGCCGAAGATCACGAACGCCCCGATGGAAAGGTTCTCGTTCACCGGGCAGATCGGCAGTGCGCGCTTCAAGCCCGCAATGGTCATTTCATATGTTTTCATTGGCTTTCTCCTCTATACCGTCCAGCACACCACGGTGTGCCGGAACAGGATTTATAAAGACAAATTAACTTCTGAGAACGGCACCGCAGTCCGCTTCCAGTTTTTTGAGGATCTTCTTTACGGTGCTGTCTGCTTCTTCATCGGTCAGCGTACGGTCAGCGGCACGGAGCATCACGGAGAAGGACACGCTCTTCTTGCCCTCGCCGATCTGGGGACCGCGGTAAATATCAAACAGGTGTACCGATTCCACAAGGGCACCGCCGGCACGCTGCATGCAGGAGCTGAGAACGCCCACCGTCTGCTCTTCATTGCACACGAAGGAGAAGTCACGCTCCAGTGCCGGGTATTTGGGCAGCTGGGTATACTCCGGCATCTCCTCCCGGGCGGCGAACAGTGCATCAAAATTCAACTCGGCCACAGCGGTAACGGCGTCGATATTGTAGTTAGCGATGGTCAAGGGATGAATCTGACCGAAGATACCGATCTCGGTTTCGCCCACCACAACCTTGGCACAGCGGCCGGGATGGAATGCGTTTTCCGTAGTGCAGGGAACGAATTCCGCATTCTTTACGCGGAGAGCGGAAAGCAATGCTTCCACATAGCCCTTCATAGCGAAGAAGGTATTGGCAGCCTTATCGTCATTCCGGTAGATACCGATCACGGCACGACGTTGCTCGTCCGGCAGCTGATCCTTTTCACCCGGGATATACACGCTGCCCAGTTCAAACAGGCTCACGTCGCGGTTCTTCACGGCGGCGTTGTTTTCCAGAATCTTCAGCATGGAGGGAACGGCCGTGGTACGCATGATAGAGGTATCCTCGCCCAGCGGATTGGTGATAACCACGCTCTTGCGGCGGGGATCGTCTGCCGTCATGCGGATCTTATCGTAGAATTTGGGGCTGATAAAGGAGAACGTCTCCGCCTCGCACATGCCCATGCCGGTCAGTGCATCACGGATAGTGAGTTCAAACTGCTGGCGTGCCGTACGTCCGCCCTGGGTAGTAACGCCCATAAGCGGTGCGGATTCGATCTTGGTATAGCCGTAGATACGGAGCACTTCCTCCGCCACGTCGCTCATGCAGCGAACGTCGTCACGGAAGGAAGGAACGGTCAGCTTCGTACCGTCCACGCCGAAATGCAGAGAGCGAAGAATGTCTGCCATATATTCCTCGGTAAGATGCACGCCGAGGAAGGCGTTGATGCGCTCTGCATCCAGCTCCATGGTATACGGTGCGGAGGGGGCGGGATATTCGTCAATGGTACCGTCTACCACCTCACCGGCGCCGAGAAGCTCAACAAGCTCGCAGGCACGGTCCAGTGCCGCCATGCTCTGCTCCCGGTCCAGTCCCTTTTCAAACCGTCCGGAGCTTTCGGTACGCATGCCCAGCTTTTTGCCGGAAACGCGCACGCTGGGTCCGTTGAACATGGCGCTCTCAAACACAACGGTTTTCGTACCGTCGGTGATCTCGCTGTTTTCGCCGCCCATTACGCCGGCAAGAGCCACCGGCTTTTTCGCATCGGCGATTACCAGCATGGTATCGTCCAGCGTATGGGGCACGCTGTCCAGGGAAACGAATTTCTCTTCGTTCTCCGCACAGCGGACCACGATCCGGCTGCCGTCAAGGCAGGCATAGTCGAAGGCGTGCATGGGCTGGCCGTATTCCAGCATCACGTAGTTCGTAATGTCTACGATATTGGAGATGGGGCGTACACCGGCGGCACGGAGACGCATCCGCAGCCACAGGGGCGACGGTTCGATCTTTACGTTCTTCACCACGCGGGCGCTGTATCGGTAGCAGAGAGACGGCTCCCGGATCTCCACGTTCAGATAGTTTTCGATCTTATCGCCGTCGTTCTTCACGGCAGGCTTCTTCGGCGCAGGCACGGTCAGTGCACGACCAAAGCTGACGGCACTTTCCCTGGCGAGGCCGATGACGGAAAGGCAGTCCGGACGGTTGGAGGTGATCTCGAATTCCACCACGTCGTCACGGAGCATGAGCACGTCACGGATGTCCGCACCGGGCACCGCATCACCCAGACCTACGTGATTCAGAATCAGAATACCGTCCTCGATGGCACCGGGCATATCGTGCAAGGTCAAACCAAGTTCCGCAATGGAGCAAAGCATGCCGTTGGACGCCACGCCGCGGAGCTTGCCGGCCTTGATGGTCACGCCGCCGGGCAGTTTTGCCGGTGCTTTGGCAACGGGAACCACCGCACCCTCGAACACGTTCTGAGCACCGGTTACGATCTGGATATCCTCACCCGTACCGCAGTCCAGCATGCAGATCTGCAGATGATCGGAATTTTCGTGTTTGGTAATGGCAGTAATCCGCCCCACCACTACGTTTTCAATATCTTCCGCAAGAGACTCGTACCCCTCCACCTTGGAGCCGGTATCCGTCATGCGGTCGCAGTAGTTTTTGATATTCACGTCGCTGACGTCCGTAAAGTCCGCCAGCCATTTCATAGAAAGTTTCATTCGTTTATTTCTCCTGTACTGTAATCAAACCGCAATCAGAATTGCGAGAGGAAGCGGACGTCGTTTTCGTAAAGCAGACGCATATCGTCGATATGATATTTCAGCATGGCGATACGCTCGATGCCCATACCGAAGGCAAAGCCGCTGTATACGGTAGGATCAATGCCGCCCATGGTAAGTACGTTGGGGTGCACCATACCGGCACCGAGGATCTCGATCCATCCCTCGCCCTTGCAGAGACGGCAGCCCTTGCCGCCGCAGGCAAAGCAGGATACGTCCACTTCCGCAGACGGCTCAGTGAAGGGGAAATGATGGGGACGGAAGCGAACCTTCGTCTCGGCCCCGAACATCGTCTGTGCGAACATTTCAAGAGCGCCCTTCAGATTGCCCATGGTAACGCCCTTATCGATCACGAGACCTTCCATCTGATGGAACAGCGGAGAGTGGGTGGCATCCACAGCGTCGGAACGGTATACCCGTCCGGGGGATACGATGCGGATCGGCGGCTTTCTGTTTTCCATAGTCCGTGCCTGCACGGAGGAAGTTTGGGTGCGGAGCAGGATATTATCGCTGATATAGAAGGTATCCTGCGTATCCCGTGCCGGGTGATCCGGCGGAATGTTGAGTGCCTGGAAGTTGTAATAATCGTACTCCACCTCAGGGCCTTCCACAATATCGAAGCCCATGCCGATAAAGATCTCCTCCATCTCCCGCTGAATACGGGCGATGGGATGCACGTGGCCCACGGAAACGGGCGTACCCGGGACGGTAACGTCCACCTTTTCCGCGGTAAGCCGTGCGTTAAGCTGGGCTGCCTTCTGCTCTTCTGCACGGGCGGTCAGCTCACGCTCAATAGCCTCACGGACTTCATTGGCGATCTGCCCTACCACGGGACGTTCCTCGGCACTGAGCTGTCCCATACCGCGAAGCACAGCCGTCAGTTCCCCTTTTTTACCAAGATATCGGATGCGGATCGCTTCCAGATCCGCGTCGGGAGCCTTGATGGCAGAAAGCGCATCCTCCCGGATTTTAAGCAGCGTGTCTTTCATTTTATTTATATACTCCTTTTTGATTTGCAATTTGATAAGCGAATGCCGTTCGGCATCTGCAGAAAACAAAAACAGCCCCGTCCCAAACATCGGGACGGGGCGAAAAATCGCACCGCGGTACCACCCGCATTCCGGCGAAGAGCCAACACTCACGGGATCTGTAACGGGATCACCCGGGCAGAACTACTGACAGTTTCATTCCGCCAACTCCGAAGGGAAATGCTTTCTCACCACCGGCAGACGGCTTTCAGCCGAGACCGTCCTCTCTGCAGCCGGGAAAACGGGGAAAAAGCGAGCTTCATCACAGTTTTTACCGTATTATCATATCACACTTTCACGAAAAGTGCAACAGATAACGGGAAATTTTTTAGATGTTTCTTATTTTTTCAGAGAATCCACCACGTACGCCTGATACGCCTCCGTCACGGCCGCCGTATCGGGGGAAACGCAGAAGATCACGTACCGTCCGTGGCAGGCTATCAGTGCATCCGTCAGCTTTTCGGATTCCTTCATATTGTAATCCGCATACACGTCCGCCATCTCCGTGCAGTACTCACGGATCCGTGCTTCGGCCGTTTCCGCATCCGTAGCACTCTGACAGCGAAGAAGCACCAGTGCTTCAGCCGTAGCACCCGTACTGCCGTAAGCGGCAATATCGTTATACAGACCGCTGATGTCAAACAGTCCGGCGGCAATCTCCGGCTCCAGCTGCAAAAGCGTATCGTCAAAGGTCAGCTGAGAAAGCAGTGTCTCCGCCATATCGGACACGTCCAGCGTCAGATCGTTCATATTGATTTTGGAAATATCCAAGGGCTCCGTGCGCACACAGGCAGTGAGCAGGCAAAGGACGAGAAGCAGTGCCGCACTGCAAAGAAGTTTCTTTATCGGACGGTGGTTACTATGCATAGTGAAGAATCCCTTTCCTGACAAATACGTATATTTCCTGTGGATGTCCGAACCTATCATACCCCTTATCAGGGCAGCGGATGCGTCCGGAGATAATCCGCCCATTTTCTGGACGAAGCCCCGCCCAGATGGATGCCGTCCGTGGAATCGGCGGCAACCAGATCGCCGTTTTCATCGGCGAATATTTCGATAACGTCCATAAAGTAGATTCCCTTGCTTTCGCAAAGTGCACGAAGGAGCGTGTTGTACGAGGCAACCTTGCCGTTGCCTCCCATGGCGGCATACCGCTCCGACTCCGCCGTTACCTTGGACATGGGGAGCACGGACTGCACGCATACGGACGCATCGGGCAGTTTTTCCTGTATCAGATCGATCAAAGCTTCGTAGCAATCCAGGAAAGACTGCGCGGAAGGCCAGCCGATCTCGTTGATGCCGAATGCCAGATACACCTTGGTAAAGGATTTATTTTCCGTCAGAGCCTCGGCAAGGGTGAGTTTCTTCTCTCCGGAAGAAACGTACGCTTTGCTCAGCACCGTGGAAATATTCAGCCCCTGCTCCGAATAGAAATTGGATTTCAGCCCGGAATACAGGCCGAGTCCCACCGTACGGGAATCACCGATAAACAAGGCGTCCGCAAAGTAGGTGTCCTCCACGCGTGCAGATTCCGGAACCGTCACGATCTGTACGGGCGGTTCCGTCACCGCCGGCGGCTCCGTAGTCACAGGTGGCTCCGTAGTCACGGGCGGTTCCGTGGTTACGGGGGGCGCCGCGGTCACAGGCGGTTCCGTGGTTACAGGCGGTGCCGTGGTCACAGGCGGTTCCGTGGTCACAGGCGGTTCCGTAGTCACAGGCGGTGCCGTGGTCACAGGCGATTCCGTGGTTACGGGCGGTGCCGTGGTCACAGGCGATTCCGTGGTTACGGGCGGTGCCGTGGTTACTGCAATAGGCGGCACGGCACGTGTCGTTTCCGCCTGCACGTGCTCCGTCGCCGGATCGGCGTCACGGAACAGTTCCCCATTGTATTCCACTACAGCCCAAACGACGGCGAGACAAATCGCCAGCACGGCAAAAACAGCAGCCAGCTGGTATTTATTCTCCTGCAGCAACGGATTGACAGCATCCGATGTGGTGTGTTTGGTATTTGGCATTACTCTATCCTTACTTTCGTCCTGCCGGACGAAACGCAGTCAATCAACAGAAATCATCGTGTAAAAAACATGCTTTGGTACGAAAATTTGCACGGCAAAGAAACACCGACACATATTCTATTATATTATACAGGATTTGATGCACCATTTCAATACTCTTTCTGCATTTTTCGTTTTTTTCCAGCGACTTTTGTCAAAAAGCGGGAAGGCACTCATTTGCTCCCTGCGAGAAATGAAAAACACAAATTTTTGCATGTTCCGATCAAAAAACTTGCATTTTACTATTGCTATTCAAGAAAAAATATGGTACAATAATCGGGTAATTCTGAAAAGGAGCTTTTCAAAATGAAAATCAAAAACGCATATCTTGCAGATCTCTATGAGAGAACCGCTGCACACAACCCGGGCGAACCCGAATTTCTTCAGACTGTAGCCGAGGTGCTGGAATCCCTCTCTCCCGTAGCCGATCAGCGTCCTGACCTTATCGAGGCCGGCGTGTTCGAGCGTATGGTAGAGCCGGAGCGTGTGATCATGTTCCGTGTAAGCTGGGTGGACGACAACGGCAAGGTACAGGTAAACCGCGGTTACCGTGTACAGTTCAACTCCGCTATCGGCCCGTACAAGGGAGGCATCCGCTTCGCACCCAACGTAAACCTGTCCATCATGAAATTTTTGGGCTTTGAGCAGACCTTCAAAAACTCTCTCACTTCCCTGCCCATGGGCGGCGCCAAGGGCGGCTCCGACTTTGATCCCAACGGCAAGAGCGATGCAGAGGTTATGCGTTTCTGCCAGAGCTTCATGACCGAGCTGCAGAAGCACATCGGTCCCGACACGGATGTTCCCGCCGGTGACCTTGGCGTAGGTGCCCGTGAGATCGGTTATATGTACGGCCAGTACAAGAGACTCCGCAATGAGTGCTCCGGCGGCGTGCTCACCGGTAAGGATCGCTCCAGCGGCGGCTCCCTCATCCGTCCCGAGGCTACCGGATACGGTGCCGTTTACTACACCGTTGAAATGCTCAAGACGCTGGGCGAGAGCATCGAGGGCAAGACCTTCGTTGTATCCGGCTTCGGCAACGTAGCATGGGGTACCGTTAAGAAGGTAACCGAGCTTGGCGGTAAGGTTGTGGTTATCTCCGGTCCCGACGGCTACATCTACGACGAGAACGGCGTAAACACCGAAGAAAAGATCAACTTCATGCTGGAAATGCGTGCATCCGGCCGCAACAAGGTGCAGGATTACGCCGACAAGTTCGGTGTTCCCTTCTTCGCAGGTCAGAAGCCCTGGGGCGTTAAGGCGGATATCCTCATGCCCTGTGCTACGCAGAATGAGGTTCAGCTGGAAGACGCTAAGAAGATCGTTGCAAACGGCGTGAAGTACTACGTTGAGGTTTCCAACATGCCCACCACCAACGAGGCTGTGGCTTACCTGAAGGAGAACGGCGTAGTCATCGCTCCCTCCAAGGCAGTAAACGCCGGCGGCGTTTCCGTTTCCGGTCTGGAGATGTCCCAGAACTCCATGCGTTACAGCTGGACTGCGGAAGAAGTGGACGAGAAGCTCCGCATGATCATGAAGAACATCTACAAGGCATCCTGGGATGCCGCCAAGGAATACGGCATGGAAGGCGACCTGGTTGCAGGTGCCAACATCGCCGGCTTCCTCAAGGTTGCCACCGCTATGAAGTGGCAGGGTGTGGTCTGATAGAATACATAAAATGGGGGAGCCTCTTTTGGGAGAGGCTCCCCCGTCCTTTTCCGTAACACGCTATATACCAAAACACACAAAGTGCAGTGAAACTCACACCAAACGGTTTCACTGCACTTTTGTCTTTTCCTGTTATAAAAGTTTTTGGGAAGGGTGCGGGGAACCATTTTTTCAAAAAGGGTTCCCCGCATATCTTTTCACGTTCACCCCTCAAACTGGGCGTGGAACAGCGAATGATAGAATCCCCGCATCTCCATCAGCTCGTCGTGGCTGCCGGCTTCGATCACTTCCCCGTCCTTCAGAACGAGGATCGTATCCGCCCCGCGGACTGTGGACAGCCGGTGTGCGATGACGAAGCTGGTACGTCCCTCCATCAGGGACAGCATGGCTTTCTGAATCCGCACCTCCGTGCGGGAGTCCACGTTGGAGGTGGCCTCGTCCAGAATCAGCATGGGTGCGTCGGACATCATGGCACGGGCGATGGTAAGCAGCTGACGCTGGCCTTTGGATATGTTCACGCCGTCGTCGGTGATGACCGTATCGTATCCGTCGGGAAGCCCCCTTATGAAGGAATCGATGCCGGCCGCCCGGGCGGCCTTTTGGATACGCTCTTCCGTTACCTCACCCGAGGCACCGTAGGCAATATTATCCCGGATGGTGCCGCTGAACAGCCAGGTATCCTGGAGCACCATGGTATAGGCACGCCGCAAATCCGCCCGTTTCGCCTGGCGGACGGGCGTACCGTCCAGCCGGATCTCACCGGAATCCACGTCGTAGAAACGCATCAGCAGATTGATGATGGTGGTCTTACCCGCACCGGTGGGGCCCACGATGGCGATCACCTGGCCCGGCTTCGTTTTTACGTTGAGATTTTTGATGATCGGGCGATCCGGCTCGTAGCCAAAACGCACGTTCTCCGCCTCGATCTCGCCCTTCACGTCCGTGAATCCACAGGCATCTGCCGCATCCGCCAGTTCCTCCTCTTCATCAAGGAGGCGGAACACACGCTCCGCCGCACTGGCGGCTGACTGCAGCTCGCTTACGATATTGGCGATCTCGTTGATCGGCGCGGAGAACCTGCGCGAATACAGAACAAACGAGGACATGTTACCGAGAGAAATCGCACTGCCCAGGTATAAAAGCGCGCCGAACACGCTGACCATCGTAAGAGAAAGATTATTGATAAAATTAACCGTCGGCCCGACGAGCGTGCCGTAATAATCGGCCTTGTAATAGGCGTCCACTGCTTCCGTATTCCGTCTGTCAAACCGTGCGATCATCTCTTTTTCTCTGCCGTACGCACGGATCGTCCGCTGACCGGAAAGCATCTCCTCCGCGTATCCGTTCAACTCACCAAGTTTCGCAGAACGTGCGCGGAACAAGGGCCGCACGTGCTTCGTATTGTATATCGTGAATAAAATCGAAGCCGGCACGGTAATCGCAAAAACGAGACACAGTTTCGGAGAAATGGAAAGCATCATACCAAGCGCGCCGAACACCGTAATCACCGTCGTACAAATTTGCACGAAATCTGTGGAGAGCGTTGCGTTGATCGTATCAATATCGTAAGAGATGCGGCTGATAATATCGCCCACCTGGGTTTTATCGAAATAGCCTACCTTCATCCGCATCAGCTTTGCGAAGATGTCCTCGCGCATCTGCCGCACGATGGAACGGGACAGATTGATCATGATCACCTGGAGCAGATAGCCGAGCAGCGAAGAAAGGACGTAAAAGACCGCCATCAGCCCCGCATAGTAGAACACCGTTTCAAAATCCACGTATCCTTTACCAAGCTCAATCGCATCAATGGCAAGACCTGACAGTTTCGGGCCGCTCAATGCAAACAGATTCGACGCGGCCGCAATAAGCAAGGCGAGAAAGAAAAGCCATTTGTATTTGAAAATATATACGCCGAGACGAAGGAGGACCTTCAGTTTTTTAGCACCGCCCGTGGGGACATTTCTCGGATCGGTGGCAACGGGTCCCTTTGGCATACCAAAGCCTTTATTCAAGAACGGCACCTCCCATCTGCGACTCGGAAATCTCGCGGTAAAGTTCGCACGAATTGAGCAGTTCTTCGTGCGTGCCCATACCGGTAATGACGCCCTCTTCGAGAACGAGTATCAGATCCGCATGCTTTACGGAGCTTACGCGCTGCGCGACGATCACGCTCGTCGTCTTGCCCGCGTAATTCTCACGGATCGCACGACGGAGAGCGGCGTCCGTTGCGTAGTCAAGCGCACTTGAGCTGTCGTCGAGCACCAGAATCTCGGGATTGCCCGCCAGCGCACGGGTGATAAGAAGACGCTGTTTCTGCCCGCCCGAAAGGTTTGCACCTTTGATCGTGAGGGGATGCTCCATACCGCCTTCCTTCTCCCCGATAAAGGGAGCCGCCTGTGCCTGTTCGGCGGCACGGGAGATGGCGTCCTCCGGGAGTCCCCGTCCGAAATCGATATTCTCCCGGATCGTATCTGCAAAGAGAAAATCGCTTTGGAACGCTGCGCCAAACTTCCCGGCGAGTTGTTCGTGCGGGATCGTGCGCACGTCCCGTCCGTCGATGCGAACGGTGCCGGAATCGGGATCGTAGAAGCGCATGAGCAGTTGAATGAGCGTACTTTTGCCGGCACCCGTCGGGCCGATAATACCAAGCGTTTCCCCTTTTCCGAGGCGGAAGGATACGTGGCTTACATCTTCCTTCTTACCGTTGTAGGAGAAGGTTACGTCGTCAAATTCGATCGCAGGTACATCTTTTGCCCGATGGTGGTCCGTCTCGTCCACGGGCACGACCTCCATATCGACGGGAGCCGCAAGTACCTCGGCAATGCGTGCCGCCGACGCCGCGGCACGGGAAACCATGATTACCATACGCGTTATCATCATCATCGCCATAGTAATCATCGTAAAATAATTCATAAACGCCAAAACCACGCCGGGCTGCGTCGCACCGCTGTTGACGCGGTACGCACCTACGATAACGACCGCCACAAGCCCAAAATTCACAAACACGTTCACGACGGGATTGATCGACGCCATCGTAAGGGATGCCGTTTTCTCCCGCTTCGTAAGATTGTCATTGGCTTGCTCGTATCTTGCCTTTTCGTATTCTTCCTTGGTCAAGGCCTTGATGACACGGATCCCCTGGGCATTCTCGCGCACGACGCGGGTCATCCGATCGATCGCCTCCTGCACAAAGCGGTACATGGGAATGCCCTTTCGGGAAACGAAACATACCACGACACTGATAAATGGCAAGGTAGAAAGAAGTACGAGCGTAAGCACCGGCTCCAGCGTAACCGTAACAAAAATGCCGCCGATAAGCAGGATCGGCGCACGGACACCCATACGCTGCATCATACCGATCGTCTGATGAAGATTGTACGTATCCGAGGTAAGTCGGGATTCGAGCGACGGAACCGTAAACGAATCGACCTGCCGGCTTGAGAGATACGAAATACGCGTAAACAAAGCGGAACGGAGTGATTCCATCGTATCGCGGGCGACTCTCGCTGCTACGCGGTTGGCAAGAATATTCCCGACCAGTGCAGTCAAGGCACAAAGGAACATAACGCCGCCGTACTTATAAATCATCCCTCGATCCCCCATAGGAACGACATCGTCGATCATAAAGGAAAGGATCATCGGAAGAGCCAATTCCACGATCGTACCAAGGAATTTAATCGTAAGCCCTAATGCCATTCTCGGTGCATTCGGACGGAGAAAGTTCAAAACGTATCGAATGGGAATCACCGCCAATTCATAAAATATTTTCCGTAAATTTATTATATATCATTTTCCCCTATAAGTCAATACAAAACCTATAGGTCTGCAAAAAGGAGATACCATGCGGTATCTCCCTTGTTTTTCTTACAGTTTTTCCGGTTTCTGCGACTCCACCGACACACGCCGTTTGGATACGTATTTGCTGTATGCGGTAGGCGTCATACCGGTCTGCTGCTTGAACACCTTCGTAAAATAGTTGAGCGACGAAAAGCCCAGCGATTCGGAGATCTCCGTAAACCGGCGGGAGGACATGGAAATTGCCCGTTTTGCCTCCGTGATCTTCAAATCCAGAAAATACGCTGCAATGCTCTTCCCCGTTTCTGCCCGGAATTTCCTCGTTACCGCCGACGGACTGAGCCAGAAATGCCGGCACACGTCCTCCACAGTCAGCTTATCCCTGAGATGCTCGTTCAGATACCGTTTGATCTCGGCCACCAGCTTGGAATCCAGCATAAACTGATTCAGCTTCTGGGATTCGTCCAGCAACCAGTCAATGCCCGTAAGGCGGCAGTAAAGCATGGTAAGAAACCGCTCCGTGGAAGCGTAAATGAAACTGAGCACCACATCCGGCACGTCGGCCTTTACCCGCATACCCTGCAGCGGTGCACCGCCCTCGATCGGCTCGCATATCCGTGCTCCCGTTTTCATCACGTCCAGAAGTGCGGCACTTTCTTCCTCATACAGGGTAATGGGTGCCCCCTCAAAGACCTTCATAGCCTCCGAATCGCAGATGAAACTGATCAAAGCAAAGGAAACGGACTCCGACGACCACTCGTAAATGGATCTCTTACCGGCAGGACGGTAGATCATCATGCCAGGACGGATCGGGTAGGTAGCCTCCTCCGTCGTGATGACGCCGGAACCGGAAAGAATGAAAAAAAACTGAGAAAAATCATACTGCTCCCACTGGGGCATGAAATCCGGCTTGGTGGAAAAATAATACGCCGACACAAAGGCCGATACGTCAAACACCTTGCGATTTTTGATTCGGTTGAATTCCATTTTTCCACTCCTTTCTCCGCACATCCGTAAACTAATTATACCCGTTTCTCAAAATGCCGTCAACAGACTTTTTGCGATATGTACCGGATTTTACTAAAAAAGTGTGGATTTTATGTAGCAGGCGGCGTTTTTCTGCGGTATGATAGTAACAACAGAACCCCCTGCACACCCATTTTACATACAAAAGGAGATACACATATGGAAAAGAAACTTACTGTCGGCATCGTTGGTCTCAGCTTCGGCAGCTACCACCTGGAAGGCATTCTGAATGGCGGCATTGCGGAGATCGGTGCGGTCTGCGATAAGAATCCCGAAACGCTGAAGGCACAGGGCGACCGCTTCGGTATCCCGGAAGAAAAGCGCTTCACGGATTACCGCGCCATTCTCAACAACCCGGAGATCAATGTGGTGGTCATCGCTCTGCCTGACCAGCTGCACCGCTCCATGTCGGAAGAATTTCTCGCCGCCGGCAAGCACGTGCTGTGCGAGAAGCCCCTGGCCATCCTCCGGGAGGATCTGTCCGCCATCGTTGCCGCCCAGCGGAAAGCGAATACGAAATTCATGGTAGGTCAGATCTGCCATTTCACCGAATCCTTCATTAAGGCAAAGGAAATCGTGGATGCAGGCACCATTGGTGAGCTCTACTACGTAGAATCCGAGTACGCCCACGACTACGCCAAGATTCTGAACGGCTGGCGGGACGATCCCAACCGCCACGGTCTCATCGGCGGCGGATGCCACGCGGTAGATCTGCTTCGCTGGCTGGCCGGTGATCCGGAAGAGGTATTCGCCTACGGTTCCCATAAGCTGTTGCCCCAGGTTACTTACGACGACGCCACTATCGCCGTTCTGAAATTCCCGAACGGTGTCATCGGCAAGGTATTCGTTTCCACGGGATGCAAGCGTCCCTACACCATGCGAACGGTGATCTACGGAACGAAAGGCACCATCATCTGCGACAACACCTCGCCGCAGTTTGAACTGTATACTCTGTACGAAAACGACATTTCCGTAAATCCCACGCCCACCCTGATCCCGGTAGGCGGCTCCAACCACAACACCGAGGGCGAATTTGCTCTGTTTGCCGACTGCATCCTGAACGACAAGCCGGTGGAAATGGACGCTTTGTACGGTGCCCAGTCCATCGAGATCTGCATGGCCATCGTGGAATCCGCCAAGACCGGAAAGCCCGTCAAGCCCAACTACGAATTCTGATAAAGATATACGCACGAAAAAGGCTTCTGCAAAAGCAGAAGCCTTTTTTGCTTATTTTTTCAAAAGGTCCGCCACGTTCTCGCAGATGAATGCGTCAAAATACCGTTTGCAGGCGGCGTATTCTTCCTTCGTCCGCACCGTCCAGGCAAAGGAGGCCGCACCGAAAAGACGGCACACGCGGACGGGCAGATACCCGCCGTACACGTGGCGGACAGCCACGAAATCCGGCCGGCACAGGAAATTCAGAAACATCCGCTGCAGCAGAAAGCCGGTAATCCCTCGCTTCTCCCCATCCTTTTTATATTTGGTGGTGAGGATTCCCCGCATAACGTGAGGGGCCAGTTTCCGATACCGTGCCACGAGAAACGGATTGAAGGACTCCACGCAGTACGGGCCGCCGTAATTCTCCAGAATGGGCATGGCGGCATCCGAAAGGGACGTATCCGTGCTCTCGCCCTTCAGCTCCACGATCAGCGGCACTTTGGCGTCCACGGCGGCAAGCACTTCCTTCAAGGTGGGGATCTTCTCCTCCGTGTCAAGTAGCCGCATTCCGGCGATTTCGGCAGCGGTCATTTCCTCCGGTCTCCGGGGATCGCCGCACATACGGGTAAGCGTGTTATCGTGAAACACGATCACTTCCCCGTCCTTCGTGAGATGCAGATCCAGTTCGATTCCCACGCCTCGTTTCACGGCGGAACGGAAAGCGGCAAGGGAGTTTTCCGGCACACGGTAGTTATCAAAATCGCCCCGGTGTGCGTAGATCTGCCCAAGAAAGGCGGAAAACCGTTTTTTTGCCCCGCCCCGGGGAGCGATCAGAAACAGCCAAAGCACAATCAGTACGGCGAGGACACTCACCGAAATTATGATATACTTCATCATATTCAATCGTCTGTATCAAAGCTTTCCAGTACGGACTTTTTCGCCGTAGGACGGCTGTCGCCGTGACGCACCTGCCACATGGTAAACAGGGCGGCACCGGAGAACAAAACGGCGTAGGGGAACAGTACGCGGTAGCCCATCAGCTGGATCAGAATACCGGAAAGCACCGGCGTCACGATCTGAGCCGCCATGGAGAAGGTGTAATAGATACCGGTGTAGCGGCCCACATCCGCCCCGGAGCTCATTTCCACCACCATAGGATAGGAGTTTACGTTGATGGCCGCCCAGCCGATACCGATCACGCCCATCACAGCGTAGATCACCGGGCTGTATTCGGTCAGAATAAAGCCGCAGAAATACGCCGCCGTCATAATGGCAACGCCGAACAGGATCACTTTTTTCCGTCCGAAGCGGGACGAGACGGCACCGATGGGAATATAGCTGACCGTGGCAACCAGCGTGGCCACCAACATCATGGATGCACCGGTTCCTTCGTCAATTCCCCATACCTCCAACACGTACCGGGAGTACACGCTGGACACGGCGTTATAGGCAATATACCAAAGGGCTACGGAGCAGAGGATGAAAATAAGGCTGCGGCGTACGTCCTTCGGCAGTGCACGGGAAGCCGTTTCGGGAACGTCCGCCGTTTTTTCCGTATCGGTCTTTTCGTCCCGGGCAATTTCCTCTGCGATTTTTTTCTCACGGACGGTAAGCACCAGAATCACGGCAGCCGCCACCATAAAGCCGGCGATGATGCCGAACACCGTATGATAGCTTGCCGCCTTCTCGCCGGTGGCAACGTCCACCGACGGCAGCAGGAACATGATAATCAGATACGTAAAGATGCCGCCCAGCGCGCCCATCAGATTGATAACGGCGTTGCCCGCACTGCGAAGGGGCTTGGGCGTCAGATCCGGCATCAGTGCAACAGCCGGAGAACGGTAGGTAGCCATGGCGATCAGCAAAAGGGCCAGCGACACGGCAAACAGCAGAAAATTCTTCGACCAGTCCGCCGCAGGCACCACGAACATCAAAGCGGCGGCGGCCAGCGTACCGGCAAGGATAAAGGGCGTCCGCTTGCCAAGCCGGGTATTCGTCCTGTCGGACAACGTGCCGAACAGGGGCAGAAGGAAGATGGCCAGCACGTTGTCTGCCGCCATCACCAAACCGGTCACGGACTCCGCCAGACCGAAGGTATACTGGAGCATATAGGGTACCACGTAATCGTACAGCTGCCAAAAGGCACAGATGGACATGAATGCCAGTCCGATGAAAAATGTGCGTTTATAATTCAGTTTCATGATTTACACTCCGAAACAAATTTTGTTCAAAGGCCGAACGCCTGAATGATACGCTCCGCCGCTTCTTCCGGGGACACGTCGGCATTTTCAATACGGATAAAATGTTCAAAGGGAACTTCTCCGTCACGGCTGATCATACGGTGCTGTATATCGTCCCGAATCAATCTTGCCTCCGAGGAGGCGATATCCCGTTTGGACGGTTTATGCGCCAGACGGTTTTCCGTCCGGTTACGGGCAAGGCGCACCTCCTGCGGTGCATCCAGCTCCGCACAGTAAATCTCCGCACCGTGTGCACGAAAGATATCCGCTACACGGACAATGTATGCCGTATCCTCCGGGGCGTCAAACGCCCACATAAACGTGAATATCATTCCCTCCGCGTCCGAGGCGGCGAACTCCTCAAAGATCGCTTCCCGAATTCGGCGGTCAGCGGCGGCATTCCGTTTTCCGAACACGCTGAGTACCAATTCAATACTCATATGATTGTGAAACAGCCTGAGTCCTGTACGACGTGCAATTTCCTGCCCGACCGTCATTTTTCCAACGGCTGTATCACCGGCGATTATCAGCAGTTTCACGCCTGCTCCTCCGGCCGCCAGCCCTTCGTCACGTCCACCCAACCGGCAGAACGGGACGCGGCTTCCAGCTCCTTCGGCGTCATGCGGACCGCACTGGAGGAACTGCCTGCGGCGGGATACACCGTATCAAAACGGAGCAGGGACTCGTCCAGATACACCGTAACACCGTCCGGGAGTGCAAAGGGGCAAACGCCGCCCACGGCGTGGCCGGTATACTGAATTGCCTCCTCCGGCGTGAGCATTTTTGCCTTTTGGGAAAACCGCATTTTGTACCGGGGATTATCGATCCGGGCGTCGCCCGCCATCACGATCAGCACCGGCGTCTCCCCCTGCATAAAGGAAAGCGTCTTGGCGATACGTGCTTCCTCGCAGCCCAAGGCTTCAGCCGCCAGTGCCACGGTCGCACTGGACACGGAAAACTCCTGCACCCGATCCGCAAGGCCGAAGGCGGCAAGATACTCTTTTACTGCTTCAACAGACATAGTATTTCCTCATTCTCCTTTACCGAATCTGCCCGTTACCGGTTACGAGATATTTTTCCGTAGTCAAAGCGTCCAGTCCCATGGGGCCCCGGGCATGGAGTTTCTGCGTAGAGATGCCCAGTTCCGCCCCGAAGCCGAACTCGCCGCCGTCCGTAAAGCGGGTGGAGGCGTTCACGTAAACCGCCGCCGCATCCACGGACGCCTGAAAATATTCCGCCGCAGAAAGATCGTTCGTCACGATGGACTCGCTGTGTCCGGTATTATACCGATTGATGTGGGAAACGGCTTCCTCCAGTGAATCCACAATCTTCACCGCCAGGATCAGATCGTTGTACTCCGTCGCCCAGTCTTCCTCCGCTGCCGGTGTCACGTCGGGCAGGATCCCTCTCGTACGCTCGCATCCGCGGATCACACAGCCGTTTTCATCCATAGCCTTTTTCAGCATCGGCAGAAAATCGGATGCAATGCCGGCATCCACCAGAACCGTCTCGCAGGCATTGCAGACGGACGGACGGGAAATTTTCGCATTCACCGCAATGGAAAGTGCCTTTGCAAGATCGGCGGCGGCGTGGACGTACAGGTGGCAGTTTCCCGCCCCGGTCTCGATCACCGGCACACGGGCGTTGTCCACCACGGCACGGATCAGTCCTTTTCCGCCCCGGGGCACCAGCACGTCAATAAAGCCACGCATCTGCATCAGTGCCTCCGAGGAAGTACGGGTGGTATTTTCGATGAGGCAGACCGCATCCGCCATCCGGGAATCCATACATTCGGTAAGTGCCTGCCGGGCAAGAGTCACCACGGCACGGTTGGATTCGATAGCCTCTTTTCCACCCCTAAGAACCACGGCGTTGCCGCTTTTGATGCAAAGTGCGGCCACGTCGGCGGCCACGTTTGGTCTGGCTTCAAAAATTACGCCAACCACACCCATGGGCACGCGGACACGCCGGATCATAAGGCCGTTTGGACGGCTCCAGCAGTCGCCCTTTCCGATGGGATCGGTGAGTGCGGCAATGTCCTCTGCCCCTTTTGCCATGCCCTCGATCCGTTCTTTCGTCAGGCGGAGCCGGTCCAGCATGGTATCCTTCACACCGTTTTCCCGGGCACCCGCAAGATCCTTTTCATTGGCGGCGAGAATCACACCTGCATTCTCCCGGAGCAGACGGGCAAAGGTCACAAGCACCCGGTTTTTCATCTCCGTACGTGCTCCGGCAAGTGCCGGGGCACACGCTTTGGCACGGGCACACAGTGCCTGTACCTCCTCGTATACTGCGTTTTCCATCATGCGTCTCCCTTTACGGCAAAATAAGTACCGGCACGCTGACCGTCAAATATGTTATAGAGGATCCGGGGATCCCGGCCGTTCAGAATCATCATGGGGATCCCGGCGGTCGTTGCGATCTTGGCGGCCTTCAGTTTGGTAATCATACCACCCGTACCCCGGGTCGTGCCCACGCCGCCGGCGTAGCCCAGAATCTCGTCGCTGATCTCCGTCACCGTCTCAATCAGACGGGCGTTTTTGTTCTTTCTGGGATCACTGTCATACAGGCCGTCGATGTCGCTGAGGTTAATGAGCAGATCCGCATCGCAGATCATGGCAACGTAGGCAGACAGAGTATCGTTTCCGCCGAATTTGATTCCCTCGTAGGAAACGGAGTCGTTTTCGTTTACGATGGGAATACAGCCGAAACCGATCAGCGTAGCGAAGGTGGATTTGGCCAGCTGCAGACGTTTTTCGTCATCCACCACGTCTTTGGTAACGAGGATCTGCCCCACCGTATGTCCGTAGGTAGCAAACAGCCGTTCGTACAGCCGCATGATCTCACACTGCCCAACGGCGGCCAGGGCCTGTTTTTCTTCCGTAGTACGGTCGGCAATTTCAAGTCCCAGACGGCTGGTGCCGGCAGAGACCGCACCGGATGAGACCAGCACTACCTCGCGCCCTGCATTGCGCATATCGGACAGAACGCGCACCAGGGTCTCGATGCGGCGGATATTCAGTTTTCCCGACGGATACGTCAAGGTAGAGGTGCCAATTTTTACCACCACGCGGTGAAACTTCTCATTTTGTACCATAGCAGCCTGTTTTTTACTCCCGTTACATGAATTTTGACAAAAAATTTTCAGGATTTTTGCGAAATGTATTTCATTCCGGCGCAGAATATATTATAATAAGATGTATATCTGTGTGTGCACGGAAAAGTGTACCCTTATTATATCACACTCAACAAATAAATCAAGAGGAAACCGCCAATCGTACTGCGGAATTTCACGAAACGGAGAAAACATCATGGAACAGAACAACCAGGCAAAACAAAAATACAATATTGAAATTGCGGATATTCAGCTGACCATTCTTTCGGATGAAACGGAAGAGTTCGTAAACGATATCGTTTCCCGTCTGGATACGCAGATCCGGACGCTGACCGTACAAAACAAACGCTGTGCAAAAATCGATGCGGCCATTCTCTGTGCGCTGGATTCCCTGGGCGAGAAAACGAAGTTGGAGAAAAAGATCAAGAATCTGGAAGCCCAGATCTCCCTGTACGAAGCCAATCTTCGCCGCGTGCGCACGGAAGCCCCCGCGACGGAAAAGAAAGCACCGGTAAAGAAGGCAGAGGAGACGGAGCCTGCACCTGCGGAAGAAAAAGCCGAAGCGGAGAAAGAGCCGCCCAAGCCGAAAAGACAAACCATCAAGCGGAAACTCCCCCAGCAGCTGGCTATGGAAGAGGCCGCAAAGGAAGAAGACGCCAAGGTAGACGTGATCGCTTCCACGGAATCCGCTAAAGAATATACGAACGAGGTGGTGGCTGCCGGTGAAGCAAAGCCGGAAGAAGCCCCTTCCGTTCTGAAGAGTGAGAAACTGCAGGAGTTGGAGTCCTTCCTGAGACGCCGCAGCGAGTCAGGCGCCGCCGACGGTGACGGTGCTAAAGCCGGCGGAAACGATAAGATCCGCCAGATTGAAGAACTGCTCCGCGCAGGCGGCGGTTCCCGTTCCCTCAGCGATGCTCTGAAGGACGCAAAGAATGACTGATCTGCCCGAACTGCTCGCGCCTGCCGGATCGCCGGAAGCACTCCACGCCGCCATTGAGGGTGGTGCGGATGCGGTGTATTTCGGCTCCGTCCGATTCAGTGCCCGTATGCGTGCCCGGAATTTTGACGAAAGCGAGATCGCAGACGCCATTGCACTCTGCCGTGCCCACGGCGTGAGATCCTACATAACGGTAAATACCCGTCTCCGTGACGGGGAAATGGAGCCGCTTCTGGAAACGGTATCCGTGCTGAACGAAGCCGGCGCGGACGCTTTGATCATCGCTGATCTTGGAGCCGCCTCTCTGATCCGCCAGCGGTTTCCCGATCTGCCTCTGCACGCCAGCACCCAGCTCTCCGGCGTATCCGCCGCCGATGCGGCAGAGCTGTTCCGGCTGGGATTTTCACGCATGGTGTGCCCGCGGGAATTGTCCATCGGACAGATTGCCGCGTTGTGCGGCAAATCTCCTCTGGAGATTGAAATGTTCATTCACGGTGCACACTGCGTGTCCTTTTCGGGGCAGTGCATGCTCAGTTACGCCATGGGCGGACGAAGCGGCAACCGGGGCGAATGTGCCCAGCCTTGCCGTCTGCCCTACATGATCGCCGGAAACACCGGCGTCTCAAAGTCCGAATATCCGCTGAGCCTTAAGGATATGTGCCTGGCACAGCATATCCGGGAGATTCTTCTCTCCGGCGTCCGCTCGCTGAAGATAGAAGGACGGCAGAAATCCCCCGATTACGTATGGGGCGTGACGAAAACGTACCGCACCCTTCTGGACGAGAGGAGAGACGCCACAAAAGAAGAAATGCAGACACTGGCGTCCCTGTTCAGCCGGGACGGATTCTCCGACGGCTATCTGAAAACATCATACAAAGGTATGCTGGGCATCCGCCGGGAAGAGGATACGGAAAAGAGCAAAAATGCGGAAAGCTTCCCGGGCCTTACGAAACGCATACCGCTTGACGCCCATCTGGCGGTGCACGCCGGTGTACCTATCACGCTTTCCCTATCGGACGGATCCCGCACCGTTACTGCGTCGGGAGTTATTCCGTGGGAAGCGCGCACCGTGCCGCTGACGGAAGAAACTGCACGGAAAAACATAGAAAAATGCGGCGGTACGCCGTTCGTCATTACCTCCTTCACAGGTGAGATCGACGGCGGGCTGTTCTGCACGCCCGCCCAACTGAACACCCTTCGCCGGGACGCACTTTCCGCATGGAACGTCCCTCCCAGCCGCCGGGTGCTTTCCCCCGCCGCTGATACTGCGGAGCATACGCCTGCGGTTGCGGCTACGCCCCGTTATACGGCAGAATTTCTTTCGCCGGGACAGATCCCGCCGGACGCGGAATCGTTTTTTGACGAAATATATCTGCCGCTGCACTGCCGTACAAAATCCTACGGCGTAGTGCTGCCGGAATACGCTCCCGACAAGCGGAGCGGACAGATCCGGGCGGCCCTTTCGCTTTCCGCCCCTGCCGCCGTCCTGGCACACAGTCCGGCACAGATCGCCCTTGCTAAAGAGATGGGCATTCCCGTCACCGCTTCGCTTCGGCTGAACGTATTCAACGAGCACTGCGCCCGGGAAATTCTCCGGATCGGTGCGGATACCGTTACCCTTTCCCCGGAGCTGCCTCTTGGGGCAATGCGGTCGATCCGTGCCCCAAAATCCGTGATCGTATACGGACGGCTGCCCCTTATGCTCACGCTCCGCTGTGCCATTTCCGACGGCGGTGCCATGTGCCGCATGCACGGCACGGGCGGCTTCACGGAGGCGGATACCGTATCCAAAAATCACCTATGCCTTGCCTCCCTCAAGGATCGCACCGGTGCTGCATTCCCCATCGTGGGCATGTACGACTGCACCAACGTCATTTACAACAGCGTCCCCATCTGGATGGCGGACAAAAAACAGACGCTTCTCTCTCTTGGGGCCTCCCGTCTCCATTTTCTGTTCACCACAGAATCGCAGAAAGAGGTTTCGGAAATCATCCGTGCCTACAAGGAGGGAGCCGCTCCCACGGATCCCACGGGGATCCGCCGGCTGAAATAACCGGATCACACAAAAACGAAAGGAGTTTTCCGTATGGCTGAACCGCTGAACGTTCGTATTCTGCTTTTGAAAGAGGGTGCCTCCGTGCCGCACTATGCCACGGAAGGGGCGGCCGCCTGCGATCTGACGGCGGCTATTGATTCGCCCCTCACCATACCGAAGGGCGAATCCCGTTCCGTCCCCACCGGTATTGCCATTTCCATGGAGGAGGACGGCATCGTGGCCATCGTCTGTGCCAGATCCGGTCTTGCCTTCAAGCACGGACTGTCGTTGGTAAACGGCATCGGCGTGATCGACCGGGATTACCGGGGCGAGATCGCCGTGGGTATCCGCAACGACGGGGCATCCGACTACACCGTCACCCCCGGCGAACGGATCGCACAGCTGATGTTTCTGCCTTACCGCACCGCACGCTTTACAACCGTCACCGAACTGGACGACACGGTGCGGGGCACGGGCGGATTCGGCTCTACGGGAAAGATATAAACAGGTAACGGTACGATGAAAAAAGGTTTTTGGTTCAATTTGTTTTTAGTATGCACCGGCGTGGTGGTCGGCACGCTTCTCTCCAAATTCTGTGCCGGCAATCCCTCCCTTGCCTTTCTGTCCCACGGGCTGGATTTCGGTATGAAAAACCCGGCCACCTTTGATCTGCACGTGCTGACGGTCACCTTCGGCATCTCGCTGAATCTGAATATCTCCGTCATCCTCTGTATCGTGCTTGCCGTATTTCTGGGTAATCTGATTGCGAAAAGATAATACGATGATGAAACGACTGATTCTCGCCTCCGCTTCCCCGCGGCGGCACGAACTGCTGACGGCGGCGGGGATTCCCCACACCGTCCTTACCGCCGACACGGACGAATCCCTGCCGGACGGAATCTTACCGCAGGATGCGGTCCAGATGCTTTCCGCCCGCAAAGCGGCCGCAGTGCTTCCCCTCGCACCGGCCGGCTCAGTGATTCTGGCCGCCGATACGGTAGTAGCACTGGACGGAAAGATCCTGGGCAAGCCCCGGGATGCGGAGAATGCCCGGCAGATGCTTTCTGCCCTTTCCGGCAGATCCCATCACGTATACACTGGCGTGACGTTGACCGACGGTAAAAAAACCGTCACCGCCTTTGGGGAGACTGCTGTAAAAATGCGGAAGATCTCCCCCGAAGAGATGGATGCGTATATAGCTACCGGCGAGCCCATGGACAAAGCCGGTGCCTACGGCATCCAGGGGCGTGCCGCCCTGTTTGCCATGGGGATTGACGGCGACTATGCAAACGTAGTAGGTCTGCCCGTCTCCCTGGTAGGCGAGATCCTCCGGAAGGATTTTCACTTCCCTCTGTTCTGAATCCGCACTGAATAAGAAAACACATTTTCCGAAAGGGAAATTTGACATAACGATAATCGAAAGGAACTCCGCCCCGGCGGAGTGGGAATCACAAAATGGGAAAGAGTATCGGCATTGACCTCGGTACTGCCAACACGATCGTATACGTAAAAGGAAAAGGGATCGTTCTCAGAGAGCCTTCCGTCGTTGCCGTGGAAGCACGGACACGCCGCGTGATGGCTGTGGGCAATGAAGCAAAGCTCATGTTGGGAAAGACTCCCGGCTCCATTACCGCTATGCGTCCGTTGAAAGACGGCGTTATTGCCGAGTTTGACGTTACGGCCGCCATGCTTCATCACTTTTTCAACCGGGCCGCAGGCAATTCGCTGTTCAGCCGTCCAAGGGTGATCATCTGTATTCCCTACGGCGTCACGGAAGTGGAAAAACGTGCCGTGCAGGACGTTACGCTGGAGGCAGGCGCCCAGTCCGTAGCACTGATCGAGGAGCCCATTGCGGCGGCAATCGGTGCGGGTCTGAAGGTGGAAAACGCCCAGGGCAGCATGATCGTTGATATTGGCGGCGGTACCACCGAGGTAGCCGTTATGAGCCTTGGCGGCATCGTTCTCTCCACCTCTCTCCGCTCTGCCGGAGACGAGCTGGACGAGGCCATCATCGCCTATATGAAGCGTGAGCACAACATTCTCATCGGCGAGATGACAGCCGAAATGCTGAAGAAGAACATCGGCAGCGTCCATCCTCAGACGGACCGGGGCAACATGGTGATCCGGGGACGGAATCTTCTAAACGGACTGCCGGCCACCATCGCCGTTTCCTCGGCGGAGATCCGCAAGGCAATGTCCGAGGAGATCGCCCACATCATCGACTGCATCCGCACCACGCTGGAAAATACGCCGCCGGAATTGGCGTCCGATATTTACGACAACGGCATTATGCTGGCAGGCGGCGGTGCCCTTCTGGGCGGTCTGGATCTGCTTATCAGCCAGGTGACCGGTATCCGCACCACCATTGCCAAATCGCCTCTGGACTGCGTCGCCATCGGCATCGGCCACGTAATCGAAAGTATGGGCGAGCTTTCCGGCATCGTTACATTCCGCAGCCGGTAACCCCCGGTGCAAATCAAAATAAATTACTGAAAGGAGTCCCCTATGCGGCCATTTCTGAAGAATAAATTTTTCATAGGTATCGTAATCGCCGCCGTTCTTTTTGCGGCAGTTCCCACCGCGCTGTCCGCCATGGGGGTCCAGAATCCCCTGCGGAATTTTGTCAATATTCTGACGACGCCCTTGCAAAAGGGATTCAACTATGTCACCGACGCTTTGGACGGATTCTCCTCCTATTTCACGGAATTTGACGATCTGGTGGCTGAAAACGCCGCCTTGAAGCAGGAAAACGCCGCTTTGCGGGATCGGCTGTATAATGCGGAAGAAATCGAAAATCTCAACGCATGGCTGGACGATTTTCTGGAGTTGAAAAGAGCACACACCGATTTCCATTTTGCCGCCGCCAACGTTACCGGTCGGGAAAGCGGCAATTACATGACCGTATTTACCGTTGACCGCGGCTCCGCCCACGGCATCGAAAAAGGCATGCCGGTGGTTTCGGCGGACGGCGTCATCGGCTACGTAGATGAAATCGGCGTAACCTGGGCAAAGGTACGGACGCTGATCGAATCTGCCGCTTCCATCGGCGCATACGTGGAACGGACCGGAGAATTGGGTCTTGTGGAAGGAAACTTTGCACTGGCATCCGACGGCGTATGCGAGATCACCTATCTTGCCGCCGATTCCGAAGTACAGGTGGGGGACCGCATCCTCACCACCGGTTACGGCAGTATCTATCCCCGGGATCTGGTGATCGGCTGCGTTACGGAAATCATCCCCGATGAATTCAGCCGCACGCTGACTGCCCGGATCACGCCGGCCGCCGACCTCACCGATCTCGATAAAGTAATGATAATTACCGAATATGACACCGTTACAGAATAAACCGAAAAAGCCGGCATCCGCCTCCAAAAAGCCGCTGCCGGCCGCCCATCGGGCCGCCCGGGAACTGGAGAGCCGGACGGGAGCAAAAAAACAGCCGATTCAAAAACCTCTCCAGCCCAAAGCACCGTCGCAAAATACAGTTCCGCCAAAGCCGCTGTCACCTCAAACAAAGCGCAGGATCTCCCCTGCCGATCACCAGGCGGAAATGCCTCTCACGGTTTCCCAGCGCCTGCTTTACTATGTGAAAGGAAAAATATCCTCGCTTCCCTATCTCCTGCCGGAAGGAGATTTCGTAGCGAGACTGCTGATCTGCATCGGACTGATTCTGTTTTTTGCCCTTCTGCAGACCACTGTATTTGCCCGATTCCGCCCCTTTGGCGTGATACCGGATCTGATGCTGCCGTTGGTTATCGCCATTTCTATGACGGAAGGCGAAAAGTGGGGGGCTTCACTGGGCCTGGCCGCCGCCTTCGTCATTGAATCCCTCGGCTCCACAGGCGTGACCCTTCTGCCTCTTTTATACGCGGCAGCCGGCTATTTCGCCCCTATCGTTACTACGCTGTATTTCACGGACTCCCTGCCCGTACGCGCCATGTATACCGCCGTATCCGGCGTAGGGCGTGCCGTTATTACCCTTTTGTATCTCTCCCTCACCGTCACGGATTTCCATCTGATCCGTCTGTGCGGTGATATCGTCCTGCCGGAGTATGCGGCAACGTGCCTGACGGCGGTACTTCCCCATCTGGCTGTACGCCTGTGTCTGCGTCCGTTCCACAAATCCCGTGCAGAACGGATGGAGACTTTGTAAAAGCGAAAAATCCACGAAGGAAAGAATGCACCATGAAAAAGAAACGCGCTTTCACTGCCCGGTACATATCCCTCGCTGTATTCTTCATCCTCGTTTGTCTCATTTATATCGGGCGGCTCATCAATATTCAGATCGCCGGTCAGGATTTTTACACTATGACCGCCGGCGACGATTACGTCTACCGCACGGAAACGATTCAGGCGCAGAGAGGTGAACTCTTTGACCGGAACGGTGTGCCGCTTGTTGTAAACGAATACACGTATTCCATAAATCTGGACGGCGGCAGTATGCCCTACGCCCAAAGCGAAAAGAATACCGTTATCCTGGCCGTTCTTCAGCATGCAAACGCTATGGATGAGATGGATTCCTTTACGCTGCCGGCATCTCCCTTTACGCTCCACGAGGGCACCGACGGGAAAACGATCCATTTTGAATACAACAACGCTTATTTTGAAACAAGCGCCGGCAAAAAGTTTTATAAGCTGGTGACAAATCTGTCCTGCACGGAAGACAGCCCCGCCGAAGATACGGCGGCAGCACTTCTGAAGAGGTACGGTCTGGTGGAGACGGACGAGGACGGAAACCGCGTCTACCGTCACAATACCGAAGAAACCGCCTTGCTTCTTGCCGTCCGGCTGGACATGGAACTGCAAGATTTTTCCTCAGTCACTCCTTACACGCTGCTGCGCGACGTCTCCTTTCCGCTGCTTTCCCGTGTGAAGGAAGCCGGCCTCCGGGGCATTGATCCCCACACAGATGCAACCCGGGCGTACACCTATCCCGGCTACGCCTCCCACATTCTGGGACGGGTGGGCAAGATCCGCCCGGAATACGTGGAATACTACACCGACCGTGGTTATCCTCTGGACGCCATCGTAGGCATCTCCGGAGCGGAGCAAGCCTTTGAAGAATACCTCCACGGCGTGGACGGCATAAAAACCATCGTGGAGGACGCCTACGGCAATATCGTAGACGAATACATCGCGAGAGAACCCCGCGCCGGCTCCAACGTATATCTGACCATCGATATAGAAATGCAGATCAAAGCGGAGGACGCGCTGGCAAGCAATATCCAGTACATCGTGGATACCGCTACGGCAAGCGGCAAGGAGCTGTCCGGCGAGGATGCCGACTCCGGTGCCCTCACCGCCGTGGACGTACAGACCGGCGACGTGCTGGCACTGGCCTCCTACCCCACCTACAATCTGGCCACGTACCAGCAGGACGTAGGTGCACTGAACACGGATCCGCGCGGTCCGCTTTACAACCGTGCCCTAAGTGGCACCTATCCGCCCGGCTCCACGTTCAAGATCGGCGTGGCGGCGGCGGCACTGACGGAAAACGTCATCACCCCGCAAACGAAGATCCACGCCACCGGTATTTACGAATATTACTCCACTTACACGCCTACCTGTTGGATATACAATATGTACGGCGGCAGCCACGGCTCTATCAACGTGACCACTGCCATTCAGGAGTCCTGCAACTACTTCTTTTACGAAGTGGGGCGTCTTCTGACTATCGAAACCATGAACCGCTACGACCGGGCGTTCGGTCTGGGCGTTCCCACCGGCATCGAGCTGGGAGAGCGAACAGGCGTTCTTGCCGGTCCGGACTACCGGAACGAAAACGGTCTCGGTGCCTGGAATCCCGGCGACACGCTGGCCGCCGCTATCGGACAGTCGGATAACCTGTTCACGCCTTTGCAGATCAGCGTGTATATGTCCTCCATTCTGAACGGGGGAACACGCATGAAAGCACATATTCTCTCCAAGGTGGAGTCCTTTTACACGGGCGAAGTGCTGTATAAGGCAGAGCCGGTGATCGCGGATGCCTCCATAAAGCTCAGCCCGGACGTGCACACGCTTCTGCTGAACGCCATGCGCCGGGTAACGGAAAACGGATCCGCCGCCCGCGTATTCAGCACTTACCCCATTGAGATCGGCGGTAAAACCGGCACGTCCCAGGTCAACGCCAACGAAAGCAACCACGCCATTTTCACGGCGTTTGCCCCCTTTGACGATCCCCGCATCGCCGTCACCTGCATCATTGAGCACGGTGCCAACGGTACGGACGCCGGCTACGCCGTCCGGGATGTGTTTGACTATTATTTTGATTTGAAGTGAATACGGAAAACGAAAAAGAAGAGCGGCTGAAAAGCCGTTCTTCTTTTGATATTTCAATCTTTCCCTGGCAATACGGTCCCGTGCACTGTTCTATCAGAACGTAATTTTCTTTCCGCACCAAGGGCAATACCGAATTTGAATGAAAGATTCACCGCCATCATGAATAATAATTCCTGCTTTTTTGCTATCCTCTTTATAAATCAGTATTACGTCAGGACACGCAAACGGGTTGGAATGCTCACTACAAACGTACGTTGCGTGGTATGCAAAAGTATCACAGCAGTATTTTTTCGCCGTCATCTGCCCCACTCCCTTTCTCAACAAAATATAGTCTTACCATTCCAGTGCCCATAGAATATGTGCCATGATCTGCGCGGGGCTGAATCTTGCCACGGTATCGTCGCTTACATAATACCCCAACAGATCCTCGTAAGTTGACGATGCAATGGAATATACACCGTCATAATCATCCGCGCGTCCCCATACATCAAAAAACACAGACCGATCGTCGCAGTCGAACACATCGGCTACAACATCATCACCGGATTCGTTTTCCTTTATTGCCTGCACATATAAAACCATATTACAGCAATCGGGAGCCGGATGCATTTCTTTCAGCTTTTGAAATACATCCGAAATTATGACACTATGCGCTTCTTCATAGTGCTTTTTATATTCCGCCAAAACGTCATCCGCATTTGTTTTTGATATAAGCTCGTTTACTGTCATCATTACGGTATCATCTTTCGCTTTTAGTGAGTATTTTCAAATCATTTTCGAAAAGTATCATCAGCATATAGTTTTTCTGTTCACTCATAATGAATCCTTAAACTATTCGTACAGTTTTCCCATATACAGGATCTTTGCAAGAGCCGCCCAGTCCGTTTCTTTTATATCACTCGGTTGCGGTGCGTCCTCCAGCCAGGCGGATACAGCATCAAAATATGCATCGATCGTTCCGTTTTTCCATTCCTCGGGTTTCGTCAAAAAATCACGCCGCATTGCTTTCACAAATTCGACAAAAGTACGCTTGTCTGTTATACCGGCAATACTTTCCGGGTGAAGATCAAACATGAACATCCTCCTGATTTTTACATTCTGGCAGGCTATCAGTCTTCTTTTAGTCCCTCATATTCGTTATGCAAAGCCACAAGTTGACTGTATAAGCGAGTCGGCTTTCTCATATCCCAGCACCATTCCTTAAAGGCACAGGCAAACGAAATCAAGAATCGTTTTTCCCTGGGAGGAATCGTGTCAACTGTCAGAGAGCGTAACAATCTATCCATTTCCGAAATAATCGTTTCCAGCTGCTCAATCGTGCTTTCCCCCGGGATGCCTGCTTTTCGTTCTGCCAGTTCTTGAACACACGTTTGCTTACATTCTTTCACGTGCGCCATAAACAATTCAAATTTTTGATTCATATCATCGCATCATACATCACTCACAGTGAATCTCAAAGCAAAATTCTCCCAAATATGCATCCTCCGCGGAAAGCCTGTACGATTTTACAATATCCTGCGCTAATTTGGGAAGCAACGAATATAAATACTCCAAATATCGAAACAAAGAATCGTGAAACCCCGCCACATCAGACGCATTCACTATACTGTACTGCGCATCCAATGATCCAAACGCATCAGGAACACCGCAGGAAGAATAAAACGCCTCTTTTACCGCTGGTACTATATTCTCTTTTCTTGTCTCGATATAGCACATATATTCATCAAATTCGATACCGAATTCCCTTTTACAGTGATCGTAAAAAGGCGTAATCCTAAGATATTGCGGGCATTCGTTTAACTCACATATTTGTTCGATAAGCAGTTTCAGAGAACTTAGGGAAACATAATGGCGACATTGTCCCTCATGATACATAGTGTAATCCTGCACTACCTCGCGTACTGACGTTTTTGATTCTCGTCTCATCATCGTTGAATTCCCCGTAAATCTATTACGTAATATCCGTTATTGCGATTTTTTACTCCCCGCCATACGACGCAAACGCCGCGGCATATTTCTCTGTGATATAGTACACACCTTTATACTTCACGATAAAATCCTTATTCTTGACACTGGTCTGAAAAATACAGGTACTGTCTTCATCAAAAAACGTAATCTGCTCTTTCCAAAACATATAGTTCCATGCACCGTCGGAAGAATCTATAACCTCACGCAACGGAAGATATCCCTCCGGCGGCAGGAAAACCGTATGCACAGCATATCTGCCGTAATTCGGATGCACGTACCTGGCTCCGATCACAGCACCCGTAATCAGAAAAACCGCTATGACTATAAGAATAATTCGTCTTTTTTGCACTGCGCACCTCCTGACTTGGGCACTCAAATCTCCGAATATCTCACAGACTCTATCTGTACCTGCTTTTTCTGCAATGCTTGGACGATCTTTTCCATATACCAGTTTACGTCTGTATACCCTATGCCGCGTGTCTCTGCGCATTTGACCCGATTACAGTTAAGTAAAAAAGAATATTGGGAACGGTTCTCCGCCAATAGACTTACACCAATTTCACCGGAGCGATAGTATAGCTGAACACCGATCGTTTCACCGGCTTTTTCTTTCGTATTAATAAGGCCGGCAAGTTCTTCTTCCGTAATTGTCTTAAAGTACCAGTTAAAACTGTCACTGTCGTTTAGTGGAAGAAACTCACTTTCCCCTTCGCGATCTTTCCAACTCCATCCGATTTCGTGACATATAGTGATCATGTCAAAAACAGAGGCAATATTCGTTACACAAATATCCAACGACGCAAGGACTGACACAGATAAACCTCCCGTACATATTCATTTCCCGTTCTTCTTCATTTTCGCTTTCCAGTAGGCGTCGCTGATGGCCTTCATCACCAGATCCTTATCCTCCTCAGAGAGTTCTGCGCCGGCAAACAGACCGCCTGCCGCCGCCATGATCTCCTCTGCCTGCCGGCGGGCGGCAAAGGCGGCGTCCAGCTTTGCCTCGCCGCCGTCCGCCGTGCCCATCAACTCGTCCACCGTTATATCAAACGCCTTGGCGATCTGCACGTACACCGCTGTGCTTTTGGGATAAAACCGCCCCGCCTCGTAGTTCTGATAATTCCGCAGGGGCACGCCGATCCGCCGCGCCATTTCCGCCTGGGTAAGAGAGGCGGCGGCACGCAAAGATTTCAGTTTTCGGGCAAATTCGTTTTTTTCGGCTGTATCGTTTCTGGCGTTCATGCTTCGGTCTCCTTTGGGAGTTTTTACGGTTTTATTGTATCATACCCAGTCGGCGCATGTCAAGGAAAAAGCACCGTAAAAAGACGGTTACAACGCGGTGCGGATCTCCGCAAGAACCGCCTGCACCAGGGCCGCCACAGTCATCTCCGGCACGCCGGCCACGATATTGTCGCAGTGATTCACCGGAATCAGGATCCGCCGGGCCGGGCTTTGCCCTACGGCCACCGCCATACTCGGGGTAATCTCTCCCCACAGGGCGTCCGCGATGACGATCCCGATGGGACCCACGATCACGTCTGCCCGGCGCGCCGCCACGATCACGGCGTTCTCGCCGGTGGCGGCGTGATCCGCCCCGGCCTTGTGCATGGCGGCGGTGGCGGCACTGTTGGTACCTAC
This sequence comes from Eubacteriales bacterium, assembly GCA_045544955.1. GTDB lineage: Bacteria > Bacillota > Clostridia > Oscillospirales > CAG-272 > SIG701. Next base: position 32,553 of record JAZPZY010000065.1, read on the forward strand.
TGCACAGATCTCCACCGAATCCGGTGAATAGTTCTCCCGCAAGGCGGCAACGATCTGCCTTCCCAAGCCGCCGCCCTGGCCGTCGATCACGGCGATTCTTTTTTTCTCGTTCATTCCGTTTTCTCTCTCCAATCTATGTCCGTTGTGTCTATGGCAAAATCCGCACCGGCACGGATGCCGAACGCTGCATCATACCGCATCTCCATAGGGATCCATTCGGTTTGGAAGCGGTGCAAAAGTGCCGGATTCCGTGCCGCCAATCGTGTGATTTGAATTTCGGGTGTGCAGTACGTATACGCCGTCACGTCGTATTTCCCGCGCAGGGCGGGGTGAAGCGAATATGATCCCTCCACCAAAAGCAGTTTACAGGCCGGTACGTACACCGTCTCCCCAAGCTCCATCCGGGAGCAGTCAAAGGCACGGTAGGAAAACGCCTGTCCCGTACCAAGATGGGGCAAGACCTCCTCAAAAAAACGTTCGTAATGGATATTGCCTCCCGGCTCGCTCAGCCGTGCCACCGAACGCAGAGATGGCGGCAGGAAGAAATCGTCCATGGCGATAATCGCCGCATCGTACAGTGCCGTCAAGAGCCGCGAGAGGGTGCTTTTGCCGCTGCCGCACATGCCGTCTATGGCAAGAACTGCATGCCCGTCACGGGCGATCTGCGCGTCCACAGCGAAAAGCAGGGACAAAAGCGGCACGTATTTTTTACTGATCACCCGATATGCCGGGGCGTACGCCCTGCGGTAGGTCTCCGTATGACGCACCATGGGGCATCCTTCCGCCCGATACGCACGCAGCGTCTCCTCCCACTCTGCCGGGGAGAAGGGCGTTTCTCCGGCTCGCACCACGTGGGTGAACTGATCGAGCCACCGTTGGAACTGTGCGCCGCTCTCCCGCACGTCGGCGGCACTTCGAACGAACAGGCGTCCCACAGTGCTAAGTGAAGCTGCAGGGATTCCGGCAAGATACAGCCGCACCGTATCGCCGCCGAGATCTTCTATGCGCAGTGCATCCTGTGGCACTGTCGTTTGATACTCCTCGTGCAGATAGGCAATAGCACGCGCCGGATCAGCGATCATATGGCCGCCGCCGAAGGCGCGCTGGTACAGAAGTTTGATAACGTCCGTAGGCTGCATGGCAGGATACAGAGAAAGATGGCTTTTTACGATATGCATAAACACCTCGGCACAGGTTCGTTCATAATAGATACCAAGAAACGGCATGACCGAAATCATGCCGTTTCTGGCGTTTTTTAATAGATCAGTACAGAGTAACCACGACGGGCGTATAAGAAGTCTGGCTTGACTTCTTTACCATGATCCACATGTACTTATAGGAGGAATTTACCGTAATCGACTGGGGCATACCTGCCGTCACGGAGGTCAAAAGGTTTCCGTTCTGGGAATTGAGGTAGCCGCCAAGGAAGCTTGCTTCCGATGTGTACGCAGTGGTAGAGGTGGTAAAGAAATAGTACACGGAGCCGGAAACGCTGGGGTTAATAATTACTGATTTCGTACCGGACAGCGTGGTATTTACCGTAGGCGTATTCATCAGACCGGTGTTGGCAGGAGCAGGGGTCGGGTTCACGGGCGTAGCTCCGGTTGTGATACCCTTGGTAGGAACGAAAATGATATCCGTCTTCGTCACACCGTTATCGATCCAGACAGCCACATAATCGTAGGTAAGCAGCATCTGTGCGTAGTACGAATCGGAGGGCAGGAGATTCAGCGTCTTCGGTCCCACGGAAGTGATAAGCGAATTACCGCTGATCATCGACATCAGAGCAGTCAGACCGCCCTGCAGGCCGGGAAGCTCCGAATAGAAGTCCGATGCGTTGTTAGCCTCCGTAAAGCAGTAGTACAGCGTACCGGTCATGGTGGGATAGTAGCTCAGAACGCCGTTGGAGAACGTAGGCGTGCTGTAGAAGCCGGACGAGCTGACAGAGGGAGAACTGGTCCCGCTTGTGGAAAGGATAATGGGCGTACAGAAGGTGCTCTGGGTTCCTATCGTCTGCTGGAACATCAGCACGATATAGCTGTAGCCGTATCCGGACAACGACTTCGAACCGGCACCGGCAGCGCTGACGGAGAAGATACCGCTTGCGCCGGAAGATGCTATATGAGCCGTAAAGAACGCTTCCGACGTAGTGGGAGCTGCCGACGTATTGGTGAAGTAATAATACACCTGACCGGCGGACAGTGCGTTATAAGTAAGGTTCGTATAAGCGCCTACCGTCTGGGCCGTGGGCAGGGAGGCAAAGCCGGAGGCAGTTGCATTCACCGTGCCGGACGAGGTACCGCTATTGGTAGTGGACAGCAGCACGGGCTGGTAATACAGGCCGTTGGAGTCCTCCAGCATGACTACCACGTATGCCGGATAGTACACAAGCGTTGAGAAGCTCTTCTTAGCTACCAGGTTGGCAATTACGCTTACCGTTCCGCCGTAATCGCTGTTATGTTCTTTCTCAATCGTTGCCAGTCTCACCAGTTCTTCGGGCGTAGGAATCTCCGGCTCATTGATGAAGTAATACCAAACCCGACCCGTTGCAGACGGAGTCATGGTGAGAGAATACATCTTCTGCTCTTTCGTATATACCGGGTTTCTGACAAATCCGGTAGTGGTTGCCACAGCCGCATCCTTCGTTGCACCGGTAAGCGGAATAACGATCGGTTTCAGGGAGGAGCCGACGGACTCAATCATCAGAACGAGATACGGGAACTGACGTCCAACCTCGTTGCTGATAGGCGTAGCGATCAGCTGTTTACCAACGGTAATATTCGCTACACCGCCGTTGGGAACGGACAGCTGCTTGGAAGTAGCACCCTCGTAGTTCACCTTAAAGATATTTGCATTGGCAGGTGCTCTCTCGTTGTCCGTCAGGTAGTAATACACACGACCAACGTAGGAGGCCTGCATATTGATGGAGAAGAAGCCGGAATTCACTTCCGTGACAGGCATTGACGCAAAGCCGGAACCGTTCAGCGTCGTCGAAGCGGTATCCGGAAGCGTAACCACTACCGGCTGATAAGCCGTGCCGCTGTTGGCCTTGAGGCGAACAACCAGATACGGCAGTGACTTGGCAGGAACCTGATGCGTAAGCGGCTGATGGTAAGCCACTCCGTTAGATACGGAGACGGAACCGGCCAGGACTTCGTTCATATCCCCGTATGCAGACTCAAACTGTTCTGCGGTGGGTACTGTGGATGTGTTGGTGTAGTAATACTCAACCGTGCCGCTTGCGCCGGGGGTAAGACCGAGCATGATCTGACCGGTGGCAGCAGCGTCACTGTACGGAGCCGCGATAAATCCACTGCCCACGAGCACGGCGCCTGCGCCGTCCTTGGCGAAGACAACGGGCTGATACTGATTGCCGGAGGTATCCGTCATCAGTACGGCAATGTACTTGTAGTCGGCAACCAGGTTCGTGAGGAACGTATTCTCGATCACCACGCGGCCGGCAGCAGCCTCAAACATGCCCTTGCGAAGCGTGGAGGTCTGGTTATAAACGGAAGTAAATCCGGTGGCAGTGGGAGCCGTTTCCGTATTGGTGTAGTAGTAGTACAGCGTACCGTTTACAACCGGCTTGAAGGACATCTGCTCGTAGGTACCGGTAGTGGTTACGGAAGGAACGCCCTCCAGACCGCTGGATGCCTTATTGGCAAGCACGATCGGCTGATACTTCGTTCCCTGTGCATTCTGTATCATGACTACCACGTACGCATAATTGGATACGTTGACAGTATCGCTGATCTTCTGCTCAATGCTGGCACCGGCAGTCACGGCGAGATACGATTTCACGGGAGCTGCTGTATAATAGTCGGTATACGTGGTAGGAAGCGGTGCCGCAGCCGTATTGGTGAAGTAGTAATACAGCGTGCCGCCTACACTGGGTTTTGCGGACAGATAGCAGGCAGCAGAGGATGCGTACGTAGAAGGAACCGCAGAGAATCCGGTTGCCGTCATATCGGCACTGGAACCGCTGTAAGAGGTGTTATTGAACTTTGCCGTAATACCGCTCTGTACGGTATATTTGGAAGGCATCGGATCCGAAGTAAAGCCGGTTGCCTTTACCGTTGCGTTGCCGAGAGTACCGGCACCGGTAACGGTAGAGTTTTTCGCCGTGCTTTCCACGTTCAGATTCTTCAGGGAAGTATTGGTAACCGTAGCAACACCAACGGGCGTCTTAGCCGTCAGGGTATCTACGCTCGTACCGCTGGTCAGAGAAACGGAAGCGGTATATCCGGTAACGGAAGAATCCACCACGATCTCATCCACAGCACTGCCGGAGATGATCAGCGTAGAAGTACCGCGCAGAATGATCTTCTCCACGTCACATCCGCTCAGCGTGACCGTACCGCCGGATGCGCCTTCGGTGATCAGCAGTTCACCTTTGATATTCGCACCGGTGACCGTAACACCGGAGCTGGCGATAACGGCGTTCTCGCCGTGAGCGGCGGCTTCCGTGCCGGCCATGCTCGTCTTATAGATCGTACCGGCGGCACGGTACAGAATAGCGGCCGCCTCGCAGCGCTTCAGAATACGGTCCGGGCTGAAATTGCCGGTTTCGGCGTCACCGCCGAAAAGGCCGGCGTGGGTAGCCTGCAGGACGTAGTCCCGATAGTTTGCGTTAATGGTATTGTAGTCCGGATAGGTAGTAACAGCCACCTTCTCTTCCAGGCCCAGATAGCGGGCAAGAAGGGCAGCCGCCTCCTGACGGGTCAGCTGGCCGTTAGGATCCAGATAAGAACCGTAGTTCAAAAGGAATCCCTGTGCGGCGGCTTTGGCAATATAAGGATAGTGCCAGTCAGTCGCAGCCACATCTGCGTAGCTGATGCTGGTAGATGCAGTAAGACCGAATGTCTCCACCATCATCTTGATGAACTGGGAACGGGTAACAGACCATTCGGGATGGAAGGAGTTGTCCTCAGCGTAACCGTTGAGAACTCCTTTGGCAACCAGATAGTCGATCTCTTTTTTTGCCCACGCCGCATGACTGGGCCAGTTGGCTTCATCACTGAACGCAGCGAAAGCCATCATGGGCAGACAAGAAAAGGCGAGCATAAGGGAAAGCAGAAGGGCTATTGCTCTTTTCATCTCTTTTATTCTCCGTTTCAATAAAAATCTGTTTCGTGCACCGCACGCGCCGTCGGTTTTTAGACACGCGCGGAATATCCTCCTTATAGTATACCGCATTTGTAAAATATGTCAACGGTAAATGAGGATTTTTTTGTTACTTTTTTCTTAAAAATGCCGATTTGTGCAAAATGTTTACAAATTTAGCCGATTATTGGCCGCTATACTGTGCTATGTATGACGCAATGTTTTTCATATCCCGATACATATCTTCTTTCTTCGCCGGATCACGGAGAAGGGCTGCGGGATGATATACCGCCGTCATGGTATATCCGTTTTTCTGTACGAACGTACCGTGCTCTTTTGTAATGCGATAATCCGGCTTTATCAGCCGCATGGCGGAAATACGTCCGAGACAAACGATGATCTTCGGCTGGATCAGCCGCACTTGCTCTCTGAGATATTCGATACACGCATCCTGTTCCTCAGGCAAAGGATCCCGGTTATCGGGCGGGCGGCATTTCAGAATATTGGCAATATAAACCTGGCTACGCTCGATTCCCACCGCTTCCAGATACTTATCCAGCAATTTTCCTGCCGCACCTACGAAGGGAATACCGGATTCATCCTCTTTGGCGCCGGGGGCTTCTCCCACAAACATGAGATCCGCCGTGGGCGAGCCGGTACCGAACACACAATTCTTCCGGGAAGCCGAAAGGGAGCAGCGGGTACAAGCCTCGCATTTCTGCCGGAGCTCGTCAAGGCTCTGCATAGATTCACCTCATTTCCATTGGCTGTTCTGCACTTTATCTATATTATACTATATTTCGGCAGAAAAGGAAAGAGCAGATTGCAAATTTCCAAAAGCAAATTGTGGGCATAAAAGCAGTGTTTGGTATGGAAGGCAGTTACTGTTTTTCCTGCTGTTTTTCAAGTTCACATTCCAAATACAGGATCACCGTACTCATTTTGATATTAAGAGCCGTACATATACGGTAAAACGTTTCCAAGGTAGGCTTCCGTTCTCCTCGCTCAATTGCACTTAAATGACTGCGTCCAATATCGGCAAGACCACTCAAAACTTCTTGGGATAATCCACTTTTCTGTCGGAAATAGGCCAAAGTCTTCCCTACCGTTGCTGCATCCAATGTCGGAATATACATATCTCTCACCTCTATGTATATTCTATTCCTATATCAAGCAATCATCGAACACATATGTTGACAAATGAACACTTATGTGTTAAAATAGTATTAACTCAAATAAAGGAGATTTTTTATGGAACCACAAACAACGCAAACAGCACACGCAGAAACTGAAAACACAAAAACAAAATTCTGCAAACATTGTGGCGCAAAAATTGCTGCGGATGCGGTAATTTGCACGGTGTGCGGGCGGCAAGTAGAAGAAATTAAATCCTCCGCCGAGCAACCGTCTATCGTCATCAACAATTCCAACAGCAACATAAACTCCAACACTGCTTCTATTGGGGTACACGGCGGACGCGCAAAAAACAAATGGGTTGCTTTACTGCTATGCCTATTTCTCGGCTGCTTAGGCGCACATAAATTCTATGAAGGACGTGTTGGCGCAGGCATTCTGTATTTGCTCACAGGCGGTTTGTTCTTAATTGGTGTTGCAATTGATTTCATTGCATTGCTTTTCAAACCGAATCCATACTTCGTCTGATTGCCCATTTTTCATTGGTTCTAAAAAGCCATCGGTACAAAACCGGTGGCTTTTTCTATTACATTCCCTCAATCTGCCGATCGATCTCCCGAAGCACAGCGGCGGCATCGGCGCGGCCGCGGCTTTCCTTCATAACCGCACCCACCAGCACCTGCTTTGCCTTTTCCTTACCGGCACGGATCTGCGATACAACGGATTCGTTTTTCTCCATGGCATTCCGCACGAAGGATGCAATCACGGAAGGATCGATAATTGCCAGCATATTCTCCCGCTGGGCAACGGCGGAAGGCTCCTCACCGTTTTCGCAGAGAGCACAAAGCCTCCGCGCCGAAGCGGCGCTGATCTTCTTTTCACCCAGAAGATCGGCGATCTGCCCGAGGGAGTGCGCCGGCAGGGTAGGCTGTTCCGCGCAGCGGGGCAAAATCTCTCCAATAAGCAGATTGGCGGCGGCGGCAGGATACGCCGCCGTCCCCAATACTTCCCCAAAATACGAGGCAATGACGGGCGATTCCGTCAGCTGAAAGGCCGCATCCGCCGAAAGGCCGGCCGCGATAAAGCGGGCACGCATCTCTGCCGGCATAGGCGGCAGAGATCGGCGGATCGCCTCGATCTCTTCGTCTGCCAGCACAATTTCCGGCAGATCCGGCTCTCTGAGATAGCGGTAATCTGCGGCGCTTTCCTTTTCCCGCATGAGAACGGTAGTACCGCTTGCCTCGTCATACCGGCGCGTCTGAGGCGTTACCCGGTCTCCCGCCGCAAGGATCGCGCACTGCCGGGCAAATTCGTATTCGATGGCTTTGCCGACAAACGCGATGGAGTTTACGTTTTTGATCTCCGTCCGCGTACCGAACGACGTATCACCAACCCGGCGGACGGACAGATTTACGTCGCACCGCATGGAGCCCTCGTTCATTTTGCAGTCGGAAATCCCGGCAAACACCAGCCGTTCCCTAAGGGCACGCAGATAGGCTTTTGCCTCCTCTGCCGAACGGATATCCGGCTCGGATACGATCTCAATGAGCGGCACGCCGCACCGGTTGTAATCGATCTTCGTACCGTTTTCCCCGTGGATCAGTTTTCCCGCGTCTTCTTCCAGATGGATCCGGTTAATACGGATCTGCCTGTCTCCGTCCTCCGTCACCGCGTCGATCCGACCGTCCCGGCACAGGGGCGTATCGTACTGGGTGATCTGATATCCTTTGGGCAGATCGGGATAAAAGTAGTTTTTTCTGTCAAAATGAGACTTTGGGGAAATGCGGCAATCCGTTACCAGACCGGCGGCGATGGCAAGGCGCACGGCTTGTTCGTTCAGCACCGGCAACGTGCCGGGATGTCCCATACAAACGGGACAGATCTGCGTATTGGGTAGGGCGCCGTACGCGCCGCGGCAAGCGCAGAAGATCTTGCTCTCCGTCCGCAGCTCTGCGTGCACCTCCAGCCCTACGATCATTTCAAATTTCTGCACGTCAGTCATGGATCATCGCCTCCTCCAGCACCGATGCGGCAGCAAACAAAAGATCCTCCCGCATAGCCGGTGCGATGATCTGCATCCCCACGGGCAATCCGGATGCCTGCCCGAAGGGCACGCTGATGGCAGGCACGCCGGTGAGAGAGGCCAGCGTACAGAAGGAATCCACCTGTCGGTACGGAAGCGCATTTCCGTCTTTTTCTCCCAAAGGGTACGCCGTGTCCGGCGTGGTTGGCAGAAGGATCACGTCCACCTTTTGAAACAGCACCTTCAGCACCCGGCGCATCTGCTCCCGTAAAGCGCAGGCACGCTCGTAGTAATCCTTCCGTCCCTCCAGGGAAAGAGCGTACGTGCCGGACAGAAGCCGGCGCTTTACCTCGTCCCCCAGCCGTTCCCTTGCCAGGCGCATTTCCTCTTTGTACGACGCACCATCCCCGGCACGACCGTAACGGATCCCGTCGTAGCGAGCCAGATTGGAGGACGCCTCCGCAGCAGAAATCAGATAATAAACGTGATACGCATCCGCAAGAGACGGCAGAGAGATCTCCGTGAGCATCCCGCCCGCATCGGATACGGCAGCGGCGGCTTTTTCATAATACGCCGCCACGGCCGGCGAAACGCCGGAAAGCGCCGCAGGGATCCCCACACGCAAACCGGCAGTGCCCTGCTTTATCGCTCCCCCAAAATCCGCAAGAGAATCTTCCCGGGGGAGACTCGTCATATCACCCCCATCCAGTGCGGCAGCAGCATCCAGCACGATAGCCGCATCCCGTACCGTTTTTGTGATTACGCCCACCGTATCGAGCGACGATGCAAAGGCGATAAGACCCCGTCGGGAAATTCGGCCGTACGTAGGCTTCAGTCCTACCACGCCGCAAAAAGCGGCCGGCACGCGGACGCTTCCGCCGGTATCCGATCCCAGCGCAAACATAGCCTGTCCGTCCGCCACCGCCGCCGCACTGCCGGCAGAACTGCCGCCGGCCACGCGCGATAGATCATGGGGATTCTTTACCGCACCGAAAGCGGACGTTTCGCCGCCGGCACCCATGGCAAATTCGTCCAAATTGGATTTTCCCATAAGAAGCGCGCCCACTGCCTCCAGTCGTTCCCAAACGAACGCGGAATAGGAAGGAACGTATCCTTCCAGTATGCGTGACGCCGCCGTAGCCGGGATCCCTGCAACGGAAAGATTATCCTTCACTGCACAGGGAATACCGCAAAGCATGGGTGCATCTCCCCTGCGGATCCGCGCATCCGCCCGTTTTGCGCCCTCAAGCGCTACCTCTTCCGTAACGGTAATGAATGCGTTCGTCTCCTCCGCCCTTTCCCGGATCCGCGAAAGCATGGCTCGGGCAAGTTCAGCAGCCGTGATCTCGCCCCGGCGGAGGCTTTCAGCCGTTTTCGTTATCATACTGCGCCTCCCACCGTGCGGGAAACCACGATATATCCGTCCTTTTCTTTTTCAGACAGCGACAGAATCGCCGGCGCATCCGATGATTCTGTCACACCGTCCGAGCGGAGCGCATCGAGAGGCACCGACCGATTGGCACTTTCCGTCCCATCCGCATGCGGCATACTTTCCCCGGCGGACAGAATTTCTTTCATATCTTCCTTCAGGCGGATCTTCTGCGTCTCCGTCAGCGACAGCATAGCAAGGTCGGCGATCTTCAGAACGTCCGGCATCATCCTATCTCCCGCACCGATTTGAGAAGGGCGATCTCCGCCTTATACCCGTCCAGATCGCAGGGCGTTTCCAAATAGAATGGCTTATCCGCAAGGGCCGGATGATTGATGATCCGGCAGATACCGTCCATGGCAAGCGTGCCCTCCCCGATCTTCTCGTGGCGATCCTTATGGGCACCCAGAGGATTTTTGCTGTCGTTCAGATGGATGGCGTACAGTTTACCGAGCCCGATCACCCGATCAAATTCCGCTATCACGCCGTCCGTATCCCCGGCAATATCGTATCCGCCGTCGTTTACGTGGCAGGTATCGAGGCACACGCCCACCTTATCCCGGATCTCCGGGCGGAGCAGATCCAAAATAGCACGAAGTTCCTCAAAGCGGCCGCCGATCTCCGTTCCCTTTCCGGCCATAGTCTCCAAAAGCACCGTGGTGGCCTGCCCGGGCAGAACGATGGCGTTGAGCATATCGGCAATCATCACAATGCCTGCCTCCGTGCCCTGCCCTACGTGGCATCCCGGATGGAAATTATACAGCGATCCCGGCAGATTTTCCAAAAAACGCAACTCATCCGCCATGGCCTCTTTCGTATATTCCCGGATGTGGGGATCCTTAGCACAGGGATTGTAGGTGTAGGGCGCATGTGCAAGGGCAGGTGCAAAACCGTTTTCCTCCATCAGCCTGCGGAGTGCCTGTATATCCTCGGGCGAGGGCGTTTTCGATTTACTTCCCCGGGGATTTCGCGTGAAATACTGAAACGTATTGGCACCGGCGTACAAAGCGTCCTTACCCATGGCCTCGTAGCCTCCTGCAATGGAAATGTGACAGCCGATCGTAAACATAGTACATCCTTTCCCGCACCGAGCGTGCGGCTGCATTTATATCTATAGTAATATTGTAACAATTTATTGAATCGATGTCAAGGCGGAGCGCCTTTCAAAAATACTTTTATCCCCTAACTAAGATTCACACAAAAATCAAAATTGCATAACGCACCAATCACAGAAAAACGGTATAATACGTTCACATTCTGAAAAGGAGATTCCTCTATGAAAACTGCAAAAACACTGACCGTTCTTTTGTTTTTAGTGTTTTTTCTCACCGCATGCGGCACCGCGTCCCCCTATCCGAACGCCGTGAATATCGTGTTGAGCGATAACGGAGTCACCGCCGACGGCACGCCCGTAGGGACAGACACCTCCGACGCCGTTTATATCGCCAATGATATCGTCTATTACGAATCCGGAAAAGATTTTACCTACGGAGAAGGCACGGAGCAGGATGCACATACGTCTGAAGAAGCCGATACACATACGGTGGTTCACATCACGAAGCCCGGCGTTTACGCACTCAGCGGCGTCCTTTCCCGTGGGCAGATCGCCGTGGATCTGGGCGACAGTGCCAAGGACGATCCTGAAGCGGTGGTTACTCTGCTTCTGAACGGGGTGGAGATAACCTGCGAAGTCGCCCCCGGGGTTATTTTCTATAACGTATACGAGTGCGGAGACGGAGAGGCGGAAAACGCAGCAAAGGACGTGGACACGTCCGCCGCCGGAGCCAATGTGATCATCGCGGACGGCACGGTAAACACGGTCAGCGGCTCCTATGTGGCACGGATATATAAACCGGATTCCGTTGTGCTGAACAGCGATAAGACCGAGGTGGAGGACGCCAAGAAGCTGCACAAGTACGACGGCGCGTTTTACTCTAAAATGTCTCTGAATATCACCGACGAAAAAGATCACACGGGCGTACTGAACATCCACGCCGAAAACGAGGGGCTTGACAGCGAAATGCACCTCACCGTGAACGGCGGAAATATCAATATCTTCTCCGGCAACGACGGCATCAATACCAACGAGGACGGCATCTCCGTCACCACCGTCAACGGCGGCTGTCTGACCATCGAAGTCACCGGCACCACCGGGGAAGGCGACGGTATTGATTCCAACGGCTGGCTTGTGATCAACGGCGGCACGGTTATCGCTTCCGCCTGTGCGGTCAGCGGCGATGCGGGCATTGATTCCGATATGGGCATCCATATAAACGGCGGTACGGTCATCGCCAGCGGAAATATGCTGGACCGGATCGCCGACAGCCGGCAAAACTATGCGGTATTCAATTTTGCCGAAAAGCAGCCGGCGGACGTCGCTCTGCACCTCAAAAACAGCGACGGTGAGGACGTCCTTTCCATCGCTCCCCCTAACGCCTATTCCATACTGATTTACAGCAGTCCCGATTTGCCGGCCGGCACGTACACGCTCTGGAGCGAGGAGGAGCAGCTTGTGGGACAAAGCGGCAATATGTTCGGCGGCATGGGCAAAAACCCCGGCGCTATGAACCGCCCGGAGGGTGAACGGCCTACGGACGGATTTGTCCCGCCGGAGGGGGAGCGTCCCACGGATGGGTTCACTCCGCCGGAGGGGGAGCGTCCCACAGACGGATTTACCCCACCGGAGGGTGAGCATCCGTTCCCCGGCGGCTCATCTGCCCAGGCCGAAGAATTGACGGCAGAATTTATCCTGCAGGACGGTGCCAATATATTCAGCAGCATCACGAAGCAGAAATAAGGTTTTCACCCAAAAGCGAAAGGGGCAGGGGCAGCCATCTCTGCTCCTTTTTTTATCCGGCATTATTCTCCCCCAAACCGCATATACTAACGCATAATACAAACATAAAGGGGGAGAGACGCCTTTGCACCGGTCCGAAAAAACAACCGTGTGGAATCTCCGCCGCATCTATCTTTCGGGAAAACGCTGGGCGGCGGTCTTCCGCCGGGACATGATCACGGTATATGCGGCGCAGGCATCGTTTTTTCTGCTTCTCGCTTCCGTTCCGTTTCTGATGCTGCTTCTCAACGTCAGCCGTCAGCTGTTCCGCTCCGCCGGCCGGGAGATCCTTTCTTTGTTGGAGGGCATCCTTCCCCATCCTCTGCACGACGCCTTTTCCGCTCTCACCGATGAGCTGGTGAAAACGGGCAGCATCCCGCTCCTGTCTCTTTCCGCCGGTGCGGCACTGTGGAGTGCCTCCCGGGGGATGGCAGCACTGGAACGGGGGCTGGCCGGTGTGTACGGCGTCAGCGTCAGCCGGGGGCTGCTCCGGGATATTCTCCGCTCCCTGGCCTACACGGTCTTGCTGATTCTTCTTATATTCTCATCCCTTCTCCTTCTGGTATTCGGTGCACAGATCGCCGACGGGATCATGACGCTGTTCCCTGCCCTGGAGCGTCCCGTTACCGCTATCCTCGGCGCCCGGGGGGTGTTCGTGTTTTTGGGACTCAGTGCGTTTTTCTCTCTGGAGCACCGGGTAATTCTGAAAAACGCCCCCGTTTTGCCCGGGGCCGTTCTGTCTGCCGCCGGATGGATGCTGTTTTCCTATCTCTATTCTTTGTACGTACAGTTGTTCCCCCGGGCGTCTTATCTGTACGGCGGTCTTTCCCTGCTCGTGGTGTGGATGCTGTGGCTGTATTTCTGCATGATCATCTTTCTTGTGGGTGCGGAAATAAACAAGATGTTTCGGGGGATTTCTTCGCCGCAAAACGGGAAAAACACCCCCTCGGCGTAAATATTTACAACTTAGCCCTTGTATTTTCCCTTTCCGCATGGTAAAATTGTATAGAATCCCACAAAAGGAGGTACGCTATGGCAATCCACGAAGCGGCAGAAAACTATCTGGAAACCATATTTATGCTGCGGAAAAAGAACGGGCACTGCCGTTCCATCGACGTGGCAACTGATCTTGGCTATTCCAAGCCTACGGTCAGCATTGCCATGCGGAATCTGCGTGAGTCCGGGCACGTCACGGTGGACGATGCGGGCGAACTGTATCTCACGCCCACCGGCATGGAGATCGCACAGCGGATGTACGAGAGGCACGAGGTTATCTCCTCTTTTCTCATTGCGCTGGGCGTACCGGAAGAAATCGCCTACCGGGATGCCTGCAAGATCGAGCACGACATCTCCTCCGAAAGCTTTGATGCGATCAAACGGTACGCACAATCGCTGAAGGGATAGAGTGTGACGTACACTTATGCAGACCGATAAACTTGAATGTGACGGTGACTCAGATGGCAAAAAAACTATTTACAAAAGGCAATATAATAATGACAACCCCAGAAGAAGGATATTATGGAGTTGCTATAGTTTTAGACGATGCAGTACCACATGAATTGTCGCCAGGAAGATTTTCCTATCCTATGAATCATATTCTCATAACACCGTTGCTGTTTACTAAACCAATTTCCATAGATGATATTAACATACAGGATTTGAAACCTTTAGTCTTCACACAATATTTTGACAACAATGTGAGCCGTGTTTTTTGGCGTAATAAGATATGTATAGATATATATACCAACCGAAACAAAGCAAATCTTACAGTAATCGGGGATATTGATACGACCTTAATTGGTGATGTACCTCCTCTTTCTTGGGAACCAATGCACGATAGATTTCACCTATGCGGTGATGTGAAGTTTGATTTAGGAAGAGAAGCATATATACAATACTGTAGAGACAACAATATTGATTTATAGCGTCGAAGCCCAATTTATTAAACCGATACCGGACACGCTTCTCCCCCTTCGGTGCAGTGCGTACTGTGCGGGCTTGCTCCGTGCAAAATCCTCCCGCGGTCAGTTTTGCCGCTGCATCAAAACAACACATGAAAAGCCGACCTATGATCGTTACCATAGGTCGGCTTAACTGTTTTATGAACGTCCCGCTAACGCAAGATTCTTTCCCACTCAGCAAAACTCGCTGAAATCCTCTTTCAGAAGCTTCTCTCTCGTAATCTCGCACCAGGTGTCCTCCCCGATGAGATCGGACTCCCGGGCAATGGCGTCGAGAATATAGGACGGATTCAGATAATTCTGTGCGCTGTTTGCGGTGATCGCGGAAAGGCGGATCACGCCGGCATCCGCATCATACCGCGCGGACAGGCTGTGGATCAGCCCGGTGATATCCACTTCCTTTTCACCGCTTTTTGATTTTTTCAGCATAACCACCGGTCGGGTGAATCGGTCGTTTATCCAGTCCGCATATTCCCCGCTGCATCTTGGCGAATGGATCACCACGGACGCCTCCGCCCACTGAATATCGGTCAGTTTCGTCGTGCGGTCATATACGTCCAAAATCTCTATACCGGCAGGGGCGGCGGCGCGCATACGGCAAAGGACCTCCTCGTTCGAAAGATCGGCACGGATACGCAGATCCATCACTTCCCGGGCACCGCCCGTTCCCACGGACAGGGGGGATGCAAATACGATCTTCGGCCGGGGATTGAATCCCTCGCTGTAATACACGGGCAAAGCGGCACGGGTTACGATATGAGACATAATGCGTGCCACGTCCAGATGGCCGATATACAGGGCGGGATCGACTTTGGCAAACCGCACCCGGATGGGACGGTATTCCACCTTTGCCGGGGCTTCTTCCACAGCGGCTGCAGGTGCTTTTTCCGAAGTTTCCGCCGGTTTTTCCGGTGCGGGTGCCGGCTTTGGCGCATCCGAGGGACGCATTTTACCGCCGGGGCACCAGGTGCACTTATCGCTGTCGATAAGGGCGTTCACGCCGCATCCGGAGCACTGATCGTGACAGCCGGGGGTAGGCGTACCTTCCATGGATTTATGCCGTTCCCGGAGCAGGAACGATTTGGACACGCCGCAGTCGATCATATCCCAGGGCAGGATCTCGTCGTCCGGAATGGAGCGGTTGGCGTAGAACGCCGGATCTACGCCGGCGCGGCGGAACACGTCCATCCATTTTTCGTAATCGAAGAACTCCTCCCAGGCGTCAAAGCACATGCCGTCCTTCTGGGCGATCTCCAAAGCGTCCGCTACGCGGCGGTCACCACGGGCGAGAACGGCTTCGATATGGGACGTGGATGCGTCGTGATAGTTAAAGCGGATCTTCCGGTCGGTGATCTGGGACAGGATGAACTTCTGTTTTTTCTCCAGCGATTCCATGGTATCCTGCCCTTCCCACTGGAACGGCGTCATGGGCTTGGGAATAAAGCAGGCGGCACTGATGGTCACCTGGGGCGGACGGGCGCGGTTTCGCTCAGGTGTATGGTAAAACTCTTCGATCACGTGCTTTGCAAGCGTGGCAATACCGGCCAGATCCTCCTCTGTCTCCCCGGGGAGTCCCGTCATGAAATACAATTTCACCTGATTCTTGCCAGCGGCAAAGGCGATATGGCAGGCGTTCAGGATCTCCTCCTCGGTGACGTTTTTATTGATCACGTCACGGAGACGCTGGGTACCTGCTTCCGGGGCAAAGGTGAGCGTAGAGGTTCGCACGCTGGAGATCTTCTCCATCAACTCTTTCGTAAAGCTGTCCGCCCGGAGAGACGGGAGGGACAGGTTGATCTGCCGCTCGTCCGTCCATTGCAGAAGCGAATCGGTAAGGGCAGCGATATCGGTATAATCGCTGATAGAAAGGGACATCAGCGAGATCTCGTCGTAGCCGGTGTTCTCCACCGTGGCTTTGGCAAGATCGCAGAGCACCGGCACGGATTTTTCCCGCACGGGACGGGAGATAAAGCCAGCCTGGCAGAAGCGGCATCCACGCACGCAGCCCCGGTACACCTCCAGCGTAACCCGGTCCTGCACCGTTTCGATCAGCGGCATAACGGGGGCGGTAGGAACCACGGTATGATCCACGTCGGCAACGATACGCTTTACAACCTTTGCCGGCACGTCCGGGAACTTGGGGGTGATCGATGCAATGGTACCGTCCTCTTTCCACGTTACGTCGTAAAGAGACGGCACGTAGAAGCCGGGCAGATGAGACGCTTCCCGGAGAAAGGCCGATTTGGTATACGTGCCCGCTTCCTTCATGGAAAGATACAGCCGGGCAAGTTCCGGCAGGGCTTCCTCTCCCTCACCAATGGAGAAAATGTCCACGAACGGTGCCATAGGCTCGGGATTGTAAGCACAGGGACCGCCGGCAAGGATAATGGGATCCTCCTCACCCCGTGCATCAGCACGCAGAGGAATCCCGGCAAGGTCCATCATATTGAGGACGGTGGTATAGCACATTTCATACTGCAGCGTAAAGGCGGCAATATCAAAATCGCCCACGCTGTCACCGCTTTCGTGGGTAAACAGGGGAATCTGCCGGGCACGCATTTCCTTCTCCATATCCACCCAGGGAGCATACACTCGCTCGCACCAGACGCCGTCCACGGCGTTCAAAGCCTGGCACAGGATCCGCATGCCCAGATTGGACATACCGATCTCGTAAGTATCCGGGAAGCAGAACGCCACGCGGAGTTTTACTTCAGACAGATCTTTGAAAACGGAGCCGGGCTCCCCGCCGGTATACCGCCCGGGCTTTTCTACTTTCAAAAGGAAAGAACGGATATCTTCTCTCATAACGGTTCCTTTCGGTTGCTTTCGTAAGAAAGAGGGAGGATTCTCTCTCCTCCCTCTTTCGACACGGATTTTTTATTTGATAAACAGCTTCGTCGTCAGCATAGCGGGAATCATCCAGAAGATCTGGTTGGCTACGATCATCCAGGAATGCAGTGCCCCAAGGTTTTTCGACATGGTAACGATCAGCAAAATGGCCAGGCTCACGATGGCGGAAACGATACTGATGATCATATTGGTACTCTTTACGCTGAGCACCATATCGCAGTACGTAACCACCTGCAGAAGGGATTTGGTAGTACCTCTGGTAACGATACCGGAGTCAACGTGTGCCGCCCCCTCACAGCCTTCCATATCACGCACGATCTTCAAGGGGTATTTTTTACCGCGCACCTTGGAGAAGATCATATCCTCGTCGATGTTGGGATCCAGCGTCTTGATGCAGACGCAGGTACCACCCCGGGCAAACTGACGGAGAATGAATTCAAAATCTGCATCCATGACGTAGCGAACGTACATTTTTGCCACCAGTTCACCGTCACGCAGCATATACAGGATGCTCAGATCTCCCTGTACGTAGGAATCTTCCTCCACCGTTTCCACGGGAATGTCGTATCCAAGCTCCGTAAGCACGGCGGATCTGCCAAACAGAATCCGGCGGCCGTCAATGACGGTTTCCAGATAGCCGCTGTCAGAGGTAACGATCTCCACCTGATCGGAGTGGCCCGTTTCCACGGTAGCCAGTTCAAATACGTCGGCGAGAGGACCGCCCGTAGCGGAAAATGCGCTGGCGGCATAATACAGAACCCGATCGATCCGGTTATTGTTATAGATCTTGATGTTCTGTACCTTCACGCCGTAGGAGGGAAATACGTTTTTGTCGTCAAAGGATACGATAGAAGCACCGGCATACTCGTCCAGAGAGCATTCGCCTACGATCGTACTGTCGTACTCGTATGCTTCCCGGTTTGCCTTATAGAAAGGATAGCTGTATGTAAAGAACATGGACAGCGGCACACCGGCAACCATAGTAAGGTACGCCACCGTTACGGCATCCATAGCACCGGAGCCGCCAATGCGTGCAAACACTGCCATCAGAACGGCAGCAGCAGCCATACCGGAAAGGATGGCACCCACGTACACTCGCGTAGTGTGCAGAACGGCACTGGTACGGGCAAAATAGCCGTCTACGAAATCCGTGCTGGTAATCCGCAGAACGTCCGGACTTTCTTCATCGGTTGCACCGAAGGCTTGACTTTCGGCAACGCCTTCATCGGGCGTGATCCGATTGAAGACGTATTTGGGACGCTTGGATGAAATCACGTTGAAACTGAACACTTCCCGTTTGGTATTGAAATACGTGAATACCAGCGAAAGCAATGCAGCAACTGCCACTGGGAAATTATGCAAAATCGGCTCCACACCAGCCTCGGCAGTAAATGCAAGAACCGTCGAATACAGAACGGCAAACACAGAAAGAACGGACAAAACGCTTTCGGGTGTAGGACGCAGCGTTACCAGATTGGTAAAGCCCGTGAAGATCTGCTCGTAAGCAACGGCGCAAACCAGAAGAAGGATCTGCAAGCTCATCATGATATGTACCACCGGGTACACGGCAGGATCCAAAGCCCCGGCAAACTGCACGCCGAAGATCGTAATATTTTCGTAAAAGAAAAGCAGTACGCTCAGAACAGCGGCGATTGCCATCTTGATTTTCAAAGAGCCCAGGGCAAACTTATACGCATCGGCGATCTGCGGCGTCTGAGAACGGTCAGCATATTCATACTCCACCGCACGGCGCTGCTGTTTTTCCTGCTCACGCAGAGCCGCGTCCATTTTGGCGGCGGCTTCTTGTGCGGCACCGGCACCCATTTTCTTTTCCAGCTGATCCTCCAGGCCGAAGGCAACCATCAGGTTGATATCCGTCTCGTCGATCAGATCATCCGCTTCCGGTGCTTCTTCCTCCGCCTGTTGGTCAGCGTCTTCTTCGTCTTCTTCGGCCGGCGCTTCCTCCCGTTCTTCCGACGTACCGTCAGCGACCGCCTGCCAGGTAAGGAATACGTTTGCCGGAGCCTCCTTCGCAGCGGATTCTTCCGGAATTTCGTCCTCCGGAATCTCTTCTGTGAATTCTTCCGGCTCGTCTTCTGCTTCACCCATTTCGTCGACGATCTCGTCAAAGATCGCACTGTCGGGTACTACGGTCTCTTCCGGCTCGTCCGACTGCCTGCGAAGGCGGGCGAAAAGACCGCCGGATTTTTTCCTCGGGATCGTCTTCTCTTCGCTTTCTTCCGACGGCATCTGCAGCTCCGGATCTATCGGTTCCTCTTTTTCCGCCGGTTCATATACCGTCTCTTCTACCGTCTCTTCCGGCACTGCATCGGACACGGCTTCTTCCGAAGAAGCCGTAATTTCCTCCGCATAATCCGGAAGATACTTTTTCAGAAGATCCTGAATGTTCAGCTCACTGTCGCTCCCGGCATCCGCTTTCGCCGCGGGACGTGCAAGAGACGACTGCTCTTTGCTATAAGGCTGCTGCTTTTTTTCCTCGCTCGTGTTCTGTGCGGAATTGAATTTCGTGCTCATAAACAATACATCCAATCCTCAAAATTTTGAAATTTATCTGTTTGAAAATGTACTACGCCGTTATACGCCTGCCGTACGCTGCATCCGTGCCGCATGGCAAAGGATGACGGAAGCGGCGGTGGATACGTTCAGTGAGTTGACCTGACCGTACATAGGAATGGAAACGATGAAATCGCTGCGGTCACGCACCAGACGGCTGACGCCTTCTCCCTCGCTTCCGAATACGACGGCGCAAGACACGTTCCAATCCGTCTCGTAGTACGGTGTACCGCCGGCTTCTGCCGTAAAGATCCAAAGTCCCAATTTCTTCAGTTCCTCAATGGTCGCCGCAATGTTCTGCACTTTGGCAATGGCCATATGCTCCAAAGCTCCGGCAGAAGCGTTTGCCACTACAGGGGTAAGTCCCACGGCACGACGCTTCGGCAGAATGATGCCGTGTGCACCGGCACACTCCGCACAGCGGATCATGGCACCCAGGTTATGGGGATCCTCAATTCCATCGGCGATAACGATCAGCGGCTTTTCGCCCCGTTCCCGGGCGATATTCACGATTTCCTCCACGGTGACGTACTGTTTTTCCGCCGCCATAGCCGCCACGCCCTGGTGATGTGCGCCGCAGGTCATGTTGTCCAGTTTCTGGCCTTCCACCTCAATCACGGGAATCCCGAGGCGGATCGCCTCCGCCACGATCACAGTGATAGAGCCTTCCCGATCGCCGACACGGACGAAGATCTTGTCCACCGATCTGCCGGATTTGAGAAGTTCCCGCACGGAATTCCGTCCGCAGACGATATTCTCCGGTGCGGCTGTTTCCTTCTGCTGGTCATGCATCGGACGGGGCGGACGGCGTTCCCCGCCGCCATGTGCCCGGTTGCGATTATCAAAAGATTTTTTTTGGCCGCCGCCAAAGCGGCCTCTCTCGTTTTTCTGAGCCATATCCACGTCCGGCAAAAGTCCGGTCCTTTCCGACTTGGGCATAAGTATACATTCTGGGTCTATTATAGCACATTTTTTCGCGTTTGTATATACAATTTTATTTTTTTGTGCCGAAAATCGTCGCCAAAGCAGGATTTTCTCCGCAGTTTTAACAGAAAACAGCAAAAAAACGGAAAAAGGAGATGCGAAACCGCATCCCCTTTTGTAACCGCGACAATATATCGTCCAAGGACGGCAGAGAAATTACTGCTGCTCCTTGATTGCTGCAAAGCACTCGCTGCAGTAAACCGGTCTGTCGTTGCTGGGCTGGAAAGGAACTTTTGCTTCCTTACCGCATCTTGCGCAAACGGTGGTGAACATCTCTCTCTGCGCTTTGCTGGCGTTCTTGCGTGCATCACGGCAGTTCTTGCAGCGCTGGGGCTCATTCTGGAAGCCCTTCTCTGCGTAGAACTCCTGCTCGCCTGCGGTGAATACGAATTCGTTGCCGCACTCTTTGCACGTCAGTGTCTTGTCCTGGTACATGTTTCAAACCTCGCTTAAAAAATGGATAAAAATTTTTGCCCTCGACGGAGTTCAACCGTCACCTTTGGAATACAACGCTCTTGCATTAAGCTATTCGGGCTTACATATTATAATGCGTACCTTTCGAAACGCACAAATATCGGGTGTCAGTCGGAAAGCAAGCCTTTAATCTTAACGCGAATACGGTACAGCGCGTTGCTGACGGATTTCTCCGGTTTTCCCACACTGTCTGAAATACTCTTCACGGACCTGCCACTGATATATAAATCAAAAACACGAATTTCGTAGGGCGACAGCACCTCATGGATCCGCGCGGTAAGTGCCTTCGCCTCCGATGCGGACACAAAAGCTACCAACGGATCGCTGTCGGAATGGGACCGTATCTCCCGGTTGTTACCACGGGCAGCACGGGCCGCCGAGGCGGATTTTCTCAAAAGAGATATAAGAGAATTACGGATACAGATCTTCGCATACAAGCCGAAGGTAACAGCACCGCCGGAAGCATCATACCGCATGGCCGCCCGATACAGGGCTAAACGTGCTTCCTGCTCCAGATCCTGCACGGAAATGGCGGCTGTATCCGCTGTTTTGGAAAATGAAGAAATGAATCGCTCGCTCATAGACTGTATCAAAGGAGCGTACTGCTCACAAAGCGTCTGAAAAGCGGACTCGTCACCGGACGCCGCCGCAGTCAAAAGCGCATTCACCGCATCAGTCAAAACATCCACCCTAAATCTTTACAGATTTATGAATACATTATATCATGAAATACAGATTTGTCAATAGTTAACGAAAAGTTTTTTTCGTTTTGAGCAAAATTTGTGCGTCAATGCACGAAAAACACAACTTATTTCGTTTAGAATCGTCAATTTTCACATTTTTACTCAAAAATGTAATTCACGTCTCCGCTGAGCAGTGCCAGGATACCGCGGTAGATAATTTCGGGACGGTCTGCAAAATTTTTCGTAATCTGCTCCAGCTGACGGCGATCTTCCAGACGCAGATCTACGCCTAAAAGCGTTCCGTTTTTATCCTTGATCGTACAGTGATACAGAAAGCCGTCGCCCAGTGTATCGTACTGCTGATCCACGACCGCGCCGAGACGTTTGAGGGACAAATGCCGCAGAGCACTGCGTATTCCCTGCTCCCGAACGGTGATCATCAAATTCTCACCCAGAATCTCCGCCACCTGGCGGCCGGTATCTGTAACCGTAAACAGTTCCTCATCCGCCTCCGGCTCGTCGGCGTTATCCGCTAAAGGAAGCTGGGCGGTGTTTTCCCGCGCTGGGGCGATATGCCCGTCATCCAGAAGCTGAAAAAAGCAGTCCGCAAAATCAAAAAAGCGAACCACGCCGTCCTGCACGACGATAGAGCCGATGGTTTCGTAATCCAGCGGGTAGCCGATCTTACAAAGCAAAAACAGTATGAAGATTTTTATCTCGTTTTTATCCCGAAGCGGGGCAGGCATAGGCAATCTCCTTTCCTTTGACAGACGGGGCAAAAACCGGGAGGTATTTCTACCTCCCGGCTGAAAATGCGGTGGTTTTATTCTGCGGAAGAGCCTTCCTCACCCTCTCCCGTTTCTACGGGGAGGTACTGGGTGTAGTTCTTCAGTTTCATACGCTTGAATTCTCTGGTTGCGTAGTAGGAAGAGCCGTAGCCGGAGATATCGTCGTGAATGAGATATGCATCCTGCAGGAAGATCAGCGGGATCACCGGCATATCTTCCATGAGCATCTTCTCCGCGTCGTGCAGAGCAGCAGCACGTGCTGCCGCATCGGCCGCAGACTGTGCGGTTTCGATCAGTGCATCGTACGCCTCGCTGGCATAGCCGGTGGTATGGCCGATCACGTCGTACGTGGGCGAATCCATATTCACGCCGCCGCCGGAGAACTTAGCTGCAAAGGGAGCCAGTGCCGCAAAAGCATCGGGAGCCAGCATCTGCAGATCGATGGCGATCACGTCAAATTCGCCGGACTGATACAGTGCAGTGAACTCGTCGTTGTAAATATTCTTGTCAGTTCCCTTTACGCGGGAAATTTTGGCTTCTTTAACCGTGACCTTGAATCCCAGGGATTCCCATACGCCCTTTACGTAGGCAGCGATGGCACGGTCAACTTCATTCGGTCGGATGGAGAGAGTGAAGGAACCGCCCTTCACGCCTGCTTCCTTCAGAAGGCTCTGTGCACCTGCCACGTCGGCGGATGCGCTGATCACGTCACCGCCTGCGGTACGGAAGGAGGTACCTGCGGTGGTCTCAAACACGTTATACGGAATCAGACCGGTAGCGGCCTTGGCGTACGTAACGATGTTCACGATCTCGTTTCTGTCGATAGCCATAGACAGCGCCTTGCGAACGCGGGCATCGGAGAAGAGCTTGTTGTTGGTGTTGAAGTAATAGGTATGCGTCGCCATCTCATCGGTGATGGTGGCGGTGTCCTTATACTTGGCGCGTGCGGACAGCGGAATCTCATCGATATAGAAGAGTTCGCCTGCCTCAAACTTTGCCAGCTGCGCTTCGGTATCGCCGTACGTATAGTTGGTAATAAGGCGGTACGGGATAACGTACTTATCCAGTGCCTCGTCCTTCTCGTCGTCCAGATAGTAGTAAGTAGAACGCTCCAGTCGCATAACCTCACCGTTGGTCAGTGCCTTCAGAGCGAAGGGACCGTTGGTAACGATGGTGGAGGCTGCCTTTGCCCAGTGCACGTCACGCTCCACGATATCCTCGCGGAGAGGAACGAGTGCGGGGGAGGACATAGCGGTAAAGAAGCGGTCAACATCGGGCTTCTGGTCGAAGTTCACCTGAATGACGTATACGTCAACGGCAGAAATGCCTACGTCATCGATGGACACGTCACCCATCTTAACGTCACGGGCATTGGAAATATCGTAGAGAAGGGCGGCGGCTTCGCTCTTGAACGTAGCGTTCAGAATACGCTTCCATGCGTATACGAAGTCAGCAGCCTGTACGGTACGTCCGTCGGTCCACTTTGTATTGTTCAGCGTGATGAGCATGTACCAGCCATCCTCATCGTTGCCCAGAAGCTCGTACTCCTTCATGAGGGCCTTTTTCCATTTTCCGTTCTCGTCGAGATCGGTCAGGCCTTCATAGATCAGATCGAACACCTGGATCATTGCGTCATCGTTGTAGTGCAGTGCGGGATCGAAGTCTACCATTTCATTGGTCATATAAACGTCAATAATCATGCCTTTATCATCTTCGGCAAGGGTAGTACAGCTCGCCAAAGCACCCAAAAGCATAACGGCGCAGAGCATCAGGGACAAAACTCTTTTCATGGTACGGATAAATCCTCCTCGTGGTTTTATGCGGGTCTGCACGGCATAAGAAAAAAACGTGCTTATTACTCGCTCTATTATATCACTTTTGCCTTCGAGAATCAACAACCTATTACAAAGAAAAAGAAACTTTCGGACACATGCACAATATTACGGACGATTTTTTGGCAATTTTCACAGAAACCGGCCGTTTTTTTTCGTAGGGGCTCGTTCCGCAACGCGAAAACGGGAACGCCCACGCATACAAGAAGAAAAATTGCGGATACTGGAAAGAAAAACAGAGGATACGCGCATGGAGAATTACACAAGAACCGACCTTGCCTGCGAGGCGGCAGGAATCGGGATCAGACATAGTCAGAAGGTGCGGCGGCACCGGTATTTCGGCATAGAAACGGAAGAGGTCACCGTTTCACCGGGGGAGGAAGAAAAAGCCTTCGGCCGTCCCGCCGGGCGGTACGCCACACTGCACTGCGGAAAGATCTGGCTTTTGGATAAAGAAGCGGGCGTCCGGGCAGTCAAAGCGTCAGCGGCCGTTCTTTCCTCTTTTCTCACCGAGGCCGCCGGACGCATCCCCGGCCGGGATCTGTCCATCCTTGTTGCGGGATTGGGAAACCGATTTATCACTGCCGATTCCATCGGGCCGCGTACGGTGGATCGGATCACGGTCACGGCACATGCGGCCGGCGAAGGTTTTTTGCCTGCCATTCTTGGATGCACCTGCGTTTCCGCCATTGCCCCCGGAGTGCTTGGACAGACGGGCATTGAGGCCGCCTCTCTGGTGGCGGATGCGGCACGGTCTGCCGGGGCCGACGCCGTCATCGCCGTAGATGCCCTGGCGGCACGGTCTGCTGAAAGGCTCGCCGCCACCGTACAGATCACGGACACAGGGATCCAGCCCGGCTCGGGCATGAAAAACAGCCGGGCGGCCATAAGCCGGGAATCCTGCGGCGTGCCGGTCATCGCCCTGGGCGTCCCCACCGTGGTGGATTGTGCAACGCTTATATGGGACGTTTTGGAAAAAGCCGGCATGCACGCACCGTCGGCGGAGCTGCGCCGCGCACTGGAGGAAGGACGGGGCTATATCGTCTCTCCCACGGAAACGGATCAGATCGCCGATGCCACGGCGTCGCTGCTTGCCGCCGCCATCAACCGGGTCCTCACACCGGCACTGCAGTGAACGCATATTCCGGCGGCCTTTTGCATATACATTCCGTAAAAAGACGGACAGGCAAAGGAGCCGCTATGATCACTGCAGAAAAAAGATGCACACCCCCGCCCTATGACGGGCCGATCAATGAAACGGAACGACGGGTGATCCCCTATTCTCCGCCCGTACGCTTTTCGCCTCCACATGGAGAAAAGAGCGTCCCCCACCGCCCAAAGCATCGGCTTCTCACGGCCGTCAGTGCCGTTTTCTGCATGTTCACCGTAACGCTGACGCTGCTGAATGTGCTTCTTCTTTCGGAGAATTTTCGTCCGGACGCACTGCTTCTGCGGCTGGGCAGCCGTGCCTTTTTCGGCATGGCAACGATTTCGGTGACGCCTGAGGAGACGGCGGACAGCCTGCCGCCGGAACTTTCACCAGCCGATACTGAATCGGAAGATACGCTTTTTCCGCCGGCAGAAACAAAAACGGAGCCGCCCTCCGACGCCGCCCTTGCGGCATATCCCATCCGCAAGGCGGATATAAGCTGCGAGGACGTCCACGCTTTGAACAACGAGACCGACTACCGTCCCGACACCCGGGCACTGTTGGACGCGCCCCTTCCCTTTTCCGATCTGGACACGCACATGAAGCAGTTCGCCCCGGAAATGCCGTATATTCTGATTCTGCACACCCACGGCACGGAAGGATTCGCAGACGAAAGCGCAGATACATATACGCCGGACGATGCGTTCCGAACGGAAAACACGGAAGAAAACATCGTGGCCGTAGGTGCGGTAATGGCAGAAACCTTCCGGGCGGCAGGCGTTCCCGTACTGCACTGCACGGAGATGTTTGATCTGGAATCCTACCAGGATTCCTACAGCCGGGCTGCCGCCGCCATCCGTGCGTATCTTAAAGAATATCCGTCCATACAGATCGTGCTGGACGTACACCGGGATTCGATCATCCGTACGGACATGACAAAAATCCGCCCGGCGACGACGGTGGACGGCAAAGAAGCCGCACAGCTCATGACCGTCGTCGGGACGGATTTCAAAGGGGCGGATCACCCCGATTGGACGAACAATTTGAATTTCGCACTGAAAATGCAGGAAAACCTCACGGAGAAATACGCCCATTTCGTCCGTGCCGTCAATCTGCGGGGAGCCGGCTTTAATCAGCAGTACACGGACGGCTCCTTGCTCCTTGAGGTAGGCTCCTGCGGCAACACGCTTTCAGAGGCCAAGCGTGCCGGCGTGCTGGCTGCCCTCGCCATCACGGAAGTCGTGACAGGGAAACCGTGCCCCGTGGGGCACACCGATATTCTGCCGTAGCGGATCAGCCAAACAAAAGCGTATCCGCCTCGCCCAGACTCTCGAAGATCATATCGGGACGCATGTCCGGCTCTGCCTTCTCCACGTCCGCAAGGGTACTCTCGCCCGTCAGAACCAAAGCTGCGGTGATACCGTGCTTTTTGCCCGTGGCGATATCCGTATACAGCCGGTCGCCGAAAATACACATATCCCCCCGGCTGACGCCGGTGATCTCGCAGATCATCTCTGCCGTTTCCGGATAGGGCTTACCGAAGTAGACAGGCGTCACGCCGGTAGAGGCGGTGACGGCGGCGGCAATGGCTCCGCTGTCCGGGATGAACCCCGTTTCCGTGGGGCAGTTGAAATCCGGATGTGTGGACAGATACTCCGCACCGTTCCGTATGAAGTCGCAGGCGACGGTAAGTTTTTCATAGGTGAGCGTGGTATCAAAGCTTGTGACCACGATGTCCGCCTTTGCCTCCGGATCGGTCAGTTTTCCCTGCCTGTCCGAGATCATAGGCACGCCGGCACGGTTGAATTCGTCCCAAAGCTCCGGCGTACCCAGCAGGTACACGGATCTTCCCGGACGGTTCCGGGTGAGAAAAGCGGCCGTCACGTCGCCGGAGGTCATGATCTCCCCATCCCCGGGTTCAAATCCCAGCCGGGCCAGTTTTGCGTAATAAAACGTTTTGGAATGGGATGCGTTGTTGGTGAAAAACAGCACCCGCTGACCGTTTTTCCGCAGATTCTTAATAAAGCGGATGGCAAAATCAAAGGGAATACCGCCGAGATAGATCGTTCCGTCCATATCGAAAACGAACAGCTTTTTGGCGGCAAGGATCTCTTTCTGTGTAATCGTATTCTGCATATTTTCCTCCGATTCTATAAATAGGTTGCTTTCTTTCAGGTCTTATGATATAATAAAGGAAAAGAAATTACTGTAACCCCGGGAGGTTATTTATGAGTAAACGCGTTATCGTCGGCATCGACGTGGGCGGCAGCACCACCAAGATCGGCGGATTTGATATTACCGACGGCAACCGGCGGCTGATCGAGCCCTTGTTCGTGCGTGCCACGGATCCCATTACGTCCATTTACGGTGCCTTCGGCAAGTTCACCGATATGAACGGTCTTGCCCTGACGGATATTGAAAAAGTGATGATTACCGGCGTAGGTTCTTCCTACATACAGCGTCCTATCTACGCACTTCCCTGCGAGGTCATGCCGGAATTCCGCTGCATCGGCCTTGGCGGTCTGTATCTGTCCGGACTGGACAGTGCCATCGTGGCAAGTCTCGGCACGGGTACGGCTTTAGTGCACGCCCGCCGGGGGCAGGAACCGAAGTACCTGGGCGGTACGGGTGTAGGCGGCGGTACGCTGATGGGACTTTCCAAAAAGATGCTGGGCATGGACAACATCCGCCACATTGAGGAGATGGCACGGGAAGGCGATCTCAGCCGGGTGGATCTGAAGATCAGCGATCTGACGAAGGACGACATCGTTCCCGGATTTTCCGATAAGATGACCGCATCCAACTTTGCCAACGTAAGCGACATCACAACGAAAGCGGACATCGCCCTCGGCATTATCAATCTGGTGTTTGAGACCATCGGCATGGTGGCCATCTTCGCCGCACGGAATCACGGCGTACGGGACATCGTACTGACCGGCAATCTGACCAGCGTGGAGCACGCACCGGAGGTATTCGGTTCTCTGAACAAAATGTTCGATATGAACTTCATGATTCCGAATCGCTCCCAGTTCGGCCCCGTGATCGGTGCCGCTCTGTCCGGCTGTCCGGCGGCAGAATAAAAGCGAAATACAGAGAATCGGCGGGAGATCCCGCCGATTTCTTTATTTTCATCAATCCAGAATACGGAGTGCCGATTCCACCGTACCGGGCAGAGCGGCAATGCCTTTGGCAAGAGCCTGCTCCTCCAACAGAGGCGTTATGAACTCCGCCGTGCCGGCAGGCGTGCCGGGCACTGCTTCCACATCGCCGAACAGAAGATGCGCCGCATCCGCTACTTCCTGTACCGGAGCACCGGTCACACGGATATACATACGGTTTTTGCTCTCGGCAAATTTCTTTACGAATCCGGCAGGGGCTTTTTCCCAGCGTCGGCCGGACTCCGTGCGGTACGAGCCGTTCAGTGCCGCCACCACGTCGGAGATCACCGCGCCGGCGGTGGGATACCGGCCGGCACCCCGGCCGTAATACATCACGTCGCCGGTAAGAGCACTGGCAACGGCGGCTGCGTTATACACGTCATCCACGTGTGCCAGGGGATTTTTACCCGGCACGATCCGGGGACATACGGAAACGGACGCGCAATCCCCGTCCCGCTTGAAGGAACCGATAAGACGCACCGCACCGCCCAGACGCTTGGCCGCATCCATATCGGCGACGGTGAGTTTGGACATGGTTTCAGCGTACACGTCGCTCTCGTCGGCAATATAGCCGGTAGCAACGGCGGTAAGGATCATGATCTTCCGCTGGGCGTCAAAGCCGTGAATATCCGCGGAGGGATCCTTCTCCGCATAGCCAAGCTGCTGTGCCTCGGCCAGTGCCTCGTCAAATGCGATACCGGCGTCACGCATGCGGGTGAGAATATAGTTGGTAGTTCCGTTAAGGATGCCGTTTACGGCGTCCACCCGGTCGGAAGCAAGGCTCGTACGGATCGAACGGATCAGCGGAATGCCGCCGCCCACGCTTGCCTCGTACAGATAGGCAGCCCCGTTTTCGTCCGCAAGCTGCATCAGCTCCGCACCGTGCTTTGCCACAAGTTCCTTATTGGAGGTGACCACGTGCTTGCCGGCCTTCAAAGCGGCGGAAGAAAACTCCAGTGCCGGATGCACGCCGCCCATGGTTTCTACCACGAGAGCGATCTCCGGGTCGCTTAGAATCGTATCCACGTCGTGGATCACCCGATCCGCATAGGGAGAATCCGGAAAATCTCTGAGATCCAGAATATATTTTACGTGAACGGCATCTCCAGCCGCCGCGGCGATGAGAGAAGCGTTTTCATCCACCAGGGAAACGACGCCGCCGCCTACCACGCCAAAGCCGATTACTGCAATTTCTTTCATACTTTTGACAACCTTTCCGTTCCATCAAGCTCGAATCTTCGATGGTATATATAGTAGTATAACACAGAAAGATCAACTTCGCAAGGGATTTCAACGATTTCCGTGCCGCAAAGAAAAGATTTTGCTTTATTATTTTTTCTCTCCCCCTTGACAGCGGCGTTCTATTGTGATAGAATGATATCGCAATAGATTCTACTGCAATAGAATACCCAAAACAGGAGGACGAAACGTGGACGGAAAATTATTTCCATCGGAGCTGCATGTGATGGACGTGTTGTGGGAGGAAGGCCCTGCCTCCGCCAAACGGATCGCTGACGTACTTTCCGAAACGGTTGGCTGGAGCAAGACCACCACCTACACCGTAATCAAAAAATGTCTGGACAAAGGAGCGATCACCCGCTCCGATCCGGGATTTATCTGCACGGCGGCAATCACCAAACGGGAGATCCGCCGGCAGGAAACGGCAGATCTGATCGACCGTCTTTTCGGCGGCGAGGCGGATCGCCTGGTAGCATCTATTTTGGAGGACGGCTCTTTATCCGGCGATGAGATTGCCCAGCTTCGCCGCATGATCGATGAAATGAAATGAGGGGGAACGGTATGAGGATACTCTTTTCCGTCACGGGAAGCGCTTCCGTGCTCATTTTCTTCTGTATGATCCTGCGGGCACTGTGTGCCCGGCGGCTTCCCGCCGCATTTTATCGCGCGGTCTGGATTTTGGCAGCGGTACGTCCGCTGGTTTTTGCCGAGATTCCCTCCCCCGTCAGTATTTTTGCACTGGGCGGTACCGCATCGGATACAATCGGTTACGGCAACACCGGCGCATGGTACGCCGTGATCCCGCTGATAGAAACGGCCGCCGCCTCTTCCGCTGAAGCGCCGTTCCCATGGATCTTCGCCATTTGGCTGGTCGGCGTATGTTTGATGAGTGCTTTGTTTCTCATTCCGCATCTGCGCTTTTGTCTTCGCATGCGAAGCGCGGCGGAGATCACCCACGCAGGACAACGCGTACGCATCTCGCCCCACGTGCGGATCCCCTGTGCCGTGGGCATATTCCGGCCGGTGATCTGCCTTGGGCAGATGCCGCACGAATACGCGCCGGAGACGCTCCGCTGTATTTTCGCACATGAGAACGCCCACGTCCGCCGTGGTGATATTCCTGTAAAATGGCTGTTCGCCGCCGCACTCACCCTCCACTGGTTCAATCCTCTGATGTGGGGCATGTACATTCTCGCCTGCCGCGATCTGGAATTTGCCTGTGACGAAGCCGTTCTGCGTGTTATCGGCAGTGATACCGACGCCCGGGCACGGTACGCCGGCGTTCTGCTGGATCTTGCCGATCGGCACATGTTTATGCCCACTGCCGCCGGCATGGCAGGCAAGCCGTTCGCAGGCAGATCACGAAACGCTACAAAAGAAAGGATACTTCGTATGATTCAACCGAAAAAGACCTCCCGCATTCTGCTGATCCTCGCCACGGTGCTGTGCCTGGCGATAACTGCCGTGTTGGCATCCGCCCCGATGGATTCCCACGGCACAAGCAATCCATCTGATCTCCCGGCATCGGATGCTCCCATTCTCCTGCCGGACACAACCGATTCGCCCCTCCCCCCCGCCTCCCCCACAGAAGAAATGCCGCAAACATCCACGCAGATCTCACTGATCTTCCCCTTGCCTGCAGACAGCACGTGGGAAATCACCAGACCTTTTGGTGACGCAGTGTACACGCCGGAAAGGGTGAACGAAGAGCCGCCCTTCTACTATCTGGGCCGCATTCCGGAAAGCCAGCCAACGCCGCCAGACGTTTTCCTGATCGTATCCAATCATGACGGTGTAGACATTGCGGCCGCCCAGGGTACGCCGGTGCTGGCAGTGGCAGACGGAACGGTACTGGAAGCCTCTTACGATTATATGAAAGGCAACTATATCGTACTGGACTTAGGCGGCGTGATTGCAGAATACTGGCATTTGGAACGGTTTTACGCCTTTGCCGGTGACACGGTAAAGCAAGGTGACCGCATCGCCGATCTTGGCTATACCGGCAACGCCACCGGTCCGCATCTGCACTTTATGCTGACCGTGAACGGTGAAGCCATCGATCCCATGCAGTACTATACGCCGGCAGCGTAAGGAAACAAATAAAAAGAGTCGGTGCGGAGATTTCCGCATCGGCTCTTATTTTTATATTCTTACGCTTCCCCGTTTACGATATCGCCCACGTCATTCAGAATATACTTGGGACGGTAGGCGAACTTATCCAGATCCGCCCGGGTAGTCACGCCGGAGAGGACCAGCACCGTATCGATATCCGTTTCGATACCGGCGATGATATCCGTATCCATTCTGTCTCCGATCAGCACCGCATCCGCCCGGTGGCAGTTCAGCACCTTGAGGGCGTGCCGCATCATCAGCGGATTGGGTTTGCCTACGTAATAGGGCTTTTTGCCCGTAGTCAGCTCGATGGGGGCGATCAGTGCCCGGCAGGCCGGGATGATGCCGTCCTCGGAGGGATCCACCAGATCGCTGTTGGTGCCGATCAGCTTGGCACCCTTCATCACCAGACGGGAAGCCTTTTCGATCTGCTCGTAATTGATGGATTTGGAGCCGCCGAACACCACGTAATCCGGATTCACGTCGTTCATGCTGAAGCCGGCCTCGTACAAAGCGTAGGTAAGACCGGGATCACCGATCACGTACGCCGAGCCGCCGGGACACTGGCTCTGCAGAAAAGCGGCGGTTGCCTGGGCACTGGTATAAAAGTGCTCCTGCCCTACCTCAAGGCCCATTCTCTCCAGCTTCTGGGCAAGTTCTCTGGGAGAGCGTCCCGAGCCGTTGGTGAGAAACAGATAATTCTTATGATTCTCGTTCAGCCAATCGATAAACTCCTTCACGTGCGGAATGAGCAGATTGCCGTGATAGATCACACCGTCCATATCGCATATGAAATTCTCTTTACTCCGTATTGCGCTCAAGTCCTGCATACCGTTCTCCTTATTCTCTTTCCGTTTTCAGAAATTCGCATACCGCCTGTGCCGATTTGGCAGCGGCTATTTTCACAAAGGTGGGATAATCCATGGCGGCGTCCTCGTTTCCGCCGTCGGAAATGGCACGGATCACCGCAAAGGGAATCCCGTTTGCCGTGCAGACCTGCCCGATGGCAGCCCCTTCCATTTCGCAGGCAATGGCACCGAAGGTGTCCCGGATGTACACCTTTTTAGCGGATTCAGCAACGAACACGTCGCCGGATGCGATGACGCCCCGCAGGCACCGGGTGCCCCCACCGCCGATCACTTCGGCGATCCGGGCAGAAAGGGATTCGTCTGCCTTCATATACACTACGTTGAGTCCGGAAATCAGTCCAACGGGATCTCCGATGGCGGAAGTATCCATATCGTGCTGGACCACGCTTTCCGCCACAGCAACGTCCCCGATGGAAAGTTTGTCCGTCAGCGTACCGGCCACACCCGTATTGATGATAGCACGCACGCCGTAGTGCAGGATCATGGTCTGAGCCGCCATGGCGGCAAACACCTTGCCCACGCCGCAAACGGACAGCACCACCGGCACACCGGAAAGCACGCCGGAAATGAACGTAAGTCCGCCCAGCGTTTCCGTTTTCCCGTTTTTGAGAGCGGCGGCAAGGGTGTCAATCTCCACACGCATGGCACCGATAATACCGATAGGACGATCAGTCATAGCAGAAACTCCAATCTTCTTTTTCGTTCAGGACGGCGAGATAGGCGGCACACTCCCGCTTGGCGTCGGCAAGGGAAAGATCCAGATAATTGCCGCACTCCTTCCGTGCCGCGCCGAACACTTCCCCCTCGTGGGCAATAATTTTCTGAAGCGTTTCCTTCACCAGTGCCAGCACGGCAGCAGGCTTCACATCCCGCATAAGGAGATAAAATCCGGTGCGGCATCCCATAGGACCGAAGTAGATCACCTGATCGGAAAAATCGCTGTTGCGGACATAGGTGGCAAACATATGCTCCACGGAATGGGCAGTGCGGGTATCCATGTACGCACCGCCGTTAGGGGTACGGGTTCTGAGATCGTAGGTAGTTATGTCTCCGTCCACCCGGGAAATATAGATACCCGGCGTGAGCGTATCGTGATCGATGGTAAAGCTGGTAATGCGCTGGATTTCGTTCATAGACAGCTCCTTTGGGAGATGGTTTTTCTTATTATATCACAGATCGGATAAAAAAGAAAGAAGTTTACAAAAATATGTTCTCCGCCCTGACATCTAAAAGCGTATTAAACGGACATTTTGCAAAAAAACGTATCCGTCCGGCGTATTGCAAGCCGCATTCACTTATGCTATACTAAGTGAAGAAAGGAGCAGATGCCAATGCAGACCAAAGAACTTCTGATACGGGGAATTGAGACACAATTTGAGGATACCGCCGTTACGCTTTACAAGATCACCGCACAAGCCGATGGCGGAAAAGCTGTAATTCCGGCGGATCTGTGGCACAGCCATTTTTATTATGAATGCCATCTGCTCATCCCTGCCGGAACTCCGCCAGAAACAGGCGGAGAAGCACACCGTCCTGAAGGAAAACTGATTATCATCCCACCCCATACAGAGCACTATCCGCTGCGTTTTGAAGATGCTGACGACATTGTGCTGGGCATAACCTTACAGCAGAATGGCACAGACGGCAGATACACGGCTTATTTTCTCACAACGCTTGCAAAAATAGCCCAAAGCCCCCTGTATCTCCCGCCTGTCCTGACAGAAACGCTCATTCTGTTTTACCGGCGGTTTGACAGCAACCGCTTCCGTGACCGCTGTTACTGTCGGGCGGCGGCACACGAAATCGTGTTTAGGCTGTTCGACTGTGCAAACGGCTTTTCCCTTCCCGAAGTGCGGAAAGAACAGAACCCTGCGCTTCTTCCCGTGGCGTTCAATTTGGAGCACCTCATCAACGATACTTCCCGTTCCCTCTCCGAAATAGCCTCTATTCTCGGCTACTCACCGCGGCACACCGCCCGGCTGATCCGGGAGAAATACGGAAAGAATCTTGGCGAAATCCGCAAAACGAGCCGCATAGCCACTGCAAAAAAACTGCTGGCAGGCAGCGAAAACATCTCTTTGGAAACAGCGGCGATCCGTGCCGGATTTCCCTCTGCAGATGCAATGGCGAGAGCCTTCCGCAAAGCCGGTGAAGCACCGCCGTCTCAATACAGAAAGAAGGAAAAAACGTGAAAGCACCCGCTTTTTTTCGAAAAAACACCGCACAACTGTGGCTAATATTCGTTTTTGCCATCCTGATTACCGTTTTCGGAATCTGTTATCGGCAAAGCTTTCTCCGGATTCTGCCCCTGTATATATCGCTTATCATAGGAGCACTGCAGGCACACGTCAATCGATTTGCCAGTCTGCTCGGCGGATGCAACTCCGTTTTATATACCGCAGTGTATTTTTATCTGGGGCTGTACGCATCCGCAGCTTCTGCCTTTCTTTTTTTCGTTCCGCTGCAGTTTGCTGCCTTCTTCCAATGGAGCAAACACAAATACAAGCAAGCGACTGTTTTCCGCACTATGTCCCGGCGAATGCGTGCAGCCGTTCTCGTGGTCATGGCGGCAGCTTTCGGCATCGTTCTGTATCTGTTAAAACGGACCGGATCCGCCTTTCCGGCTCTCGACGCCCTTGCCTCACTGGTAGGAAGCACCGTACCCATACTGACCATGTTCGCCTATATCGAATACACATGGCTCATGCTGCCCAGCGGTATTCTGAATATCTGCCTGAACGCGGCCACTATGGCCGAGCATCCTGCACAGATCACGTATCTGATCTATTCTGTCTATTCGCTGATCTGCGTAACTATGCAGTTCTTCCGTGCACAGAAGCTGTACGCCGAGCAAAAAGCGGAACAAATCCACAAAGAGGAGACAAAACCATGATTACTTTCGGAAACAGAATAGAACCCATAACGGACATGTACCTGATTGATGAAATGAAAAATCTCACTTTTAGGAAAGAACAGGCGACGTGCCACGGCAAAGTTATCGAATTCAATGCCCCCTGGGAAGGTCTGGGTTCCACCGGAACCAGCGTAGTACAAAACGGCAAAGAGATAAAGTGCTATTATCGCGGCTATCCCACGAAAGGCGGCGATCAGAACACCAATCAGACCGCCTGTCTTGCGATCAGTGAAGACGGCATTCATTTTTCCCGCGTTCCCGTAAACCGCATCGATTACAACGGTATTGCGGAAAACAATATCGTATATAAAGGAACGGAATGTCACAATTTCTGTCCCTTCTACGACACAAATCCCGACTGCCCCGAAGATCAGCGTTACAAAGCGGTAGGCGGCACCAATCAGATCGGCGGTCTTTTTGGCTTCATCAGTGCAGACGGCATCCACTGGAAAAAGGTTTCTGACAAGCCTATCATTACCGCCGGCGATTTTGACACCATGAACATGGCGTTCTGGAATCCGCACACCGGGCGCTACCACGCCTACTGCCGTTATCTGGATCATCGTCTGGGAGATCCCAGGATGCCCCACGGCTGCCGTGCCATCCACTCCTGTACCTCTCTCGATTTTCTAAACTGGACAGAGTTTACCGACAACGAATATGCAGAGGGCATGCCCACCGAACAGTTTTATACCAACGCCGCAAGACCGATCCCCGGGGCAGAGCATGTGCTTCTGTCCATGCCCATGCGATTTCAGGAAACACGAACAAAGCTGGACGATCACTCCCATCCGGGCTTATCCGATGCGGTGCTTCTCACATCCCGGGACGGCGTATATTGGGATCGGATGCTGAAAGATGCATTTCTTGCCGGTGATCTGGAACCGCACGAATGGACACAGCGGAACTTCATCGTTTGCGGCGGACTTGCCGCCGTAGACGACCGCTTCTTCTTTTACGTACAAAAAAACTACATGTGGGAGGATTGCGGCATTTTCGCCTATTCCGTACCAAAGTACCGTTTTCTTTCTCTGTACGCCGATGCTTCCGGCGGTCAGTTCACCACGAAACCGCTGCAGTTTGTATCCGACGACGTATATCTGAATTACGCCACCTCCGCCTATGGAAATATAGAGATCACCGTCGCAGACGAAAAGGGGCAAACCGTTTTCTCCTCTGGGGAAATCTTCGGAAATGAACTCTCCCATCGGGTGCACATAGACGGACTTGCCGGGAAAAGCGGCACTATGACCGTCTCACTGAAGGAGGCACACCTGTACGCGCTCGGCAGTGCCATGATGTAAAAAAAAGAGATGCCGCACGGCATCTCTTTTTTTCTTTATCAGTGGCTCACTCCGCCCAGTCGAATTCGGCTGCCAGCATACGCACGGTGTCTTTTGTCACCGTGAGCATACCGCCGGAATAGTTGGCACGGCGGATCTGCTCTCCCACGTACACCCGGCATTCTCCCGCCTTCAGCGCGGTGACGAAGGGAATATGCCCGGCAAGGATCGCCAGATCCCCCTCCGTTCCCCGAACGGACAGCTGTATGGCTTCGCCGTCGTAGCGAAGTCCGTCCGGTGCGGCGATTTGCAGTTGAAACGTTTTCATATCCGGTGTCTCCCCGTCACGCTTCGCCGGCCTTCGCCTTGGCGACCACCTCGTCGATGGTACCGGCGTAAAGGAATGCGGACTCGGGCAGATCGTCGTGCTTGCCGTCCAGGATTTCTCTGAAGCCGCGGATCGTCTCCTTCAGCGGCACGTACTGTCCGGGGAATCCGTTGTACGCTTCTGCCACGTGCAGAGACTGGGACAGGTATCGTTGGATACGGCGTGCACGGACGACGGTCTTTTTATCCTCCTCGGATAGTTCGTCCATACCCATGATGGCGATGATATCCTGCAGCTCGTTATACCGCTGGAGGATCTGCTTTACGCCCAAAGCCACGTTGTAGTGCTCCTCACCCACGATCTCGGGGGACAGGATGCGGGTGGTGGAATCCAGCGGATCCACCGCCGGATAAATGCCGAGAGAGGAGATGGCACGGCTGAGAACCGTGGTGGCATCCAGGTGAGCAAACGTAGTGGCCGGTGCCGGGTCGGTCAGGTCGTCCGCCGGCACGTATACAGCCTGCACGGAGGTGATGGAGCCCCGTTTGGTGGAGGTGATCCGCTCCTGCAGAGCACCCATTTCCGTAGCCAGCGTAGGCTGATAGCCTACAGCGGAGGGCATACGGCCGAGAAGGGCGGACACCTCGGAGCCGGCCTGGGTAAAGCGGAAAATGTTATCGATAAACAAAAGCACGTCCTGGTTTTCCCGGTCACGGAAATATTCCGCCATAGTAAGGCCGGACAGACCCACGCGCATACGCGCTCCCGGCGGCTCGTTCATCTGACCGTACACCAGCGCGGTCTTGGCAAGAACGCCGGATTCGGCCATTTCGTTATACAGATCGTTTCCCTCACGGGTACGCTCGCCTACACCGGTGAATACGGAAATACCGCCGTGGTGGGAAGCCACGTTGTGAATCAGCTCCATGATAAGCACCGTCTTACCTACGCCGGCACCGCCGAACAAGCCAACCTTACCGCCCTTGGTATAGGGGCAGATCAGATCGATAACCTTGATGCCCGTTTCCAAAATTTCGGTAGAGGTGCTCTGCTCGTCGTATGCAGGAGCCGGGCGGTGGATCTCCCATCTTTCTTCCGTCTCCGGTGCGGGTTTGTCATCCACAGGCTCGCCCAACACGTTGAAGATACGGCCCAAGGTACCCTCGCCTACGGGCACGGAGATGCAGCGGCCGGTGTCCACCACCTCGGCACCACGCACAAGACCGTCCGTGGAGCTCATGGCGATACAGCGTACCACGCCGTCACCGATATGCTGCGATACTTCCGCGGTAAGCGTTTTCTCACCCAGCCGGATCTCAAGTGCGTGAAGCAGTTCCGGCAGGTGTTCTTCGGAAAACCGCACGTCGATAACCGGGCCCATGACCTGGGTAACGACGCCGGTGTGAAGTTCTTTACTCATACATCAAATACTCCTTGCTTTGTGTGTTTTTCGCAAAGGATTTTTCCGCCGCCCGGTTATTTCTGGGCACCGGCAACGATCTCCGTGATCTCCTGCGTGATGGCACTCTGCCGGGCACGGTTGTAGCGAAGACTCAGCGTATCGATCATTTCAGCGGCGTTTTTGGTAGCGGTATCCATAGCGGAGCGGCGGGCAGCCAGTTCCGACGCAAAGGATTCGGCGGCGGCACTATACACCGTTCCGGCAATATATTCCGGAATAATGGCGGAAAGAACCGTCTCCGCGTCCGGCTCGTACAAAATACCCGACGGCGTTTTGGCATCGGCATCCGCCGGCTTCTCCAGCGGAAGCAGCTTCTGTATGCCTGCCTGCTGGGAAAGCATGGATACGAATTTCGTGGATACTACGTACACCGTCCCAAACGCACCCCCGTCGTAACGGGCTTTGATCTCCCGGGCAAGCCGGGCACAGTCGGCGGAGGTAACGGTTTCCGCGGAATAGGTATTCCCGTCAAAGGAAGCATATCCCCGGCGGGCAAAGTAATCGGCGGCACGCCGTCCGATGGGCAGGATCACGTCCTTTTCCGAGACGGACTGCATCACCGTTTTGAACACGTTGGTATTGTATCCGCCGGCAAGGCCGCGATCACCGGCAACGACAATGTACAAAGCCGGCAGATCCGCCCGGGCTTTGGCGTATACGCTGTCAGACGAGGCAAGATCCGCAAAGGCCTCGGCAAGAACGGTGCGGTAAAACCGGCTGCCGTCCATCCGGGCACGGGCACGTTTCATTTTGGAGGAGGCCACAAGTTCCATGGCCTTCGTGATGTGCATGGTGGAATCCACACTGCGGATCCGTGCTTTCAGTGCTTTCGTATTGGCTCCCATAGCGTACGGCCTCAATTATCACCGAGGAAGGATGCCGTATAGGCGGCAAGGGCTTCCCCGAGAAGGGTGTTATCTTCGTCGGTAAGGAGACCGGTCTCTCTTATGCGGCTCATCAGCTCATGCTGCTGGGAACGGAGATACTCCCGCAGTCCCTTTTCATACTCACGCACGGCAGAAACGGGAACCTTATCCAGAAGTCCGCCCACGGCTGCATAAATTACTGCCACCTGATATTCCACCGGCACGGGAGCACTCTTGTCCTGCTTCAGAATCTCCACGATCCGTTCACCCTGTGCCAGACGTGCCTTCGTATCGGCATCCAGATCGGAGCCGAACTGGGAGAAGGCCTGCAGCTCCCGGAACTGGGAATAGATCAGTTTCAGCCGGCCTGCCACTTTTTTCATCGCCTTGATCTGTGCCGAGCCGCCTACGCGGGACACGGAGATACCCGGGTTCACTGCCGGAATAACACCGGCGTGGAACAGCTCTGTTTCCAGATAGATCTGACCGTCGGTGATGGAGATCACGTTAGTGGGAATATAGGCGGAAACGTCGCCGGCCTGGGTTTCGATAATGGGCAAAGCGGTAATAGATCCGCCGCCGTATTCGGGGGCAACCCGCGCCGCACGCTCAAGCAGGCGGCTGTGCAGATAGAACACGTCGCCGGGGTACGCTTCCCGTCCCGGGGGACGGCGGATCAGCAGAGACAGGGCACGGTACGCCACGGCGTGCTTTGAAAGATCGTCGTACACGATGAGCACGTCACGCCCCTGCTCCATGAAATACTCCGCCATAGCACAGCCCGCATAGGGAGCAATGTACTGCAGCGGTGCCGTTTCCGAAGCGGAAGCGGATACGATGATGGTATAGGCATCTGCACCGGCAGCACGGAGCGTTTCCGCCAGCTGGGCAACGGTGGAGTTCTTCTGCCCGATGGCAACGTACACGCACAGAACGCCCGTATCCCGCTGATTCAGAATGGTATCGATGGCCACGGTGGTCTTACCGGTCTGTCTGTCGCCGATGATCAGCTCACGCTGTCCCCGTCCGATAGGCACCATGGAGTCAATGGCCTTGATACCGGTCTGCAGCGGCACGCTGACGCTTTTTCTTTTGATAATGCCGGGGGCTTCCCGCTCGATAGGCCGGGTCTCGGTACAGCCGTGGGGACCCCGTCCGTCGATAGGATTGCCCAGTGCATCCACGATGCGGCCAAGCAGTGCCTCACCTACGGGCACGGAAACGACGCGGCCGGTACGGTGCACCCGGGTTCCCTCCCGGATGTCGTCGGAGTTGGTAAGAAGCACGATGGAAACGGTGCTCTCCTCCAGGTTCATCGCCATGCCGTACTCGCCGCCGTCAAACGTCAAAAGCTCGTTCGCCATGCAGTTTTCCAGTCCAAAGGCGGTGGCGATACCGTCGCCCACGGTGATAACCGTGCCGGTTTCGGAATCGCTGATCTTATTCTCGTAATTTTTGATCTGCTGTTTGATAATACTGCTGATCTCTTCGGGACGAAGATCCATGATATTACGTCCTCTCTGCTTTTCTTATTTGAATTTGTGTAGTAACTTAGATAGTAAGACTCTTGAGCGTGCACCGCAGCTCGTCCAGCTTGGCACGGACAGAGCCCTCAAACAGGGTATTCTGCACGCTGAGCCGCACACCGCCCATGAGGGCAGGATCGATCTCACAGCGAAGAGAGACCATCCTTCCGGTGATACCGGAAACCTTATCCGCAAGACGGCGTTTCTGCTCCTCGGTCAGCGGCACGGCGGAAGTAACCACCGCCGTTACGATGCCGTACTCTTCGCAGTACAGACGCTCGTACTCACGCATCAGTGCCGGGATGTGCCGGGCGTATCCCCGCTCGGTGATCATTTTCAGAAAATGCACCAGATACGGATGACACGAAGGGGAAAACGCTTTGCCAACCAGGTCAATCCGTTCCTCCTTCGGAATCTGCGGATCGGAGAGAAGCCGCCCGTATCCTGCGTTTTCCGCAAACGCACGTCCGACCATGCGCGTCTCGTAGAGCATGGCATCCGCCATGCCCTCTTCCACGGCCAGCTCCACAAGGGCACGTCCGTATTCCTTGATAACGTCGCTCATGGCAGCCTCACAGACTGTCGATAAAGGTGTCGATCAGTTTTTTGTGATCGGACTCCTTGATCTCACGGCCGACAACCGCCTCCGCAATATCCATGGACATGCCGGAGATTTCGTCTTTGATCTCGTTTATGGCTTTCTTCTTTTCCTGGGCGATATCGGCATCCGCCTTTTTCAGCTTTTCCGCCGCCTTTCTGTTGGCGTCTGCCAGGATCTCATCGCTGATCTGATCGGCACGCACGGCGGCACGGCGAAGCACCTCTTCGGCCTCCCGGTCGGCGTTTGCCATTTTCTCCTCGTAGACAGTCCGGTCCGCCTCTGCCTCGTCCTTTGCCTTTTCGGCGTCGGAATACAGCAGGTCCACCTGACTCTGCCTCTCGGCCAAAATCTTCTGCACCGGTGCAAAGAGGAATTTTTTCATAACCCACACCAGGATCAGAAGATTGAGAATGGCGGCGGCAACGTGCCAGATATTCAGCGATATCAGTTCAAGATATTCTGTATTCATTCCTATTCTCCTAATGCTCTTCCCTACCGGTTTTCCGGTGATTTCCGCAAAGAATTACAGCTTGCCGAGGAAGATATTGGGTGCCAGGAAGATCAGAAGCAGACCGGTAACGAAGCCATAAATACCGGTGGTTTCCGAAATGGCACAACCGAGGATCATAGTAGAGGTAACGGAGCCCTTGCACTCCGGCTGACGGCCGATAGCCTCGCAGGCTTTACCTACCGCATAACCCTCACCGATACCGGGGCCGATACCCGCGATCAAGGCAAGACCTGCACCGATAGCGCATCCGCCCATGATAATTGCTTTTGCCATTTCAAGACTTCCCATGTTTTCCATACTCCTTTACTCCTTTGTATGTTTGTTTTTTGTTTTTTGATTTATCGAAAATCCGTTTCACGGGATTATTCTTCGGTTGATTCAAGCTGAAATTCGGAAAAAGTTGGTCGGGAGTTCGCCCATGGCGAACTCGACGAGGAGGACAACTTCCCTACGACTTAATAAAGTATTATTCCTCCTCGGGGGTGGCTGCCGATGCGATATACAGCATGGTCAGCATG
Source organism: Eubacteriales bacterium (assembly GCA_045544955.1). GTDB lineage: Bacteria > Bacillota > Clostridia > Oscillospirales > CAG-272 > SIG701. The sequence continues at coordinate 75,761 of JAZPZY010000065.1, forward strand.
GCGAAAATGAACGCCTGGATGCAGGAGGAGAACACGTCAAAATAGACGGACAGCAAGGCAGGGATACCCACCTGCAAAAAGGGGATCTTGCCAAGAAGTCCCGGCAGCCAGCCGAACACCAGATTGGACAGAGCTGCCAGTGCAGCGTACACCAGAGCGGAGATGACCGATCCGGACACCACGTTTCCGAAATGACGGAACGCCATGGATACGGGTGTGGCGATCTCCCCGAGAATATTGAACGGTGTAAACACAACCACCGGCGTGGTGAAACTTTTCAGATAGCCGCCAAATCCGTTGGTCTTGATCTTATAATAGGTAATGAGGGCAAAAACGAGCAGTGCCCAACCGAGGACCGTATTCAGATCGGCCGTGGGTGCGTACATGCCCAGAAGTGCCAGAAGCGACGAGCAGGCTGAAAGGGCAAGGATCGCCGCGATCATCGGCACGAACGCACGGAACTGCACGCCCATGTTGGCATCCACCAGCCCCGTGACCTTTTCCACGATCCATTCCGCCACGACCTGCCGCCTCGACACGGCACGGACCTTCAAATCGTGGGTGAGCCACATGCAGAGTGCCGTAATGGCAAGAATAACCAGGATAGAATTGACCTGCGTGGCCGTAACGGGGATGCCGCCGAACAGCGGAATCTCAAAATACACCCGTGCACCGTTTATGCTGATATCCACGAACCGTCACTCCTTTTCTTCCGTTTTCGCCGGCGTCTGTTCTTTTTCCGCCGGTGCGTTTTTCTGATAGTCGGTGTCGATCCTGCCGGCAAACCGGCCGATCACCTTTTCAAATTCGTCCTCTTCTTCCTCGCCGTCCTCATCCGGAACCGGTTCCGTGGAGACAGGTACGGGCTCGTCCTGTTTTTTGAGAACGTATTTCACAAAAAACTGGCGGGCAAATATCACGATGGGCGGATAAAAGGCAGCCGCCACCACCGGCACCCAGTGGATCCCGTCCACGATAAAGGAGATCACCATGACGGCAAGAAGCAAAAGGGAGCGGCGGGTATAGGAAGCCTTCATCACCAGCTGTGCGTGCTGGGAATCGGGATCCGCCACCGCACGCTGTACGCCCAGGCTCATGAGAAAGAAATTCAGAACGGTCATGGCCCAGCCGATCACACCGCCCAGTGCCACCGACAAGTCCCAGCGGCGAAACAGGAGAAACCCGATCTGCACGAGGGCGGCACATACGAACGCCCCCACCGCCATAAAGCGGACTTCTTTTTTCACAACGGGATCCAGTTTCATGGCTGATCCGTCTCCTTTCCGATCTCCGACGTATCGGAGGATTTTTCCCGGGCAGATTGCCGCAGTTCGCGGGCATTTTCCCGGCGTACAAACGAAAACACGCTGACTGCCCCGGAAAACACACCCAAAAGTATCGCACACAGAATGGCCCAGTCGCCCACGTCAAAACGCCGCTGCAGCCACAGGGCAAAAAGAAGCAAAAGAAGCGGCGGCGTTACCACGGACAGTCCCAGCTGCGTAAGGAGGGAAATACGTGTCCAGATGCGGAGCATCTGTGCCGTATCCGCCGTTTTTTTCATACGTCTCGCCCCCACTTATGACTATACCCATTTATTTTACCATATTTTCACTGTCAATGCAAGGGATGTGAAAAAATCCAAAAAATTTTTAACAATACGGCGTAAAGTGAAAAAACGCCGAAAACCCATTGTACTTTTTTCCCGGCTGTGGTATAATTGTTCCATACGGAACGCGGACAGTGAAAGGGGGAATCGGATATGCAGGACAAACAGGAAGACACACTCACACCGGCCGCTTCTCTTCCTTTTGAGACAGATATTTCCGCCCACACCGCCTGCCGGAATCTTCTGAAAAGCAGCCGTGCCGAGACCGTCTGCTTCACCGGGCACCGCCAGATGACGGACGAGGAGATCCGCACCGTACAGCCCCGTCTGGAAACCGCCATCCGGGCGTACATTGCGGCCGGATTTTCCCTGTTCATTACCGGCGGTGCACGCGGCTTTGACACGATGGCACAGAAAACCGTAACGGTACTCCGGGCAGAATTCCCCTTCGTACGTGCCATTCTTGCGGTTCCCTGCCGCGGCCAGGCGGACAAGTGGAATCACGAGGATCAGGAGGCCTACCGACGCATACTGGCCGAGGCTGACGGACATATTTGTTTACAGGAAGAATACACTCCCGACTGCATGATGCGGCGAAACCGGTTTATGATCGATCACAGCGTCCGCTGCATCGCCTATTACAATGGCAACGCCCGGGGAGGCACCGCCGCTACCGTCCGCTATGCGGAAAAGAAAGGTCTGCCCGTCTGCAATCTGTTTTTCCCCCTGGAGGAGCAGCTGCCTCTTCTGCCGGAAGAGGATGCGGTCCATTTTGAAATGTTCACGGAGGTATAATATGAACGTTACCCTTCTTCGCACAAACGGCCAACAGCCTTGGGAATATTACACCCGTTTTCTGCCTCTGCTCACGCCCCAACGCCGTGCAAAAACGGAACGGTACCGCACGGAGCACGCACGAATCCAGTCTTTACTTACGGAGCTTCTGATCCGCCGGGAAGCGGCGGACGGCCACGAGATCTCTGTTATCTACAACGATTACGGGAAGCCCCACCTTCTGCGTCCGGACGGTATGCATTTTTCCGTTTCCCACACCTCCCATTACATCGCCTACGCCGCCGGTGCGGCCCCCGTGGGTGTAGACATTGAATACCGGCGGTCGGTGAATCTGCATATCGCCAATCATTACTTTTCCACAGCGGAAAAAGAAGTCATAAAGGAAAGCCGGGATCCGGTTCTGGATTTCTACCGCATCTGGACCGCCAAGGAAGCCATTCTCAAACGGAACGGCACCGGCTTCTTCTCCGGCGTCAAGCTGCCGGACGTATGCGATCATGCACTGCGTCCCTATCTGGCGGAACACGTGGGGGCGGATTACGTCCTGGCTGTATGCGGTGCCCGCCATCTCCGGCCGCTCCGGATCCGGATAATGGAGGAGGAGGATCTGCTCCGCTTCTTTGCCGACGCCGTATAAGCGGGAGCACCGGGTAAACCAATAACTTTTTGTGAATACTTTTTCTCCCCTCTTGCTATCGGAGAAAAAATCGGGTATAATAATAAAACCACTGACGAAGGAGGTGCGATCATGGCAGAAAAAGAAGGACGGAAGATCATCGCCTTGAACCGAAAAGCACGGCATGAGTATTTCGTAGACGAGACCTATGAGGCCGGCATCGCTCTCTTCGGCACGGAGGTGAAAAGCCTCAGGGCCGGTCAGGTGAACCTGAAGGATTCCTGGTGCGAGGTGCGGAACGGAGAGATCTATCTCACCGGAGCACACATCTCTCCCTATGAAAAGGGCAACCTTTTTAACCGGGAGCCGGAGCGTGACCGCAAACTCCTTATGCACAAGCGGGAGATCATGAAACTGCACGGACTGGTAGGGCGTGAGGGATATACCCTGGTGCCTCTGTCCCTGTATTTCAAGGGCTCCAACGTGAAGGTGGAAGTCGGTCTTTGCCGGGGCAAAAAGCTCTACGACAAGCGGGAATCCGACGCTAAACGGCAGGCAAACCGGGATATTGAGCGATATGCCAAATCCCGCGGCCGGGACGATAATTAATTTTTGCAATTGCAGAATTTGGGTTCAAATTATGCAGACACCTAAAATCTATATTATTATGGGGGCGTAAAGGTTTCGACGGGGATTTTGAGACATGATAAGCGGGTAGAGGTTGGGGAACCTCTTTAATCATCCCCGACTTAAATTAAACGCTGACAATAGCGAACTCGTAGCTGCATAAGCTACCGCGGCTTTAAGCCGCCTCGTCCGCGTAGGGAGTGCTGCGGCTCTGCCCGGGCGTCAAATCAGCAGCGAACGTGAACCGTGATTTTGCTTTTGTAACGGTCATGCATTAAAAAGCTACCGTTGAGCACAGCCTGCGTACCGGCGGTGCTCCCGGGAAATACAAAAGATACGCTGCACCCGGAGAAAGTTGCGTCAAGAGGTTTTCGGACAGGGGTTCGATTCCCCTCGCCTCCACCACAAAAGGTTGATAATTCGCCCGTTTGGGGTGGATTATCAACCTTTTCTATGTAAAAATGGGAGTCATCACCATCGGTGATGACTCCTTCCTTAATTTTTGCTTCATCCAAAGCAGCATCTTTACCCTTAATGCCTTTGGATATATACTTTGTAATATTACAAAGTGACCGGCTTGCCGGTTTTCATGGATTCGATCTCCGCGAAGGCAATGGCAACCGAATTACGAACCGTTTCACAGTCTGAAATCTCCTCACGGGGAGCACCGTCCAGAATCACGCGCAAAAAGGTTTTCATAGCGTGATAATGGATATCGTCCGCCGGCAGAGGCGGCTCCACCACCTCGTCATCGGTATACACCGTCAGTTTGCCGTTGGCAATTTCTGCGGTTGCACGCTCAAAATTGATCAGAAAACGCTTGGTGAATGGAAACTTCTGGGGTATAGACCAGTCTGCACTGCCCGTTCCGAACAGCCCGTCATACATATAGCGTGCCTGCACGTTCTCCAGCGGATACTTATTCTCCGTTCCAAAGGCAGAGACCGCTTTCGGCATTCCGAACATCCAGTTGACCATATCCACGTCGTGGATGTGCATATCCAGCACACAGCCGCCGCTTTTTTCCGGATCCAGAATCCAGTTGTTCCACGTCCAAAGGGGTGTTTGCGACCAGCGGCAGAAATCAAACCGCAAAGCTTTTCCGAAGCTCTCCTCTTTCACGTACTCCTTTAATTTGGCATAGGCGTGAGAAAAGCGGGAGCTCTGCCCGATCATCAGAAACTTTCCCGTCCGCCTTGCCGCGTCGATCATGCGGTCACAGTCCGCAAGGGACAGAGCCATCGGTTTTTCGGAATACAGATGCACGCCATGAGACAGGGCGTACACCGCAATTTCCGCGTGCAGAAAGGTCGGTGTGGCAGAGACCGCAAAATCGGGGTGCTCCGTGTCGATCAGTTCTTTATAATCCTCATAAAACTGCACGTGGGAAAAATCCACTGCCGAAAGGTCTACCGAGCCGAAATTCAAGCGGACGCTTTCCCCCAGTGCCTCTCTCGTAGTGCCGCAAACGGCACACAGGCGGATGTCACCGCCCCTCTCCATGCCAAGACGCAGAAGATTGGCCAGATGAACCTTTCCAAGGCCACCCGCACCGATAATTGCATAACGGTACATTTTCCTGACGTCCTCCTCACCCTAACCGTTCTTTCAGATAACGTACGGAGCCGTCCAGTTTTTCCGCAAGTCCCACCGGCGACAAAACTTCCACGGAAAGGACGTCGTTGTAGCCGCCCTGCTCCAGAATCTGCAGAATATCCGCAAGAGGCGTCTCCCCTGCCCCCAGTGTCACGCAATCGTAGCCGCGCCCCTCAATCATTTTGGGCGGATTGTCCGTCATTCCCTTTACATCCTTGATATGCACGTGACGGATTCTGGAAAAATACCGGCGGCATGCTTCCAGCACGTCCGATCCCGTAAACCAGAAATTGCCCGTATCCAAAACGTAGTCAAGCTGCGGGATCTGGCTGAGATACCATCCCACATCCGCGACCGACGCACAGGTGCTGCCGGCGCGGGAGTAATTCTCCAAAACCGCCTTTATTCCATAGGGTGCGGCAAGTTCTGCCGCCATGGCGAAATATTCCGCCATCCGCTGCCGGCAATCATGAAACGGAACGTCCGGGCTGCATGTGGGAACCGGCATCAGCATTCCGGTTTCCATAAGAGCACAGCGCTCCAGCTGTACGTGCAGATCATCCGTCAGCCGGACTTTTCCCGCCCCGGTCATTTCGTCACAGAGGGCCAAATGATACACGCTGGACGTATACAGTCCGTGAAAGTCCAGGATCCGTTTGGTTTCAGCCAAATCCAGTCTATCGTACACCTTCGTATCCCCGTCCACGCAGCAAATACCCGCAATCGCCGGATGAATCAGTGCTTCGCTCAGCGACGGTAAGGCACAAATCTCCTGCAGTTTGACGACTTGCAGAAGAAACGTTCCGATTTTCATAAAATCCTCCTCTGTTTTGAACACGTTTTTTCGGTAGTTGCAATCAGAACGGAATCAGCTCGTCGGAATAGGGACTGCCATACTCGCAGATCTCGAACACCTCCGCAAAAAGCGTCTGATTGCCTTTTTCGCCGTATCGCTCCACCAGTTTATCCCGATGGAGAACCGCCGGCTTTGCCTCCCGGTATTCCGACTGGGCACCGATCAGATTCTTCGACAGCAGTGCCTCGTCAATGGGCGTACCGTCTCTGGGAACACGGGGCTCATGAAGCCACGAAAGTCTTGCTTCCGGTGTGGCGGGCACCTGCTCCAAAGTCCCCTTGGTATAGGGCAGCCATTCAAACATCTGTGACTCATGCAGGGACAGCATTTTGAATTTATCATCGATCACGTCGTCGATGCTGACTGCCACGTCGGCATGAAACGGGGGATTCTGAAAATGATCGTAAAAGTACAGGATCACCGGCATTTTCCGCATGGCAGAAACGTCCGGGCAGTAGTGCGGAACGGTCAGCAGATACGAAGCGTCCTGCACAAGAATGGACGCATGGCGGTGATCTGCGTGATAGTCGTTGGGGCGGCTGCAGAAGATAATATCCGGTGCAAACCGGCGGATCTCCCGCACAAGACGCGCGCGGGTCGACAGATCGGAATAGAGTTCACAGTCAGGAGAATCCTCCCACACGTCGTACTCAATATGAGCAAATTCCGCCACCGCCAAAGATTCGCCCCGGCGGCGTCTGGCCGTCTCCTCCGGAGATAACACATGATGGCCGCCGCATCCGTTGCACATAGCAAGGAATTTCACTTTATGTCCCGCATTCGCATATTTCAGTGCCAAACCGCCGCAGCGGAAATCGCAATCATCCGGGTGGGCACCGATCATCATCGCTCTGATCTGTTTCATTGTATTTTTCTCCTTTATCCTTCAATCAGTCGGCTCAGATATTCTCTGGCCTCACGGATCTCCTGCTCCCGCGCGGGGTCCCCGTAATTTTCACGCTCGATGGTAATGCTGCCGTGATAACCGCCATCTTTCAGCATGGCGATAAGTGTGGGGAAATCCACGTCTCCCCGGCCCACGGGCATCTCCTGCTTTTTACAGGCAGGTGCCACCAGTTTTTTGGCGTCCTTGGCATGAAAACCGCGCACGTAGGGCATCAGAAATTCGAGAGCCGCAGAAGGGCTGCTGCCTCTGCCGTTCATGATCAGATTGGCCGGATCAAAATTGACGCCCATATTGGGAAGTCCCACGTCATTCATCAGATGCACCAGAGAAAGCGGCAACTCCTCCCCTGTTTCAAACAGGAAATACTGTCCGTGCTTCTTCAGTTCCGTACATATGTGCCGAAGAGCCTCCGCCACCGCCGCCCGATCGGGATGGAAAGGATTGTCCGGCAGATATCCGATATGGGTAATCATATCCGTCACGCCAAGTGCCCGGGCAAACGCCGCGCCCTGCAGCAGTTCTCCCACCCGTTTTTCACGGAATTCCCCGGGAACCAGCCCAAGCGTCCGATACATATTGGGGTAGGACCAGTCGATGGGTCCCGACCAGCCGCACCAGACAGCCGTCGGCGTAAAGGAGAAATCCCGGCACGCCCGCTGAACTTCCGAAACCGTACGGTCGTTGTACAGCGACATATCCCAAACGGCCAGCTGACCGTTGTCAAATCCCTGCTGCGCGGCCTTTGCAATGCACTCGTAAACGTTATCCTTGAGTTGTACTAAAAGTCCGATTTTCATACTATCACCTCTCCGTCAGCGAAGACCTTTCTCTGTCAGTTTTTCCGAGAGCCATAGGTAGGATCGCTCCGCCCGTTCAAAGGGAACGTAATCGCCCCTTTTTCCGAACTCGACGCTGAGGATTTCCGTATCCCCTTCCCGGATCAGCGTATCCAGCAGACTGTCTGTATCGATCTCCGCTTCCCATACCGGCGTCAGATACGTTTTCTCAGCCGAGTAGCCCTTAAAATGTGCGATCTGCGTCCGATGGGGGTACCGCTTTACGAGGTCGATGGGATCCGCACCGCCGCCCTGGGCGTTGCCGGTATCCATCATCATCATGAAATCCGCAGAGGTATTATCAAACAGATACTCGAAAAACGTGCGTCCGTCCGCCACACAGTTCAGATGGTCTTTATCGTGATTATGGAAGCCGGTGCGAAATCCCGCCCCGCGGATTTTCTCCGCCACGTCCCGGGTGAAGTCCAAAAGGAATCCGTCATAGGTCGGATTCTCTGCCAGCGGCACCAGATCCAGAGAACCCAGAACGATACAGTTGCACGGCAGCTTTTTGCAGTATTCCAGAGCGCTTTCCAACGTGTCCGGCTGCAGATGCTTCCAGTCCAGCATGACGGAATAGCATTTCAATCCGGCGGCGTGCATGGCGTCAGCGTAAAATTCCGGCGTCTGCGTCAAGGTATTGTATACCAGTTCCACGCCCTGATACCCGATTTCGGCAACACGCTGTAAGGTCTGTGCCGGCCTCTCCGCAAAATCTTCCCGGACAGAATGAAGCTGAAGTCCTACCTGCATTTGTTTCATGGTCATTCCTCTTTCTGTTTTCTTGGTCACAACGGGGCAAATCACTTTGTTAGCCTGCCTAACTAAATACAATTATAATCAACAGGCGGCTGTTTGTCAAGAGGTTCCGCGCAAAAGAATTCCACGAAAATACCGCATTTTCCGTTTTTTTGCTGCGATGTGCAAAGAACCTCTTGACTGTGCGGCAATTTCGCTATAAAATGAAATAACAGCAATACCACCGGCACAAAGTTACCGAACGACTCAGAGAGGATTGGGAAACTCCGGGAAAACCGGCTCCCCTTAAAAAATATGACGAACGAAAAGCAGGGTGCTCCTCTTTCCCGCGAAGATCTGAAAAGGAATCACCAGAAGCAGATTCTTCTGCTTGCCCGGGGCGGCACAAAGCCCTGCGCGGCGTTCGCCGGCATCTCGCGGGCGGAGATCACGACCCATCTGGGGCTGCGTTTTCCCTCTGTGACAGCCCTTGTAGACGAACTGCTTGATAAGGGCATTCTGGAAGAGACCGGCGAGTTGGAAGCCAACGACCGAGGCAGGCCCAGAAAACTGCTCCGTGCTTCGCCGCAACTGTTTTACGTTCCCGTATTTGAACTGCTCGGCGAGGGATTTCATTTTTGTGTGTACGACGTATACGGGACCGTTGTCCACCGGGCGTTTTTCCCCCTGCCCGGCATGAAACAGCGGGATCGGGCACCCTATACCCCCACGGTGGAAGAATTCTGCGCACCGGTCCTTCAGGGCATCGAGACGCTGGGCGGACAGTTTCCCCTTTCGGATATTCTCTTGTCCATCCCCGGCAACCTCAAAGAAGACGGCTCGTTTACCTCCTCCTCCGTCGGCATGATTTCTCCCCCGGGTTTTCTGCAGTATATCAAAGAGCATACCGCTCTCTCTGTCAGAACCATCAACCGCGCCGACAGCTTCGCCTATGCCGAGCAGATCTATACCCCCTCTCTTTCCGACTACATCTACGTACATATTTCAGACGGTGTGGGTGCCGGTATCATCCGGAAACGGCAGATCTTCTCCTGTGAGCCGTGGCGTGCCGGAGAAATTGGACACATGAGCATAAATTATAAGGGCCGTGCCTGCCGCTGCGGCAGCCGCGGCTGTCTTGAGCGATATCTGAGCAAAAGTGCCATCGTGGAGGACTGCGCCCGTTATTTTGACGGAGCCGCGGTGGATTTTGACACGGTGCGTCAGGCGTATCTCGACGGTGTGAAGCCGGTAGTGGCCTTCATGGAGGAACGTGCCGGACTCCTTGCCGTCGCTTTGAACAATATGTTCGGTATGCATCCCGTGACCCACGTGATCATCGGCGGTGCCATTACCGGATTCGGCGACCGGTTTCTTGCCTGCCTGCAGCAGAAACTGCACGACAACATTTCCAGAATGTACAAGGGAAAGTCCCGCCTCACCTTCTCCGGGAGAGAGGGCGATGACAGCACCTTCGGTGCTTATCACAACTACGTGACCAATATTCTCAGAATCGAGGATATTTTATGATCCGGCAATATAACGCATACTGCCTCCCCCAACAATTTCACATAATAACCTCACAGATACAAAGACAGGGGCTGTCGCACGAAAATGCAACAGCCCCTGTCGTTATTATTTCTTTCTGCCGCGCTTCTGATAGTCGGCATTGATATCATCGCTCCAATCCTCCCCGAGAGATGCGCTTGCTCTGACGCTGCAAACGGCTTTCGCAACCGATTCATAGAGGATCTGTGTACCCTCTCCGTCGACATTATAGTTTACGGCTCTGTCACGGCTGATGCCGTAGCGTGCGGCAGTCTCAACGGCGTCAATATTCGCTCCGATGAACAGGAACTCCCAACCGTATTTCTCCTTCTGACGCTCGATCATCTTCTTGACCTGCTCGCTTGTGTAACGGTGGCTTGCGTTCTCCTGTCCGTCCGTTGTGATAACGAACATCGTATGCTCTGGCACATCCTCGGGCCGAGCGTACTTGTGAATATTCCCGATGTGGTGAATGGCGCCGCCGATTGCATCAATCAACGCCGTGCAGCCGCGAACCGTATAGTCCTTGTCGGTCATCTTGGGGATGTCACCGAGCGTCACGCGATCATGCAAAACCTCACTCACGTCATCGAAAAGCACGGTAGAAACGTAACAGCCGCCGTCCTGCTTTTTCTGCTTTTCAATCATCGCGTTGAAGCCGCCGATGGTGTCGCTTTCAAGTCCCGCCATAGATCCGCTTCTGTCCAAAATAAATACGAGTTCGGTAACGTTGTTTTTCATAATAGAAAACCTCTCTTTCCTTTGATGTCTATATTGTACATCAACGAAAGAGAGGTTTGGTCGCATGGCAGGCGACAAATTATATTATCCACAAATCGTAAACTGTCTGCACCACTCGTCTTCTATATATTCCGCCTGCTTTCGTGAAAGCTGCGGCATCTCTCCGGTGGAAAGTCCCAGGCTGAAATATCTGCGGATTTCATTCGTCGTCTTTTTCAAGGAATCTATTTGTGCGGAAACTTCTCCTGCAATATACTCCTCATAAGAAAACCAAAACTGCGGCAAGGATTTACGCAAGCAATAATGTTCTCCTGACAGGCTGATCTGATGCAAGACCTCTGCATCCTTGTCAAGATAATATTTGACAAATACATCCTTGTAAAGCGTATTAAATTCCCAGTAAAGGTCAGCACATCCCTTATGATGTTGCAATGTGGAGAGTGCATCGTCAATGCCGCCGTAATACCATGCCTGCTTTTTTGCGGGAGCATTGAAGCGTTCCCAAAGCTTGTCACCAAGATTTCGGAAATCGTAAGCGATGCTCCGTAGATTGGCGAGCTTATCGGCAAGGATCAACTGCTTGACTCGATGCGGAGCCGAAGAAAGCGTGTCGATCGTGTGCTGTTTGCGCTCTTCCCATGTCTTGCTTTTGTCCTCGCTGTTTGAGGCAACCAGATCGGCAACGTCATTGCCGAAACGCTCACGGATTTCCTCCAACGTGGTATCCGTATCTTCAACCGTATCATGAAGCACACCCGCAATCAGTAATTCGGTGTCTGCTCTCATGGAATAGAGGATCTGCAAAACCTCCAGAGGATGCAAAACGTACGGAATGTTCGTCCCTTTTCTCGTCTGCCCGGCGTGACACTCGGTAGCAAAATGAATCGCATCGTCAAGTCTTTGGTTTGCCGTGCGTTGTAATTCCCGCCACTCCTCATAGAGCGTTGCCGCCTCGTCTTTCGTAATCGGTGTGAAATAACTCATCATAGTCTCGGACTCAAAATAGTCCCAAAAGTTCGACTTGTGAAACCATTCGCTTCCAAAGCGGCAGAAGCCATATGCCTCATCATCGGCATCGACTATGTAGAGTGTTTCGCTATTATAGAGGTGCACCTCTTTTGCGGATCTGATCTCAGCGGCAGTAAATTGCTTGTTCATATCTGCTCTCCTTTGCGTTTTTTACATATGCATTATACATCAATAAAAGAGAGGTTTGGTCGCATAGGAAGCGACAAATATTATGCCCCCAACAAACTCTGATCAAACGCAAACAGAGCCTCGTTTATCTCAAAAACATTGTAATTGCCTTTACTTATAAAGTATTCGATGATAATATCGAACTTATTGCTATGAGATAGCGCGAACCCAGCCTTGCGAAGCATATCTTCAGTTTCAGCCAAAGAAAGTTCCAGGGAAATTGCAAACGCAATCGCGGTGGATTTGCTGGGCTTATAATGAACGTCACCGCGGATTTTGGAGAACAGCTTTCTGTCAATGTTTGCCTTCTTATAGCATTCGGCATCGGTCATGCCTTTTTCATCGATCTTGCGAAGAAGCATCTGAGAAAAGCTCTCGTCCATCTGCCGCAGTTTCTCATCCAGATCGTCCCCTGCCAGCATGGCTTTGCATTCGCATATTTCCGAGAGAACAACATCGGCCTTTTTCCGCTTTGCAAGAGAAGCCACGGAGGCGTTCATCCGCATACTCTCACGACGATAATCCGTATGCTCGTCCACGTAAATTTCGTCGATGTATTCGGCAATATCCGAGAACAGCTTCTCGCTGATCTTGTACGCAGCCTTATCAAAAATTACGATATAAACCGACATTTCGTTTTCAAGCAGAAAGTCGCTGATAACATCGATAGCAACCTTTAAGGCTTGATCTTTAGGGTATCTGTACGCCCCCGAAGAGATAAGAGGAAAAGCCACAGTTTCGCAGTTATGCTCCTTTGCAAGAGCCAATGACTCCCGGTAGCAGGATTCCAGCAGTGCCTTTTCACCGTGCTTGCCGTCATTGTAGATGGGGCCGACGGTATGTATTACATACTTCGCAGGCAGATTATATCCGCCCGTGATCTTCGCCTTACCCGTCCTACAGCCGCCAAGCGTTCTGCACTCGGCGAGAAGTCCGGCACCTGCGGCACGGTGAATCGCACCGTCAACACCCCCGCCGCCGAGCAGCGACTCGTTGGCAGCATTTACGATGGCATCCACCGTCATTTTTGTTATATCGTTTCTTACTATTTCAAGCGGCATAGGTGCACCCCTTTAATTCAAGTTATTTTCGTTATCGTAATATCGTGACATCTAAATCATACTTTGATTATATGTTAAGTATTTAGACTTGTCAGTGAACGATTTTGTGGTTTCCAAAGAAAGCCAAGCACTTGGAAGTACCTGGCTTTCTTTTCGAATAACGCCGCCAATTCAAAGCCAACGCAATGGCAGGGAAGTTTTGTTCTTAAAGTCCAACATATCAGGATAGCCTTTGGCTCAGCCGGTACACACCGTATCCAATCGCCGCACCTGCCAGATTCAAAAGCAGATCGTCAATATCCATACTGCCCAGCAGTGTGATGAGCTGAAGCACCTCGATACAGATCACCGCAGCAGCCGACCACAGCATGGTACGGCAAAACGCACCCGTTTTTTTGAACACCGCCGGCACGAAAAATCCCAAAGGTATGAACATGATCACATTGCCAAGGAGATTGATAATGGCGTGGCTTCGCCCGCCGCCGTGCAGATCGGCAAGAAATCCGCCGATCGTGCGAAACGGAACCAGATTGACGTTCTCCGCCAGCCGGGCAAGGCTGTATCCGCCGCTCCATCCGGCCGTCCGCTGACCGAACAGCAGCCAAAGCATGAGAAGGACGTACGCCGCGAAAGCCACGGAGGAAATGAGCCTTTTTTTATTCATTTACTGTTCTCTGAACGTGATCGTTCCGGTTTCCGCATCCATGGCATCAATGATGGCCAGAGACTCCAGTTGATATCCCAAATTGCGGATCACCTTGCCGCCGATCTGGAAGCCCTTTTCAATCACGATACCCAGTCCTTCCACCGACGCACCGGCGGATTCGGTAATGGAGATAAGCCCCTGCAAGGCACAGCCGTTGGCCAGAAAATCGTCAATGATCAGCACGTGATCCTCTGCACACAGAAATTTCTTGGAGACGATCACCTGATTCTTGTTTTTATGGGTGAAGGATTCCACGTCCGCCACGTACATATCACCGTCGATGTTGATGGACTTGGATTTTTTGGCAAAGACCATAGGCACGCCGAACTCCCGGGCAACGAATGCGGCAATACCGATGCCGGAGGCTTCGATGGTCAGCACCTTGGTAACGGTCTTACCGGCAAACCGCCGCTTGAACTCCCGGCCGATCTCTTCGATCAGCGAAATGTCCATCTGATGGTTCAGAAAGCTGTCCACCTTCAGAACGTTGCCGGATTTTACGATGCCGTCTTTTACGATTCTTTCTTCCAGAAAATTCATATGTGTATCTCCTTTTTATTCTTGTACGATATTTCTTGCAACGTGTACGCCGCTGGCCGATGCGTGGGAGAGAGAATGGGTAATGCCGCTGCCGTCCCCGATAATATACAGCCCGGGATAACAGGTCTCAAGGTGGCTGTTGACCTCCACTTCCATATTGTAGAATTTGACCTCCACGCCGTACAGCAGAGTATCCTCGTTGGCAGTACCGGGAGCAACTTTATCAAGGGCGTAGATCATTTCCATAATGCCGTCCAGGATCCGCTTGGGAAGAACCAGGCTCAGATCGCCCGGTGTTGCACTCAGCGTAGGCGTTATAAACGCCTCGTTCAGCCGGCCGGGCGTCGTCCGCCGTCCCCGTATCAGATCGCCGAACCGCTGGACGATAACACCGCCGCCCAGCATATTACTGAGCCGGGCAATAGATTCGCCGTAGTCGTTGGAATCCTTGAAGGGTTCGGAGAAATGCTGTGCAACCAGAAGGGCGAAGTTGGTGTTTTCCGTCTGTTTTGCGGGATCCTCGTAGCTGTGTCCGTTTACGGTAATGATGCCGTTGGTATTTTCGTTTACCACCGCCCCCTTGGGGTTCATGCAGAAGGTTCGCACCTTATCGCCGTATTTTTCAGTACGGTAGACGATTTTGCTCTCGTACAGTTCGTCCGTCAGATGGGCAAACACGGCGGCGGGAAGCTCCACACGCACGCCCAGATCCACCCGGTTGGATTTGGTGGGAATATCCAACTCCCGACACACCTTTTCCATCCACTTGCTTCCGCTTCGTCCCACGGACACGATACACGTATCGCAGGTATACATGGCATCCGCACATTTCACCGCATAGCCGCCGGGAATGATCTTGATGCTCTGCACGGGGGTATCAAAGAAGAAATTCACCTTATCCTTCAGATACGCATACAGATTTTCCAGAACGATATAGTTTATATCAGTTCCCAGATGACGCACGGATGCGTCCAGCAGATGCAGATCGTTCTGAATGCAGAGCGTTTTGAACCGTGTACCGGCGGTGGAATACAGCTTCGTCCCTTCCCCGCCGAACCGCAGATTGATGTCATCCACATAACGCATCAGATCCAGTGCCTGCGATTTTCCGATGTACTCATACAGCGTACCGCCGAAATCGTTGGTAATATTATATTTTCCGTCCGAAAATGCACCGGCACCGCCGAAACCGCTCATGATGGAGCAGCTTTTGCATCCGATACAGCTTTTCACCTTGTCTCCGTCAATGGGACAGCGGCGTTTCTCCAACGCATGACCGGCCTCAAAAACGGCCACCTTCATATCCGGTTTATGCTGCATCAGCTCGTATGCGGCAAAAATACCGCCGGGTCCGGCCCCGATAATGATTATATCGTAATTCATAAAAACCTCCAAGCAGTAAAAAACAACGCAGGCAAAAAACGCCCTTGTGTTCTTCCCATTATACCATACATTCGACAAAGAATCAATCCGTACGCCAATATCCGTGCCGCAAAATCTTTTTTTCCTGTTACGGTGAAAGATTTATTTCGATATAGGGATGATGCAGTAAAACCGACACGACAATTGCGAAAAAAGCAAAAAACACCTCTCTTCCCCGCCCGGCAACACCGGTGCCGCCCCGGACGAAATACACTTGCAAGGCAGTGAGAGACAAGGAATCTCTCACTGTCTTTTCATAAAACGACCCCGCCGCAGCGGCACAAAAAGCCACTTTTTTTCTGTGCAGAAGCCGGCAAAAACCACCCTCTGAAAAAAGCAAAAATCTGCATACCGTTCGTTCCCTTCAGGATACCATTCGTTCCCTCTTCAGGTAAACAGAAAAATATGTGATATAATTATGATGTAATTTTTTAGGTGCACCGTTTTATTACCGTTCGCTAACGTAAAGAAAAGGTGTGCCAAAGTACTTTTTCAGGAGGAACTATGCAATGAAAAAGAGGCTTCTCAGCTGGCTGCTTCTCTTCTGTATGCTGTTCTCACTGCTCCCCGCTTCGGTGATGTCAGTGGTTGCGACAGAAGTAAAGAATGCAGTCGAAATGAACGTCAATCCTTTTCAGGATGTGAAAAAGGATGACTGGTATTACGATGCGGTACAGTATGCCCGCATCAACGGATTCTTTACCGGAATCACAGAAAACACCTTCTCCCCCGCCGGCACCATGACCCGTGGTATGTTCGTCACGGTTCTTGGCCGCATGGCAGGAGTGGATGTGAATACATATTCGGGCGTGTCCGCCTTCTCGGACGTTCCGCTTTCGGCATATTACGCCCCCTACGTTCAGTGGGCAGCCAAATACGGAATTACCAATGGCACCGGCGGCGACACATTCTCGCCCGATATGATGATCACCCGCCAGCAGATGGCAGTGTTCTTCGTTCGGTATTTTGAAGAGTTCGGCGTCAACTATCAGACGGGAGCCGGCGTTACCTCCGTGCCCATGGATTTCTCCTCCGTGGCAGATTACGCCCAGCCTGCCGTTCTGAAGCTGTGGTCCAACGGTTTGATGAACGGCGACGGCGTGAATTTCAATCCCGGAAATAACGCCAGCCGTGCGGAAGCCGCCACGCTGTGCATGCGTACGGACCGGGCGATTCCCGCATGGAACAAGGAACCAGGCGTTCTCAGCGATCGGGTAAGCATTGCGTATCCGCCCGTGGAGGATTCCTCTTCTGAGACGCCTCCCGTGCCCAGTGATACGCCCACCGGCACGACTCCCGTGCAGCCTAACGGATGGACTTCCAGCCTCTGGCCCGGCTACATACCTTCCTGGAGCCAGACGGACTGCCAGGTTACCTTCATCACCAACGGCGGACAGGCGCTGAATCCGAAAGTGGTGCAGAAAGGAACACTGGTTTCCGCCCTGCCCACGCCGTACCGCGAGGACTTTATCTTTACCGGCTGGTATTACGATAACGCTTTGACGAAGCTGGCGGCGGAAAACGATGTCATCTCCTCGGACGTAGTTCTTTACGCAGGCTATTTGCAGACGGAAAAGCTGACGCCGGTGGAATCTCCCACCTTCGCTTCGGCTACGGACGTTGCCTCTGACTTTACTGTTGTTTTGTATTCCACGGATCCCACCCTCACCGCACAGCAGGTGCAGAGCGCCATTGAGGTGGAAGTGGTTGCCGACAGCAGCCAGACCGATCTGTTCGTGGTCATGGGCGGCGGCGGCGTTTACACCGTATCCGGCAACGGCGGTTTTGACGCCGGTAAGACCTTCCGGGTCACCCTGCACGACACGCGGCTGACCTTCAAGGATCAGCTTGCAACGGTCCGCGAGTTCAACTTCACCACGAAAAAAGAGCAGGTCATGAACCTGACCGTGGCCAAGGGCATGCTGTATATCCATATGGATGAGATCAGCAATATCGTAAACGACGGTAAGGCAGTTCAGTCTCTGAGCATCGCCCTGTACGAGGCAGAGGTTGACGGCACCGTAGGCCCGGCCGATCTGACCGTGGGCAGCTTTACGTATAACGGTCCCCTTACCTTGCAGGTAGGTGACGTGGCGGCCGTTTACGCCGGACTGCGTCCCGATCTGCGTACGCTGGAAAGCACCAGTGAGGAAAACGGCGACCTTGCGTACGTAGAGATCATCGACGTTACCGGAAACCGTATCAGCTATAAGAACGCCACGGCAGAGCAGGTTATCTTTACGCCGGACGTTTTGCCGATCCCCGTGGAAAACGATCTGGATACGGCTATGGATACGGTCACGCTCCAGAACAAATATCTTGATTTCTCCGCAGACGTGTATGCCAACATGGATCTGGATTCCCAGACCACGGTGGACGTGGGCGACTATCTGCTCCTCTACACGGGTGTGATCGGCGAGAACGAAATGCTGGTCGGCTACGGTGAGATCCTGGGCGTTTCCACTATCGATGAAGTAACCGTTATCACTTATATCCCCGTTACCTGGGAAGACGTACAGAGTGCCATGGACGTGTACGTGCAGAATCAGGTGCAGGGCTCCGAAGTGCTGGAAGGCGTGGATGTTGCACACCTGGAATCAGCCGTGGAGCAGCAGGCCATCGACAGCGGATTTGCCGAAGAGGCCGCTCTGTATCTGGCGTCTCTGGCATTGGCAACCGACAGCTTCACCCAGTGGAAGGATGACGTCAACCTGAACGACGTCCGCTTCACACTGGATGACGGCTCGCCGCTTTCTCCCGAAGAGATCCGTCTGATGGCCGGGGGCAACAAGGTAAAGGTGGAGAGAGAAAAACTGAAGGCCTCCATCTCCACGCACCTGCAGCATTTTGAAGGATACTCGGGCCTTCGTCTTACTTTGGACGTGGGCATCAAGATCACGATCACTCCCAGTGAAAACATCGACGGTGCTCTGGTGATCACCGTAACCGGCTCCTTCGAGCAGGAGATGCGTATTGCCATCGGTGCCTCCAGTGAAGCCGTGTGGAAGGTATGGGGCATTTTCCCCTATATCGCCGAATATCGTGTAACCGCCAACGTTGACCTCTTTGACTACACCGGTATCGAGATCGAAGCACAGATGATCACCGCGGAAAAAGAGGACGACGAGGACGAAGACGATAAAAAGGACGACGATAAAAAGGAATCCAGCGGCAACGCAAAGGTAGACGCCATCACCGAGAAGATCAACAAAGGCATCGACATTGCCAAGCAGATCAAGGAGATCCTCGATACCAAGGAAGAGGAAGACGGTGAAGGCAAGGACGACGGCGCCGAGACCATCAATAACGCTCTCCAGAAAAAGTATAAGGAAATGCTGGAAAGCGAAGCCGAATGGGTCAACCTGATCGAAAAAGAGCTGGTGAAAAAGGAACTCCACACGCCGCCCATGCTGCCGATCATTGCCATCAAGTTTGCGGCAACGTTCGTCGTGCAGGTGAAGGCAAGCGTTTCCGTGGGCTTTGACTTTGAGTACGTAAACGGAAAACGGTATGTGTATCACGTCAACGTATTTGCCGGCAACATCAGCAATGACGTTATCGATATTCAGGAAGAAACGTACGAATTTACCTTCTACGCCATGGGCCATCTGGGCATCAAGGCTGGTGTTGAGGTGGAGTTCGCCATCGGACTTCTGTCCACGGAGATCGCCTCGGTCGGCTTTACGGCAGAGGCCGGTGTGTACGCCAAGCTGTGGGGTTACTTCTACTACGAGCTGAAGTACACAGCCTCCAAGGGACGGTCACAAAGTTACAGCGGTGCACTTCTCATTGAGGTGGGCGCCTATCTGGAACTCAACTTCAAAGCCAGTGCCGCCGGCGGTCTTGCCACAAAGGAGATCAAACTCCTTGATAAGGAATGGCCGTTCTGGAGCATAGGTAAGGAGGACTGCGTTCAGGACTTCGTAACGCCCAAGGAAGAAATACAGGAGATAAAACTGAAGCAGTACATCAGATCCACGGTTCTTTCCAACGATCTGTTCAAGATGTCCTATCTGGATATGAAGGACGGCGACATGAAGTCGGCCGTTTACAGCGACGAGACCCGCTTTGTCATCTCCATTGATAACGACGCATTCGCGTACGATCCCAAGACCAATACCCTCAGCGTAACGCCGCCTGCCGGCTCCGTAAAGGAAGAGGGTACCATGACCGTTACGTGGATCGCTTATCCGCTGGCGTTCACCTCCAAGCCGATCCAGCGTGAGTTCCCTCTCTATTGGGATAACCTGCGTGACGGTTACGTCATCGTGCCCTATACCAACGGCGGTTCCTATATCCCGATCATCAACCAGCGGTACGACACCCTTGTAAACGTACCGGCCGATCCGAAAAAGGACGGCTACGTATTCAGCGGCTGGTTCGCTGACAGCGATCTTAC
Source organism: Eubacteriales bacterium (assembly GCA_045544955.1). GTDB lineage: Bacteria > Bacillota > Clostridia > Oscillospirales > CAG-272 > SIG701. The sequence goes on from JAZPZY010000065.1 coordinate 95,955, forward strand.
CACCTCGTACGTATGGCCCGTGATGATGCCTAACACAGATGCCAACGTGTACGCCGGATGGCTCCCCTCCACGAATACGCCCTATACGGTAGAGCACTATCAGCAGATCCTCGGCACGCCCGATTACGAGCTTGTGCGGGCACTGGATCTGACCGGTACCACGGATGAAACGGTCATCCCCGGCACGGAATCCTACGTGGGCTATATCACCCCTGCCGCAGAAGAGCTGGTGATCCTGCCTGACGGCAGCGCCGTACAGCGTTACTACTACGATCTGCAGACACATACCGTCACCTTCGATCCCGGTATCGTAGGCGGCGATACGGTCAGCTACGAGTTGGACTTCGGCGGCCGTATTACGGTTCCCCAGTTTGCCGCCAAGGGATATGTCTTCCTCGGCTGGGATAAGGAGATCCAGCCTACCATGGGCGAGTCCGACGTGGTCTACACTGCCCAGTGGATGGAAGATCCCGCTACCACTTACCGTGTTGAGTATTACGTACAGCAGCCGGACGGCCGCTACGTAATGCAGGAATTCACCGCCTATAACGGCACAACCGGCGACGTTCTTACGGAAGCGATGCTCCGCTTCGGTGCCGTTTTGCCCAACGGCAACGGTGAACTGATAAATGCAGAGGCACGCTTCGCAGTGCCCGGCGGCGTTTCCTTCAAAAATATTACCGTATCCGGCGAGGATCTCACCGCCAAGGGCGAGAACCCCACCGTGCAGGCAAACGGTAAAACGGTTATCAAGGTCAACTATCAAAGAGCCACTTACGATCTGATCTTTGATACGGCAAACGGCGACGCACCGCTGATATACGACGTGTATTACGGTGCCTCCGTCAGTCTCCCCGAAAACGTACGCCGTCAGGGCTACGCCTTCGCAGGCTGGACGCCGGCCTTTGCCGATATCATGCCCGCACAGGATATGTGCTACACCGCCCAGTGGCAGGCGAACGATTATACCGTTTCCTTTGACGCAAACGGCGGTATCGGTGTCATGGACGCACAGCCCATGGTATACGACGTTCCCACCATGCTGTATCCCAGCACGTTCGTCCGCACCGGCTATGACTTTACCGGCTGGTCCGTCCTCAAAAACGGCAGCATCCGCTACGGAAACGGCGAAGCCGTCACCAACCTTGGTTCGGAAAAGGGCGAAAACGTAGTGCTGTACGCAGCCTGGACGCCTACCCAGTACAGCATAACCTACAACAACTCCCTGGCACACGAAAATCCGCTGACGTATACTATCGAATCCTCTGCCATCAGCCTGATGGATCCGGACGATAAGGAAGGCTATACCTTCACCGGCTGGTTTACCACGCCCGATCTGTCCGGCACGCCTGTGGAAATGATCGAGGAAGGCAGCCACGGCGATATCGTTCTGTACGCCGGATACGTTGCCAATCCGTATGAGATCCGCTTCCACGCAAACGGCGGCGTGGGCGATATGCAGAATCTGCCCATGGTCTATGACCGGCAGCAGAACCTGACACCCAACGGCTTTATCCGCCTCGGCTACACCTTCATGGGCTGGGCAAGATCCGCTGAAGGCTCCGTGATCTATACTGACGGCGATCCGGTGCTCAATCTGGAAAGCACGCCCGGCAAAACGGTGAATATGTACGCCGTATGGAAACTGAACACCTACTCCCTCCAGTACGTGACGGGCGGCGGTGTGAACGCATCCGGCAACCCCGGAGAGTATACGGTTCTTGATACGGTTATTCTCTCCGAGCCCACCAGAACCGGTTATACCTTTGCCGGCTGGTTCACCGAAACGGGTACGCCCGTCGCACAGATCCCGGCAGGCACTACGGGCAATCTGGTGCTGTATGCACAGTGGAACGCCAATACCAATACGCCTTACGCCGTGGAGCATTATCTGCAGGATCTCCACAAGGGTACGTATACGCTTGACAAGCGGGAGATCTTCACCGGCACCACCGATACGGTGATCACACCCGCAGTCAATACCTACGAGGGATTCCGCGCCCCCGTACAGCAGACCGTCACCGTATCGCCCGACGGCTCGCTGGTGGTACAGTACATGTATACCAGACTGTCCTTCGCACTGACCCTGCACTTCGAGGATGGCGTGACGCCGTCTCAGACTATCGCTGACGAGTACGGTGCACCCATTACTCTGCCCGTTCCCGTAAGAGACGGCTACGGCTTTGCCGGCTGGTATCTGGCAAACGGCACGTCCGTGACCGCCAACACCATGCCCGCCATGACGGAAACGCTCTTCGCACGCTGGAACGCCGGCGAGTACGGCTATACCGTCTACCACTACCGGCAGGAGCTGGACGGCAGCTACAAGCTGTTTGATACCGTAACCGGCACGGCCATGATGGACAGCGTCCTTACGCTGGACGTAAAGACGTACGAGGGATTCACCTCGCCCGTGCCCGAGAGCATCACCGTCACCAGCAGTGCGGATAAGAACGTAGTGGAGTACCGCTACACCAGAAATCAGTATACGCTGCTTTGGGACTTCGCCGGCGGTACGCCGAACGGTACGTATACCTACGGCACGGTCAGCTACGGTGCTCCCATTACGGCACCCACCGTTCTGAAGCCCGGTTATACCGGACAGTGGAACGAACAGCCCGTGCAGACTATGCCTGCGGCAGATCAGGTGTACGTGATGAACTGGACGGCCAACAAGTATACCGCAAACTTTGATCTGGGCAACGGAACGGTTCTGGAGAGCAGACCGGTCACCTTCGGTCAGCCCTACGGCACGCTTCCCGCACCGGAAAAGGCAGGATATACCTTTACCGGCTGGTATGCGGATCCCGTGACGGGCACGGAAGTGACGGCTGCGACGGCAGTGAACACGCCGGCAGATCATACGCTGTACGCCCGTTGGGAGCTGATCTCCTATCCCATCAGCTACAACGTAAACGGCGGCACCAACGCATCGCAGAACCCGTTCGTCTACAACGTGGAACAGCTGATCGTCATCAAGGCACCCATCCGTGAAGGACACACCTTCCTCGGCTGGACCTGGGACGGCCAGACGGAACCCATGGAGGACGTGATTCTTGACCGTGCAACCGGCGCCCGTACCTATACGGCTCACTGGCAGATCAACACCTACCGGGTGACCTTCTACCGTGAAAACGGTACGCTGATTCTGGGACAGCAGCTGGATTACGGTGCAGCCATCCCCGTACCGGATCCCGGCTTCCGTGACGGCTACACCTTCGGCGGCTGGGGCGCCACCGTTCCCGCCACCATGCCCGCACAGAATCTGAACTTCATCACCCAGTGGAATCTGAACACCTATCCCATCCGCTATATGCTGAACGGCGGTGAAAACCATCCCGACAACGCAGCCTTCTACACGTCGGAAAGCCCGGATATCGAGTTTGCAGATCCCACACGCAAGGGCTATACCTTCGACGGCTGGTACTCGGATGCGGCGTTCACCACGCCTGCACAGCCCATTGCGGCCGGCAGCGTCGGTGAGGTCATCCTCTTTGCCAAGTGGATCCCCAACACCTACACCGTCAAGATGCACCTGAACAACAATACGGCGGACGTTCTGACGCAGACGTTCACCTTCGGCGTCCGTGACGCACTGACCAGACACACGGCAACGCTGGAAGGATACAGCTTCGTAGGCTGGGCAACGGAAGCAAACGGCGAAGCCATCTACACCAACGGCGCAAGACTGCAGGATCTGACCGACGAACAGAACGGTACGGTTCACCTGTACGGCATCTGGGAACCCGTAGTCTATACCGTTTCCTACCATAACCTGTTTGAAGCACAGAACAACCCGCTGAACCCCGCCGCCTTCACCGTGCAGAACAATACGCTGGTGATCCTGGATCCGATCGGTCAGCGTGTGGGCTATAACTTCGCAGGCTGGTACGCCGACGAAATGCTGACCAATCCCATTACCGGCAGCTATACCGTAAACGGCGCGTACAACGTCAACATCTACGCCAAGTGGAACGCCAATCCCTACTCCGTCACCTTCAACAATAACCTCCGTGACGGCAGTGCACTGGGTACTTCCACGCAGCTGATGGTTTACGGCTCCAACACCAACCTGAAGCCGTTTGAGGAAATGAACTTCTACTATAAGGGACATACGTTCCTCGGCTGGCATACCGATCCCAACGCCACCGCTCCGCTGTATACAAACGGTCAGCTGGTGAGCAGCCTGACGCCCAGCGGCAACATCACCCTGTACGCCATCTGGAGCGTGAACGAGTACGCCATCAACTACAATATCGGCACCGGTGCAACGGTACACCTGAATCCCGGCAGCTACAACGTATGGACCGATGATATTCTGCTGCAAAATCCCGTGGATATCAAGGCCGGCTATCAGTTCCTCGGCTGGTTCGACGATAACGGCAACCGGGTAACGGAAATCGTGAAGTCCAGCATCGGCGACAGAAGCTATACCGCCAAGTGGGCACACGCCGGTATCTTCACGCTGAGCAGTACGGTCAGCAAGGCAAACGATACCACCGGTATCAAGGTGATCTATACCATCGAGCGCACGCTGCCCGCCGGTACGGAGGCAATCGCCGACCCGCAGCACGTCTACTACCGCACCGTGAACGGTACGGCTTACGGCGGCACCGCCGCACGTATCCACTTCCTCCACGTGGGCGGCCCGGACGTATACGCAACGTTCGATAAGAACACCTTCACGAAGACCTTTGAGGTTCGCCAGGTTGGCTACTGGACGGGCGATAAGAAGGTGGAAAGCTACACCAACGGTACGGACCGTTACTTCCACGTGGAATTGTACGACGTGGTTGACACGGTAAATCGCGATATGGCAGGACAGCTGGGAAGCAGCATCAAGAACAAGTACACCATCGCCCAGGGAGATAACTACGAGATCACGTCTTCTATCTATAACTGGGCGGAGTACGACATCATTCCCGACGGAACCAGTTATACCATTACCGATGCGGGCTATGATAAGAATACTTCCAAAACCTTCAACCCGATGTCCGGCTATACGGAAGGGCAGAAGCAGTATGCTAACGCCGTCGGTTTGAATCTCGCCCTGCACCTGGATGTCTGGGCTGCGGAGAAGAACGACGGTTACCAGTGGCTCAGACTGACGGGCAACGGTTCTACATTGGAAGAAGTGCACGTGGAGTTGAAGAGTGGCAAGAAATGCACAGATTGGCTCTATTTCCAGCTGCCGATTACATCCACACAGTATTATAACGGTACGGATATATCTGTTGATTCCCGTCCTACCAGCGGCAGTACTGTAACAAGGGACAACGTAACGTGTCTCCGGATTCCGCTTCTTTCCTCTGTAACCCTGGGCCTCGATGCATCGGGCGATAACGAAGATCACTGGTACATCGGACACACCTCCTTCAGACGGTACCTGATCGATACCGCCGAACCCAAGCAGACCGGTATGGCACCCATGGCATTCGGTACGTACAAGGCAGGCGATACGGTAACGGTTACCGTACTGTATAACGAGATCGTTGCCTCCGGTTCAAACCTCGGCATCGGCAGTATCTCCGGCATGCCTGTAAGCAACTGGCAGTTTGTATCCGGCTACGGCACGAACGCTTTGACCTTCACCGGTACGGCTACCGCAGAGTTCAACGTGCTTCCGGAAAGCAACGACAAATGGATGCCCCTGAAACCTGTTACCGGTTCTGTCTACGACATGAACTGATTCCATGAAAAAAGAGATGCCGGAGAGATCCGGCATCTCGCGTCTCTGGAAGGAGAATTCTATGAAACGATACGTGGCTGTTCTGCTTTTGGCGGTACTGCTGCTTTGCTCCTGTACCCCCGGTAAAACGAGCCTTCCGGCTGAAACCGGCACCGAAACCACCCCGGCACAAACGACCGCCGCCCCGTTAAGGACGGTACGCGTGGCGGTGATCGATACGGGCTTTTCGCCCCACGCCATCCCGGCGGAAAACGTAGGCGAGGGAAAAAACTACCTCTTGCCCGATGAAACTACGGCGGATACCTACGGGCACGGCACGGCGGTAGCCTCCGTGATACTTGACAATGCGGAAAGCGTCCTTCTGATCCCCCTGGTCAGCAACGTATATAATAAAGGAAAGGTTTCCTTTGTGGACAACGACACCTTTGGACAGATGATCCGGGACGCAGTGGACGTGTACGAATGTGAGATCGTCAATATCAGTGCCGGCCTCGTGCTGGATAAGCCTGCGGTGCGTGAAGCCGTGGCCTATGCGGAAGAAAAGGGCGTCCTGATCGTGGCCTCTGCCGGCAATGATTACCGGGAAAATCCGGGGCAGATCTACTATCCCGCCGCCTATGAAACGGTACTTGCCGTAGGATCCCTTACGGCAGACGGCACGGCGGTATCGGATTTTTCCCAAAGAGGCGATTGGGTGGACGTGTTCGCCCCCGGTGAGGACGTTCCCATCCGTACGCTGAGCGGCGGCCAGCGTACCGATAAAGGCTCCTCCTATGCCGCGGCCCGGATCACGGCGGCGGCGGTAACGCTTCTGCAAAAAGAGGAGAATCTGACTCCCGCCGAGCTGCGTGAGCGGTTGTGCGAAAAAGGCAACCCGGAAACGGAATAAAAAAAGAACAGACGCCCCATGGGCGTCTGTCCTTTTTTTACAGAATCACTCTCGTGATGAAAACGGAATCCTTCACGGTGAACTGGCAGTTGCCTCCCAGCTTCTCCGTCATATAGCGGATGCTCCGGGTGCCGTATCCGTGCCCTTTTCGCGTGGTGACGGGCATGCCGTCCACAAACGCCGGCTCCTTCTCCACGGGATTTTTCACTGAGAACAGCAGTTTTCCTTCCGCATCCCGAAGCATAAGCGATACCTCCCGCTTTTCCTTGGGAAGCTCGGCCACAGCGTGCAGCGCGTTATCCAGGGCATTGGACAGAATGGAGGAGAACAGAATCTCGTTGGTGCGAATTTCCCCAACCTCCACCTTATGTATGAATTTCACTTCGTTTGCCTTGCATTTGGCATCAAAATCGGACAAAACGTAGTTTACCGTATCGTTTGTGCAGAAACGCAGGATCTTCGTACCGTCCACGTGCTCGGAGTACGACTTTATCATTCCCTGCACCACGGATTTTTCATCTGTTTCGATACAGACGGCCAGCGTACTCAGAAACAGCCGCAGATCGTGGCGGAGAACCCGGATCTCATGCTCACTCCGTTTCATCGCATCCAATTCCTTGGCCTGCTGCTCCACCGTCAAGCGGATGATTTCTTCTTTCCGTTCTGCTTCGAACTTTTCTTCATACTGTCTGTAATACACAAAGCAGAACACAATGAATATGACACTGATGAAGAACGGCAGAAATTCAACAGCGATCTGGTTCTTCGTAAGCCACACGTCCGTATACACCACCGTGGCATAATCAAACACGTAATAAATGAAAGGAACAACGGCAAACACGTATACGCTCCCCGCATCGCCGGAAAAGAATTTGGAAAGTGTACGCATAAAGAACATGCTCGTTATAATATAAACAAGAATCAAAACGGAAATCCGCACGGCATATTCAAGAACAGCATCGGAAAGTATCGTATTGACCAGCACACCAAACCACTTGGCAGGCTGACAGCAAAGATAGGCAGTAAAAACGGAAACCAGTGCGGTAGGAAAAGATTTCCTGAAAAAGAACACAAACAAAAGCAGCAGCGGCAGATGCGTGATTATCGGATACATCTTCCACACAAAGGGCTCATCAAACACCGCCAGCAGAATTCCCTGGGCAGCCATGCTGCAGCCGCTGAAAACCAGCAGGAAAAGTATGTTCTTCCGCGTGAAAGGGATACCGGCAAAGCCGGCAGAAACAAAGATGCCGAACATAAGAACGATAAAGGCATGACACAGCATCAAAATAAACGCAGCCACTACGCATCACCAAACTTTCCAAAGGTCAACTCAAAAAACGCCGTCTCAAAATCCTTCTGGCAATTTCTCGAAATGGGTATACGGCATCCGGATTTCATCGTGATTTCCCTGGCTGTATACCGGCTGATCTGAAACACGTTTACAATATAGCTTCGGTGGCACTTCAGAAAACCGCTTTGTGCCGTGAATACATTTTCATACGAGTAAAACGGTTTCAGAGAAGAAAGGGTCGTACCGTCCGTCAGAACGAAATTTACGTGTTTTCCCTGCGCCTCCACGTATTCCACCTTCCGAAGCTCCACACGGCGGACGGACACAGCGTCCCTGATAAGAATGTATTCCGCCCGATCCGCCATATCTTCGTACAGTTCATCGAGGCACTGACACATTTTCTTTTCATCGACGGGCTTCAAAAGATAACCGTCCGCGTGTACCGCATAGGAATCCACCGCAAACTCGGCGGAGGACGTAAGAAACACGATCTTCACCGTCTTATCCGTCCGGCGTATTTCTGCTGCGGCATCCAACCCGCTCACAAGCGGCATTACCACATCAAGGAAAATGATATCAAACGGATTTTCTCCGTGTGCTTCTATCAGAGAATCCGCATCGCTGAAAAGCTCCACCGTCACGTTGTCCGATGCGGCGTGCCACCGGGAAATCATCTCGCTTGCCGTTCTCTGAAAGGCATACATATCATCGCAAACAGCAATTCTTACCAAGGCTTTTCCCCTTTCCCATATTCACTATAATTATACCGCAAGCCGGCACTTTTTGTCAACAAGGCTTTGGGCAATCGGCAAGAGTTTTGCCTACTTCTTCCAACTTGGTTTCCGCGTAATGCTGTAACCGTAATACTTCTTGAACAGCCGGCTTACGTAATTGGGATCTCTGTAACCGAAAAGCACAGCCGCCTCGTACAAGCGGAAATCTTCCTTTTCCACAAGGGTTCGGATGGCCGCCAGTTTCTCGGTGTTCACGTACTTTATAAAAGAAACGCCTTCGTTTTTCTTAAAAATAGAGCACAGGTATTCCGGCGATATCCCCAGATGCTCCGCCACGCTCTTCTCGGTAATAGGCAATTGAAGATTGCTTTGCACGTACTCCTTGGCACGGCGGGTATACAGCACTTCACTTGGCAGATTGAGTTTTTTATCCCTTCGGTTGCAGTAATCGATCTCACAGAGCAGTTCCAGAAAAGCAGACGCACCCCGGGTAGGCGAATCCTTAAAAAGAAGTTGATTGCGTATCAGCTGCTCAATGATGTTTTCGGCTTTTTTCGTGCCGAGTTCAGCTGCGGTTATAATGGGAAGATACAGTCCGTTTGCGTTGTCCTGCACCCTCCATTTGAACTGAGCCATCACGGTGCGATGCTCGTGATAGGCATCCGCACGGACCTTAATCTCATGGGGACAGCGGGGCACACACATAAGATCGCCTTTATTTGCCACGTATACTTTTCCGTCATATTCGATGGTGGTTCCCCCCTCCGTTAGGATCGCAATCTCCATGCTGTCTGCCCTGATGTTAAGAGTTCGGCTATACGCATCCGCGTGATATACATGGGCAAATATCACCTGCGGCATCGTTTCCACCTCAACGGTCTGCAAAATGTACGCACCTCCTCCGTGGGGATATATCTGATTTTATTGTAGCAGATCATATTAGTTTTGTCAAGATTCTTAAATCCGTTTATTGACACCCGCTCACGGCATTGTAAAATAAAACCATAATAACTTGGAAAGAAGTTCACCGATGAAATTGTTTGAAAGTCTGGATAAAGAGTGGAACGAACCGGGAAAAGGCACCTACGCCCCCTATTATTTCCGCTATCTGGGATACAAAAAAGATCTGGCTGCATCTCCTGCCGTTCTGCGGGCAAACGGCATCTGTGCCCTGTTCACGGAGACAACGCCCGTCATACTGAAAAGTGAATGGATTGCCGGGAACAAAAAATCGTTATTTTGTGAAGAAAATGAAATCGTTCTACGTTACGCAAAAGAGCTGACGGACACGCTTCTGCACCGGGTATTCCGCACGAATGCCGATCACTTCGCGCCCCATTACGAGCATGTTTTAGCCGTTGGCATCGGCGGATTGAAGCAGGAAATCGACGTCTCTTTGAAAAAATACGTCGGCGACGCGGACAAAACGGAAACGCTCTGCGCCATGAAGCAGACCCTGTGTGCGTTCAGCACTATGATTGAAAATTATGCGTCCGCCGCCGAGGCGGCCATGGGAAAGGAAGGCTTTGACGACCGGCGTCTTCGGTTTATGGCGGACAACTGCCATGCCATAGCTGACGGCGCGCCCCAAAACTTTGCCCAGGCACTGCAGCTCGTATGGTTCTGCCATTTGGCATTCCGCATGGAAGGAAGAGCCGCCATGGCGCTCGGTCGGCTGGATCAGTATCTGTATCCTTTTTACAAAGCCGATACGGAGGCGGGAAGAATTGGCGACGAAGAAGTGATTGAGCTTCTGAAAAACGTGTTCGTCCGCCTGCGGGACGGGGTCTCCAACGACATCGTCAATATCTGTCTTGGCGGGCAGAACGCCAAAGGTGAATGTCAGATCAATCCGCTCAGTTACTGTATCGTACGCGCGGTGCGGAACTGCAACTTCCCCGGCCCCAATCTGTCTCTCCGGTATACTGAGAACACCCCCGACGATTTTCTGGACGAATGTCTCAAAACCATCGGAACGGGACTTGGCTATCTCCGGCACTCATGAACGATGACGTAAACATCGCCGCATTGAAGCAATACGGCTATGCGGAAGAGGACGTGTACAACTACTGCAAGGCTCTGCAGGCGAAAAATGACGGTCTCGGCGTGGATCTGTGCGTGGAATGTTCCGGTGCTCCCGCCGCCGTGGTACAGGGCATGGATATCCTCCGCAATCGCGGTGTGTACCTCGTTCCCGGTCAGTACAGCGCGTCGGGCGGTATTGAAATTCAGCCGCAGATGATTACGTTCAAGGCACTGCACATCATCGGCTCTTCCCAGTATTCCATGTGCGACGTGCGCACGTATCTTGACTTTTTGGCATCCCACACCGAGCTGCACAAAAAAATCGAAAAACTGGGCACGAAATTCAAAGTTTCCGAAATCAATGATGCCATCGCCTTTGCCAAATCCGGCAAAAACGTGAAAACGCTGCTGGTGAAATAACATGGCTCTTATCATTTTTTCCGGTCAGAGCAATATGCAGGGGCAAAGCGACCGGCTTTCCGAAAATGCCGTGGTGGAGGATGCGTACGAATACAAATTTCTCACCGACGAGATAGTGCCTCTCCAAAATCCCGTGAAAGCCGACGTGGGCATTGAAAAATTCGGCATCATCCGGGTAGGACGCTTTGTCGGTGACGGCACGGCAGACGCCGCCCGCCGCACGGAGCTTTCGAACAATATTCTTGCCGGCGAACGGGTAGATCTGGTAAACCACGTTTCCACCTATCTCACCGCCATGATCCCCGCCGGCTGCTTTGTGGATATTGCCAACGTCAACAGCGATATCATCGATTACAGCAAACCCTGGTATCACAGTTACGTGAACGAAAACCTGAAGATCGACGGCCGTCTGTACGGTGTTTCCAACTGGTTTGAGTTCTCTACCATCACCCGCGGCACCGTTATCTTCTTCAATATGGAAATGTCGGAAGCGCACGGCGTGGGCGATCTGTACCAGATCGCCCGGGACGGCGACTGGACCTATGAAAAAATGATGGAGATCGCAGAATCGGTAGGTGCCGATCTGAACAACGACGCCGTATACGACGATAACGACCGCTACGGGCTGGCAAGCCAGCAGGACTGCTGGTTCCAGCAGGTATACACCACCGGCTATCAGTTCGTAAAGGCCACCGAGGACGGCTCTCTTGCGGTATCTGACATCGACGACCGCTTGATTCATGCCTTTGACACCGTACAGAAGATCTACAAATCCAACTGGTACCAGAGCTTCAAGAACTACGGAGAAACGGCACGCGACATAACCATCATGTACGAAGGATTCAACAGCGATCGGATCCTGTTCTTGCTCCGCTTCATCAGCGATACCAGCGCACAGGCACTCCGGGACGGCGGTAAGTTCGGCATTCTGCCCACGCCCAAGTTCACAAAGGATCAAGAGTACGGCACCGCTACCCTGCCCACCATTTCCTGCGTACCGGTAACTGCCGGCAGTGTACGTACTTCTGCCATTATTTTGGATGCTCTTGCCTCGAGTACGTACAAGTACACGCGTCCCGCTTACTTTGACGTGGCACTCTCCTATAAGTACGTAAACGATGCGGAATCCCGGGAAATGCTGGATATCGCTTTCGCCAATATGCACTGCGATTTCGGCTATATGTACATGTACAGCGGATTCGGCAGCGAGATCCCCATGACGCTGAGCCGTGCCGCCAATCTGGCATCCTGGATCGCCACCTACAAGCCCAGAACCGATGCGGGACTTATGACGCTGGTAGAGCAGGTGAAAAATCTGCCGCAATAAACATCAAGGGCCTCCGACATTGCCGGAGGCCCTTGGTTATGCTGCACGCTTGCTTTACCGGAAGGATGCCCGGTATTCCTTGGGCGATTTGCCCACCAGTTTTTTGAACATTTTTGAAAAATACTGCACGTCCATTACGCCGCAGTGAGAGGCTACGGTCTGAATCTGGAGATCGGTATTCTTCAGCAGATAATCCGCATGGTGAATCCGCTTTTCCCACACGTATTCGGATACCGTTTTCCCCGTCTCTTTTTTGAACAGAGTGGAAAGATAGCCGGGGCTTATATCCTGACGGGCGGCAAGAGTATGCAGCGTCAGATCGGCGGAAAGATCCGCATCCACCGTGAGTATGGTTTTCTGCACGAGAGGAGAATACCTCCGTATGGAATGATTGTAAACCAGCCGGCAGTAGGCGGAAAACATTTCCTTCATAAGATCCGTGGATTCACGGAGAGAGGTGCTGTTTTCGATCCTTTCCGCAAATTTTGAGGAAATCCGGTCAATATAGAAGGGGTGGACGCCGCCCGTCTCGGCCGCTTTCCGCAGAAGCGTATTCATGATGATGCTGTAATTTTTTGCGTTGCGAAGCGGATCCGCCGTTCGCATCTCAAAGGGATGCTCCTCCAAAGCCGCCATGAGAATCTCCGTTTTGTGCTGCTGTCCCCGTGCCACTGCCTGAATGAGATCGTTTTCAAAGGCGTACCGTGTCTCCATAAGGGCCACCTTAGCCGCTATATCGCCGGCCGCATCTCCCTTGGCAAGGGGATGAATAGGGGAAAAAGGCAGTACTGTCTGCTGATTCACGTCTACAACGGCAAAGGCAGGGCTGTGCCACAGGCGTTCACAGAACGTATCCAGCACGGCAAAAAAGCAATCGTTTCCGGAGATCACGGACAACGAGGCGTAATATTCTTCAAAATACGACTGACTCGCCGGGGCGATCCCCATGGATTCTCCCAGTTCCAGAAGTTCCTTTGCCGACAGCGGTGCCTCCAGATACGGCCCGATCAGAAGAAGCGTTTCCTCCTCCCCGTCCAACAGCAGCATACAGATATGCCGGCACCGGAATACGTCTGCAAAAGTATACCGGGTAACAGGCTCGATTTTCCCCAGATACTCCCGGACGGTTGTCTGCGGTGCGGGCACCATCCCCGTCAGCTCCCGAAGGCACGGGGCAATCAGTATTTCAGCCGGCTCCGACGGAGAGATCACCCTCACGGGTACGCGGCATTTCGTCAGAATATCCTGCAGAAAGGAAAATTCCGTTTCGTTGTTCATATTCATCCCTTCTTTCATGCAAATTTTCCAAACACTGTTGTCATTATAGCACGATTGCTTTACAGAATCAATAAATTATTCGCACAAAAATAAAAATAATACAAAAATACATGAAAATAATACTCACCTATATAATATGGGTATGGTATAATAATAAAAATACTCCCCATATTTCAATTTTTTATCTCAAAAAACAGCAAAGAGAGGTCTTGACTAATGAAAAAAGAACAAGCAACCACCGCAAACGGCAAGCGGCCGTTCGGCATACGCGACTCTCTCGCATATGCAGCGGGCGACCTTGGATGCAACATGAGTTTTGCGCTCAAGGGCACCATGGCACTGTTCTGGACACAGGTTATGGGCATGAGTGCCTGGTATTCTCTGCTTCTTGTTATCGTGCAGTTCTGGGATGCCATCAATGATCCGCTGATCGGATCCATGATTGATGCAGATCAGCACCGGTACAAAAGAAACAAATTCCTGCAGTACATCTGGATCGGCTCTCTTGGGCTGATCGTAGGCGGTGCATGCTGCTTCCTTCCGTTTCCCGGTGCCCCCGTTTGGGCGAAATTCATTATCTTCATTGCGGGATATGTAGTCTGGGATGCTTTCTACACCATAGCAAACGTTCCCTACGGCTCTCTGCTTTCTCTCATCTCCAATGAACCGGCAGACAGAGCCCCTCCCTTTCCGCATGGCGTTCCATTGGCTCTATGGTGGGCAATATGCTTCCTATGGTCATCCTTCCCTTCCTCATCTACAACGAGGATGAATCTCTTAACGGAAACATGGTGTTCGTGGCTGCCCTCGTTATGGGTGTTCTCGGCTTCATTTGCTTCCAGTTTATGATCAAGAACACGGAGATCCGCGTAGAAACGCAGGCGCAGTTAAACGAAAATCAGCCCAAATTCAACGTATGGAAAGCACTTGTCAACTTCGCAAAGAACCGCCCCGCTGTCGGTGCGACGCTTGCAGCTATGGGTATGTTCATCGGTATGCAGGGCGCTGCCACTGCCGTTTCCGTTACGTTCCAGATCTACTTCAAAAACACGGAGATCTCCGGTATCGTTCAGCTCTTTGCGATGATCCCGATTCTCGTCTTTACTCCTCTTGCCCGTAAGAGGGTCGTTAAATTCGGCAAGAAAGAGCTGGCGGTCGTAGGCTCCATTGCTTCCATCATCGGCGGCCTCGGCCTGTTCATTATCACCCCCGATAACACAGGACTTGACCTTATCATCTATATCCTCTGCCAGCTGGTTTACAGCCTGGGCCTTGGCATCTACTCCACCGTATCCTGGGCTATGATGGGCGACGCCATCGACTACAACGAATGGAAGACCGGCAGACGTGAGGAAGGCGTTGTATATTCTCTCCACTCCTTCTTCCGTAAACTGGCTCAGGGTATCGGTCCCGCCGTTGCCCTCCTTATCATGCAGAGTATGGGCTATGTGAACAACGCTGTGGACCCCGAAACCGGTGCTGCTTTTATCGACGTTACCCTGCTCCCCTGGGAATTCGCAGTGGAACTGCGTACTCTTGTCGCTGTTCTGTTCCTGGCTTCTGCAATCATGCAGTTCATTGGTCTCGGTCTTATCTATAACCTGGACAAGAAAACCCTTGCCCAGATGAACAAAGATCTTGGCCGCGATGTGGAAGGCGACGCACAGGCTCAGTAATTTTTGCGAGGTGTCCGGTGGTTGCCGCCGGACACCTCCCTTGGATTTTCTGCATTACCATCTGAACATTTGCAACAAAAAGGAGAACTTCTGTGAGAAACATAGTTAGTCTGAACGAAAACTGGCTGTTTGCCAAAGACACAACCGATATTCAGTGCCGTGAGGGAGAAACCGTAAATCTTCCCCATTCCTTCAACGCCATCGACGGACAGGACGGCGGAAACGACTATTTCCGCGGCACCTGCCTGTACGCAAAAACACTGAAAAAAGCAGAGCTGCCCCAGGCGGATCAGTATTATCTGGAGATCCGCGGTGCCAACTCCTCCGCCGACGTATACGTGGCCGGCGAAAAGCTCGCCCATCACGACGGCGGTTATTCCACCTGGCGTGTCAACATCACCGAAAAGCTCACCGAGGAAACGGAGATCGCCATTCTGGTGGACAACGCCCCCAGCGATACGGTATACCCCCAGATGGCCGACTTTACCTTCTACGGCGGTCTGTACAGAAACGTAAACCTGATCTGCGTGAGCAACGCGCACTTCGATCTGGATTACTGCGGCGGCCCCGGTCTGAAGATCACCCCGTCGGTTAACGGAAAAGACGCTTCTGTAGAAGTGGAAGTATTCACAACGGCACTTGCCGAAAATCAGAAGCTGATCTATAGCCTCTACGACAAGGACGAAAATGAACTTGAGAAAATCGAATCGGCCGACAAGAAAGTCACCTTTGCAATCAAGGACGTACATCTGTGGCACGGCCGCCGCGATCCGTACCTCTACTGCTGTGAGGTGGAAATCGCAGAAAACGGCGAAGTGCTGGATAACGTATGCAGCCGCTTCGGCGTCCGCACGTTCAAGATCGATCCCGATAACGGCTTCATCCTGAACGGAGAGGAATACCCGCTCCGGGGCGTGTCCCGCCATCAGGACAGATGGGGCGTGGGCAACGCCCTTCTGCCGGAGCATCACGCCGAGGATATTGATCTGATCATGGAGGTAGGTGCTACCACCATCCGTCTGGCACACTACCAGCACGATCAGTATTTCTACGATCTGTGCGACGAAAAGGGCCTCGTCATCTGGGCGGAGATTCCCTATATTTCAAAGCACATGCCCGGCGGCCGGGAAAACACCATCTCCCAGATGAAAGAGCTGATCACCCAGAATTACAACCACGCCTCCATCGTTGTATGGGGCCTGTCCAACGAGATCTCCATCGGCGGCTCGGATGAGGATCTTCTGGAGAATCACCGCATCCTGAACGATCTGGTGCACGAAATGGATAAAACCCGCCTGACCACCATCGCGGCGGTGTCCATGTGCAAAATGGACGATCCCTATCTGCAGATTCCCGACGTCGTATCCTACAATCACTATTTCGGCTGGTACGGCGGCGACACCACCATGAACGGCCCCTGGTTTGATAAATTCCACCAGACCCATCCCACCATCCCAATCGGCTGTTCTGAGTACGGCTGTGAAGCATTGAACTGGCACACCAGCGATCCGAAGCAGGGCGACTACACGGAGGAGTATCAGGCATACTACCATGAGGAGCTTATAAAGCAGTTCTTTACCCGGAAATATATCTGGGCAACCCACGTTTGGAATATGTTCGATTTCGGTGCAGATGCCAGATCCGAGGGCGGCGAAAACGGACAGAACCACAAGGGACTTGTGACCATCGACAGAAAGTACAAGAAGGATGCCTTCTACGCGTACAAGGCGTGGCTCGTCTCCCCCGAGGAGGATCCCTTCGTCCACCTCTGCGGCAAGCGGTACGTGGATCGGGTAGAGGACGTAACCAAGGTAACGGTCTACTCCAACCTGCCGGAGGTAGAGCTGTTTGTCAACGGCGAGAGCATCGGCAAAAAGACGGCAGAGGATCACTTCTTCTATTTCGACGTGAAGAACGTGGGCGAAAGCACCCTCGTTGCCAAGGCCGGCGATCTCTCCGACGAGGGCAAGATCCGCAAGGTAGCCGAGAGAAACATGGACTACGTTCTGGTGGAAAAGGGGGCCGTTCTCAACTGGTTTGATATCGACGCTCCGGAAGGACGCTTCTCTCTGAACGATAAGATCTCCGATATTATGTCCTGTCTCCGGGGTAAGCTGTGGTTTGCCTCCTTCGGTCTTATGCTCAAAAAGAAGATGGATGCGGGCAAGAAAGACAGTGCGGAAGGCAAGAAGAAGGCAGGCGGATTTGAGGTGAATCTCAAGGATGCCGCCGGCAGCGGCCTTATGGAAATGATGGGCGGCTTCAGCGTGCTCCGTCTTTCCTCCATGATGGGCATGATGAACATCTCCCTCACCAAGGAAGAGCTGCTGAAGCTGAACAGACAGCTGAACCGGATCAAAAAGCCGAAAAAGAAAAACTGACCGGTCTCCCCAAAATGCAAACGGAATCTCCCAAAAGTATTCACTTTTGGGAGATTTTCATTTTCTTACAAGAACCCTTGACACTAAAATCACACTGCGGTATAATGGTATATGAACAAGTTCATATAAGGAAAGGAGCCGATTTTGAAAAGCAAGACAAACAAAAAAATCCGGATCTGGCTTCTCCTTGCCGCCATCCTTGTGCTTCTGACAGGTGCCTGTGCCCTGTATGCAGCGGATTATTACCGGGCGGATACAGCGGCCATTGCGGCGTTTACAGCCACCCTGCCTGCGGAGAAAACGGTGCTGTCCGACAGTGCCATTGCCTACGGTCCGGCGGATGCTCAGATCGGATTTATCTTCTATCCCGGCGGCAAAGTGGAATATACCGCATACGAGCCGCTGCTTCGCCGTCTTGCCTCGGACGGAATCCTGTGCATCCTTCTTCGGATGCCACTGAATCTGGCCGTACTGGACAGCGATGCGGCAGACGACGTTCTGCCGCTGTACCCGAACGTGCAGGAGTGGTACGTGGGCGGTCACTCTCTGGGCGGTGCCATAGCGGCCGGTTACGCCGCATCCCACGGAGACGTGCTCGCCGGAGTGGTTCTGCTGGGAGCCTATTCCACGAAAGATCTGACGGGCACCACGCTCCGCGTCCTCTCCGTTTACGGAAGCGAGGACGGCGTGATGAACCGGGAAAAGTACGACGACTGCAAGGGAAATCTCCCCACCGATTTTTCGGAAGTGATCCTTGACGGCGGCTGTCACGCCTATTTCGGTATGTACGGATCGCAGGACGGAGACGGGATTCCCTCTCTCTCCGCCGACCGGCAGATCACCGAAACGGCGGACTGCATAAAGGCATTTTTCCAAAAGGGGGGGCGAATGAATGCCGAAAATCATTGAAAATGCCAAAGAACGGCTGATGGATGAGGCCAAACGGCAGATTGCCGTGCACGGATACGGTGCGGTTACGGTGCGGTCCGTGGCCGCCGCCTGCGGCGTGGGCGTGGGCACGGTATACAATTACTTTCCTTCAAAAGAAATGCTCGTTGCCGCCGTCGTCCTCGCCGATTGGAAGCGGTATTTAAACGAAATGGCCGCCCTACCTATTGAGGATCCCCGGATCCTTTTTGGTGGGATCTACGCCCTGCTGCGACGGTTCGCCGATGAAAACCGGGCGCTGTTCTCCGATGCGGATGCGGCAAAGCTGGCCGCCATCGGTTTTTCCTCACGGCATAAACTGCTCCGAGGACAGATCGCCGCCTACATTCTGCCCTTCTGCACTGCCCGCATGCTGGATAACTGCGATTTTACGGCTTCGTTTTTGGCCGAGGCTTTGATCCGCTGGTCTGCGGAAGAGACGGATTTTGACACCGTTTACCCATTGATCGAAAAAATAATTCAATAAAAAACAAAAGGAGATTTGCATCATGAGCAGCTTTGAAAATCTGCGTATCGTGGACAACTTCTACCAGACGTCGCTGTTTTTCCCCATGCCTACCGTCATCATCTCCACGCTGTGTGAGGATGGCAGTACCAATCTTGGTCCCTATTCCCTGGTGCAGCCCTATTACGTGGCCGGCAAGGACTACTACGCCATGCTTCTGTGCTGCCGCAATTCTTCCAACACCGCACAGAATATTCTGCGGAACGGAAAGTGCACGCTGAACTTCATCGACGACAAGCCGGCTACCTTCAAAGAGGCAGTCAAGCTCTCCTGGCCCGGTGACAAGCCGGAGGAAAAGATGCCCAAGTGCAATTTCAAGTTGGAGAAGAGTCTTCTTGAGGAAGAAACCGGCGAGACGCGTCCCATGGTGTTGACCGACGCCATTGAAGCCATTGAATGCACCTGGATGCGGGAGCTGGACGGAGCGGATAAAGATCTGCCCGGCGAGCTGAACGGCTATGAGGGCCCCTACCACGATTTCAATGGCATCACGTCCAAATTCGGTGCCCACTTCATTCTGCGTATCGATAAGATCCTGATGAAGAAAAAATACAGCGACGCCATCATAAACGGCGTGCGGGCAAAGGATTTTCCGGCTCTGCCCGTGGACTACGGCTACCGGGACTCCAAAAACTTCTGGTTCCACAGGAAAACGAGAATGCGTGCCGAGCTTCTGCAGATGCGTAAGGCATCCCTGGAATCGGTACGTTACGCCGCTGACCGGGCGGACGACACGGTGAAATTCACCGACGAGGCTTTGATGACCATCCTGGGCGTGCCGAGAGTATTCCTCTCCGTAGTGCTGAAGGGATGCGTACAGTGGGCGAAGGAAAACAACGTCACCCTGATCACGGAAGAGCATATGAAGATCATCAACGACAAGCGTGCCAAAGAGAAAAACAAAAAATAATTTGTAAGGGAGATATTACACCATGAAAGTAGTACTGGCAGGTGCCTTCGGCAATCTGGGCGCCGAAATTCTCAAGTGTCTGTGTGAAGACGGACACGAAGTGATTGCCGCCGATCTGAAAGAAACGGCCGTGGAAGGCTGTGAGGGCAAATACACCTTTGCCCCCATCGACGCTACCGATCCCGAAACGATGAAGGGGCTGTGTGCCGGCGCGGACGTGGTCATCACCACCGTAGGACTTACCGGCGCCTCCACGAAAGTGACCTCTTACGACATCGATCATAAGGGCAACATGAACCTGTACGCCGAGGCAAAAGCCGCCGGCGTGAAGAAATTCAACTATGTATCGGTCATTTCCTGCGACGAGCCGGGTGCGGAACAGGTGCCTATGCTCCACGCCAAGTATCTGGTAGAGGAAGAAATCAAAAAGCAGGATATGGACTGGGTGATCTACCGTCCCACCGGCTATTTCTACGACATTGCCAAGGTGTTCAAGCCCTACGTGGATAAAGGCGAGATGCAGCTGCTGAAGGGATTCGGCGGCGTGAAGGCAAACGTGGTGGACTGCCCCGATTTTGCCCGGTTTATCGTGGATCACATGAACGACACCAACGTAACCTACAACGTAGGCGGCAAGGAAACCTACACCTACGAGGAAATGGCAAAGCTGTGTTTTGACGCGGCGGAAAAGCCCCTGAAGATCAAGTGGGCACCCATTTGGCTCTTCGGCATTCTCGCCAACCTGCCCAAGATCAAAAAAGCAGGCAAGCACGATATTATTCTCTTTTCCAAATGGACGCTCAGCCACGATCTGGTGGGCGATACCGTAGTGGGCGACAAGAGCTTCGCCGCCTACATAAAGAAGTATTTTGCAAAGGAGGCCAAATAAAATGCCGTGGTCACTGCTTTCCATTCTGCTTATCGTGTGTGCCGCTGCGTGTGCGGTTGGCTTTTATAAGTTCGTATACTTTCTTTCCATCGGTTACGGCTTCGCCGTGGCCTTCGGCGGCGTAGCCGTTCTTATCATGTATCTGCTCAATCCTACCGCCACGCCGCTTTGGATCGTGCTGGTGCAGACGGCTCTCTTTATCGCCTACGGCGTGCGTCTGTCCGGCTTCCTTCTTGTGCGTGAGTTCAAAAACGCCACCTTCAAAAAGACGGACGTCGCCAAGGATACCCTTGCGAAAAACGGCGAAAAGAAAATGCCCGTATTCGTTCTTGCCGCCATCTGGATCACCGTTTCCGTTCTGTACGTGGCACAGGTCAGCCCCATGCTGTTCCGTTACGATAACGCCATGACCGACACGGTCGTTCCTCTCGTTGGCTTTGCCGTCTCCGTATTCGGTCTGATTCTGGAATCCATCGCAGACAGACAGAAATCCGCACAGAAAAAGGAACGCCCCGACATGGTGGCGATGAAAGGGCTTTACAGAATATGCCGCTGCCCCAACTATCTGGGTGAAATCCTCTTCTGGACAGGCGTGTTCGTAAGCGGTATTACCGCCTATCTCACCGTCGGTCAGTGGATCACCGCCGTTCTTGCCTATATCTGCATCGTATACATCATGTTCAACGGGGCACAGCGGCTGGAAAAGCGGCAGATGGCACGCTACGGCGACAACGAGGAATACAACGCCTACGCCGATAAGACGCCCATCATCATTCCCCTTCTGCCCATCTACCACCTGAACAAAAAATAATCGACAAAGGAGCTTCGGATATGCATGACTTTTCCATCTCTATGGCTCTGATAGACTATATTCCCGTCATCTTCTTTGCTGCTGCATCCGTACTTCTCCTGCGGGATCTGTACAATAAAATGAGCAAAGGAGCCTTTGCCCTTTTCTCCGCCGGCGTGATCGATATTACCCTGGCCGGTGCACTGAAGGCCACCTGGAAGCTGCTGTATGCTGCCGGTACGTGCGACTTTGCCGCGCTCAACGCCATGTTCTTTCCCGTGCAGTCCATCGGTTTTCTGCTGGCAGGGCTGGGTATTCTTTCCATGCTCATTCATAAGCAGACAAAATCCACGCTGATGGCAGCGGTACCGCCCGTGTTTACCGGCACGTTCGTGTTTGTGGGACTGATGGTAGCAGGACTCGGTATTATGGACGCCGTGCTGTGCATTTTGTCCGTAAAGCTGAAAAAGCCCGCACTGATTGCCGTCTTCGTATTTTCTTTTCTCTGCTCTCTCTGCATGGGCTATCTGTCCAGCCAGGATTTCGCCGAGGCGTCCATGAACTGGATCGCCGAGGGTGTCAACGTGCTGGGACAGGGATCTCTCCTCGTCGGTACGCTCCTGCTTCATAAGAACGGGCTTTCTTCGCTGAAACTCCACGGAGGCGAAACCGCATGACGGACGCACTGCTTTCCCTTCTCAAAGAAAAATATCCCCTTTGCCGGCTGGATATAGGCGATTTCTCTCACCTAAAGGCAAACGGCATGAAATTTGACGTGGAAGCGTACCACGCCGAGGGGCTGGGACACGTATCCGTCATGCGTGCCAAGGGATTTTTCGGTCTGATGAAAATGGATACGCTGATGATCGTCCCCCGGGAAAAGGATCTGCCGCTGTATTCCTACGACCGGATCCACGCCATGGGGAACGACACGCTGATCGTGGAACTGTACGATACGCTGACGGCTCCCCTTGATCTGTCCGGTCTTGCGGAGGTAAAAGCACGCTTTGCCCATCTTTCGGAAAGAGATCCGGGAGTGCACTGGTACGATGATATAAAACTGCCGGTGAGCATCTCCAAAAAGGGAAAAAAAGCAGAAACGAAAGAATTGGATGTGCTGGCACTTTCTCATTTTACAGCGTATCTGAACGCACCGGCAGACAAGCCTGCGGATGCGGCAAAAAAAGCTGTACTGTCCGCCGCCTACGTAAACGGATTGCTCACGCACGGCGGTCCCTCTACGGACGTATTCAAGAAATCGCTGGGCGAAGCCAGAACCGGAGAACTGTTCCAAAAGGTACTGTTCGGCACGGAACGGTAAATCCCCCCTCAATAAAGCAAAACTGCCGCACGCAACGTGCGGCAGTTTTTGCGTTGCCCGTGGCTCCGCCCCTATGCTAAGACATGGGTATCAACGGTTGTTTTACAACCGCCTCCCGAACTCTCCGCCCCGGAGAATCCATACACTTTCGCTCTATTGATTCCACCGGTGGTTTCGTGTATAATAAAATCACAAGATCCGGAGCTTGAATTTTTTGTGAGGTGAAAACCGTGTACGAATGTAAAATTGCAGAGAAGCTGTCCGCACTCCGTGCGGCAAAAGGCGTAACCCAGGATGAGGCAGGCCAGAGCCTGAACGTTTCGGGAAAGACCGTGTCAAAATGGGAGAACGGTTCCTCCACGCCGGATATCCCCATGCTGGTAAAACTGGCAGAATACTATGGCGTCACCACCGATGCCATTCTGGGACTGTCCCAAGAGAAAAAGGCCGACACACGGGAAGAAATCCGTGCCGCCTTCCGGGGACTTACCCGCAAGGAATCGGTGCTCAAAGCCTTTGAGACCGTAAAATCCATTATTCCGGCACTGTACAGAACCGTTTCCAATGAGGAAGACGACGTAAATGACAACGCCGACGTCTTCCCCCCGGAAAACACCCGGTGCCATCGCTCGGAGGTTTCGATCCATGAATTTTTCGAGTTTGTGGCAAACTCCGAAGACGTAAACGTGGCGGTAATGATGCTGCGGAACAAAGCGAATTTTGCCTGGATGAAGGATCCGGCAAAACAAAAAGAGATTGCCCGTCTCTTTACGTTTCTCTCCCGGGAGGATGTGCTTTCCGTTCTGTATTTCATTCACTCCACCGCCTGCTCAGAAAACTTTACGGCGGATTATATCGCCCAAAACACAGGTGTCCGGGAAGACCGTGTCCGCGAGATCCTCACCGATTTCTGTGCCTTCGGTGCGTGCCGTTCTCTGACGGCCTATCTTACCGAGGGTGAGGTAACTATGTACGAATGCTTTGGTGACGGTCTCCTTCTCGCCCTGATCACCTTAGCCTTTGAGAAAATGTTCGGCAAAAGGGCCTACGAATACTGTTTCAACGGCAGATGCAAAATGATTGGAGGAAAATAAGATGCGTTTATCGGAAAACATCAAACGGCTGCGTCTTGAAAAGAATCTGACGCAGGAACAGCTGGCCGAAAAGCTTGGCGTATCTGCCCAGGCCGTTTCCAAATGGGAAACCAGCGACACCTATCCCGACGGCACGCTTCTCGTTCCCCTTGCCCGGGAACTGGACGTTTCTCTGGACACCCTGTTTGGCAACGATTCTGTTTCCATGGCAGACGTATCGAGGCGAATCCTTTCTCTGATTCATGATACCGACGCCAAAGAACGCTTTCACACAGCCCGTGATATTGGCTGGCAGATCGAGCGTGGCTTGTTCAACTGCGGGATGGAGATAGATAAGCAGTATGATCCGGAGGAGATCAAAAAGCGGCACGACGCTTCCTACATCCTGGACGACACCGGCTTTACCGTGATCTCAAACGGGAAAGAACCGTTCTTCTCCGTATTTCCGGAACCGGAAGAGGGATTCGGTCATTTTCTGAAGGACAAGGAGGATCTGCAAAAGATCTTCGCGGCACTGTCGCATCCGGATACCATGAACGCACTGATCTGTCTGTATAAAAAAACGGAGAATTACGTTTTTGAAAGTGCCGTTCTGGCAGCGGAGTGCGGCATTGAAAAGGAGAAGATGGATCCGGTACTGGACGATCTGATCCTGCTGAAGATTTTGTGGAAGCAGGAGCTGACTGTCAACGGGGAGAGCCGTACTCTGTACGTCTCACAGCCGAGCCACAAGCTCATCGCACTGTTTCTGATGGCCGGAGAGATCCTTTATAAAGGCGGTTACTGCCTGCAGTCTCACCATAGGAATACACCGTTTATTAAGAAATAATCACAGACCGCCGAGAGGAACCGTGATGGTATCTCTCGGCGGTTTCTTTATAGACTGTTTCATATTTTTATGATATAATTATAAAAAATTAGAATCAAGTTCGAACCAAAATTCAAAAGTGACGACTATACGGGTGAACGTTCAAAAGCATTCCGGAAAGCAGGTAATTTAATGACAAACGATGAAATCATTCAATATTATGATTATCTGATAAGACTTGCAACATCAAAATGCAACTCGCAAAGTGATGCCGAAGATCTTGTGGGTGATACAATGCTTGCGGCTTTTGCCTATATGCATCGCGGAGGAGTAATAGAGCATCCCAAAACTTGGCTCACCAATACGCTTTACCACAAACATAATGATAACCTAAGAAAAAAGTATCGAGCTCCCGTTACAATATGTTTGGACGAGAGTGTAGAGATTGCGGAGGATGAAGACGAAGAATACTTCGCCTCCGAAGAAGCATCTAAGGTACGTAAGGAGTTAAATCATCTAAGCTTTATTACACGCGAGGTTCTGATACGCTTTTATTTTGGGAATCAAAGTGTTTCGGATATTGCCGAGGGACTTGGTATTCCCGAAGGTACGGTAAAAAGCCGATTGTCAGCAGGTCGTAATCAGATGAAGAAAGGACTTGAAACTATGGAAACACGAGAAAACTATTTACCCGGTGAGATGTGTCTGTCTTTCGGCGGATCGGAAGGCTTAAAAGGAGAGCCTATGTCGCTTGTTGAGGGTGATCTGATTGCAACGAATCTTTTGATTCTTGCATATGACAAGCCTATTACTATCAGTGATCTTTCCAAGGCAATCGGTATTCCCGCCGCTTATATTGAGCCAATCATCAAAAAGCTTGTAGATGGCGAACTTATGGTGCAGATGGATAGCGGCAAAGTATATACGGATTTTATCATTACAAGACCGCAAAATTCACTCAACAACTTCAAACCGCAGCTTGAGTTTACTCATAAACACTTCGAGACAGTATGGAATATTATCGAAAGAATGTCCGATAAGATTTTAAAAATGTCTTTTGTAAAAGAAATGAGCACCGAGGAAAGATCAAAGCTTGATAGATATGCCGTTTTGAAAGCGTTACAAGACTTTCAGCATTTTGGAACAGGAAGGATTGAAGAGCCCAAGTTTCCGAAGCGTAAGGACGGCGGTTGGTGGTTTGCTCAAGCCACTGTATTTGATGCAGGATACAATATGAAGGAGTATAACGAAGCATCTGAATATTGCATTCACGGTGGTCACCGCACCTCAGAAGCAGTGGCAGTAGGACGAACCAAGCGTATCCGTTTCTATGAATTTGACACTACGTTGTGGGATAGCCCCCACCGTTACGGTGGCGCGTATGAGCTGTACTTCAAGCATATCATTCCATTGCTGTGGAGCATTTACGACAGTATTTCACTTGAAGCATCAGATATCCCCAATGAGTTTATCTCCTATATACCCACTCTTGAACGATTGGGTGTAATTGGATACGCAGAGGATAGATTGTGTGTTAAGATCCCCGTGTTAAAGAAAACGGAATACGATGAAATATGTGCGGTGATTAAAAATGCAACCGAAGAAATTACAACAGCGATTGGAGAAGAATTCACAGCTTTTACTGCATCTATGAAAACGCCTATCCCCAAGCACCTTACATCCGTTCCCGAACTTTTCAGATACCACGTAGCGTCGAAGTATTTTGTTATGTCTATCGTCAGAGAAGCATACGGCAAAGGATTGCATCTGAAAGATGTTGATTATTGTTGCCCTCCGGCGGTATTGGTGTACGAAGAATAAAATATAACGATAATTGCCGAGAGCGACCGTTTTAGTTACTCTCGGCGGTTATTATATTAACATTGCGATTTCACAAAAACAAAAAAAATCCAAAACGATCGCCGATTGGCAATAATTTCGGATTTCTCTTATTTGGCTCCCACGGCACGGGCTCGAACCAGCGACAACCTGATTGAGAAATTCAGACTTCATTTGTCCAGCAAAATATGCACGTCATCGTGGCCGACTTCCGAAAACACAGTCGTGCAGCACGGCTCGGCGCTTCGCTTACACTTGCCGCGCTGCTCTCCTTGTTTTCGTTATCTCCCGTCGAAAAACGGTTCACCGGACCGTTTTTCTCGGTCGCCTACCGACTTCGCCCGCTCAGTCGGTAAGCATCGGCTGCGGATCGGGTGTCACTGGTGGGAAATCAACAAGTGGCAAACAAAAACAGACTACCAAATGGTAGTCTGTTTTGTTTGGCTCCCCCGTGTAGTTCATATCCGAAATTATGTCTGACTCTTCAAGCTCGGCAAAGGTAACTGTTTTTGTCCCATTTTTGTAATTGAATGTAATCACCAATTTGTCATCATAGAGGAAAATCGCATTGACAAAGGCATCTATAAATTTTCTTCTGTGCTCAAATATGTTTGTATCAAAGGTTCGGAACTTGTGGAACCAAAACACAATAATTTCTCTTGAAACCATCGGCTTACCAATCTCCTCTTTGGCGATTTGGATCTGCAGCTCGCTTTTTCGTGACTCAAGCTCCGCCATCTTATTCCTGGTGGACTCGCCGCAGATACCCATCATAATCGCATTAAGAAGATTCTCGATTCCCTTTTCAACCTCGGCAAGCTGGTTTTGGAGAACAGGAACAACTGTGTTTTCCGCTTCCTGCAATTTCATCACATCGTCGGCAAGCTGCTCAATCAGCGCGTCATCGTATACGATTTTCTTGATTTCAGCTATTACCAAATCCTCGATCCACGTTTTTCTCACCGTTTTCTTATCGCAGCCGAGCTTACGTTTTACACCCGAGCATTTGTAATAGCGATAGACTGTATCATCACGGCGTTTTCCACTTTCACCTGCCATCATTCGTTGACATTTACCGCAGAACAACTTTGTAGAAAGCAGATATTCTTCCTCCGCTTTGTGCCGTGCCGGAGCCTTCTTGTTGGATTCCATTCGTCTCTGCACAGCATCAAACAGTTCTTCCGGAACGATGGCTGGAATCCCGTTTGGAATTACCGTATCACGGAAACGGTACTCGCCAAGATATCTCCTGTTTCGCAGAATGTTTGACACAACATTTTCTGAGATCACCGCACCTTTGCGGTTACGAATCCCTCTCGCTTGCAGATCATCCACGATCTCTTTCATCGTGTATCCGTCGATATACTTTTGGAAGATTTCGACTATGATCGGTGCATACAACGGATCTATTTGAAAATGTTTGTCTTGATCGGTTACATATCCAAGAGGAATACTGCCGTTTGATTTACAGGCAAGCGCATTATCGGTCATGCCGCGGATTGTCTTTTCTGCAAGTTCTGCGGAATAATATTCGGCAACACCTTCAAGCAGAGATTCAAGGAGTATGCCGTCAGGTCCATCAGAAATCGCTTCGGTTGCGGATACGACTTTCACGCCGTTCTTACGCAAGGCCCGTTTATAAAAGGCGGAGTCATAGCGGTCACGGGCGAATCTGTCAAGCTTCCACACAATGACCACATCAAAGGATTTACCGGCGCTGTCCTTGATCATTTTCTGAAAGTCGGGACGGTTATCCGTCTTCGCCGAAAATGCACGGTCTATGTATGTGCCCACGATCTCAATGCCGTTTTTATCGGCAAACGCTGTGTTTTCACGAATTTGTCCTTCGATTGACTCCTCGCGCTGGTTGTCCGAGGAATATCGCGCGTAGATTACGCCTTTCATCTGCTCCCTCCTCTTCAGTTATTAGTCAAACATTGTTTGCTGATTGAACAGAGTCCCGTTCATTTTAATAATCTTTGCATTTGGCAGAGCATCTTCATACTTGTATATTGATGCAACAATCAATTGATGATCTAAAAAATCCCGTTGTAGGATTCTTAGCATAATGTCAATCGTATCTTTCTCTACTTCACGTCCACTCGGTGAATCGCAAAAAATTGGCAATGCATACCCAATTTTATCACTTAGCAATTTAATAAAAGCCAATTTGTAAGCGAAAACCATCTTATGCAACACGGCACCCGATTTCCCCTTTAAATTATGAGTGAAAATATCTATTTTGTAATCAAACGGAAGATTCAATTCTTGAGTGTATTTACAAATAATTTCATAGGCTTGAAGAATCCACGGATTATCGTTTTTTGTTCTCGTTTTCAATATTTTAGTCAAATCAGATTTCTCTTTTTTTAATTGCTTTAATATTGACTCGACCTCAACAGCACTAATCCCTTGAATATTTGCTAATCTTTTAGTTAATTCTTCATCAAGCGTTGGCAAACTAAAAAGTGTCATCTGCTTTTGTTGTTGAGAAGTAAGATCTGCGAGTTGTTTCTTTATCGAATTACGTTGAGCAACAAGCATGCTTCTACGAGCATGATTTATTTCTGTTACATCTTGATAATCCAACAGGGTTTCACTATTGACTGGTATCGGACTATCATCTATAGGATTTCTTACAAATATTTTTCTGCATTCTATGTAATCGGAAAAACTCTTATTTGACTTGATAATATCATTGACACGAGCTAATTCGGCTTCTACCTCTTTCAAAAGAAATTCCTTTTCGCCAATTTTAGCGGCCAGCTCTTGATCAAACGTCTGATAATCAATGACCACATCGTCCGATTGATTAATAGCTGCTTGATATTCAGCGATATTAGACATCAAGTTGTACTGCGCAATTTTTTTATCTAAAGCAGCTATTTTAGCGACGATTTCATAACTTTCATCACTCTCGTCGTTTTTTAAGCCTCTAAAAAAGCTCTCAATGGAAAAACGATTAGTACCAATGATCGTTCCTCGATTGAGCAACGTCCATCCTTTCTCTTGGTCAAAATAAATCGTTCCAAGCAGATTGTATAAAACTTCGGCATTAGTTATTCCAAACAAAAACGTATGTGCTGCTGATTGCTCAATAGGCAGATCAAATTCTGTTTCGTTAATTTTTAGCAATTGGTCTTTACGCATCAAAACATATTTTTTATCTTGATGCATTAATTCAAGGACGAACTCATAATTCTCAAATTTCACCAATTCAGTGTTGGGAATTGAAAACCCAAGCGTGTATAAAACAGCTCGCATGAGAGTGGTTTTACCGGTTGAGTTTTCTTTGCTGTAAAAAACACAGACATCGCTATTAAGGTCAACAGTTTTCCAGATGTGACTACGATATTCTCTGATCTTAAATTCTAACAAATTCACAGTTTCGCAGCCTCCTTAATTTGTTTGATTTTTATACGTCGTGTAATTACAGTCAATAGAAGCAACTTTATCACGGCCTCTCGTTTACACAGATCGGTTATCGTTTCAAAGTCCTGCTCATATTGCTTCCATTCAGATTTTACATATTCATATTTATAGTTGTTTTGATCTGAAACAAAATTGCGCTTCTGCAAAAAATCCCCTGTTATTTTTGATGAATATGGATAATCACAAACACGCCTGTCAATGATATTTCGATATTCTTGAACCAATCCCTCGTAATCATCATAGTCACACACTTTATTGAATTCGTTTTCATCTAAAGGTGGATCAATGACAAGAATAATTACGGGAAGTATGATCTCATTTTTGCTCAGAGTTAATTCTTTTTGCTCTTTGGGTTTGTCAGAACAGTTAACCATAAAAGTCTCAAACCAACTATCCAACAGCCGTTTGCTGTATGAAGGATCACCTATAGCATCACGTAAGAATTCTGCTATTTTTGCTTTTACATTAGCGAATTTATTATCTCCTTCTCCGAAAAAGTTCAGTATATGTATCTGAAGCTTTTCAGTTGGGAAGTCTGGAGATACTTTGGATTTTATTTTCTCTTGGTCTTCAATTGAAAGTGTTGAAAAATCATATACATGTTCGTATTGAAAAGCCGAAGCTATTTTACTTGAAAGTGGATTTGCAATGTTTGTAATATAAATCAGTTTTATTGCATCGCCATTTTTATTATCAGAATCTAACAATGTTAGGGCGGCATTTAAATTCGTAGAGGCGGTGCTTTGATTTCCAATCTGCGTTACGGATTTGGCTTGAGCATAAATTTTTCCAGTAGGGAGCGTAAACTCAATGTCATCGCTTTTGCCCTCCATTTTCATAGATGTGAATTCTTTCACATTATCAAGCATTAACGTAATTCCTGCACCGACCTGGAACACCCAACCATATGCGGATGCGGATGCATTTGTATCTACTTCTTTTCCATCGATGATAGACATAGTGCCTCCTAAAATAGTATTACTTATTCTTCCACAACACCAATCACTCTACCGCAACAGTAAACGCTGTCGTTCTCATCAAGTCGGATCGGCTTATACTTCTCATTATGTGAAATCAAACACTTGTCGCCAAGCTCCTTGATATAAGCATCACCGTTGACAACGAAGATGCCAACCTCACCGACATCGATGGAGTCGCACTTTTCCACAAACACTCTGTCGCCGCCGTGATAGGTAGGCTCCATACTGTCGCCCGCAATCGGTATAACATAATCGGCAGCTTCTGCCGCAGCGGATTCCTCCACCAATATCTGTTCCGGTGTTTCCGTTTCAAGAAAGTTGCCCGTTCCTGCGGATGCCGGATAATTGAAGAAATCAATCTTCAGCATACGAGCCTTGGGCTTTCGAGAAGCAGCAGTCACACGCTTGTATTCGCTGTTAATAAGATAATCCACAACCTCTTTACCGTGTTCATCAAGAGCACGGTATTTTTGTATCGTGCTCCATTCTGCGGCGGTGGGATGCTGTGTCATAGATTTGCATCCGATCAACTCATCGGCAGATACACCGAGCAGATCGCAAAGACGAGCGAGCTTGTCACAATCAGGGCGACCGATGCCTTTCTCCCAGTTATATATAACTCTGCCCGAACTCTCACCGAGCGCGTCGGCAATGTCCTGCTGTGTCATTCCTTTTTGTAAGCGATACTCTTTGATTCGCGCACCGATCGTACTCATGCGGATATACCTCCGATTTTGTATTGCACGTCTATTTTATCATATAAAGTTGTATTTGTCAAGCGAATACTCCAAAATGATTATAGAAAACTATTGACATTCCAAGAATATTATAGTATAATATCAAATACACAACGAAATACGAGTGCCCCGTATCAAACATCAAATATTGCGCCGCATGAAACAAAGAATAAGCCCCGCACGAGGCGGGGCGAGAAAGTCAATCATCCTATGAGAAATTGCGAAACGGTATAATTCTTTTTATTGAGGATATACATTGCTGTTAACACCATGTACGCAGCAATACCGCAATGACCACAGATCAAGTATCCTCTGTCTTCTGAACGATTGTCCGCAACAAATTCAATAATTCGATTTTCGGTAAATAAAAGCAAAAGCTCATTCAAACGGGAAATTTCAACATTGGCTTTTTCGATTAGTGTTTGTTTTGATGTTGGAACATCACAGCACAGAGCCAAAATCAGTT
>JAZPZY010000066.1:0-2120 GCA_045544955.1 Eubacteriales bacterium
GAGCAGATTTCTATGGCACATGTTTCTGCTCCGTCAAGCTCGAAGATACTGTGTGGGAGTGTTTCATCCTCGATGAATGCCTCATACGCGGCATCAAACAGAATGATCGCGCCGTTTTCGTTGGCAAAGTCCACCCACGCCTGAAGCTGATTTCTGCTAAACACTGCACCTGTTGGATTATTGGGCGAGCAAATATAGAGAATATCAGCCTTAAAATCCTCGTTCGGTTCGGGTAAAAACCCATTCTCTTTACCCGAAGCAAGATGAATGATCCGTCTGCCCGCAATCACATTGGCATCCACGTAGGCGGGATATGCGGGCTCTATGACGAGTGCCGAGCTGCTTCTGTCAAAGAGATCGAGAATATCGCCAAGTTCATCGCTTGCACCGCTTGACACAAACACCTCATCGGCATCAAGCTTCACGCCACGCTCAGCGTAGTGCCCCGCAACGGTCTCACGCAAAAACTGTGCTCCGCATTCAGGCATATAACCGTGGAAGGTCTCCTTGTTCGCTTGATCGGCTACGCCCTCGTGAAGTGCCGCAATAACTGCATCACAAAGAGGCAGAGATACATCACCGATGCCCATACGGTAAATATGCTTTTCGGGATGCTCCATCTGATATTTCTTTACCTTCTGCGCGATACCGGCGAACAGATAGGATTCTTTAAGGTCTCTATAGTGCATATTAGGTGTAATCATTCCATCGTCTCTCCTTCATAAACAAATTCTGCGGGGCCTGTCATAGTCACCTTGTTATCAGGCGTGACAGTGATTTTCAAGGTACCGCCGTCAAGATGAACCGAGATCGGCTCACAATATGCGCAATACTTTTTCTTAACTGCCACAACCGCCGAGGCGCACGCCCCCGTTCCGCAAGCCATTGTCACGCCGCTTCCCCTCTCCCATACTCTCATGCGAAGCTCACTGTTCCCAATTACCTGAACAAATTCAACGTTCACTCCGCCAGGAAACTCATTATGATGCTCGATCTTCGCTCCAAGTGTGGTAAGTGGAGCTTTTTCTATGTCATCAACAAAGATAACTGCGTGAGGATTGCCGACAGATACGGGAGTCAAAACGACCGTTTCACCATCAATATTTAACGTCATATCTTCGTTAGGAACAGCTTGTCCCATATCTACGGTCACGCTTTTAACCTTGCCGAAGCTGATACCGAGTTCCAAGGTCTTGATACCTGAAAGAGTCTCAACGGTCAGACTCTTTTTATCGGTATAGCCTTTATCGTAAACGTATTTTCCGACACAGCGAATACCGTTTCCGCACATTTTGGCTTCACTTCCGTCTGTGTTGAAAATACGCATTTTGAAATCCGCGACGGCAGAGGGTGATATGTAGATCATACCGTCCGAGCCGGCACCGAAATGCCGCTCGGAAAGCTTTGTTGATAATTCTTTAATATTGCTCGGAACCTCACCGTACACGTACAGATAATCGTTTCCGAGTCCGTGCATTTTTGTAAAATGCATTTGATCACTTCCTTTTTATTTTGCGTTAATTGTGGAGATTCCCATCGTAACCTCCTCAAGAACGTCCAGCAACATTCTGACGGTATCGAGGGATGTCAACATCGTAATGTTGTTCTGCGCCGCACAGCGCCGAATGGCAACACCATCTCCAAAATGCTTACCCGACAAGATTGCACGGGTGTTAATGACGTAGCTAACATATCCCTGTCTGATAGAGTCAAGAACCTCCTCGCTACCTTCGCTCGGCTTGTGACGGATCCTTGTTCGGATTCCGTGATCCTTTAGGTACTGTCCTGTAAGCGTGGTGGCTTCGATATTAAAGCCCATATTATAAAATCTCTTTATAAGCGGTAATGTCTCAGCCTTATCCTCGTCTGCCACACTGACAACCACCGTACCGTAATTGCGGAGCGTTAGTCCCGATGCAATCATCGCCTTATACATCGCGCGATGCAGCTTTTCATCATAACCGATCGCCTCACCCGTGGATTTCATTTCGGGAGAAAGGTATGCGTCCATGCCGCGAAGCTTGGAGAATGAGAATGCGGGTGCCTTCACGTAATAACGACTCTTTTCTTTCGGGTAAATATCGAAGATACCCTGCTCCTGCAAGGATACGCCGAGGTTA
>JAZPZY010000067.1:0-28627 GCA_045544955.1 Eubacteriales bacterium
CAGGTGCAGATTTGACGGGATGGGATATAATATGAAAAATATTTTCGTGAAGCGGCCATCCCGGCGAGGTTTTCTTGCGTGCAGAGGCACGCATTTCCGCCGGGGCGGAAAACCGAAAACCTCGTAAGCCGTTTCGTTTACGGGGAGATACTGCCGCAACAGGCGGGAATTTGACGAGGATGGATGGGGATATAATAGGGGGAATATTTTCAAAAGGGTGTGTGGGGCGAAGTTCCCCGGCAAAAAAGGAGGTGCCGCACTCTGCGTGCAGCACCTTTTGGTATGTTTATACTTCCAGTTCCGGATAGTCCTTGTATCCCTCCGGCGGAGTGATCTCCACCGGGGAGCCCGGCTCGTCGTATCGAATGCTGACGGAGGCCCGGCAGTCCGTGTCTATACCGCTCACGTTCATTTTCATGGTGAATTCCACCTTGTATTCGGCGTAGTATCCGCTTTCCAGCACGGTGGCTTCCATCATGGCATCTCCGATGGTAATGTCTCCGACGGCACCGCCCGTTTCACCCATTTCGGCTACCAGATCCGCATATACTTCATTGAATATTTCCTTGGGAACAGCAAGGGAAACGGTACGGGATCCGTCCTCATTCTTTACCGGCACTACGTCGGCGAGCAGATCCGCGGGCAGATCCTTCATAAGATCCTGCACGTCGCTGGTGAAATCGTATTGGGACAAAATTTCTGCCACGTTCGTTTTGTATTTCTCCGCTTCGGTATACTCCGTTTCTGCTATAGCCATGTACATCCAGCCGTCTTCCATATACAGATCCATTTTCATCTGCTGACCGAGCACGGACATATCGTATGCGGCGGATACGGTAGGATTCACAAGCGGATTTTTGACCTTTATATCCACCGTAACGGGAATTTCCATGGACATGCCCAGCATGTTCATATCGAGCTTCATTTCCATAACGGCGGAGTAGGCGTCCAACGCGGCGGTTTTCAGCGAGGCCTTCTTCAAAAGCTCTTCAGCCGTAGGTTCCTTCTGACAGGAGGCCAGCAGAATACCGGTGACGGACAGACAAACGGCGAGAAAAAGCGCGAAAATTCGTTTTTTCATAAAAAATCTCCTTATGCTGAAGTGTGATTATAGAATACCACATCCCGGCGGATTTGTCAAGAAGCGGGACTTCTTCACTTCCCCAGCCGGCTCCACAGAAGAATAATGATCTGTGCCGGAATGCCCAGGAGAAAGATCATCCACATCATGGGATGGGGAATGGTGAGGAACAGCGACAAAAGCAGACTCCACACCAAAGCGGAAATGATCCCGTAATTCCGCCGGCGATTACCCCACAAAGAGTTAAATACGATCAGCACGATGCACGTGACGGGCACGGCGTACACGAAGATCAGCCACGTGCTGCCCACGCCCGCCCGCAAAATGCCGGCAAGAACGAACAAAAGGGTGGCGATAAGCCAAACGAGTGCGTAGGCAAGCCAGGAGATCACCCGATGCCTGCGGCTACTTGCCGATGCGGATTTTGGGGGAGCAGGTGCGGCGTGATCCTCCGTCAGAAGATAGTCCACCGTCACCGAAAACAGATCGGCGATCTGCTTTAGCACCGTAACGTCCGGCACGGATTCGCCCCGCTCCCATTTGGAAACGGCCTTGTCCGAGTAGTTGAGCCGTGCCGCCAGCTCCGCCTGGGTAAGATTCTGCTGCCGCCGCAGATCCGTGATGTTTTTCGCAATAATTTCCTTCAGATCCTCCACGAAATCCGTCTCTCCTTCCGGTAGAATTTTCACTTATCCCCATTTTACCACAGATTTGTGAACAAAGAAAGGCACTTTCGAAAACTCTTTCCCGGAAAGACGGATTTCGGCAAAAACGCCGGAAATCCGGGCAAAACCGACGCACTCTCCTGCCGGTAGAGTGCCCTTTTCCGCTGGTAGAGAGAGGATTTTTCCACTCTACTTTCCACACCCCGGAAAGTAGCCCCCAAAACCGGCACGGTAGGTTGCCGTATTCCATCTTTTGGGGTATACTGTCCGTACGGAAAACAAACGGCGGAGGATACTATGCAAAACGAACGGAAAATGAAACGACTGGAAATCTACGGCGACTCCATTTTAAGAGGGGTCACGTACAGCGGGGAGACGGGGCGGTACGATCTGTGCCGGAAGGATCGGTTTTCCGAGCTTGCCGTCGCCGGCATCGAGACGAAAAACAACTCCCGCATGGGCGCCACCATCGCCCGGGGGCTGGATCTGCTCCGCCGGAATCTGAACGAGGACGCCGCAGGCACGGTGGTGCTGCTGGAATACGGCGGCAACGACTGCGACTACCCCTGGGCAGAGGTGTCAAAGGATCCGGACGGATCGTTCCAACCCAATATCCCAAAGGAGCAGTATACCGAGATGTACCGGGAAGCCATCCGCTGCGTGAGAAGCAAAGGAGCCGTGCCGGTGATCGCCTCTCTCGTACCTATTGATGCGGAAAAGTACATGAACTGGATCACGAAGAATCTGAATTACGAAAACATCCTCCGCTGGCTGGGAGACGTGAGCATGCTGTCCCGGTGGCAGGAATACTACAGCCGTACCGCCGAGCGGCTGGCGTACGAAACGGGCACGCCGCTGCTGGATCTCAGAAGCACGTTTCTTCTGTCCCACGATTATAAATCCCTTCTCTGCGACGACGGTATCCACCCCACCCGATTGGGCCACGCCCTGATCGACGAGACGATTGGCGAATTCTGCAAAAAGATCGTATAACGAAACCCCGCCGTGCCCATTCGGGCACGGCGGGGGGTTTATTCTGCGGGTTTCGTTCCCCCTTACGGAGCGGGGAGGAAAAACGGCTTGCCGAAAGCACCGTCATAGCGGAAGCAGGCAAACGTGTCGCCTTCTTCATAGGCATCGTACGTGCTTTTGGAAACGTCCATTTTGCCGCTTTCCCCGTTTGCCGTGAATGAAAATACATAATCGGTTTGGCTGCCGTGCTTGCCTGTTCTGCGCCGCTCGATCCGCTTTTCTTCGATCACAGCGGCGAACGGTTCGGGGGGATCATCGTCCAGCAGATAATTCAGATGGCAGAACGTTCCGTTTGCCAGAAGAATGAAGAGACAGAGAAAAAAGAGAAGAGAACCGATCACCTGTTTGAGCCGGGTGCGCAGAATCAGCACGGCAATAAGAAAGACGGCACCGGCGGCGAGAAAGGCAGCAGGGAAGAACCCACCCCGGATAAAGGCGTATTTTTGTCCCATACTCTCCAGGCACAGTAAGGCGCATACCGTTTCCCCCAGAAACAGATGCGTGAAAAAATCGGCGAGTTTTTCGTTCTGACGGGAGAAATGCACGTACGCTGCGGCACAAAGCGTGACAAACGCAAACGGCATCAGTGCATACAGCATCGCCCGCATCGGCAGAATCGAGAAAACTGCAAGAATCACCACCGAGGCGGCGGCAAATATCTTTTGGGGAAGATACCGCGGGAAGAAGGAGAAGATCAGAAAAAGGGCGGGGAGCACCTGCACCACGAGCAGAACAAGCAGTCCCGTAAGGGAGATTTCCGTGGATCTTGCGGCAAGCGCCGGAAAAAACGAGATCAGCAGTGTGACGTACAGAAAGAATATTTTCTTGGGCGGCTTTTTTGCCAAATGTATCCTCATATAGCCTCCTGACAGGTGGTGGGATTTTCTTACAGTGTCTGATTCAGTTTACTTTTTGCGGTGTTCAGCGAGGCAATCAAAAGCTTCTTTACCTCTATACATTTTTCCAGAACATCGGTGTTTTCATAGTATCCGCTTTCAATCAAAAGCTCCAGCCAGTATTCGCTTTCAGAACATTCCTTGAGAGCAATCTGTAATTTAGCAATAAAATCTGCCGTTCCGTGCCCGTAAAACGCTTCCCGGATGTTTGCACCAATACTTGTTCCGCTGCGAATGAGCTGATTAGTCAGTACGCTTTCCCTTTTTGTCTGTTTTATGTAGTTGCAAACCTTGATAATCTCCAAAGCAAATTCTTTGGATTTTGTTATAAGCGGACTGTTCGCCATGGACATCCTCTTTCGTTTTATAAAAAATGCTTTTCGCTCGGCGAAAAGCTACCATAACTTCTTACTTTTTCCCTATTACTTATTACTTCCCAAAAATCCTGCCATTTTAAGTAAGAGTGAAGAGGTAAGCGGTAAAAAGTAAAAATCCCGCACTTGCGTGCAGGATTTTTGGAGCTGCTACCCAGATTCGAACTGCCGCCTGCTTCATCGTGAGAAACCCGTGCCGTTTGCTTGCCTCCGCAGGCGTATGCCGTTTGCTTCGCAAAGCGGCAGCAGTTCGAATCGTCCAACAAAGCCAAAAACGCGACACCCGATTGGGTATCGCGTTTTTTGGAGCTGCTACCCAGATTCGAACTGGGGACCTCATCCTTACCAAGGATGTGCTCTACCAACTGAGCCATAGCAGCATCACAGCGTAAAATATTATAACAGACGGCACGGGGTTTGTCAAGGGATTTTTCAAAATTCTTTGCGGAATTTTCGCAAAAAACAAAGGATCCCCCAAAAACCTCCGCCTGCCGGAGAAAATCAAAGGAGAGCAGGTCTGTAAGCCGGGTTCTGTCGGGAACTGTCATCTATCTTGGCGGCACGTTGCCGCGCCGCTCCAGCCACCCGTGCGTACGGTGATCGGGCCGATCGGACGCACATACGGTGTTGCATCGGATAGGGTTTACAGCGCCCCCATGTTGCCATGGGGCCGGGTGAGCTCTTACCTCGCCTTTCCACCCTTACCGGCCGAGTTCCGTGGGAACCCGCACCGGCGGTATATCTCTGTTGCACTATCCCGGGAGTCGCCTCCGGCGGACGTTATCCGTTATCCTGCCCTGTGATGCCCGGACTTTCCTCATACCGCGACCTTTCGGCATAACGGTACGCGACAGTTCAACCTGCTCCATAGTATTATACCGCACGGGCTCCGTTTCGTCAAGCGGAAATTTCGGCGGGAATAACAACAGATTGTTGAGGAAAAAGAGAAAAAACAACTTTCTGTATGTTCCTTCTTTTATCCGTTGTGGTATAATAAAACCAACAAAAGTGCTTTTGGAAAACAGAATGCCGCAAAAGCGGCGAAAGGAGATCGTATGAAAAACACAATCGGTCAGAACATTGCATATTTTCGCAAAAAGGCAGGCATGACGCAGGAGGAACTGTCCGAGAAAATGGCTGTCACCGCACAGGCGGTGTCCAAGTGGGAAAACGACCTTTCCTATCCGGATCTTTCCTGTGTGGCGGCACTGGCGAAGATCCTCGGAACTACGGCAGACGGTATTCTGTACGGCGAGACTGCCGTAGCGAAGGTAGAGCTTGCGGAAAACGGGCACGTGGAAAAACGGATGATGGTCATTTCCGTAAAGGGTTCAAAGGACGTCGTGTGCGTCCGTCTTCCCGTGGCACTGCTTCTGCGGTCGCACGCATCCGGAAATCTGGGCGCGGTATTGGGCGATGAGGTTGCCGCGCGGTACATGGAATCCGTTTTGGAAATTATTGAATCCGGTACGGTAGGCACGGTGCTTGAAGTGCATACGGAGGATACGGACGTCCGTATTGAGGTTACAGAATATGAAAATTGAATTTCACAAAGATAGTGTTACAGAGGAGATCCTTTGTCCGGATGGAACGTTTTTGGTGGGATGCCGGTGCAGCTCCAAGGGCAAAAATTTCAGCGGAATCGATGATATGGATCTTGTGCTCGAACTGTTCGGCGATGCATCCTGTGAAACGCTCCAGCGTGAGTATCCCGATGGCACGGCAGTCACTTTTTACTGCTATGTTTCCGATGATCCGCAGGTTTCGTGCATGATGAGCAGCTACAGCGGCTTGAGAATTCTGGAACTTTCCGTTTTCGGGATCCTTCTCACAGTAACCGTATAACGTGCAGATACAGAGAGATGTTGCATTGACAGATGCAGCATCTCTTTTTTTCAAAATACTGGAAACCGCCGTGCGGCATAAAACGCACCTGCCGGGTGCACAATAACGGCAGCAAAATATTCTCTCAGTATGGGGGTGCGGGGGACGAGTCCCCCGCCGGGGAGTGGGGCGGCGCCCCGCATCCTATCCCACGTATATATGAAAGGAACATCCTATGAAACGATTGCTTGCTTTTTTTCTTGCGTGCGTGTGCCTTCTCGGCACGCTGAGCCTTGCCGGATGCGGCAAAAACAAAGATAACGAAAACGAAGGCGATGCCGCCGACGGCGGAAAGAAAGAATCCGTCACCCTAAAGATCTGGGGTGCCCAGGACGACCAGCAGATGATAAGAGGTATGTGCGAGGCGTACGCCGCCGCCAATACGGACAAAACCTATACCTTTACCTACGGCGTGGTAGGCGAGGGCGAGGCGAAAAACATGATCATGGACGACCCGGATGCGGCGGCGGACGTGTTCCATTTCGCCAACGACCAGATCGCGGATCTGGTGGCCGCGGGCATCCTTGCCCAGATCGGCGGCTCCTATAAGGATACCGTCACGGCGGAGAACGGCGAAGGCTCGGTAGAGGCCGCCACCGTGGACGGAAAGCTCTACGCCTTTCCCGCCACCGCCGACAACGGATATTTTCTCTATTATAATAAGGCTGTATACGAAAACGCCCCCGATACCCTGGAGGAAATTCTGGCAAAGTGCACGGATGGCCGCCGCTTCGCCATGAAGATCTCCGACTCCTGGTACACCGCCGCCTTCTTCCTTACCGCCGGATGCAGCTTCTCCCCGGAGAAGACCATTGATTTTGATTCGGAAAACGGCCTTGCCGCCGCCCGTGCCATGAACGCCCTTGCGAAAGATCCCCGCTTTGTGGATTTCGGCACGGATTACGACGCGTCCGTGATCTCCGGCTTCGGCTCGGGCACGGTAGCCGCCGCCGTCTCCGGCACCTGGCTCTATGAAAAGATCGCAAACGAGATCGGCGAGGAAAACGTAGGTGCGGCAAAGCTGCCGAAGATCGAGATCGGCGGCGAGACCGTGCAGATGCGTGGCTTTGCGGGCTATAAGCTGGTGGGCGTCAACGCCGCATCCAAAGCCCAGGCAGAGGCAGTAAAGCTGGCGGCGTGGCTCACAAACGAAACGAATCAGATGCGCCGCTATACGGAAAGAGGCATGGGCCCCTCCAACGTAAAGGTGGCGGGGAGCGATGCGGTAAAGTCCAACGAGGCCCTTGCGGCCCTTGCGGAGCAGCTCCAGTATTCCGTGTCCCAGAATTACGTGCCTGCCTCCTGGTGGACGGCGGGACAGGGATTTGGCACGGATATCGTCTCCGGTACCGTCACCGACGAAGCGCTTCCCGGCATGCTGAAAACCCTGGTCACAACGGTAAACAATCCCGTAGGGTAAAGAATGAAGCACTCGCTGCGCGAATGTGAAGCGCCCGCGTTGCTCGCATGAAAATTTCCGTGTGCCGTAGGCACGCTTCACAGGGCGAAGCCCTGCTTCATATTGGCGAAGCCAATGCTTCACACGAGCGAAGCGAGTGCTTCATTTTATCAGAGGTGGTATCATGATCGATTTGGAATATCTTTCCGCGTCGCCTTTGCGGCGTGCCCTAATCCGGCTGGGACGGTGGCTCCGGTCTCTGCCCGGGCGGACAGCACACGCCGTCCGAACTTTACCGGGGCGGCTTTCCCGCCTGTGGGCAAGGCTGCGGGATGCGGTCATTGGCTTCTTTCTTTTCTTTATCCGGGGCGATCTGTATACCCGGCTGTCCTTTTTCGTCATGGGTCTGGGCTGTATCCGCCGGGGCAGTATTGCCCGGGGCGTGTTCTATCTTGCGTCGCAGATCCTGTTCTGGGTCTTTTTGCTGGGATTCGGCATACCCTATATTGGGAAACTGCCCACGCTGGGTACGGAGACCCAGGGGGAAGTGTGGAACGAGGAGAAAGGCATCTTTGAATACACCAGAGGCGACAACTCCATGCTGATCCTTCTGTACGGCACGGTGTCCGTTCTCCTTTGCCTTGTGTTTGCCTGTATCTATTTTGCCTCCGTCCGGGATGCGTACCGGGCACAGCTTGCCGCCGAAGCGGGGGAGAAAAAGGTCACGCTCCGGGAGGGGATCGCCTCCCTTTCCGGGGAGAATTTTCACAAAACGCTTCTGTTTTTTCCCACCCTTTCGGTTTTGATCTTCACCGTCCTGCCCCTTCTTTTCATGGTGCTTCTGTCCTTTACCAACTACGACCGGTTCCATATGCCGCCGGGCAACCTGTTTACCTGGGTGGGGCTTGACAATTTCCGTTCGATCTTCGGCCTTTCGGATACGCCGCTGCTCGGGAAGACTTTTGGCAGTATTCTGACGTGGACGCTTTTGTGGGCGTTTTTCGCCACCGCCTCCAACTACGTTCTGGGCATGCTCCTTGCCATCCTTATCAATAAAAAGGGCATCCGCCCAAAGAAGCTGTTCCGCACTCTTTTCGTGCTTACCATCGCCGTGCCCCAGTTCGTGAGCCTTATGTTCATGCGGAATCTTCTCAGCGATCACGGACTTGTGAACGTATTTCTGCAGGGGATCGGCCTTACCGAGGCACCGATCCGCTTTCTCACCGACGGCACCCTTGCCAAGATCACCGTGCTGATCGTCAATATGTGGGTGGGCATCCCCTATTCCATGCTCATCACCACCGGCATCCTTATGAATATCCCGGCGGATCTGTATGAGGCGTCCAGGATCGACGGGGCATCCCCGGCGGTGCAGTTTTTCAAAATTACCCTGCCCTACGTCCTGTTCGTTACTACGCCCTATCTCATTACCCAGTTCGTGGGGAATATCAATAACTTCAACGTGATCTGGCTCCTCTCCGGGGGCGGCCCCATGACAGGCGAGTTCTATCAGGGCGGACGGACCGATCTGCTTATCACCTGGCTGTATCGGATCACCACCGGCGAGCAGAATTATAAGCTGGCGTCGGTCATCGGCATTATCACCTTTGCGGTATCCGCCGCCTTTTCCCTGATCGTGTACAGCCGCAGTATGAAAGAAGGCAGAGAGGAGGATTTCCAGTGAAAATGCGAAACCGTGCCGTCACCGCGGCCGTTACCGTCCTTTTGTCCCTCCTTGCCCTCATCTGGATCACGCCCATCGTCTTTCTTATCATCCATTCCTTCCGCGGGGAGCCGGGTGCCACGGTGCAGTATCTGTTCCCGAAAACGCTCACGTTTCAGAACTATGTCCGGCTGTTCACGGAAACGGAACTGTTCAATTTCCCGCGATGGTATCTCAATACCCTCATCGTGGCCGTCGCATCCTGTGCTTTGTCCACCCTGTACGTGCTCATGATCGCCTACGCCCTGTCCCGGCTTCGCTTCCGTACCCGGGGGCTGTATATGAAAACGGGACTGATCCTCAATATGTTCCCCGGCTTTATGTCCATGATCGCCGTGTATTTCATTCTGAAAGCGGTGGGGCTTACCCAGTCTCTTCTGGCACTGGTGCTGGTCTA
Source organism: Eubacteriales bacterium (assembly GCA_045544955.1). Taxonomy (GTDB): domain Bacteria; phylum Bacillota; class Clostridia; order Oscillospirales; family CAG-272; genus SIG701. Next base: position 9,452 of record JAZPZY010000067.1, read on the forward strand.
TTCCGGCTCGGCGGCACTGACGTATTACGTGGCCAAGGGCTTTTTCGATACCATCCCCTACGCACTGGATGAGGCCGCCCATATCGACGGGGCCTCCCGTGCGGTGATCTTCTGGCGGATCACCCTGCCGCTGTCCAAACCCATCGTGGTCTATACGGTGCTCACTTCGTTCATGGCCCCCTTTATGGATTATATCTTCGCCTCGGTCATCATGAAGGATAATTACGATAACTATACCGTGGCACTGGGGCTGTTCCAAATGATCTCAAGAGAGAATATCTACGATTATTTCACGAGATTCTGCGCCGGTGCGGTGCTGGTGGCCGTGCCTATCGCCCTGCTCTTTCTGTTCATGCAGCGGTATTACGTGGAGGGCGTCACCGGCGGTGCGGTCAAAGGATAAGGGGGAACGATGCAGGGGTTCCACCCCTGCACCCCGCCGGGGGACATTGCCCCCCGGACCCCCAACCTGCGGCACAAATGCTTGTGCCGCGGAAGCTGACATATATATAGTCTGCTTAAACGGTCGCAAGGAGCAAACCGCACAATATGTAGTGTGCTGTCCCATATATATCCCCCAGTATGGGAATCCAAGGGGACATTGTCCCCTTGGCAGGGGCGTGGGGGCGGCGCCCCCCACATCATACCCCCGCCCCCCATGAAAGGAGTCTGTGTTATGCGTCGGTCCGGCGTTCTTCTGCCCGTGTCCTCGCTGCCGTCCCGGTTTGGCGTGGGCGGTATGGGAAAGGCAGCTCGGGATTTTGCCCATCGGCTTTCGGAGGCGGGGCAGTCCGTATGGCAGGTCTTGCCCTTCAGCATCCCCGATTTCGTCCATTCCCCCTACGCCTCGCCCTCGGCGTTCGCCGGCAATCCTCTCTTTATCGATCCGTCGGAGCTTACCCGGGACGGACTTCTCACCGAGGAGGAGATCGGAGAGGCGGCTGCCCCGCCCGGGGATCACGCCGATTACGGCCGGGCCGCCCGGGTGAAGGGCGATCTTCTCCACCGGGCGTTTCTCCGCTTCGTCCGGGACGAAAACAGCCCCCTCCGGGAGCCGTTCTGCGAGTTCTGTCATACGGCCCGGCACTGGCTGTCCGATTTTGCCCTGTTTGACGCTCTCCGTGAGGCACACGGCGGTGCTCCCTTCTGGGAATGGGAGGAGGAGCTCCGGGAGAGAGAGCCGGCCGCCGTGGAGCGGGCCGCCTCGGCGTTGTCGGAGCAGATCCGGGAAAAGCGGTTTCTCCAGTTCCTCTTTCAAAGACAGCTGACCGAGCTCCGCACCTATCTTGCCGCCCGGGGCATCTCCCTTCTGGGGGATATCCCCTTTTACGTGGCGGCGGACAGTGCGGACGTGTGGACCCATCCGGAGCTGTTCTGTGAGAACGAGGTGGCCGGCGTGCCGCCGGATTTCTTCACGAGAGAGGGACAGCTTTGGGGCAATCCCATCTACAACTGGGAGAGAATGTCGGCGGACGGCTACACCTGGTGGATGGAGCGGCTGTGGCGGTGCGGCGAAATGTACGACGAGATCCGCCTGGACCACTTCCGTGCGCTTGATTCCTATTACGCCATTCCCAAAGGGGCAAAGGACGCCACGGTGGGCCAGTGGCGCCGCGGGCCGGGTGCGTCCTTCTTTGATACGCTTGCAAAACGCCTGCCCGGCATCTCCCTTGTTGCGGAGGATCTGGGGGACATTACCCCGGACGTGACCGCCCTTCGTGAGTACGCAAGAATCCCCGGCATGCGGATTCTGCAGTTTGCCTTCGGCTCCGGGTCGGAAAACCCCTTCCTGCCCCATAATTACGAAAGACAGACCGTTGTCTATCTGGGCACCCACGATAACGATACCACCGCCGGCTGGTGGGAGAGCACGGACGGGGAGGGACGAAGGGCGGCGGCCCGGTATCTGGGCATCGACGAGGATGCCGATGGAAAAACGGCGGTCTCCGCCATGATGCGTGCCGCCTCATCCTCCGTGGCGGATACGGTGATCTTCACCGTGCAGGATCTCCTTTTTGAGGGGAGCGAGGCCAGGATCAATACCCCGGCAAAGATCGGCGGATGCTGGGAGTACGCCGTCCGTTCCCTTACGGCGGAGGATTTTGAACCTCTCCGCCGGATGACGGAAACGTATGGAAGAGTGAAAAGTGAAAAGTGAAAAGTGAAAAGTGAAGAGTGAAGAGGTAAGGAAGCCTTTGCTCCGCAAAGGCAGTTTTTACCGCAAAGCGTACATTTTGTGTGAAGCGAGGAACGGTATATGGAAGATTTGAAAACACGTCTTGTAAGGGCGGCGGAAAACGCCGGACTTCGCGGGATGAATACGGCGGATGCGTACCGCTTTATCGTAGATTTTATCATGAGCGAACAGCGTGACCGCGTGGCGGCGGCACGCCGGGCACGGGAGGAGAAAAAGTGTGCCTTTTATCTCTCCTCGGAGTTTCTTATGGGACGTCTGACGGAGGCGAATCTCTTTAATCTGGGGATCCTCACCGAGGTGCGTGAGGCTTTGGGTTCGGCGGGATTTGACCTTGCCCGGCTGTCCGCCGTGCCCGATGCGGCCCTGGGCAACGGGGGCCTTGGCCGCCTTGCCGCCTGCTTTCTGGAGGCCGCCGCCACCCATGAGATCCCCCTTGCGGGGCACGGGCTCCGCTATCGGTACGGCCTGTTCCGGCAGGATCTGTCGGAGGGGTACCAAAAGGAAGAAGCGGACGACTGGACGAGATTCGGCGATCCCTGGTCCACCCGCCGGGAGAGCGATGCCGTCGCGGTTACGATCGGGGGAGAGACGGTGCGGGCCGTGCCCTACGATATGCCCGTGTTCGGCTACGGCGGCACGGTGGGCAATCTCCGCCTGTGGCAGGCGGAGGCAGAGCACCCCTTCGACTTTCAGAAATTCAACGAGGGCGACTACGCCGCCGCCTCGGCGGCACAGGAGCGGGCATCCCGCCTGACGGCAGTGCTCTATCCCAACGACAGCATCGCCGAGGGAAAAACGCTCCGGCTGAGCCAGCAGATCTTTCTCACCGCCGCCGCCGTTTCGGATATTCTCCGCATCCATAAAAAACGCGGGGGATCCTTTGATACCCTGCCGGATCTTGCTGTGATCCAGCTGAACGATACTCACCCTGTTCTGGCGATTCCCACCATGATCCATGCCCTCGTCAGCGAAGGGGTGGACTTTGCCCGTGCCGTGGGAATCGCCGGGCGCACCTTTGCCTATACCAATCACACCGTCATGGCGGAGGCCCTTGAGGTGTGGGACGCGGCCCTGCTCCACCGGCTGGCACCCCACCTTATGGGCGTGATCGGGCAGCTGCAGGGGATGCTGGAGAGAGAGTACCCGGACCGTCCCGGTGAGATGAATATCATCGACGGGGGCGGCGTGCATATGGCACGGCTGGCGGCGTACGTGTGCTTTCACGTAAACGGCGTGGCGCCGCTTCATACGGAGATCCTAAAAGAAAGAGTGCTTGCCCCGTGGAACGAGCGGATGCCGCATAAGTTTTCCAATAAAACAAACGGCGTGACACAGCGGCGGTTTCTGGCCGGGGCCAATCCGCCCCTTGCCTCCTTTATCACGGAGCGGATCGGGGACGGCTGGATCCGGGATCTGTCACAGCTTGCAAAACTGAAGCCGTATCTTTCGGACAGCGATTCTCTGCAGGCACTCTCCCTGGTGAAGGCGGAGAACAAGCGGCGTCTGTCCCGCCGCCTATGTGAGATCACAGGGGAGAAGCTGGAGCCGGACTTCTTTTACGATATCCAGATCAAGCGGCTCCACGAATACAAGCGGCAGCTGATGAACGCCTTGTCCATCGTGTATTTTTATCAGGCTGTAAGGGACGGTGCCATGCCGGACTTCACGCCCACGGCGTACCTGTTCGGGGCGAAAAGCGCTCCCGGCTACTACCGGGCCAAGGGCATCATCCGCTATATTCTGGAGATTGCGAAAAAAATAAACGGCGACAGTGCCGTTCGTGGAAAAATGCGTGTGATCTTCGTACCGGATTATAACGTATCTCTGGCGGAGATCCTCATTCCGGCAGGGGATCTGTCCGAGCAGATCTCCATGGCGGGAACGGAGGCAAGCGGCACGGGCAACATGAAATTCATGATGAACGGGGCACCTACCCTTGGCACCTACGACGGGGCCAATCTGGAGATCCTCTCCGCCGCCGGGGAGGAGAATAACTACTTCTTCGGTGCCCGGGCGGAGGAGATCGCCGCCGAACGGGCAGAAGACCGCTACGATCCCAAAGCGATCTACGAATCGGACCCGGCCATCCGCCGGGCGGTGGATACCCTCGTGAACGGTACCTTCGACGACGGCGGCACCGGCGTGTTCCGGGAACTGTATTCGTCCCTTCTGTACGGCGCGTCCTGGCACCGCCCCGACCATTACCGGGTGCTGGGAGATTTCCATGCCTACGTGGAGGCCAAAAGCCGTGCCGCCGCCGATTATAAAAACAGTGAAATCTACGCACGGAAATCCCTCGCCAATATCGCCGCCTCCGGCCCCTTCTCCGCCGACCGCACCGTGATGGAATACGCAAAGGAGATATGGCGGGTGTAAGAAGCGGGGAGGAGCTTTTTGCAAAAAGCTCCCCCCCAGGAACCCCCAAAACTCGCGGGCTCGTTTCGGGGAACCCCGGCCCCGGACCCCACCCCAAAAACCTTTATACTAAAGCAAAATCACGTCTGTGCACAGAACGTACGTACAGGCGTGATTTTTGGTTTTCTATATGTGGGCGCACAGCCGAAATGTGAATTCAGTTTAAAAAGTTTTGCGGGGTGCGGGGGGCTTTTTCAAAAGCCCCCTGCGTCATTCCTCCCCTGCGTCATTCCTCCCCAGGTCGGTTCCCCTCTGTATCCGCAGTGCATTCGTTACCACGAACAGGCTGGAGAGGCTCATGGCGGCGGAGGCGATCATGGGATTGAGTGCGATGCCGAAGGCGGGATAGAGCACGCCGGCGGCCAGCGGAATACAGAGTGCGTTATAGAAGAACGCCCAGAACAGATTCTGCCGTATCGTCCGGACAACCCGGCGGGAGAGGCGGATAGCCGCCGCCACGTCAGAAGGATCGCTCCGCATCAGCACCACGTCCGCCGCATCGATGGCGATGTCCGCACCGGCACCGATGGCAATGCCTACCGTGGCCCGGGTGAGAGCCGGGGCGTCGTTGATGCCGTCGCCCACCATGGCACAGGGACCGCCTTCGAGGGCCTTGCGGACTGCCGCGTCCTTTCCGTCCGGCAGAACGCCGGCCATCACGTCCGACGGGGGGATCCCTACCGCTGCCGCCACGGCTGCCGCCGTTTTCGGATTATCCCCGGTGAGAAGCATCGTCCGAAGCCCCATTTCGTGGAGACGGCGAATCGTCTCCTTTGCCGTGGGGCGAACTGTATCTGAAACGCCGATCACGCCGAGAAAACGTCCCTCGGCGGCAAAGAACAGCGGCGTCTCACCCCGGGAGGCCATCTCTTCCGCCGCTTTTGCGATCTGTGGCGGGATGGCGGCGATCTCTTCAATAAATCCCCGGTTGCCGGCCCGATGGGGCAGGCCGGAGAGCACGGCACGGACGCCCCGCCCCGGCACGTCTGCAAAATCCGTAAGCGGAGCGAGGGCGATGCCCGCCTCCGCACCGCAGTCGCTCACTGCTTTCGCCAGCGGATGGGCACTGCCGGCCTCCAAAGAGCAGGCCGCCCGGAGAAGCTCGTCCTTTTCCGTGCCGTCCGCCGGAAGAACGGACGTTACCGCCGGCTTTCCTGCCGTCAGCGTGCCCGTTTTATCAAAGATCACCGTCCTGATCTTGCCCGTGTTTTCAAGGGAAGCCGCATTCTTGAACAGAATACCGGCCTTCGCTCCCGCACCGCTGCCTACCGTTACCGCCACCGGCGTGGCAAGTCCCAAAGCACAGGGACAGCTGATGACCAGCACCGAAATGCTCCGCGCCAGAGCAAAGCGGAACTCCGCCCCGGCGAGAAGCCATACGGCCATGGTAACGATTGCGATTCCCGTCACCACGGGTGCAAATACGCCGGCGGCCTTGTCCGCCGCCCGTGCCAGCGGCGCTTTCGTAGCCGCCGCTTCCCGCACCAGCGTGATGATCCGGGAAAGGGTGGTGTCCTCGCCTACCCGATCCGCCCGGCAGCGGAGTACGCCGCTTACCGATACGGTGGCGGCACTCACCCCGTCTCCGGGATACTTATCTACGGGCAGACTCTCCCCGGTGAGGGCGCTTTCGTCCACGCCGGAGGTGCCCTCCGTGACCGTGCCGTCCACGGGGATCCGCTCCCCGGGACGGACGATGAACACGTCACCCACCCGTACCTCGGATACGGGTACGGTCAACTCTGCCCCGTCCCGGATCACACAGGCAGTCTTGGGAGAGAGATCCATGAGCGCACGGAGTGCGTCCGTGGTGCGTCCCTTGCTTTTCGCCTCCAGGAATTTGCCTAAGGTGATCAGCGTCAGGATCATGGCCGCCGATTCAAAATATACGTCGTGCCGGTAGGCGTCGATCCGGCCGGCGTCGCCCGTAACCGTGCCGAGGATCACCTCGGTGAGGGCGAACAGCCCGTACGCCACCGCCGCCGCCGCACCCAAAGATACCAGCGTGTCCATGCCGGGAGTACGGTTTTTGATTCCCTTCACGCCGCCGATGAAGAACGACCGCCCGATGACGCATATGGGCAGGGTGAGGATCAGCTGGGCGGTAAGAAACCACACCGCCCCGTCCGTCCCCTCCATAAAGGGAGGAAGGGGCGCGCCCATCATGTGCCCCATGGAAAGATACATAAGCGGCGTGAGAAACGCAAGACTCAGAAGAAACCGCCGCAGCAGCGGTGCGGATTCCCGATCGGTCAGAACGTCGCCGGCATCCTTCATGGGGGCGGCCTTGTACCCCGCCGCCTTCACGGCGTAAAGGATCGCCTTGGGATCCCCGCCCGTCACCTCCATGGAATTGGTCAGAAGACTGACCGTGACCGACGTGACGCCGTCCACGGCGGATACCGCCTTCTCCACGTGGGATACGCATACCGCACACATCATGCCGCTTACCGAATACCGTGCCAAAACAATCAACTCCTTATGAGCGGGGCTGCTTCTCGCTGCGGCTCGTGTCACCCGAGTTGGCTGTGCCAACTCGAGGGCTCATGACAGTCCCCCGGACTGTCATTCAACACCGTGCCGCCGCTTCGCTACCCCGCACCCCGCCGCCTTTTTGAAAAAAGGCGGGCGAAAAACTTTAATAAAGGGAAATATAACAATTACTGCTATACAAAAAAGATAAACCCTTTTTTAAAAGTTTTTGGGGGCTTGGGGGGATTTTTTCAAAAATCCCCCCATCGTTTTCCCCCTCACTTCGTTAACTGATGGATCCATTTTCTGCTGAAGAAGTGCCTGAAGCACAGGATGGCTTTCGGCACGTCCTCCGCGATGAACATGATGGCCACGATGGCCACGAAGGGGAGGTGGAACACCAGTCCCGCAAGGATCACCGAGGGGATGCCGAAGGCGAAGGAGACCATGTCGAAAAGGAATCCCGTGCGTGTGTCGCCGCCGGCGCGGAAGATGCCGCAGATGGCGGTATAGGGCGTCTGCCGTATGCCGATCCAGCATCCGTAGAAGAGAAGCAGTGCCATAGCCGTTTCTCTCGCTCCCTCCGTTTCAATGGGGAACAGGGAGAGAAGGGGCGCGCGAACGGCGATAATGAGGGCACCGATCACGACACCCATCAAGGGGGTGAGAATGAGGAAGCGGCGGCCGATCAAAAAGCCCTCGTCCAGATCGCCCCGGCCGATGGCCTTGCCCGCCATGATGGCACAGGCGTTGCAGATACCCACGAAGAATACGAAGAACAGCTGCTGTACCGTTTCGTACAGGGTGTAGCCGGAGAACGCCTCCGTGCCCTGTCTTGCCAGCACCATCACGTATACGTTGGCACCCACGCCCCATATGGCTTCATTGAAGAACGCCGGTGCGGCAGTTTTCGTATATTTGCGGACGAATGGCCGATCCATGGAGAAATATTCCCGGGGATGGGCGCCGATGGCGTTTTTGCCCAGCTGCAGAGCGAAGAATACGATCACTGCCTGTACCGCCGCACCGATCACGGTGGCGATGGCGGCACCCCGCACGCCCAGCGCAGGGAAACCGAGATGACCGCCGATGAGGCAGAAGTTCAGAAACGTGTTGGTGACGACGGAGACCGCCGAGGAGATCAGCGGCACGGTCACCTGCTCCGTGGCACGGAGAGACGCGCACGTTACCTGGGAAAACATCATAAACGGCACGCCCAGTGCCAGAATACGGATATACTGTGCCGCCAGCACCGCCGCATCCGCCTCCGGCCCGAACAGGGAAATGCAGGCAGCGGGGAAAAAGAACAGCACGGAGGCGAACAGGAGCGCCGTGGCCATGGATGCGATCAGCACCGTGCCGTAGGAGTGGCGGATGCCCCGCCGGTCGCCCGCACCCCAGTATTGGGAGATGATGGCGCCGGCACCGGACCAGAAGCCCGCCGAGATCAGATTCAGCATAAAGGTGAACCGGCCGGCCACGCCCACGGCGGCCACCGCCGTGTTGCCCAGCGGCACGATCATGGCCGTGTCAATGAGCGACGCACAGGACGTAAGAAGATTCTGCATGGCAATGGGAAACGCCAGTGCGAGGGCCGTTTTCCAGAACGCCGTGCGGGAAGAAGCAGATTTCATAAGTACCTCCGGGAGAAAAGGGTACGGTTGGGGGCTCTGCCCCCGACCCCGCCGCCTTTTTGAAAAAAGGCGGATCAAAAACTTTTATAAAAGGAATTATTTGCCGGGAAGACCGTCCGTTTGGCCGATGCCGGCGGACTTTTTTACAAAATCCACGCGATACCCCACAGCACCGCCAGGTGCAAAGGGTAGAATACATAAAAGAACCATTTCATTTTATACCGGCCCCGCTCTCCGTTATACAGGGCGAGAAGAACGAGGGACAAAAGGCAGAACGACTGCATCACGTTTCCGGCCGCCGCATAGTATACGCAAAGGAGCACGAGCCCCAGAGAAAAGGCAAGAATCCGTGACCGCCGCTTTGTAAACGGCACGGGAAACAGAGGCAGGATCACGCCGAAAAAGCCGTAATCCACGTCCACGAAACGGCAGAATACGAACACGGCCAGGATTGCCGCGAGAAACAGGGGAATAAACCGCCTCTTTGCCATTGCCTTTTCCATAAGAGCCATAAGGGCAAGGGAGAAAGAAAAGGTCAGAAGGATCCCCAGCATCTCGTAAGGATCGACGATCCAGCACACCGCCTGACAGCCGCATCCCAGAAGAAAAATGCCGAGGAAATACCGCAGCCGGCTGCGGGTGTAACGGAATCCCTCCGCGATAAAATAGGCGTACAGCGGAAAGGCCAGCCGCCCCACGATCCGCATCCAGGATTCCCCCGGAAACAGGATCAGTCCCGCGTGGTCGATAAGCATGGTGAAAGCGGCGATCAGTTTCAGAAGCAGTGCGGACATGATCTCCTCCGGCGTGAACAGATTTCATTATATTGTAGCACAGATGCGGCAAAAAGAAAAGACCATTCCCAAAAAAATTTCCCGCCGCCGAGCCTTGACAAACGGCCGCCGCCGTGCTACCATACTTACGGAATATACCTGCGTCCGGGAGGAAAACGATATGGCCGATAAAGAAAATGCGGCACGGGCATTGCTCTCGTGCTTTTTGGAAAAGGGACTTACTTTTGCCGCCGCCGAAAGCTGTACCGGCGGCATGATCGGGGAGACGGTGACCGCACTGCCCGGCTCGTCTCAGGTGTTTTTAGGGGGCGTCGTGTCCTACGCCAATTCCGTAAAGGAGAACGTGCTGGGCGTAAAAGGGGAGACCCTTGCACGCCACGGAGCGGTTTCCCGGGAAACCGCGTTGGAAATGGCAGAGGGCGTGCGTCGGCTCACCGGGGCGGATATTGCCGTATCCGTAACCGGCATCGCCGGGCCGGGGGGCGGCACGCCGGAAAAGCCGGTGGGCACCGTCTGCTTCGGCGTGTCGGATCGCCGCGGAACGGAAACGGTGCGAGTACAGTTTGATCCGGCACTCACGAGAGAGGAGATCCGCTGTGCCGCCGCGGAATACGCACTGCGTCTTGCCCTGTCCCGGGCGAATGGGGACAAGTAACGCCGATTTTTGGGAAATTTTGCGATTTTCCTTTACACGGCGTGAAGACGGTGGTATAATAACTGTGTACGTGTGCCCGAAAGGCATAAAATATATTTCTACATACGGAAAGGATTTCTTACCATGGAAAATAAAGTTCTCGTTGAAACTTCCGCCCGCCACGTCCATCTGACCGAGGAGCACATCGCCGTTCTGTTCGGTGCAGGACACACCCTCACCCATAAGAAGGATCTGTCCCAGCCCGGTCAGTTCGCCTGCGAAGAGCGTGTGACCGTGGTTGGCCCCAAGGGCTCCATCGCCAAGGTGATCGTACTTGGCCCCGCCCGTCCCGCAAGCCAGGTTGAGGTTTCCCTCACCGATGCCCGTACCCTGGGCGTTGAGGCTCCCGTCCGTGAGAGCGGCGACGTTGCCGGCTCCGGCGCGTGCAAGCTGGTGGGCCCTGCCGGTGAGGTGGAGCTTGCCGAGGGCGTCATCGCCGCTAAGCGTCACATCCACCTGACCCCCGCCGATGCCGAGGCCTTCGGCGTGGCCGATAAGGAGATCGTGGGCGTGAAGATCACCTCCGCTGACCGTTCCCTCACCTTCGGTGACGTGGTCGTCCGCGTGAGCCCCAAGTTCGCCGCCGCTATGCACATCGATACCGATGAAGCTAACGCCCTCCACGCAGCCGGCGAGGTTTACGGCGAGATCGTAAAATAAGAGAGATAGGCGGGGGAACCCTTTTGATAAAAGGGTTCCCCCGCACCCCTTCCCAAAACCTTTTAACCAAAATAAAGATCCAGTCTGTACGCTGACATCACGCACAGGCTGGATTTGTTTTTTGTTTGAGGTTTTTTGAAAGGGGTCCGGGGAAAACTTTTTGCAAAAAGTTTTCCCCGGCGCGTCCCCCTTACAGGGCGTATTTCATGGTGAAGTAGTCGAAGTAGTGGTTGAACTCCTTTTCCTCGCCGGCTTTCACCTGGCGGAGGTACTGGTGCATATCCATGGATTCGTGGGACATTTCCAGAACGCATCCGGCGATATTGGAGCAGTGGTCGGAGATTCTCTCCAGGCTGTTCAGCATATCGGAGAGGATGAAGCCCATTTCGATGGTGCACTCCTGCCGCTGGAGGCGGGCGATGTGCTGCTTTTTGATCCGTTCCCGGAGGGAGTCTACCACCTGCTCCAGAGGCTCTACCTGCACGGCGGCGGAGAGATCCTTTTCACAGAAGGCGGCAAGGGAGAGATCCAGGATCTCCGATACGGCACCCACGATCACGGACAGCTCCCGCTTTGCGTCCGGGGAGAAGTCCAGCTTCTTTTCGTGCATTTCCTCAAAGGAGGCGGCGATATCCACCGAGTGGTCGGAGATACGCTCGATATCACCGATCAGGCGGAGCAGCTCGTTGGCTTCCGTGGAGTCTTCCTCCGTCAGAGCCAGCGTGGACAGCTTCACCAGATACGTGCCGATCTTGTCCTCGTACATATCCACCTTGTCCTCTGCTTCGCGGATGGCAAGGCACTCCTTCTGGGAGAAGGGCTTTGAGAACATGGAGAGGGAACTCTTCATGGCGTTCACTGTCATGGAAGCCATATCGGTGGCTACCACGCGGCTCTGCTCGATGGCAATGGCCGGCGTGGCAAAGAGACGCTCGTCCAGAAGCTCGGCTTTTTCCTCGGTCTTGGCGTCCGGCACGATCTTCATGGCCAGCTTTTCAAGGAGGCGGGATGCCGGCATCAGAAGAGCAAGCGCGAAGATCTTGAACACCGTGTGTACCACGGCGATGCCGAGAGGATCGGCGGAGGTGGGCACGAACGCAAACTGGAACACCAGATTCAGTACGTAGAACGCCGGCAGAAGGATCAAGGTGGCAATCACGTTGAAGGAAAGATGTACGATAGCCGCCCGGCGTGCGTTTTTGGATGCACCCACGGAGGAGATCATGGCGCTCACACAGGTACCGATGTTCTGACCCATGATGACCGGGATCGCCGTAGCGTAGCTGACCGCACCGGTGGTGGTCAAAGCCTGGAGAATACCCACCGAGGCGGAGGAGGACTGGACGATGGCGGTCAGCACCGTACCGGCCAGCACGCCCAGGATCGGGTTGGAGAACATGGTCAGGATCCGGGTGAATTCCGGCATTTCCCTAAGCCCGGAAACGGAGGCGGACATGGTATCCATACCGAACATCAGAACGGCAAAGCCGATGAGGATCAGACCCACGTCCTTCCGCTTTGCATTCTTCTGGAACATGTAGAGAATAATACCGATCACCGCCAGAATGGGCGTGAAGAAGGACGGCTTCAGCATCTGAATGAAGAAACTCTCGCCCTCAATGCCGGTAAGTGAAAGCAGCCAGGACGTAACGGAGGTGCCGAGGTTGGCGCCCATGATCACGCCGATGGACTGGCGGAGAGTCATAAGACCCGAGTTTACAAAACCCACCACCATTACCGTGGTGGCGGAGGAGGACTGAATGATGGCCGTCACGCCAAGGCCCAAAAGAAATCCCTTGAACGTGTTGGAGGTCATCTGTCCCAGAATGGTTTTCATCCGGTTGCCGGCACATTTTTCCAGTGCGTCACCCATGACGTTCATACCGAACAGGAACAGAACGAGGCCCAGTGCCAGATTGAGAATGTCAAAAATATCCATGCGTTTTTTCCTTTCTTCTTCCTAACTTCTGACTTCTTTTTTTACATCCGGGTATCTGCTGTATATAATAAGCCGCAAACGAGAGGCGGCGGGTTGTTCCTTCGTACCGGGAGGGAATAGGCTTCCGCAAAGGAATCCCATCTGCCCCCAGTATAATTATACAGAATACGAAGGACTTGTCAAGAAGAAAACCAAAAAATCACAAAAATCCAGCCCGCACTCCGTAAGCGTACAGACTGGATTTCCGTATTCAGGTAAGATTTTTTGAAAGGGGTCCGGGGGAAACTTTTTGCAAAAAGTTTCCCCCGGTGCCTCCCCGGTGCCGCCGTCCCCTCTTACAGTCTCCGTAAAGCGCGCAGCACACGCAGGATCGCCATGGCAGCGAAGAGTTTTACCGCCGCGTCCAGCAGGGAAAAGCCGAAGCCGCCGTTCACCTTGATCACGCCGCACTTCGTCTCCGGCTCGTCCCGGCGGTAGAGCGTCATAGTGAGATTCACGTCGTTTTCGGCCATCAGCCGGTTGCCGTTTTTGATTTTTTTGATCTCCTCGGCGATCTTGCGGCAGACGCCGTTTTCTCTAAGATTCATGCGTATCCTCCCGGTCATTCGTTCGTCTTCTGCTTATATGATACCACGGTTCGGGAAAAATAGCAATCGTATTTTTCAGTTTTCGCGGATTTTTTGCGTTTTGCTTTTTACAAAAGCGGCGGATCACCGCCGATGCCCGCTACGATCTGACGCATTTCCGCCTTGCTCTGGGCGGCCCGTGCCCGTGCCAGCACCGCTTCCCGTGAAACCTCGTCAAGACCTGCGAACGCCGTCATGGCAGGGCCGTTCTGCATCAGTGCCATGGAAAAGCCGACGGGCATATCATCCATAGGGCTTCGTTCCCGTTTTGCCGTAAGAATCGCCTCCTTTCTTTTTCGGATACACTGTCAGTATTCCCCGAAAGTTTCGAAAAAACCTTTACATATGCTGCGAAAAGCGGTATAATAGTGAAAACTGAATTTTTACAGAAATTTCCGATTTGCGAGGTTTTTTACAATGCAGATTTCCGAGAAAGTCCGCGCCCTTGCCAGTCAGGCGGAAAGGGAAATGGCGGATATCTTCCGCGATATTGACGAGATCGCCCGCGCGGGCACCGAACGCGTGCTGGACGTGTTCCGGGAGGAGCGCGTCAGCGAGGCTATGTTTGCTCCCTCCACCGGCTACGGCTACGGGGACGCCGGACGGGACGCCGTAGACCGTATCGCCGCCAAAGTGTTCGGCGCGGAGGCAGGCTTTATGCGTCCCGCCATCCAGAGCGGTACCCACGCCCTCACCATCGGGCTGTTTGCCCTGCTTCGCCCCGGCGACGTGATGCTCTCCGTCACCGGATCCCCCTACGATACTCTTAGGGAGGTCATCGGCATGGACGGTGCCAACGGCGACGGCTCCCTTGCGGATTTCGGCGTCCGCTACGACGACGTGGATTTCACCCCCGCCGGCGGCTTTGATTATCCCGCTATCGCAGGAAAACTGACGCAGTACGGCGACGCCGCGAAGGTCGTTTTCCTCCAGCGCTCCAAGGGATACCTGAACCGTCCCACCCTCACCGTTTCCCAGATCGGCGAGATGGTGCAGTTTATACGGAAAACGGCGAAGAATCAGCCCTATATCGTGGTGGATAACTGCTACGGCGAGTTTTGCGAGATCACCGAACCCTGTGCGGTGGGCGCCGATCTCATCATCGGCTCCCTTATCAAGAATCCCGGCGGCGGCATGGCGGATATCGGCGGCTACCTCTGCGGCACAGCCCGCGCCGTGGAGCTGGCGGGCAACCGGCTCATCTGCCCCGGCGTGGGACTGGACGCCGGGGCCTCCCTCGGTCAGAACCGGAATATGCTCCGTGGCCTGTTCTACGCGCCCCATACGGTGGCACAGGCCATGAAGACCGCTCATCTGGCCGCCTATATGTTTGAAAAATGCGGCTTTGCCGTTGCCCCCGGCGCCTTTGAACGGCGTTCCGATATTATCCAGACCGTATCCCTCGGAAGCAGGGAAGGACTCTGCCGGTTCTGCGCCGGTATCCAGTCCGCCTCCCCGGTGGATTCCCACGTAACGCCCGAGCCCTGGGCTATGCCCGGCTATGCCGATGAGGTCATCATGGCGGCCGGCGCCTTCGTGGGCGGCGCCTCCATCGAGCTGTCCGCCGACGCCCCCATAAGAGAGCCGTATACGGTGTTCCTCCAGGGCGGTTTGACCTACGAAAGCGGACGTCTCGGCATCATGGCGGCGTGCCAGCAGGTCATGGATTCTCAGTGAACGCAAAAACGGCAAAATTTTGAGCAAAATGTGCATAAAATGTATAAAACTGTTCATTGTGTTGAGTTTAAACGTGTGAACAAAGATTAAATTTTACATTTAATATGGAACATTTTTCAAAAAAAATCAAAAAAAGTGTGGCTATTTCTTTCCTGTTGTGGTATAATAATGCTTGCGGTCGGATGAGATTCCTTCCGCACAGTTGAAAGACGTTGCGAATAATTTATTTTTTGGAGGATTTTATGGCAAACAAGTACGTGTACCTGTTTTCCGAAGGCGACGCTTCCATGCGTGAGCTCCTCGGAGGCAAAGGCGCAAACCTTGCCGAGATGACCAACATCGGTCTCCCGGTTCCCCAGGGCTTTACCATCACCACGGAGGCCTGCACCCAGTACTACGAAGACGGCAGAAAGACCAACGACGAGATCATGGCGCAGATCATGGAGTACATCGAGAAGATGGAAAAAGTGGTCGGCAAGAAGTTCGGCGATAAGGAGAACCCGCTTCTCGTATCCGTCCGTTCCGGTGCCCGCGCATCCATGCCCGGTATGATGGATACCATTCTGAACCTGGGTCTGAACGAAGAAGTTGTAGAAACCATGGCGAAGAAGTCCGGCAACGCCCGTTGGGCATGGGACTGCTACCGCCGCTTTATCCAGATGTACTCCGACGTTGTTATGGAAGTCGGCAAGAAGTACTTCGAAGAGCTCATCGACAAGATGAAAGAGGAAAAGGGCGTAAAGCAGGACGTAGAGCTGACTGCTGACGACCTCAAGGAGCTGGCTAACCAGTTCAAGGCCGAGTACAAGGCCAAGATCGGTACGGACTTCCCCACCGATCCCAAAGAGCAGCTGATCGGCGCCGTAAAGGCCGTATTCCGCAGCTGGGACAACCCCCGTGCCAACGTATACCGCCGCGATAACGATATCCCCTACTCCTGGGGTACTGCCGTAAACGTACAGGCTATGGCATTCGGTAACATGGGCGACAACTGCGGTACCGGCGTTGCCTTTACCCGCGATCCCGCCACCGGCGAGAAGAAGCTCATGGGCGAGTTCCTCACCAACGCACAGGGCGAGGACGTTGTTGCCGGCGTTCGTACTCCTATGCCGAACCAGGAAATGGCCAACAAGTTCCCCGCAGCGTACAAGCAGTTCGTTGAGGTATGCCAGATCCTGGAGAACCACTACCACGATATGCAGGATATGGAGTTCACCATCGAGAACGAGAAGCTCTATATGCTCCAGACCAGAAACGGTAAGAGAACTGCTCCCGCCGCTCTCCAGATCGCCGTTGACCTGGTAGCCGAGGGCCACAAGACCAAGGAAGAGGCCGTTCTCATGATCGACCCCCGTAACCTTGACACTCTGCTCCATCCCCAGTTCGACGCAAAGGCACTGAAGGCCGCCAACCCCGTTGGCAAGGGCCTGGGTGCTTCCCCCGGTGCTGCCTGCGGCCAGATCGTGTTCTCCGCTGAGGACGCTGAGGCCTGGAAGGCTGCCGGCAAGAAGGTCGTTCTGGTTCGTCTTGAGACCTCTCCCGAGGACATCACCGGTATGAAGGCCGCTCAGGGTATCCTGACCGTCCGCGGCGGTATGACCTCTCACGCAGCCGTTGTTGCCCGCGGTATGGGTAAGTGCTGCGTATCCGGATGCGGCGACATCGCCATGGATGAAGAAAACAAGAAGTTCACTCTGGCAGGCAAGACCTACGTAGAGGGCGACTTCATCTCCATCGACGGCTCCACCGGTAACATCTACGACGGTATCATCCCCACCGTTGATGCTGAGATCTCCGGCAACTTCGGCACCATCATGGGCTGGGCTGACGAGTTCCGCAAGCTGAAGGTACGCACCAATGCAGATACCCCCGCTGATGCTAAGAAGGCACGCGAGCTGGGTGCTGAGGGTATCGGTCTGTGCCGTACTGAGCATATGTTCTTCGAGGCAGACAGAATCGCCGCATTCCGCGAGATGATCTGCTCCGATACCGCTGCCGAGAGAGAGGTTGCTCTCCAGAAGATCCTCCCCTATCAGCAGTCCGACTTCGAGAAGCTGTACGAGGCTCTCGAGGGCAACCCGGTGTGCATCCGCTTCCTGGATCCGCCGCTGCATGAGTTCGTTCCCAACACCGAGGAGGAGATCGCTCTCCTCGCTAAGACCCAGGGCAAGACCGTTGAGCAGATCAAGGCGATCATCGCTTCTCTCCATGAGTTCAACCCCATGATGGGTCACCGCGGATGCCGTCTGGCTGTTACCTATCCGGAAATCGCCAAGATGCAGACCTCTGCCGTTATCCGTGCCGCTATCAACGTACAGAAGAAGCATCCCGATTGGACCGTCCGCCCCGAGATCATGATCCCGCTGGTAGGCGACGTGAAGGAGCTGAAGTTCGTAAAGGCTGTGGTTGTGGAGACCGCTGATGCCGAGATCAAGGCTGCCGGCGCAAAGCTGGACTACGAGGTAGGTACCATGATCGAGATCCCGCGTGCATGCCTTACCGCTGACGAAATCGCAGCAAACGCCGACTTCTTCTGCTTCGGTACCAATGACCTGACCCAGATGACCTACGGCTTCTCCCGCGATGATGCCGGTAAGTTCCTGAACGCTTACTACGACACCAAGATCTTCGAGAACGATCCCTTCGCAAAGCTGGACCAGACCGGTGTTGGCAAGCTGATGAACATGGCTATCTCCCTGGGCCGTCCTGTAAACCAGAACCTGCACGTAGGTATCTGCGGTGAGCACGGCGGTGATCCGACCTCTGTGGAATTCTGCCACAAGCTGGGCCTGGATTACGTATCCTGCTCTCCCTTCCGTGTGCCGATCGCCCGTCTTGCCGCCGCACAGGCTGCTATCAAGGGCTGAACAGTGATCTATCAAAACAAGACGTAACGTCTTCGGACGCTGTCCTGCCCCCAAAAATCTGTACACTCTCGCTTTAGAATAGCATAAAATAGAGAAATCCCTGTTTCTGCTGAATCTTTTCGATTCGCAGGAGCAGGGATTTTTTGCGTTTATGTTTTTTTCAGGCAGAGTAGGAGCTAGTGGCACGGTGGGAAGCGTTCCATTGTGCCATGTGGTACTTGGAAATTGGTACGGCGGAACTTTGGTTCGATAACTACCTGCAGTGAATACGAAAGAGACCCATCACCTCATCAAATTCAATAAAACCAGTCTCCAAGTGGTTGAAATGTTCACTTTTTTCTAATATTCTGTCCTGAAATAAAGGAGAGCAGATACAATGAAGATTGGGTATTTGCGTTTTTACCTGATCATGTCAATCCCACGCTGAAGGGTATCCGCATCAATGGCACCGGTCGCCTGCGCAATGGCATATCCCTCCGCATCAATGAAATATGTGGTCGGGAGCGAATACACACCGTAGGCCGCAGCGGCATCGGAGTCTGTATCATAGAATACCGGGAAGGTGTATTCCTTTTCCGCAATGAACTCTTTGGCACTCTCCGGTGTTTCCCGTCCGCCGGTCATGTTCACCATCAGGAAGTGAATCTCCTCACCAAGCTCAAGATATTTCTCATGGAAATCCGGCATTTCCATCTGACAGGGCCCACACCAGCTTGCCCAGAAGTTCAGCACGACAGGCTTGCCGATATAGTCGGACAGGCTGACTTCGTTTCCCGAAGCATCATACACAGAGAAATCGGGTGCTTTCGTCAGTTGCTGTTCTTCCTCTGTGCCTGAGCTGTCACTTTGATTTTCGGTATCATTCTTATTCTGATCTTCCTGTACCAGCAGACTGTCGGGAGTATTGTTTTTGCTAAGCTGCGAATAAAGCATTGAGGCACCGCCGATCAGAAGTGCAAACACCAATACAAGTATAATTATATTTTTCTTCTTACTCATAGTTCCTCCTCATCCGAGAAGACTCAGAAAACGTCCGAGCATTCCCGTTGCCATCAGAATACCGATCAGTACCAGCAAACTGCCGCTGATAATATTGATGGCTTTATAGTTTTTCTTGATCCAGTTGAATGCCGATTTCAGATAATCGATCAGCACCGCGCTGAGAACGAACGGGATGCCAAGTCCCAGCGAGTATGCCAGC
>JAZPZY010000068.1:0-10344 GCA_045544955.1 Eubacteriales bacterium
AATGCGTGCCTCTGCACGCAAGAAAACCTCGCCGGGATGGCCGCTTCACGAAAATATTTTTCATATTATATCCCATCCCGTCAAATCTGCACCTGCTGCGGCAGTATCTCCCCGTAAACGAAACGGCTTACGAGGTTTTCGGTTTTCCGCCCCCGGCGGAAATGCGTGCACCTGCACGCAAGAAAACCTCGCCGGGATGGCCGCTTCACGAAAATATTTTTCATATTATATCCCATCCCGCCTTGACAATTCTGTATATTTGTGTTATCATATACCTGCACTTTAGTGCGATAAAGCGATAAAACGCTGAAATTTCAAAAATTATTTGCATATATGCAAGAGAAAGAGGTACTTACCATGAAAAGATTCACCAAGATTATGGCACTGGCACTGGCCGCCGTGATGATGCTGTTTGCGTTTGCATCCTGCGGCAAAAAGTCCGACTGGGCTTCCGTGGAAGAGAAGGGCTTCTTCGTCTGCGGTATCACCGTATACGAGCCCATGAACTACTTCGATGAAAACGGCGATCTCACCGGCTTTGACACCGAGTTTGCCAAGGCTGTTGCAGAAGAGTTGGGCGTGGAGGCAAAATTCCAGGTAATCAGCTGGCCCAACAAGTACATGGAGCTGAACTCCGGCGCCATTGATCTGATCTGGAACGGCTTCACCTACGGCATGGAGAGCGACGGCAAATCCCGTACCGAGTACGTTGACTTCACCTACTCCTACCTTGAGAACCGTCAGGTTATCATCACCAAGGCGGACCGGGTGGCTGAGCTGAACTCCGCCGAGGCATTTGCCGGCAAGAAGGCTGTTGCCGAGGGCGGCTCCTCCGGTGAGGGCGTAGCCATCGAGCTTGCCGGTGCCGAGGATAAAGTAACCACCTTTACCTCCCAGGCATCTGCTCTGATGGAGCTGGTGGCAGGCAATGCGGATTTTGCTGTTATCGACTACCAGATGGCTAAGGCCATGGTTGGCAACGGCGACTACGCAGCACTGGCTATCAACGAGGCTGTAAATCCCGAGAGCGAAGTATACGCCATCGGCGCTCGCAAGGGCAGCGATCTGACCGCCAAGATCAACGAGGCTGTAAAGGCTCTGTCCGAGAACGGCAAACTGGCTGAACTGGCTGAGAAGTACAACCTCACCAACGATCTGATTCCCAATATCGGCGCATAAGATTTAATGGATTTTCTTTCGATTACCCAAAGCCTGTTTGAGGGGTTCGGCGTCACCTGTCTTCTGTTTATTCTGACGCTGGTGTTCTCCCTGCCCCTCGGGCTGGTGGTAGCCTTTGGCTCCATGTCCAAATTCAAGCCGCTGTCCTGGCTTACCCGCACCTTCGTATGGATCATACGGGGCACGCCCCTTATGCTCCAGCTGTACGTAGTATTCTACGTGCCCGGTCTTCTGTTCGGTCTGCAGCCCTTTTCCGGGGATAACGGCCGGTTCACGGCGGCGCTGGTAGCGTTCGTGGTCAACTACGCCTGCTACTTCTCCGAGATCTACCGGGGCGGCATCGAAGGCATCCCGAAAGGGCAGTACGAGGCGGCTGAGGTGCTCGGTATGACGGGGGTGGAAATGTTCTTTACGGTGATCCTCATGCAGGTGGTGAAAAGGATCCTGGCACCCATCAGCAACGAGGTGATCACGCTGGTAAAGGACACGTCCCTGGCACGCGTTATCGCCGTGGCGGAGATCTTCTTCGTAAACGAGATGGAGTATCTGGCGTACGGTGTGGTATGGCCGCTGTTCTACATTGCCGTATTCTTCCTTCTGTTCGTCGGTGCTTTGACGCTCTTCTTCGGATGGTGCGAAAAGAAGCTGGACTACTACAAGGTGTGAGGTGAACGGTATGGCATTTTTGGAGATTAAAGGTCTGAAAAAGCGATTCGGCAGCACCTCCGTTCTGCACGGCATTGATTTTTCCATGGAGAAAGGCGAAGTGGTAGCGGTCATCGGTGCGTCCGGCGGCGGCAAGACCACGTTCCTCCGCTGTCTCAACTTTCTGGAGATGGCAAACGAGGGCACCATCGTCATGGAAAACGGCTTTACGTTCGATGCGCAAAAGACGTACACAAGCGCCCAGATCCGGGAGATGCGGCTGAAGATGGGACTGGTATTCCAGTCGTTCAATCTGTTCCCCCAGTACACGGCGCTGGAGAACGTATATATTCCCCTGCAGCTTCGGGCAAAGGAAAAGATCCGGGGCGAGATCCCCCGGGGGCTTGCCCGGCGTGCCGCCATCAGCGAGGCACAGAAGGAAAACCGTGCCCGTGCCGAGGCACTGCTGGACAAGGTCGGTCTTTCCGACAAGATGGGCAACTATCCCTGCCAGCTGTCCGGCGGACAGCAGCAGCGGGTGGCTATCGCCCGGGCTCTGGCCATGAATCCGGAGATCCTCTGCTTTGACGAGCCCACCAGCGCGCTGGATCCCGCCCTCACCGGCGAGGTGCTCCGCGTGATCCGGTCGCTGAAGACGCAGGAGGGTGCACACACCATGATCGTCGTCACCCACGAGATGGAGTTCGCCGCCGGCATTGCCGATCGGGTGATCTTTATGGCGGACGGCGTGATCGAGGAGATGGGCACGCCCGACGAGGTGTTCGGCAACCCCAAAAGCGAGAAATGCAAGGCGTTTCTGCGTGGGGAGATATAAGAGATGGAAAGATAGGCGGGGAATACGCGGGGAGGGACTTTTTGCAAAAAGTCCCTCCCCGTACCCCTCCTCAAAAACTTTTATACTAAAACAAAATCACGTCTGTGCGTTTCATTGGTGCACAGGCGTGATTTTTTATGCGGTTAAAAATTTGGTCAGTCCGTTTCTGCGGCGGTAAGCAGGATGACGGAATAGACGGTATGGATCTGCATGGGGTAGGTTTCCGCCACCATGCCGTCGAACCGGACGGTCACTTCGTCGCCTATGCGGAAGGCGGGTGTGCCGTCAGGCAGGGAGATCCAGTACTGTCCCTTTTCGTTTTCGATGAGGATCGCCTTTTCGGCGGTATCCTTCACGGTGCCGGTGAGGGTTGGCACGATATCGGTGGTGCTGACCGACGAAGTGGTTGCCGTGGTCACGCTCATGGTGGCCACCGTCATGGCGGGAGCGGCGGTTTCCTCAGCACGCTGGCTGCCCACGTAACTGGGCGGCGGCGAGAAGTCTGCTTTTCTCTCCTCATCCGGCGGGGATGCCGGTGCGGCTTCGGCACCGGATGCCGACTCGGTCTGTATTTCGGCGGCGGGGGCCGTTTCCGCCGCGGCGTTTTCAGCATCGTTTTCAGCGGCGTCTCCGGGGATGCCGGCGGCCGTGCTGAACAAGAGCTTGGGCATTTCCTCGCCCGTTGCGGTGTACATCTCCGCCGCACCTCTCGTATCGGCGATCTCGGGTACGGACATGGCCGCGTCATTCCCCAGAAGGGGCACCCAGATCAGAAGGGCCGGCACCAGCACCAAAGCGGCGGCGGCCGCCCCGGCGATCTGCCAGAGGCTGCGGCGGCGTGCCCGGGCGGCACGCTCCTTACGGATCTTTTGGAGCACGGACTGGGTAAATCCGGCTGGAGGCTCGTCGCTCACCGCACCGTCCCGCATCAGCCGGAGAAGCTCGTACTCCGCACGGCACGCCGGGCAGGCGGCAAGATGTGCCTCCACGTCGTTCGCCCGTTCAGCCGGGATGCCGTCCGCAAGAAGCTCGCGGCACGCATCGCAGGTGACGGGGGTGTTTTTATTTTGTAATCGATCGGTATTCATACGTCACTTTCCGATTTCATTCGTTACAGGAATCTCTTCCTTTGTAGATTTAGACGCAGGGGCGGTAAAAAAGTTCCGGGAAACGAGAAATTCTTTTACGGCGGCACGGGCGCGGTTCAGACGGCTCTTCACCGTGCCCAGTTCCAACCCCAGCGTATCGGCAATATCCGCGTAGGACATACCGCCGATATCCCGGAGGGTGACGATGGTTCGCTGCTCCTCGGGCAGGGACGCAATCGCCTCCCGCACGGCGGCGATCTCCATCTGGCGGATGGCCTCCTCCTCCGGAAGGGCCGTCACGTCGCGGACGGGAATATCCAGCGTGCGGTCCTCCTCCCCGTCCCCGTCCGTGACGGTAAGGGATACGGTTGCCCGCCGCTTTTTCGACCGGGCGTAATCGCAGGCACAGGACAAAGCGATCCGGCAAAGCCAGGTGGACAAAGCACACTCGCCCCGGAAGGCACTGAGAGACCGCCAGGCCTTAAGAAAGGTTTCCTGGGCGATATCCGCCGCATCCTCCGCCGATCCCGCCGAGCGGAGAGCCACGTTATAGATCAGCCGGCTGTGCCGCTGCATGATCTCGGCAAAGGCGCCGTCGTCCTTTGCGGCACGGCGTGCCAGTGCCAGATCGTCTTTGTATAAGGGATTCACAGAAGGCTCTCCTTTCATTGGAATAAGGGGGACGCGACGATGTGGGAGGGAACGATGTGGGGCACCGCCCCACGCCCCGGCGGGGGACGAGTCCCCCGCACCCCCATACTGGGGGGCAGGGGGAATCACTCCCCCTGTAAGATTGCTTTTATCTCGTCAAGGGTTTCTGCCCGGTGGAGGCGGTCACGCATCTCTGCCGAGCCGCGCATTCCTTTAAGGAAATGCCCGATCCGGCCGCGGCATTCTCTGGCGGCCGAGCCGCCGCCGTTATCCCGGACGATGGCTTCTGCCAGGCGGAGAGCGGCGGCACGCCGCTCCGCATCCGAAGGAGTGGCATAGGCTTCGCCCAGAGCACGGGCACGGATCGCCTGAAAGATCCACGGATCGCCCAGGGCCGCCCGGCCCACGGCCACGCCGTCACAGCCGGTCTCTTTTCGCATACGGAAATAATCGTCGGCCGAGGTCACGTCGCCGTTGCCGATGACGGGGATCCGGGGCGGCAGGGCGTCCCGCACGGCAGCGATCACCGACCAGTCAGCTTTCGGGGCGTACATCTGTGCCCGGGTGCGCCCGTGGACGCACACCGCCGCCGCCCCGGCGGACACGGCGATCTTTGCGATCTCCACGGCGTTTTTGGAGGAAGCGTCCCAGCCGGCGCGGAATTTCACCGTTACCGGCACGCCGTATTTCTCCGCCCCCCGGACGGCGGCCTTCACCACCTGCCCGAAAAGGGCGGGATCCCGCATCAGGGCGGAGCCGTCCCCGGCGGAGACGATCTTCTTCACGGGGCATCCGGCGTTCAGATCGATAAACGCCGGTTTTTCCTCGGTACACACGCCCTCGTACCGGCCGGAGGCGATCATCCCGGCGGCCGTTTCCATCTGTGCGGGATCGTGGCCGAACAGCTGGACGGCGGCAGGCGTATCCCCTGCGGGCAAGCGTGCGAGCCGTGCCGTTTTCTTATCCCGGTAGCAGAGGGCGGCGGCGGAGACCATTTCCGTCACCGTAAGCTCCGCCCCGAAATCCCGGCAGAGGAGACGCATAGGTGCATCCGTAAAGCCGGCCATAGGTGCCAGTACCGTGCCCAGGGGAAATTCCGCATCACCGATACGCATACGCCGCCTCCAAAAAAACAGTTTATCAGACTAACTTCTATTATAAAGCATAATTATGTCAAAACTGTGAGCAGGTGCTAACAATTTTTTATTTTTTTATTAAGACGGCGGGGAGGGGACACCGGGGTGGTATAGGCTCTCTCCCCGGTTGCCCACTTGATTTTCCTCCGCATTTATGTTACCATATAGAAAACGAATCGTATCGGAGGATAACATGGAATTTGACAGAGAGCTGGCGCCGGAGGAAATGCGGGAGGTCCGCACCGGCCGGACGGAGATCTACGACGGAAAGATCGTGCATTTGACGAAGGACACCGTCCGTCTGCCAAACGGCGGAGAAAGCATCCGTGAGGTGGTATGGAAGTGCGGGGCGGTATGCGTTGTCCCCGTGACGGACAAGGGCGAGGTGATCTTGGTGGAGCAGTTCCGCTATCCCTACGATACGGTACTGCTGGAGATCCCGGCCGGGAAGTTGGAGCCGGGAGAGACGGACACCCTTGCCGCCGCCCGCCGGGAGCTGCTGGAGGAGACCGGCTATACCGCCGGGGAAATGATCGATTTCGGCATGTACTACGGCTCGCCGGCCATGCTGATGGAGGAGATCACCGTATATCTGGCACGGGATCTGACGCCGGGCAAGACCCATTTTGACGAGGACGAATACCTCCGCATCCGCACGGTCCCCATGGACGAGATCGTGGGGATGATCCTCCGGGGCGAGGTACCGGACGGCAAGACACAGGCCGCCGTGCTCCGGGCGAAGCTGTTTTTAGAAAACGAGGAACGAAAGGCATGAGCAAATTCGACTGCATTCTGTTTGATCTGGACGGCACGCTCACCGACTCCGGGGAGGGTATTATGAACGCCGCCCGGTACGCGCTCACGAAAATGGGTGCACCCATTCCGCCGGAGGCGGTGCTTCGCACCTTTGTGGGACCGCCGCTTACGGAGGCGTTCCGGGATCACTGCGGCATGAATGAAGCGCAGTGCGCGGAGACGATCCGCATTTACCGGGAATACTACGCTGACCGGGGGCTTTTTGAAAACCGGGTGTACGACGGGATACACCAAATGCTTTCGGAGCTGGCAGACCGGGGCGAGAAGCTGATTCTGGCCACCTCCAAGCCGGAGCATTTTGCAAGGCAGATCATGGAGCATTTTCATCTGGATTCCTATTTTGCCTACATCGGCGGTGCGCTCACGGACGGCAAGCGGAAGGAAAAGGCGGAAGTGATCGAATACGTGCTGAGAACCACCGGTGCGGATCCGGCCCGGTGTCTTATGATCGGCGACCGCCGGTACGATGCGGAGGGAGCCGCCGCCTTCGGTATTCCCACCGTGGGCGTTACCTGGGGCTACGGCACGGAGGAAGAACTGATAAACGCCGGGGTGCGGTATATCGCACGCACGCCCGGGGAGATAGGAGAGATCGTTGCACATGGGTAACAGCAGTTCCATTCGGCTTTTGGGCGCGGCGTTTCCCGCCGCTTTTGACGAAACGGCCGAGACGGGTGCGGAAGATCTGGCCGCCGCGGGCTTTTCTGCCGTTTCGCTTGTATGGCAGGCGGAAAACCGATCCGCCCTTGCGAAAGACGCCGCCTTCATGCGTGCGGCCGGTCTTACGGTAACCAGCGTACACGGTCCCCTTGTGCCCATGCCCGGCATCAGAAACGGGGTGGATTCCCTGTGGGAAGCGGGAGAGGCGGGAGACGAATTTGCCGATCTCATCATGGACTGCATCGAGGATGCGGCCGCCGCGCGGATCCCTCTTGTAGTACAGCATCTGACCTACACGGTGAGCACCCCCGGCCCGAATGAAACGGGGCTTTCCCGGATCCGCCGCGTCGGAGAGCACGCACGGGCACTGGGGGTACGGATCGCCGTGGAGAATATGGAAATGCCGCCCCACGTGACTTCGGCACTGGATACGCTTGATCCCGACGTATTCGGTCTGTGCTGGGACTGCGGACACAATTTCGCCTATACGCCGGAGTTTGATCCGCTCGCCCGGTACAAAGGGCGGGTACTGACCGTGCATCTGCACGACAACGACGGCAAATCCACCGTGGGGGCGCCCCACACCAGGGACGACACCCATTTTCTCCCCTTTGACGGGAAGATGGACTGGGAGGACGCCATGTCCCGTCTGGCTGCCGCCTTATACGACGGTCCCATCATGCTGGAGGTAAAGCGGGGGCGGGAGCCCTGCCGCAATATTCCCCAGTATCGGGAAATGGGGCAGCGGAAATTTTTCGCCGAGGCGTACAAGCGGGCGGTAAGGCTTGCTGAAATGTTTGAGAAAGCAAAAGGGGAGTGAACACTGCGGGACTCCCCGCGTTTTGCCGAAGGCAATACGCGCCGCGCCCTAACACAAAATACATTTCCTCTATCCCCGCAGGGACGCTGTCCCTGCACCCTGCGCGAAGAGCCACTGCGCGTAGGCTCTTCGCGACATCTGTCGCGCCAAAAGGGGAGATCCCCTTTTGGATATCCCCCGAACTACGCATTTCAGATGCAAATGATCCGAGATCATTTGCGGGAACGGATGTTTTCCATTCGTTTGGAAGGGACGCGGCGTTGCCGCGATTGGCATTCGTTAATTTCACCGCCAGCCAAGGAGCTGGGGTGAATTCGAGTTCGACCGAGTTCGTGAAAACTCGCGCGAACTCGGAGAGGGACAAAAACCAAACTGTACTTGGAGGTTGACGCAAAGCGTCAACCTCGGGCAGACAGCAGGCTATGTTCGCAGTTGTTTTATGCTGTCTGCGTTCGGCAGCTTGAGGTGGTTCTTGCCCCTCCGCTTCAGGAGGTTTATTTATGATTCCAATCCCAACAAAGGCAGAGCTGAAGGCGCTGTCCCCCGAGGCGTTGCCTGCACTTATCGGGGAGATCCGGACACGGATCCTCACGACCGTGTCACAAAACGGCGGCCATCTTGCCTCCAATCTGGGGCTGGTGGAGACCACCGTGGCACTGCACCGGGTATTCGATATTCCCACTGACGCCATCGTTTTTGACGTGGGGCATCAGTGCTACACCCACAAGATCCTCACCGGGCGGGCCGAGATGATGGATTCTCTCCGCAAGCCCGGCGGTCTTTCCGGCTTTCCCAACCGGGAGGAAAGCGATGCCGATCCCTTTACCACCGGCCACAGCGGCACGTCCCTGTCCGCCGCTTTGGGGATGGCCGAGGCCAACCGTCTCGCCGGGCGGGACGTCTGGACGGTGGCCGTCATCGGCGACGCCTCCTTCGGCAACGGCATGATCTACGAGGCGATGAACGGCTGTGCCCGCCGGGGGCTCAGGCTGATGATCGTCCTCAACGACAACGAGATGTCCATCTCCAAAAACGTAGGTGCTCTGCCGGACTATTTTGCGAAGATACGCACCAGCCGGGGCTATTTCGCTTTCAAGCACGCCGTGCACCGTTTTTGCCGGCACATTCCCCTTCTGGGGCGTCCCATGATCGCCGCCGCCATTTTCGTAAAGGAATTTCTCAAACGCCTGCTGAACAAAAAGAACGTATTTGAAAACTTCGGTCTTGAATACATGGGCCCCATTGACGGGGGCGATCCGAAGACGCTGGAAAGCGTATTCCGGGAGGCGAAAAAGTGCGACGTGCCCTGCGTGGTGCACGTGATCACGAAGAAAGGCAGCGGTTATCTGCCGGCGGAAGAAAATCCGGAGGCGTACCACTCGGTTTCGCCCTTTTCTTTGGCAAAGGGCGCATCCCCGCAATGCGGCGGTTTTTCCGCATGCTTCGGCGAGGCTTTGTGCGAGCTTGCCGAAGCGGATGAGAGGATCTGTGCCGTGACCGCCGCCATGCGGGACGGCACGGGGCTTGCCGCTTTTGCGGAGAGGTTCCCGGACCGGTTCTTTGACGCAGGCATCGCCGAGGAGCACGCGGTGACCTTTGCCGCAGGGCTTGCCCGTGCCGGGCAGATTCCGGTTCTGGCACTGTACTCCACCTTTGCCCAGCGGGCGTTCGATCAGGTGCTCCACGACGGGGCACTGCAGAAGCTGCCGCTGATTCTGGCACTGGATCGGTGCGGCGTGATCCCCGGAGACGGGGTGACGCATCAGGGGCTGTTTGACGTGGGGCTGTTCTCGCCCATTCCCGGCGTTACGATCTTCTCTCCGGATTCCTATGGGGAGCTGCGTGACTGTCTCAGGCAGGCGGCATCGGCGGAATCACTTACGATCATCCGCTATCCCCGGGGCGGCGAGCCGGCATATGCACGGGATGGGTTTTCGTACAATGGATCAGGGACGCTGGCCGCGGCGGATTTCGGTGACGGGGGTAAAAAAATCGCCCTTATCACCTACGGCAGTGAGATCGCCGAGGTGACGCCGGCGGCGGAGGAACTCTCCCTTCGGTGCCGGGTACGGGTGGTGCGTCTTCTCACGATCGCCCCTTTGCCGGCAGAGGATATTCTCACCGCCATAGGGGAGGCGGAAGCCGTATGCATAGCAGAGGAGGGCATGCGTCGGGGCGGCATCGGCGAGCAGATCGCCGCTCTGCTGTCCGCACGCCGTCCGGGCGTGCCGGTGCGGATCTGTGCCGTAGACGGATTCGTTCCCCACGGAATCACCGCCCGTGATCTGCCCATATCGGCAGAGGCGATTGCGGAGACGGTACGGGGGATGATGTGAATAGGCGGGGAGAGAAGCGGGGAAACCCTTTTTGCAAAAAGGGTTTCCCCGGACCCCTTCCCAAAAACCTTTACTCTATAAGTCATAACCACCAGCCGTGCTGGTGTCTTGCACAAGCCCCCTTGGGGCATTTCACACGCTGAGCCTATAGGCTCGTCGAATTATCCGCCACTTGCGG